>PLJD01000049.1 GCA_003140175.1 Actinomycetota bacterium
TGGTTGTAGACCGCGACCGACAAGATCTTCTTGGCGTGCTCCTGGCCGATCACGTAGTCGTTGAGGTACTCGTAGATCTCGCGAGGCTTGGGCAGCTCGTCGAAGCGGACCTCAGAGCTCTGGGAGAGCTCCTCTTCGATGATCTCGTTGCACAGGTCGATGCACTNNTCGTCGCAGATGTAGACGCCGGGGCCGGCGATCAGCTTCTTGACCTGCTTCTGGCTCTTTCCACAGAACGAGCACTTCAGCAGGTCGCCACCATCACCGAACTTCGCCACGACGCCCCTCCCCCTCGACGGGCCGTACTCAGCCGACGCCGGCCGCGGTGCTCACCGAGGCTAGCTCGCGGTTCGTCAGGATCTCGTCCACGACTCCGTACTCCTTCGCCTCGTCGGCGCTCATGATGAAGTCACGGTCCGTGTCACCGCCGACCTTCTCGACCGTCTGGCCGGTGTGGTGGGCCAGGATCCGGTCGAGGAGCTCCCGCATCCGAGTGATCTCCTTCGCCTGGATCTCGATGTCGACCGCCTGGCCCGACGCGCCACCGTGCGGCTGGTGGATCAGGATGCGGGCATGCGGGAGGGCGTACCGCTTCCCGTGGGCGCCCGAGGCGAGCAGCACAGCCGCCGCGGAGGCAGCCTGGCCGATGCAGATGGTCTGTACCGATGGCTTGATGTACTGCATCGTGTCGTAGATCGCGAACAGCGCGGTGATCTCACCGCCGGGTGAGTTGATGTAGAGCGAGATGTCCTTCTCGGGGTCCTCGCTTTCGAGGTGGATCAACTGGGCCATCAACAGGTTGGCGACCATGTCGTCGATCGGCGTCCCGAGGAAGATGATGCGTTCCTTGAGGAGCCGCGAGTACAAGTCGAAGGCGCGCTCGCCCCGGCTCGTCTGCTCGACGACGGTCGGGACGAGGTAGTTGTAGGCGGGGGCGATCCGGTCGGGGGTGGGTTGGCTCACTGGGGCTCCTCTACGTCGTCGCCGGCGGCCGGCGGGGGGCTTTCACCTTCGGTGGCCTCACCATCAGGCAGGGTGAGGTCGACAGCGGTTCCGGACTCGTCGACCACCGCCGCGTGGTCAACGAGAAACTGCAGTGCTTTGCCGCGAGCGATGTCCGAGCGTACCGCCTCCACCAGGCCCCGCCGTTCAAGATCGCGTCGGACCTTGGCCGGCTTCTCCCCGACACGCTCGGCGAGGCGGCCGACCTCACGCTCGAACTCGTCGTCGGTGCTCTCGATGCTCTCCTGGGTCACCACTGCCCGCAGAGCCAAGTCGGCGCGTACGGCGTCGACCGACCCTTCCCGCACTCCGGCGACGAAGGTCGTCTGATCTTGACCGGTGGCCGCGAGGTATTCGGGAATGGTCGCGCCCTGGTGCTCGAGCCGGTGGACCAGGTCATGGAGGCGACGCTCCGCCTCCTGGTCGATGAGCGCGTCCGGTACGTCGACGTGGACCAGCCCGGCCGCGGCTTCGAGCACCTTGTCGCGGACCAGCATCTGGGCCTGGACCTTCCCGACCAGCGCCAGCCGGGTGCGGGCATCGGCGCGCAACGCGTCGATGGTGTCGAACTCGCTGACCTCCGACGCCCACTCGTCGGTGGGCTCGGGGAGCACCTTGCGTTTCGTCTCCTTGACGAGCACTTGGAACGAGACGTCTTGTCCGGCTCGGTCACCGAAGCGCTCGGGCAGTGCATCGTTGAACCGCAAGATGTCGCCGACGCGCGTGCCGCGCAGCTCCTCGTCCAGCTTGGGGACCAGGCCGCCGGAGCCGACCTCGTAGAGATAGTCCGTCGCGCTGAGCGCGTCGATGACGTCGTCGTGCACGGAGCCCTTGATGTCGATCTGGGCGTAGTCCCCGTCGGTGAGGGGCGCCGCCTTGTCCTCGAGGTCCGCGAAGCGCTCCCGGAGCGCGTCGACCTGCGCGTCGACCGCCTCGTCGGTGACCTCGGGATCGGGAATCTCGATTCGGAGGTTGTCGTAGCCCTCGAGTTCCGCGACGGGGCGGACCTCGACCACGGCGTCGAAGGCCACGTCACCGCTCTCCTCGCCTTTCGTCAGGTCGATGTCGGGGGCGGCGATGACGTCGATGTCCTCGGCGTCGACCGCCTGGGCGTAGTACTCGGGGAGGGCGTCGCGCAGGGCCTGCTCGCGTCCGACCTCGCTGCCAAGCCGAGCCTCGAGCAAGGCGCGGGGCGCCTTCCCCGGCCGGAAGCCGGGCACCTTGACCTCGCGAGCCAACTTGCGGAAGGCGGCGTCGAGGGCGCGCTCGAAGTCCTCCGCCGGGACCTCGACCCGGAGCCGCACTTTGTTGGCCTCGAGCGGCTCCACCGAGGTGGTGATGGGGGACATAGGGAGAAGGGCAGGATACCCGTGGCCTTCGACCACTCCCTGCACCGGGTTGGGGGCGCGCGTCGCCCCAGCCTCGAGGGCCCGCGCGGGCACCGACCCGGGCATCGCTCCGGCCCGCTCAGGAGCTGGGCGGGCCGGCGGGATTGGCCTCGAGCACGCCGAGGGTCGGGGCGGAACCGACGAGGGCCTGGAGTGCGGTCAGCCCGTCGGGGCGGCCCTTGAGCGTCGCGTCGAGGAAGTCGACGGTGGCGCGTGTCACGAGGTCGAAGTGCGGGTCGGTCGGTTGCGAGAACGGCGGGAGATGGCTCGCCGAGATCAGGGTGAGCAGGTCGTTCGGCGCGGGGAGGTGCTGACGGTCGAAGGCGATCGACGCCGGATACGGGTCGTATGGGTCGTGGTCGTCGAGGATGTGCAGGATCGGGACGCCGGTGGGTGCGGGCAGGACGCCGGCGTTGGCGAGGTTGCCCGCCATCGCGATGACGGCCTTGACGCGGGGATCGTGACAGCACGCCTCGAGTCCGAGCGCATAGGCGAGGACTTCGCCGTCGGAGTGACCGGCGACCGCGACGCGGGTCGGGTCGATGAGGCCGGCCAACGGGTCCCCGGGCGTCGCGGCGCGCCGGAGGGCTTCCCCGACGACGAAGTCGAGGTCGGCGATGTTCGGTGCGCCGTAGTCGGCGTGGCTGGCACCCCCGGGCGCGTCGCCGTTCAACAGCGGGAGCGCGGGGGCCACGACCACATACCCGGCCGATGCCCAGCGAGCGAGGAGCGCGCCGTAGGTCTGGGGCGTCACCGCGAACCCGTGGGCGAACACGACCAAGGGGTAGGGGCCGTGCGCGACGTCGGGCGGGGCGTTGGGGGTGGGCAGCAGGGTGGCGCTGCCGGTCGCGGGGTACCAGATGGTGGTGGGCATGCTCCGGGTTGGCGAGCCAGGTGCCCCGCCGTTGGGCGGCGTCGGACGTGTCGTGTCGACGTAGACGTCGGTGCGAACGCCGACGGCTCGGCTGCCGGGGGCGAGGACGGCGGGGCTGGTCGTGGTCGTCGTCGGCGCGACCGTGGTCGTCGTCGGCGCGACTCGTCGGGCGCTCGCCGAGCCGCCGCCGCCGCAGGCGGCCAGCACGACGACGGCGGCGAGGACCGCGACGAGCTGGGGCGGGCGAACCCCGCTCGGATGGGCCCCCGGGCGGCTACGCGTCGGTCTCCATGTCCGTGGTCGCTCCGCTGCGGTGGAGGAGCACGAGCGCGATGACGAGCACCAGCGCCACCCCGGCGTTGACCCCGAGCTCGATCTGGGCATGGTCGAACCCCGCGTTCTGGGTCGCCGACAGCGCACCCACCAGCAGGATGTGCCGGACCACGGAGATGATGCCGATGATGAGGAACGGGCGCAGCTGGAACCCGCCCCCTTCCAGGTGGGCGAGGAGGGTGCGGAAGATCTCCAGGACGATCACGACGAAGAGCACGCCGTTGACCGCGGTCGTGACGGTCTCGGCGAACGACTGGTGACTGCTGACCAGGGTCTGGGTCGTCTGGTAGAGCGCCGCGACGGCGATGCCGATGAGCACCAGCGCGACGCCGAGGTACACAACGTCTTCGACGGTGCTCAGCCCGGACAGGAGCCAGGCGGGGATCGGGCGGTGGTGCTCCGGGTGGGCAGGCGGGGTCGCGGGGTCAGCCATCGCCGAACAGTCTGGCGGTAGGGCCTGGTACGGGTAGGGATCCACGCCCGCCGGGGTCCGACGTGGCCGGCGTTAGCGCATGATCCCGGTGTGCCCGACCGAGTAGCGGCCGGGCTGTGGCCACACCAGGAGTCCGTGGGGTTGGACGCCGACCGGGATCGACTGCACTGCGCCGGTCGTGGTGTCAAAGACGTACACGACGTTGTCGTAGCGCCCGCTGAGCCAGAGCTGTCGGCCGTCGGCGGACACGTTGCCCATGTCGGGGCTGCCGCCGCCGGGGATCGTCCAGGTGGTGATCACCCGGTTGGTCGCGACGTCGATGACGCTGACACTCCCGGGTCCGTGCGGGTGGGTTCCCTGGAGGCTCGGGAACCCGCGGTTGGCGACGTAGAGCTTCGTGTCGTCGCGGCTGAAGTACAGGCCGTGAGGTCCAACGCCGGTCGCGATGGAACCGATGACCGTGAACGAGTTGCCGTCGACCAGGTACACGCGTCCAGTGGTCAGCTCCGCGACGTAGAACGTGCTGCCGTTCGGTGACACCCGCACGTCTTGGGGCATGCCCGACGTGACCAAGTTCAAATAGCCGACGACCTGGTGGGTGACCAGGTCGATCTTCACCAGGTCGCCCTGGTATTCGCAGCTGGCGATCATGTAGCGGCCGTCGATCGAGAAATCAGCGTGGTTGATCCCAGCGCAGTTCGGGACCGGGATCGAGTACTGCAGGGCCATCGTGTGCGGGTCGCGGAAGTCGAGTCGCTTCAGCGCCTCGGCGACCACGACCGCCGACTTCCCATCGGGCGTGAAGTAAAGGTTGTACGGGTCCGCAACCGAGATGGAGGGTCCGGGCAGGCCGGTCTTGGGATCGATCGGCGTGAGGCTGCCGGTCGTTTGCCCTTCGGCGTTGTTCGTCACCCAGAGCGTCTGCAGGTCATACGACGGGACCACGTGCTCGGGGTTCGCCCCGACTGGGAACGTGTTGACGACCTTGCGGGTCGACGGGTCGATGACGGACACCGTGTTCGAGCTGAGGTTGGGGACGTAAATCCGAGGCAACGCGCCGGCGACGGCGGGGCTGAACATGTTCGACTCGGCCGCGCTGTACAGGTTGGCGGGGTCGAGAACCGGCGGCATGCCGGCCACCGTCTGCACGGCGGTGCTCGACGGAGTCGTCACCGGGTTGGTGTTCGGCACCAGGTACGACCGGTTGGTGGTGCTGCACGCGGCGGCGATCACCACCAGCGCGGCGACGAGCGCCAGGCGCGGCCGACCCGAGGGTCGGACCGACGCACAGCCACGGCTCGCCGGTGCATGGCCTGGGAGGGACTCGTGGCTCAGCTGCTCACCCGCGCCTTCGGTGATCGCGGCGTCACCGCGCTCGGCGCCGTCCGATCACGACGGTACCGGTCGGGGCCCCGGCGGTCCGGTCTTCACCTCGCGTTTGGAGCAGCCGCCCGGGTCCGTCAGCCCGCGCGACCGAGCCGGCGGCCGCCGCCGCGGGGGGAGCGGCGACGGCCGGCCGGACGGAGCGGTCAGCCCGTGGTGGAGGGCGCGGGGCGGGAGCCGAGCGTGACCGAGGCCTGGCTCGAACTGCCGTTGCGCGTGTATGTGACCGTCACCTGGTTCCCGGGCTGGTGCGACATGATGTCTTGGCTGAGCTGGGCAGGGCTCGTGACCGCGGCACCGTCGATGGCCGTGATGACGTCGTTCGCCTGCAGCCCGGCTTGAGCAGCTGGACTCCCGGCCTGGACGCTTGCGACCGACACGCCCTGCGACGAGCCGGTGACCGACGCGACCTCGACGCCCAGGAAGGCGCCGCCGGCCGATACCTGGGGCCGGCCGGGGAAGGGGCCAACGCCACCGCCGGGGAAGACTCGTCCCGCGGGCCGAACGAGCGTTTGGGTTCCACCGCCGGGTGCCGCGATCCAGCCGATCGCGAAGCCGACGCCGAGGACCACGATGGCCGCGACGGCGACGGCGACCCAGCGCGGTACCTGCAACGAGACGCGCGACTTGCGCCCCGGCGGGGCCGGCGTCGCCGCGCTGCTCGCCGGTTGGGGCGGTTCCTCGGCGGTCGCGTCGTTCGGGCCGTCCGGCACGGGCGAGGCAGACGCGTCGCTCGGCGGGTCGGCCTCGGGCGGGTTCTCGTCGCTCATCAATCCTCCAAGCGGGGGTCGCAAGCATCATCACAAACAGAACCTGAGATGGGCCTAAGAAAGGCCCCGCCATGATGGCGGGGCCCTTGGTACCGTCGTCGACACGCAAGAGGGGGGTCGGCCATGACCGAACGGGTGATCCGCGACGACCGGCGTGCCTCGTCGCTGGAACGATGTCCGACTACCGGTGGGCTCACCCCGGTCTCGATCAAGGGGCTCGCCGCCGTGCACGGAGCGTCGGTCCTCACCCCATCCGAGCCGTGAGCGAGCGCGACCAGCTCGTCGCGAGCTACTACACGCTGACGGGCACCCCGGTCGGCCAGCCGCCGCGGTTTTCGTTTGAGGATCGGGTGGCAGCCGCAGCCGCGGCGGGCTTCACCGGTGTTGGATTGCTCTCAGAGGAGTACATATCCCTGCAGGCCGCGGGCCATAGCGATGCGCATCTCCGACGCGTGCTCGAGGACCACGGGGTACAGATCGCGGAGATCGAGTTCCTCTACGGCTGGGCGGGCGGCGACCCCCAAGCCGTCGAGCTCGAGGCCACCCTGCATGCGATGACCGACGCGTTCTCGCCGCACCATCTGACGTGCGGCGATCTTCGGCTGGCGGGGCAGGGTTCGTCCCTCGACGTGACGATCGAACGCTTCGCGGGCGTCTGCGACCGGGCGGCTGAGCACGGGACGCGGGTCGCGCTCGAATTCCTGCCGTGGAGTGCCATTCCCGATCTGCGCGGCGCGTGGGCCATCGTGGAGGGTGCGGGACGACCCAACGGCGGGGTGCTCGTCGACGCCTGGCATTACTACCGCGGGAATCCCGATGACGGGCTGCTGCGGTCGCTGCCGCCGAGCGCGGTCGTGGGCGTCCAGCTCGACGACGCCGATGAGGAGCCCGAAGGTCCGGCGATGGAGGACACGATCCTGCGACGTCGACTGCCCGGCGCCGGCACCTTCGACCTGGTTCAGCTCGTGAGCACGCTCGACGCGATCGGGGTCGACGTCCCGGTGTCGGTGGAGATCATGTCGAGCGAGGAGCAGGCCCTCCCGGTGCGCGAGGCGGCCCAGCGAGCGCACGACGCAACTGCCTCGGTGCTGCGGCGCGCCCGGGGCAGGTGAGAACCGCCGATCGATCGTCGGTGAGCGTACGCCGTCGTGGCAGCTCGGCACGCCACGAGGTCGGAGGTCTCAGAGGACGGTGACGAGAGTCCCGATCGGGGTCAGCGGGAACACCGCCGCGGCTGCCGGGAAGGGCAGCTCGACGCAACCCAGGCTCTGGGGAGAGCCGTAGCTCGAGCGCGCGAAGCCGTGGAGCGCGTCGCCCCCGTTGAAGTAGCTGACGTCGGGAATCCCCGGGTCGTGGTACACGCTGCCGTCTGGGTTCTTCCCGCTCATGGTCGTGACGGTGAAGCGTTCGTAGACCGGGTAGGTCCCCGTCGCGGTGGGCGCGGCGCTGATCCCCGTGTTGGCGGGGGTGCTGAACACGCTCGCCCCGTTCTGCCACACGGTGACGGTCTCGGGGAGCACCCGGCTCACCATGACCCACGTGTAGGGCGTCGTGGTGACCTGGTTGGCGGTGGCCGCTTGGAGCAGCGCCGACCAGACCTGGGGGCTCGGCGTCGGGTTGGTCGAGGTCGTGAAGCCGTGCGCGCTCTCGAACTGCATGAGGGCGCCGGTCGAGATGGTGTTGTTCGCCCCCTGTTGCCAGAGCGATTGCAGCTGCGGCGGGACGTCCAACCAGCGCCACTGGAACTGGCCCTGCTGGGCCAGGCTGCTGGCCGGAGCCGGTGTCCCGACCGTCGGGGTGGTCGGCGTGAACGACACCGGGAGGTAGTTGAGCTGCGCGAGGAGCTGCTGGAGTCGCAGCGTCGATCCCGGATCGATGGTGAAGGTCACCGTCTGCGACGAGGCCAGATGTGACTTGTTCACCGCTCGCACGCCGTCGGGACCACCCGGGATGGTCATCGTCACGGTTGTCCCGAGTGCGAGGTCCGCCACGGGCGTCAACACCAGCGTCGACGGCGACGGGCGCGTCCAGGTCCCAAACGTTGTTGGCGAGAACGACGGAAGGGGCGAGTTCACCGCGAGCGGCTGCGAGAACGAGAACGTGTAGGGGCCACCCGCGTCGGCGCCGGTCGCGGCGTTTGTGGGGGTCGTGGAGAGAAGCCGGAACGCCTTGCTCGAGGTCTTCCGGGTCGGCGCCTGCGTCGCGGCACGCGCGGGTGTCGGCGACGACGCCGACGAGTTCATGGCGGTCAAGACGCCGCCGGCCGCTCCGAGGACGGCGAGGACCGCCACGAGCGCGTAGAACCGGTGACGCACCCGCGATCGACGGAGCTGCCGTCGCTCCGTTTGAGCCTGGGACCTCGTCACGAGCCACATCCCAACGCTGTAGCCGGGCCCTGGTCGGTGGGGCCCGACCCCGTCCGTTCTGGACACGCTACCGGATGGAACCGCCCGCAATGACGGCCCCAGATCGAGCCGAGGCCGCGGCGAGACCGCCCGAGGTGTCTCTGGCGCGATCTGGCCCGCGGCCGGCGCGGGGCCTCGCGTCCCCGACCGGCCAGAGGTTGCCGAGAACCGTTTGGAGCGTCGGGCTCCGAAACGACGACGGGCGCCCGCGGACCGTCGTGGTCGGCCCGCCTGGAATTGATCGGGTACCGTCGTGGGCGCGAGCGCACTGACCCTGGCGGTCTCCGGCTTCGCATCCACGGTGCATCGTCGAGGAAGCCGACGAGCCCGTCGCCGTTCCAGCGTCGGATCGGGGTGGACCGGGACGTCGTCGAGCGGCGCGCGGACACACCGGGGAGTGGCTCAGCTGGGTAGAGCTCCTGCTTTGGGGCTAGCGAACGCCGTGCGCTGTGCTCAACCCGCTAATCAGCATCGACGAGTCGATGTGCACAGCGAAAGTCGCCAGGTGATGTGCGCTGGGATTGGCGCAGACGCATTGCTCGGGTGATTGCGGCATGTGTTCCGTCGCGGCTTGACTCTGAACCCAACAACCTTGGAATTGGTGCCACAAGTCTCCCAGTAGCCTCCACTGATTGCTTGAGCGAATCCCGCGGGTGCGGCGCATGCTCATTCCGGACAACGCGCTGCTGGTCGTACGCGGCGATCAACTGGACGCAAGCACCAACAAAGCGAACTTCCCGAGCTCGATCTCGTCTCGACCTCAACCGTGAGGACGAGTCCGGACTCCCCTGGACCTTGCTCGACGAAGCAAGGAATCCAAAACTGATCCGCGAGGGCGCTTGGCTGATCGTCGGCGAGGGGAGCGCTCGCGCGGTCGCTCAGGTTGTCGAAATCGACGACGACATCGTCCGTGTCAGGCCTCTCCCAGGACCGGTTAGCAAGCACCGAGAGCTCCTGGATAATCGGGTCGCCTGACCGACCGGCTGCGCAGTCCGGGCTTGACCGCAAGCACACGAGCCATCAGCCGACGGCTCTTGGCCCGCTCTGCTGGTCATCGCTCGACCCGCGACGTCGATCGTGAGCGAGCGTCCCGCTGCGTCCGGGCCGAGGCGGGCGAACACGCCGACGACCGCGGATCTGGCTGGTGCCCGCACGTTGCTGGGTCCAGGGTCGGTTTGAGCTGCACCCAGGGGCGCGAGTGCCTCAGGTGCTGGAGGTCGGTGTTCCTCCCCCGGCACCTGCGCCGGACCCGAACCTACCTCGGAAACCTCCGCCGCCGCCGAAGCCGCCGAAGCCGCCACCGCAGGAGCCGTTCTGGGGTTGGGAGATGGTGACGCTCTTGGCGGTGATCGTTCCGAGGCTGTCGACGGTCCCGTTGGCGGTCACGCACGAACCGACGGCGAGATCGGCGACGGCCCCTTTGACCGTCTCGGTGACCGTGGTTGAGCCGGTGAGCGTGACCGCCACCGTCCCAGTCTTCGCCTTGGTCTTCTTGGTCGTCTTCGGGGCTTGCTCCTTCACGGTGAGCTGACTACCGGAGACGCTGCTGACGGTGCCGAACGCGGCCGCGATGTTGGCGGGCACAGTGCCGGCGCTGCCGTTGGGCAAGGTGAACGGGGTGCTGCCGGGGGTTCCGTTGCCGAATCGACGGGCACCGGATCCGCTGCCGTTGCCGCCGAGGGGGCTCCGTGCGGTGCAGCCCTTGGAGGTTGGCTTGGTGAGCACCACGGTGGTTGCTTGGATGCCCTTCGTGGTGCTGCCGGTCCCGGCGACGCGTACGCAGTCCCCTTGCGCGATGTCGGAGGCGGTGGCCGTCTTGGTCTGTTGGTAGGCGGTCGAGCTGATGACGACCACCGTGGACGCTGTGCCGTTTCGGGCCTGGACGCTGAGCGTCGACCCCGTGAGCGCGGAGAGCATGCCGCTAGCGAACGGGGACGGCGTCGTGCTCGAGGTCTGGGCATCGGCCGGCCCGGCGGCGAGCACGAGCGAGAGGAGGAGGGTGACGATCGGGAGCGCGGCCCACACGGCTCGCTCGAGGACCGATGTCCCCACTCGCAGGGCGGATGCGGGCTGGTTGTTCATCGTGATACCTCATACTGGGGGTTGGAACGGGACAACAGGGATCAGCCGCCTCGCCCGGCTCCGCCGCCGCGGCCCCCGAAGAGGGTGGAGCCGGAGCCGTTCAGGGTTGTGCTGGCGCTCGAGGAGCTGGGGGATGTCGTGGCGGTGGTGGCCGATCCAGGCAACGGCTGGGACAGCTGGGCGAGCACGACCTGCTGGCCCGCTTTGAGGCCTGACGTGATCTGCGTCCAGGTGTAGCCGACGACGCCGACCCGCACGGTTGTCTTGCGTGGGGTGTTGCCGTCGAGCACCTCGACGGTGTGAGACGTCCCCGAGGTCGTGACCGCGGAGGTCGGGACGGCGAGCGTCGACTTGGCGTGCTGGGTGGTGATCGTGACCGTGCCCGTGGAGCCGTTGCCGAGCTTGAGGTTCGGGTGCTTCAACCCGATCACCACGAGGTAGGTGGTCGACAGGGCGCTGGTCGAGTTGGGGGCGATCGAGATCGATGCGACCTTGCCGGGCAGCGTCTTGTGGGCGCCGTCGGGGACGACGGTGGCCGGTTGCCCGACCGCGACGTGGGGGATGTTGTCGATGCCGATCGTGGTGGAGACTTGGTAGCCGCCGCTGCCCTGCACGACGATGTTCTCCGTGGTGGATCCGGCGGTCACGGACGCGCCCACGACGAGGTTGACCGCGTCGACGGTTCCGTTGATCGGGCTCGTGAGCGTGGCTTGGGCGAGGGCCTGTTGGGCGACGGCGACATTGGCCACGGCGGCGTCGACCGCGGCTTGATCGGCTGAGAGATCCGCGGCGGTGGGCGCCGCCGAGGCCGAGGAGTGCCCCGCCGAGCCTGAGCTGAAACCGCCGCTCGAGCCGCCGCTCGTGGCCGGCTTGGTCGAGGGTGTCGAGGCAGCCTGGTTGAGGAGCTGGTCGAGGGTGCTCGAGGCGGCCGCCAGCCGACTCAGTGCGGTCTTCACCATTTGCTCGTCGTTATTCAGGGTCCCGATGTCGGTCTGGCACGTCATCAGCTCAGGCGCGGTGATTGGCGTGAACCCGCAGGCCGTGATGGCTGCGCCCACGTCGCTCTGTGCGGTGCCCTGGGCGGTGTCGACCTGCGTCTGGTCCTGGAGCACCGCCTGTTGCGCGGCCGCGATCGCCGGGCTGGTCGCGGCGGTCCTCACCGCCAGCAGCACGCCGGAGTGCGTGGCCGCCGGCGTGACCTCCGAGCTGAGACCGCTCGCCGTGGTGCTCGCGCTCCCGCCGGCCGCGCCGCCGGTGCCGCCCAGCCCGCCACTGGTGGTGCTCTGCCCGTTCATCGCGTTGGTCAGCGTCAGCTGGTCTTGTGTGAGGGTCGCCATTTGCTGGTCGACCGTCTGGGCGAGGGACTGGGGGTCGAGCTGGGCCACGGTCTGGCCGGCGCTGACCTTGTCGCCGATCTGCACGGAGACCGACGTCACGGTGCCGGCCGCCGGGAAGGCGATCGTGGCCTCGAGCTGGGGCTCGATGGTGGCGACGCCGCTGAGTGCGGCGTTGACGTTCTGGGTCGAGGCGACCACCGTGCGGTAGTCGGAGCCAGACGATGCGAACACACCGCTCAGCGCCGCCACGATCGCGATCACCACCACGATCGCGCCGGCGGCCAGGGCCCGCACCGGCGGTCGGCGGGAGGGTTCCGTGGTCACCGTCGCGACCGGGTCCAGCTCTGGGAGGACCGTGGCGAGCCGGCTGGTTATCGTCGACGACGTGGTGGTTGCGCTCATCGTGTCACTCGCTTCGCAGTGCGTCGATGGGGGCAAGCCGCGCCGCGCGCGACGCCGGGTAGACGCCGAAGACGACGCCGATGCCAATCGCGATCACGATCGCTCCGATCGAGGCGGGGATCGACAAGATCACGCGTTGGTCGCTGAACTGCGGTATGAGGACTGCCCCGAGGATCCCGACCGCGACGCCCAGGAGCCCGCCGGCGAGGCCGAGCACCGACGCCTCGACGAGGAACTGACGGCGGATGTCGCTGGGCGACGCGCCGATCGCCTTGCGGACACCGATCTCTCGGATCCGCTCGGTGACCGAGACAAGCATGATGTTCATCACCCCGATCCCACCGACGAGCAGCGAGATGACCGCGATCCCGGCGAGCATCACGGTCAGCGTGTTGTCGACCGTGTTGGACGCGGCGAGGATCGATTGTTGCGTCGCGATCGAGAAGTCCGCGCTGCTGGCAGTGGCGACGTGGTGGGTATTGAGCAACAAGGCGTTGGTTTCTTGGTACGCGGCGGACAGGGTGCCCGCCGATGTCGCCTTCACGTAGATCGAGCTCACGGAGTTCCGGCTGACGCCCCCGACGAGACGCTGCGCGTAGGTGCTGATGGGCACGATCGCAAGGTCGTTGCTCGCGGCCTGCTCCGCGGAGCTCAAGTTCTGGAGCACCCCGATCACCTGGAGCTTGACGCCGTTGTACGTCACCGAGCTCCCGAGCGGGTCGGTGCTCCCGAAGAGCTGCGTGACGGTGACGCCACCGAGCACGACCACCGGAGCCGCATTCCGCTGGTCGGCGGCTGAGATGAAGCGACCCAGCACGGCGCCTCGTGATCGGGTGGTCTGCCAGTTCGGCGTGGTCCCGGTCAGGGTCGTGGTCCAGTTCGCGCCGGTCGATGCGTTGACCAGCTCCGCGGACGTCGTTGACACCGGGCTGATGGCCTCGACGTCCGGAGCGGCGACGTTCGAGGTGAGGGCCGCGGCGTCCGCTTGCGTCAACGTCGTCACCGTGCCGAAGCCGCCCCGGACACCGGTGCTGCTCGTCGAGCTGCCCGGGGACACGACGAGCAGGTTCGTGCCCAGTTCGTTGATCTGGTCCCGCACCGTGGCCTGGGCTCCTTGCCCGATGCCCACGGTGAGGACGACAGCGGTGATCCCGATGAGGATCCCGAGCATCGTGAGCGAGGAGCGCAGACGATGCGACCGCACGGCGTCCATGGCCGTCCAGAACGTGTCGCGCCACGTCATCGGAGCGCCCCCGTGTCGAGCGCCCCGACGTCATGGTCCTCCGGATCCCACACCCGACCATCCCGGATCTCGATCGTGCGCTTCGCGCGAGCCGCGACGTCGCGCTCGTGGGTGATGACCACGAGGGTGCGTCCGTCGGCGTTGAGCTGCTCGAGCAGCTCCAAGACGTCGGCCGCCGCCGCAGAGTCGAGATTGCCGGTCGGCTCGTCGGCGAGGATCATGGCCGGTTCGCTGATCAGGGCCCTCGCCACCGCGACTCGTTGCTGCTGCCCGCCGGAGAGCTCGCCGGGCCGGTGCTCCGCCCGATCCGCGAGAGTGACTTTGTCGAGCGCAGCGATCGCACGCGCGCGTCGCTCATCAGGGTCCACGCCGGCATAGACGAGCGGCAGCGCCACATTCTGCAACGCGGTCAGGTGGGCCAAGAGGTTGAACTGCTGGAACACAAATCCGATGAAGGCATTCCGGATGCGGGCGAGGACGTCTTCGTCCAGTGATTGGGCGTCATGTCCGATGATGCGGAAGATCCCGCTCGTGGGGACGTCGAGGCAACCGAGAATGTGCATCAAGGTGGACTTGCCGGACCCCGAGGGGCCAACGATCGCCAGGTACTCGTTCTCGTCGACCCGGAGTGAGACGCCCCGCAACGCCGCGACCTCGAGCTCGCCGCTGCGGTAGACCTTCTCGACGTCGATCAGCTCCACGATCGCCGGCGACGTCACGTCGTCGCTCGTTGACATCCCGTCAGCCGCCCGAGCCAGTCGTGGTGCTGCCGGTCCCCGCCGAGGACGTGGAACCGCTGCCCGACGACGTGGAACCAGTACCAGAAGAGGCCACCGTCGTCGTCGTCGTCACCAGCTGGTCGCCCTCCGTGAGGCCAGAGGTGATCTCGACGAAGCCGTTCGCGCTCGCTCCCGTCTTCACGATCTGAGTCCGCGTGGGACCCGACAGCGTCCCCTTCGTGGCCACGACGACCGTCGACGTTCCGTTGCTGGTCGTGACCGCGCCGACCGGGACCAGGATCACGTTATGGATCGCGTTCGTCGAGATCGCGCCGATCACGCTCGCACCGACGTAGAAGCCCGTCGCCGGTGCATTGAACGACACCGTCGCCGGGTACTGCGCGACACCCGAACTCGCAGTCGCGACCTTCGAGACCGCGGTCACGGTGCCCGTCGCCGTCGCCCCGGTCGCCGACCGGCTCGACGAGCTCGAGCCACCCGAGCCTCCCAGGCCCAAACGACCGGCCAACCCGCCGAGGAAGCCGCCGAAGCCGCCCGTGGTGACTGCCGTCGTCACGGTCAACGTCGCGCTCTGACCCACCGCGACGTTGGCGATATCCGCGCTGGAGATCGGGAGGCTGGCCGTGTACGCCCCGGGCGTGATGACCTCGATGGCCGGACTCGATGTGGACGAAGACGACGAAGACGATGAAGACGACGAACCACCACCGCCGCCCGCACCACCACCGCCGCCCGCGCCACCACCAAGGCCGCCACTCGAGCCACTGCTCGAGCCGATCGCCGAGGACGATCGACCGGATCCGCTCTGGGATCCCGTGAGCGACGTCCCACCCGTGCCGGTCGTCGAGAGCTGCTCACCAGAAGTGACGTTCACCTGGGCGACCTCGCCCGCGAACGGCGCGACCAACGACGCGCCGGCGAGCGCCTGCTGAGCCTCGCCCACCGCGGCAAAGTCGGAGGTCAAGCTCGCCTGGTCGGCGGCGAGCTGCGCCGCCGACGCCGACGACGACTCGTCATCGGACACCTTCGCTTGCGCGCTCGTCAGGGTCGCCTGCGCCGACGCGAGCGCGCCCGCCAGCTGGGCCGAGTCCGCCGTGGCGAGCACTTCGCCCGCCGTCACCATGTCCCCGGCTTGGACGTTGACCGCCGTAACCGTCCCTGCCGCGGTGAAGGTCAGATTGGCCGTGTTCGACGCTGCCACGGTCCCTTGGGCCGAAACCGTGTTGCTCAACGTGCCCCTCGTCACGGTGATCAGCTGCTGCGACGACGTGGTCGTCGGCACCAGATCGCCCGAGGGAGTCGCCAACGCGACCACCAGCACGACGGCGACCACTGCTGCCTCGACAACCGCCCACACCGGGGGCCGACCCAGACCACGACGCAGCCGTGCCACCCGGTCAGCGGAGCCGTCCCGCGACGGTACGGCGGAGGCCTGGCCTGCGTCTGCACCGTCGGGCTCGACGGTGACAGCAACCGGGTCAGCTCCCTCCGGCCCAGGTCCGTTCGCAACCGGCATTGGAGCACATCCTCCCGTATCCCAACGAAGGAATAGCGTCGTTCCGACCTTCGGGGTCGCGTAACCGCCCTCAGGAACGCCCCGCGCGGGCGGAGGGTTCCCGGATGGGTACCACCGCGCGAACGAAGGTATCGAATGGACCCTAAGAGAGGCATAAGAGGGCGCGCGGACCGGACGGGCAGCAGGTCCGTCTGTCGGCCCATTTGATGAGCTTGATTGTGACGATCTCGGCACGGGCCGGGGCGACGAGGCGGCGCAGGTTGACGCGGTTCGTGGTACCCCGCGCAGCTCAGCTTGAGCTTCCCGTGGCGCGGGCGGGTTGTGGTCCCGTGGTTCGGGGAGTTGGTGTGTGAGACCCAGCGGTGCGCGTCGCCGGGCCCATCGAAGCGAACCAATGACCGTGTCGGAGCGTTCTTGGCGCCGAGCAAGCACGCCGAGCTCGGGCTGCCAGAGACGCGGATTGACGTGACTCGGCCTGCGATCGGCGCACGTGCGGCGGTTGAGAGCGGTTGGCGGCCTGGAGGGCCCGTCGGAAGCTCTCGGTGAACGTCAGGAGCTCGCCTACGCTGTCCGTCACGTCGCCGCTCACGACCGCCGAGACCCCGAAGCGTTCGGGTGTTAGGGGAGGCAGGTGGTCTCTGGGCCCTGTGCTCGATGGCGACGCGGCCGTGGCGTCGCGAACGCGCGGGTCAGGGCTCGAAATCACGGGGAGTGGCTCAGCTCGGTAGAGCTCCTGCTTTGGGGGCAGGCGGTCGGGGGTTCAAATCCCCCCTCCCCGACGGAACGGGTCTGGACGCGGCCCGGCGCGCGGGTGTAGCTCAATGGCAGAGCCCCAGCCTTCCAAGCTGGTTATGCGGGTTCGATCCCCGTCACCCGCTCCACGAGCCGGCCGATCGGCGGGCGGCTACTCGCGGTCGGCGTGGCAGACCACCTCCAGCAGGAACCCGTGGGGGTCGACCCAGAAGGTCGCGTAGTAGGGCGGCGGGTACTCGGGGAAGTGTCGGGGCGGGTGCACGACCTCGGCCCCGAGGCCGGTGGCGAGCCGATGCGCGGCCCGCACCTCGGAGCGGGTCCGGACTCGAAACGCGAGGTGCTGGAGCCCGCTGGCGTCCCGCGAGTAGGGCCGGTCGTCCCGCGCCGCGTAAAAGAAGAGGTAGGTCCCCGGCTTGCTGTGGGCGGGCCGGTACGCGAACTGGTCGACGGCGCTGAGAAAGGGCTCGAACCCGAGAGTCGGCAGGAGCTGGTCGTAATACTCCTTGGCCGCCGCGAGGTCGGGCACGTTGATCCCGAGATGTCCCAGCACCGTCGCTCCGTCGCTCAGGGCCGAGCCGACCGGAGCGGCTGCCACAACGGATCGCGGCCGAGGAGCGCCAGCAGAGAGCTCTGCGAGTCGAACCCCTCGGGTACCGGGACCACAGGGCCGAACAGCGCCGACGTCTGGCGTGGCTGTGCCGAGCGGCGGGCGTCGCGCAATGCCCGCTCGCACAGGTCGGGGTCCAGTCGATCGGGGCCGGCGATCGCCCGACCCAGGTCCCAGGTGTGCACGAGAACGTCGGTGGTGAGAGCCGGGAGCATCTCCCGGGGTCGGCGGGTTGCACCGTCGAAGTACTCGACCGGGCGGTCGAGGATCGCCGGGCTGGCCAGCACCTGTCGGATCGCGGCGTCGGTGGCGCGCCAGCGCTGGGCCGGGTCGCTGCGGGGTCGCTCGGCCCGCACCGCGGCGGGACGCAACAAGAGGAAGTCGTGAAACCCGATGACGTGCTCGACCAGTGCCCCCGCGTCCCACTCCGAGCACGGGGTCGGGCCACTCCACTGTGCCGGACGGACTAAGTCGACGATCGCGGTGAAGGCGGAGCACGCCCGCTGGTGACGCTCAACGTCTGCGCTCATCGGCTGCCTGTCCCATCTGCCAGCCCGGTCTAACATCACCCTATGTATCATAAAAGTATGTCGGACGAGCGGGGGATGCGAATCGAGGCCGCAGCCGCGGCGACCGGACTGACGACGCGGAACATCCGCGCCTACCAGTCTCTGGGGCTGCTGCCCGCACCAATCCTCGAGGGTCGAGTCGGTCGGTACGACGCAGCACACTTGGAGCGGCTGCGGGCGGTCGTGCGGCTGGGGGCACAGGGCTTCTCCCTGGCCGGGATCAAGGCCCTCTTCGACGCCTACGACCGGGGCGAGAGCCTGGGCACGATCCTGGGCCTCGCCCCCGCCGCCCCCGAGATCGAGGAGATTCGGACCGTGCGCTCCCGCTCGCTCCGACTCGCCCTCGTCCCCGAGCCCCTCACCGCCGGGTTCACGGGTTCGGGGAACTAAGGCTGGGCATCGGACCAGACCGAGAAACCGGCCACCGACCCGGCAGCACTACCAACGAGACGACCGATCGGTCCTCGGCCCGCCTTGCCACTGCAGTGCTCGGCTGACCGACGACGACTCCCACGACGCCCGCGCGGCGTGGCGCGGAACTGGGGTCCCATCATCCAGCGTGACCCAGTTCACGATGTGCCACTTGGCGCACCCAGATAGACCTCATAGGGTCGCGCGGTGGCGACTGCACCCGATGCGCCGAGGATGTCCGACGAAGACCTGCAACGGATCCGCGCCGCCTGGACCGAACGCGGCGTGTCCTTCAAACCTTGTCCGGTCTGCGCCAAGCCCGGGACCTGGGTCTTAGCGCCGACGTTTACCCGCCTTGCCGGGCGCGCTCAACAGGATGGGCCCCCTATGGCGAACGACTACGGCTATCCGCTCGTCCCAGTTGTCTGCAACAACTGCGGAAACACCCTGCTCTTCAACGTGCTCATGCTGGGACTCGGCGCCGCGTTGGATGCATCGCCAGAAGAGGGGGCGGAAAGTGGCTGAAACGCCGGGACCCGATCCCGGCACGCTCCCGGCCATTCCCCAGCCGACGGCGTCAGAACTGGGATCGGTCACATTCGAATGGCAGCCGAGGCACGTCGTGATGCACCCGGTGCTGGACTCCGAACTCGACACGTTCGACGGCACATCGACCGGATTGCCCCTCACGTTCTTCGGCCTGTCCGCAGGCGGTGCCTTGACCGCCATTGCGACACTGACCCAAAGCCTGTCGACTGATGCTCACGCGGGGTTCATTGCGCTGCTGATTTTGGGCGTGGTGATGATGCTCTTTTTCGGTATCACCAGCATCGTGCGCTGGGTGCAGCGGAGGAAACTCCTGAGAAGGATCCGGCAGCGGCCGCCGGTCCCGGGGGCCGCGCCGCAATGAGTCAAGCCTCGTCGTCGGTCGCGTCGTCCGTGGTGTCGCCGTCGCCATCCTCGTCGGCGAGTAGGTCACAAGCCGAACCGCTGCCGCAGCGTTGTACGGATCGCCGTGAGCATGTCGTTCCGATGCCCAATGTTTACGGCGTGGTAGCGGGGAAGGTCCGAGTTTTCGGCTGACGCCAAGTCGTCGTGGTACTCAGGCCAGATAGCGACGGCATCGTCGCCGGTGGCCCGCCAACCATCGGCCCTCATTTGGACATGTGCCGGAGGTTCTACCCACTCCTGCGTATTCGTGGGCAAAGGAGCACTGATCCGCGGGGCCTCCCCAATGACACGATCTAGATCCTCGACGGTCTTAAGAGCCTTGGCCTTCTTGAGCCGGTCAACGGGGCGCTCCCGAGGGTGCTTCTTCCGCTGGTAGGTCTCCGCTCCGGCGAGAACGACCAAGCCCACGCCGAGGAAGGTCCAGAGGATCGAGTTCCCGTGGAGTCCTAGAAGGCTCGCGAGGAGCCCCGATGCCGCGGCTAGGACGACGGACATGCCCGCGCTCTTGAAATCTCCGGCGCCCACGCCCCGGACGCTAGGAGAGTTTGGCGAACGGGGCAGCGAAACTCAGGCTTAGGATTCCGCCGCCAGCGGAGTTGGGAAGGCCTGAGATGGGCGAGGACCATTGGGAGCCCGCCTGGGGCGGTAACGGCTCGGTGGTGGTGTGGGCGTGTACAGCCCACCATCGCAAGGTTCACTGCGCGGAATGTGACCCGGCCCCGATGCGCGCTCCGAGCACGCCGACAGGTCCCCGGCCCGGACGCCGGAGGCGAGCCGACGCGAAGCCTCAGACTGAGCGTCAGAAGCGAGCCGAGGCGCAGCGTGCCGCGAGGGGCGCCGCCTATCAGGCGAGTCGAGTCTCGATCCGGGATGGTGTCCCGACGTGCTCGAAGTGCGGAGGGACGCAGTTCACCGCCCGCCGGAAGACCTCTACCAAAGTGATGTTCGGGTTGGCGTCCCTGGCCGGGAGGCCGCATCACGTCGAGTGCGACGTTTGTGGTCAGCTCTAGGACAGGCCCAACACCTGACGATTGGCGAAAACCCGGCCTCCGGACCTCGACGCCCGGCTCAGCCGGTATCTGGTTGCGCCAAGTGACACATCGTGACCCAGTTCACACCATAAATCGGACATAACAGACAGCAGACTTGGGGCGGGCGGGCCGTCGCTTCCTAGCCTGACCTCCGAAGTTCCACGCGTGTCATTTCGACCGCGGAACTTCACCCCCCCCAATCAGCAGCGTCTGTCGTCGCGCGCGCTCGCGCCGACGGGACGTGACGACCCGGAGGCTTCATGCAGTTCCTACCCCGCCCGCTCGCGCCGTCCGACGATCGCCCCACAATCGATCACCCGCCGCCCGCGACCCGGCCGAACGCCGCCCCTCCGACCGACCCCGACCCCGTCCGGCCCCGACCTCGATGGCACCGCTTCGCCGGTGTCGCGCTGGCCGCGGCTCTCGGGCTCGCCGCAGCGGGCTGCCTCGCCCCGCCTGGCGCTCCTCCCGGCCCGCCACCGGCGGTCTCGAGCGCCATCCAGAACGCCTTCGGCAATCTTGGGCCCGGCACGGTGTCCTGCATGACCGACGTCGCATACCGCGAATCGCGTTGGGACCCTGCGGCACGTAACGGCGGCGGAGCGAGCGGCCTGTTCCAGCTGATGCTCCCCCTCCACAACGACCTGTTCACGGCCCTCGGCGTCTCCCCGGCCGCCTGGAGCGACCCGCACTGGAACGCTTTGGCGGCCCGTGAACTCTGGAACAGCTCCGGCATCGCACCGTGGGGCCGCTGCTGAGGAGCCGGCACAGCAGCGCGGGAGCGAACCCGACGCGGGGCTCGGGTCGCACGCGGCGGGGCTCGGGTCGCACGCGGCGGGGCTCGGGTCGCACGCGGCGGGCTCGGCCCGCACGCAGGGGATCAGGGCCGCACCGTGACCGGGGCGAGACCTCACCGAACACGGCGACGGAGCCGGCCATCACCATCGCTCGCCAAACCCGTTGGCCAGATCACGGCCGCCGGCTCAGCCAAGCCGACACAGAGCCCGGGTGCGACACCCGAGTTTGGGCCGATTACGGATGAGAGGGACTCGGTGCCCGGTCGGGCACCTCGAACATGAGCTCGTCGACGTAGCACCACACCCAATCTTCGCCCGGCTCGTAGGACTGCACGAGGGGATGGCTCGACTCATGGAAGTGTCCGGTGGCGTGCCGGTGCGGTGAGCTGTCACAGCAGCCGACATGACCGCACTCGATGCAGCGGCGCAGGTGGACCCACGACGATCCGATCCGGAGGCAGTCCTCGCAGCCCGGGCTGCTCGGGGGCGCGTCGGTCGCGAGATCTCCAAGGTGGGTGCAGGTGTCGTCGGTCATCAGCCTCTCCGTACCTCGCGTGGGCCCTTATCGACCCTCAAACCGGGTTTCGAGCAACACCAGGCGGTCGGCGAGCTCGGGGTCCGCACCCGGACCGAACGACGAGACGAGAGTCCCGCCGGCCTCACAGAACGGGCAGCGCGCCGCGTAGACGACCGCCTCTTCCTCAGGGTCACTGGGACCTTCGAAGCGAAAGACCCGTACGACCTCCACCGATTCGAGCACATGCGCTGTGCCACACGCCCCGCAGCGGAAGCCATCCGGCCCGAGTGAGAACGAGACGGCGAAACCCTCCGCCGCGAGGAACTGCAGTGCGCCGAGCACCGTGGCTGGCTCGTCGCTCACCCGGCCGACCCTACCGTCCACCCTCGATCGCCGCGCTGGCCGGCGGTTATGGTCACGCCCGTGCTGCTGGACCGATTCCGTCTGGACGGGCGGGTGGCGCTCGTCACCGGTGCCGGGCGAGGGATCGGGGCCGGGTCGGCCCGCGCGCTCGCCGAGGCCGGCGCCGATGTCGCCCTGACCGCCCGCACCCCTGAGCAACTCGAGCAGGTCGCGGAGGAGATCCGGGGACTCGGCCGGCGGGTCCTGGTCGTTCCCGGCGACGTCAACGACCTCGAGCAGCTGAACCGGTTTGTCGACGAAGTCATGCGCGAATTCGAGCGCATCGACATCGTGGTCAACAACGCCGGAGGGACGATGCCGGCCCCCTTTCCCGACACGACGGTGCGCGCATTCGAGGCCGCGTTCCATTTCAACGTGACGACCGCGTTCGCCCTCACCCAGGCGGCTCTCCCCCACCTGTTGACCAGCGGCGACGGCGCTGTCGTGAACATCAGCTCGGCCATGGGCCGACTACGTGACCGCGGCTACGCCGCGTACGGAACGGCCAAGGGGGCGTTGGCGCACCTCACCCGCCTCCTCGCTGCCGACTGCGCGCCGCGGGTCAGGGTCAACGCGATCGCGGTCGGATCGGTTGCCACCTCGGCTCTCGAGATCGTGCTCACCGACGAGCAGCTGCGCAACGAGATGGTCGAGCAGACACCCTTGGGGCGTCTCGGCGAGGTCGACGACATCGCGCTCGGTGTCCTCTACCTCGCGTCGGACGCGTCCAGCTTCGTCACCGGCAAGATCTTCGAGATCGACGGCGGGATCGAGGCCGCGAACCTCAGCTTGCGGCTGCCCGATCTCTAAGTCAGCCACTACAGTTGTTGGACCCGGCACCGATCGAGCGCCCGTAGCTCAGTTGGACAGAGCGACGGACTTCTAATCCGTTGGTCGGGGGTTCGAATCCCTCCGGGCGCGCGCCGCATTCTGGCTGGGTCAGCGGATCTGGTCACCCGGTCCGCTGCCACGCCGACCACTGCGGCCCGGGGCCGTGCGGTTTGCCCTCGGTCGCCGCGCACTCGGCGTGTAATCTGACCCGCGTCCTGGACGGTTTGGCTCTCGGTTTCGTCCTTCGATCGAGGTTCGATCGCTCCGGGCACGCACGATGACGCTCGCGTCGTCGCAGCTCGTGGTGGCCGTAGCTCAGTTGGCTAGAGCGCCGGGTTGTGGTCCCGGAGGTCGGGGGTTCGAAACCCCTCGGTCACCCCACGCCTTGGGCCAGGAGCCCGACGATCCGATCAAACGCGCGCCGCGCGTCGACCCCGCACACGACGTGCTGCTCGGCAGCGGAGCTGACCTCGACCACCTGTCCGTCAGCCTCGACGCGCAGGCCGCGAGGCTCGATCCGCACCAGCGTCGGCTCCATCAGGGCGAGGAGCGCCAACGGGTCATGGAGGCAGACCCGGCGATCTTCCACGGGGACGTTGGCGCGGCGCAGGCCAGCGAGCCACACCTCGATCTCGGCGGCGAGGGCAGGTTCCACCTCGAGCAGGCGGCGGAGCTGGGCGTCGTCGAGGCACATCGAGACGGTGACGTCGAGGGGGACCACGAGCACCGGCGCACAGGCGCGCAACACGCTCGCCGCCGCCTGAGGGTCGCGGGCGAAGTTGTGCTCGACCCGCCGGCCGGCGCCGCGATGCCGGACGGTACCGAGCAGACCGCCCATGACGACCAACGGGGGCATCGCGACCCCGGTGGCGACGAGCGACGCCAGGTTCGTGAGCGGACCGATCGCGAGTACCGCGTCCGGGTGGGCGTCGCTGAACGCACGCGCGAGTCCGAGTTCGTCGCCCCGGGTCACCCGCGCCGACACGAGCGCCCGGGCACACGCGGCACGACGCTGGTGGTCACCGTCGACGGTGCTGACACCGACGAGCTCAACCTGAGGATGCGCCTCCGCGCCGAGCAGCGCGACCGCGTCGTCGGGGTTGTCGCCGACATCGGTATCGACCCAGACTCGCACCGGGAGCCTCAGACGCCATTCGCACGGCCCAGCACCACGCGGAGCGCCCCGTCGAGGGTCGGATTCGCGAAGCCGAAGCCGTCCGCCTCGAGGGCCTGAGGCAGCACTCGCTGACCGCCGAGGAGCAGATCGGTCACGAGTTCGGATCCGTACACGAGGCGCAGCGGCGCGACCGGCGTCGGAATGACGGTAGATCTCCCCAGTACATGGCCCAACGTCGTGGTGAACTCCGCGTTGGTGACCGGGTTCGGTGCGGTGACGTTCGCCGGACCAGTGAGCGATGGATGGTCGAGCGCGTGGAGGATCGCTGCGACTTCGTCGTCGATCGAGACCCAGCTCATGTACTGCTGACCCGAGCCAAGGCGACCTCCCAGCCCGACGCGGAACGGCGCTAAGACCCGACCGAGCATGCCGCCGTGACGGCCGAGCACAATGCCGCTGCGGACCGTCACAAGGCGGATCCCTGCCTCCGCGGCCGGCTGTGCCGCCGCTTCCCAACGCTGGCAGACCTGCGCCGCGAAGTCCTCCGCAGGCGGGCTGTCCTCGGTGAGCACCTCGTCGCCGCGGTCGCCGTAGTACCCGGTCGCTGACCCCGAGACCAGCACGGACGGCGGATGCTCGAGATCGACCAACGTCGACACGAGCAGGCTCGTCCCCTTCGTCCGGCTCTCCAAGATCAGTCGCTTTCGACTGTCGGTCCAGCGTCGATCGGCGATTCCGGCGCCCGCCAGGTGTACGACCCCGCCGATGCCGTCCAATGCGGCCGCGTCCATCGTGCCCGTCTCGGGGTCCCACGCAATGCCTTCGACGCCTGGCGAAACCTCGCGTCCCCGCACGGCGGCGATCGGGCGATGACCCGCGGCCACCAGCCGCGGCATCAATGCGGATCCGATGAACCCGCTCGCTCCCGTGACCAGTACCTCCACGAGAGTGCACCGTACCGTGACCCACCCCAGCCAACTCGAACGCCCCGGATACGATGATCGCCAGGCGCCCCTAGCTCAACTGGCTAGAGCAAGTGACTCTTAATCACTAGGTTCGGGGTTCGAGTCCCCGGGGGCGTACCAACGAAACCGCAGGTCAGCCGATCGCTTCGCCGAATCAACCGAGTTGCGTCGGCGCTGTGACAGCCACAAGGATCAAATCCGGCGCGGTGGCGTTCACTTCGAGAGCGAAACCAAGGCAATGCTGCTCACGCAGCCGCGCTCTGGGAGCCGCCGGCCCGCGCCGAGCCCTGGCCCCCCCTCCACGCCGCGGGCTCCACTCCGCCCTCTCCCCCTTGGTTCCTTCCTTCCTTCCTTCCTTCCCTTCCTGCCTTCCCTTCCTGCNNCCCTTCCTTCCTTCCTTCCTGCCTTCCTTCCTTGAGCGTTTCCCTCCTGAACGGTTTGGTGTCCTCCCCTGATTTCTGGGTCGCTTGGGCTCTCGGTCGCCGGCCGTTGGTACACCGCGTACCCGGCGCGGCGGGTCACGCCAACCAGACGCTACGTTCAACCGGATGTCGGACAACACGGATCGCTACGAGCGAGTCAGCGCTGAGTTCACCGCCCGAGTCCAGGGTTGCCCCACCGACCGCTGGTCGTCTCCGTCGCCGTGCGAGGGCTGGAGCGCGCGCGACGTCGCCGTCCATGTCGTGGAGACACACCGTCGTGTGCTGGCTGGACTCGAGGGAGGTGAGGCAGTTCCCGTTCCGCCCGACGCGGATCTCGCCACCGCGTGGGGGGACGCCCGCCGAGCCGTGCAGGCCGCCCTCGCCGACCCTGCCCAAGCGGGCCAGGCGGTCGGGGGCCCCTTCGGTCCCATGTCGTTCGAGCAGCTCGTCGGCCGCATGTTGTGCAGCGACACGTTGGTGCACACCTGGGATCTCTCCCGGGCGACGGGTCAAGGGGAGCAACTCGACCCGGCCGCTGTCCAGGTGACCGTCGAGTGGATCACCCCACTGGACGAGCGGATCCGCGTTTCGGGCGGGTTCGGCCCGAAGGTGGATCCGCCTCCCGGAGCGGACGCGCAGACCACGCTGCTCTGCTTCCTGGGCCGCCGGGTGTGAGCCGCGGGGCGAACCACACCGACCGGCGATGGCCGGCCCGGCTTCGGACCACGGTCGGGTCGCACCCAACCGCCGGACCGCGTCTCGACGGACCATGAGCTTCCCCGACCCGATCTCCGCGTTTCGTCTCGACGAGCGCGTGGCGATTGTGACGGGCGCGAGCTCCGGCCTTGGCGCCCGCTTCGCGCGGGTCCTCTCTGCTGCGGGCGCGTCGGTTGTGCTCGCCGCGCGACGTGTCGACCGGCTGGAGATGCTCGCCGGCGAACTGGTGGACGCGCATCCGGTGGCCGGTGACCTGTCTCGGTCCGATGGACCCGCCGCGCTGGTCAGTGCCGCGCTCGCCCGCTACGGGCGCGTCGACGTCCTCGTCAACAACGCGGGCATCAATCACGTTGAGCCGGCCCTGGACCAATCGGCGGACGACTTCCGGGCGGAGGTCGAGATCAACCTCGTGGCCCCGTTCGAGCTATGTCGGCTCGTCGCCCGCTCGATCATCGCCCGCCAGGGACAGGGTTCGGTCGTCAACGTCGCGTCGATCCTCGGGCTGGTCGGGGTCGGTCAGATCCCCGACGCGGGGTATGCCGCGTCGAAAGGCGGGCTGGTCAGCATGACGCGGGAACTCGCCGCACAATGGGCGCGCCAGGGCGTCCGCGTGAACGCCCTGGCGCCCG
>PLJD01000039.1 GCA_003140175.1 Actinomycetota bacterium
AGACCAGGGCGGCCGCGCACTGCACGATGTTCATCGGCTGCAGCACGATCATCACGTCCATCGGCGCGTCGGGGGACGTGATGACGAGCTTGGAGGACGACCCGATGTGCATGCACAGAACCATCCCGGTGTCGGACGCGGCGCGCCACACCGGATCCCAGTGATCACTGTGGAGGCTGGGCAGACCCAGCGGGACCGGGTTCTCGGGGAACGTCATGGCCCGGCAGCCCTTGGCTGCCACCCTGCGCATCTCGGCCGCGGTCACCTCAGGGTCCCAGATCGCGGGTACGGCGAGGGGGATGAACCGCTCGGGAGCCGAGCCGCACCAGTCGTCGATGTGCCAGTCGTTGTAGGCCTCGGTGAGGATCCGAGCCGCGTCCTTGTCCTCGAGCTCGGCGAAGAGCCGGCCCGCGAAGCCGGGCAGGGAGGGAAAGTTCAGCGAGCCGAGCACGCCATTGGCGCTCATGTCGAGGACGCGCTTCTCCACGTCGAAGCAGCCCGCTCGCAGCTCGTCGAAAGAGGTCGGATCGATCCCGTACTCCTCGCGGGGCCGGCCCGCGACGGCGTTGAGGCCAACATTCGGGATCTGGAGCCCGTGGAACTGCCAGACGTCGGTCCCGTCGCCCTGACGCTCGACGTGGGGTGCGAGGTCGCGGTACCGCGCCGGTAGATGGCGCTCGAAGAGGTCGGGTGGCTCGACGACGTGGTCGTCGACGCTTACGATGATCAGTTCGTCGGTCTGCATAATGCGGACTCCCGGTCGGTGCTCACGGTCAGGCTACCGCTGGGGCGCGCCGACCCGCGGGGGGAACGCTCCTCGATCGGGCTGGTCAGGTGACCGCGCCCGGCGCGGCGCCTCCCCGCAGCACGTCGCCGGGGGTCGCTCCGGTCCAGGTGCCGTCCTCGAGGACCAGCTCGCCGTTCACGATCAGGGCCCGATAGCCGTCGGCGTCGGCGACGAAGCGGCCACTTCCGGCCGGGAAGTCGCGTACGTAGCGTGGCGCGTCGGGCGTCGCCAGGCGGTCCCGATCGATGAGCAGGACGTCCGCCGCGGCGCCCGGGCTGAGCCGGCCCCGGTCGGCGAGCCCGGTGGCCCGGGCGGGGATCGACGTGAGGCGGGCCACGGCGTCTTCGAGGCTCAGCACGTCGGGGACCCACTCGGTCAAGAGGCGCGTCGTGTAGTCGGCGCCGCAGAACGACAGGAGGTGCGCCCCCCCGTCGCTGCTGCCAGCCATGACAAACGGCGAGCGGATCATCGTCTCGGTCGCGGCCCGCCGTTTGGCGTCGGGGGGCGCGGCCAGCACGAACTGCGTCTCGAGGTCCTCGTCGAGGGAGAGGTCGAGGAACGCGTCGAGCGGATCGACGCCCAGCTCGTCGGCGACGTCGCTCACGCTGCGGTCGAGCCAGCGTCGGTTCCGGTCGTGCACGACCTGCTCGACCCGCAGCACCTGCCAGACGAACACAAACGAGCGTCCCGTCGGGTCGGCGAGCTCGGTGCGCATGCGGTCGCGCTGCGCCGGATCAGCCAGGCGCCGCGCGCGCTCGGCCGGGCGGAGGGTCAACGTGTCGCGGAAACTCGGCATCTCGTCGAAGAGGAACGTGGTGCCGAGCTGGAAATGCGCGCCTTGGCGGTTGCTGGCGAACATCGGGTGCAGCTCGAGGCCCTCGTGTTGGGCGTCGCGGGCGAACTCGAGGCTGCGGTGCCAGCCGTCGGGAGCGTGGGGCATCATCGTCAACGTGTTCAGGTGAACCGGACGACCCGACGTTCGGGCCATTCCCTGGATCAAGGCCCGGTCCGCGTCGTCGTAGCCGGTCAGGAAGGAGCGGGGGATGAACTCGATCGAGCCCCGCCCGAACTCCGCGAGCACCGACGCGAGCGCGAGCAGCTCGTCGGGGGCTGCGTAGTTCGAAGGGACGCCCCGGCCGTCGTGCGCGACGTGGAGCTCGAGCTGGGAGGAGGTGAATCCGACCGCGCCGTCGCGCAGCGCCTCGCGGAGCAGGTGCTGCATCGTGGCGACCTCGTCGTCGGTCGCGTGGCGCTCGGATGCCTCGTCGCCCATCACGTGGCGTCGTAGCGCGCAGTGCCCGACGTTGGCTCCCACGTTGACGGCAACTCGACCGTCGAGGTTGGCGAGAAAGTCGCCGACCGACCCGCCGTGGAAGTCGACGCCGGTTGCCAACGCGTCGGCGGACATGCCCTCGACCCGGCTCAGCATCAACAGCAGCCACTCCAGGTCATCGGGCTTCGAGGGGGCGAGGGTGAACCCGCAGTTGCCGGTCAGCAGCGTGGTGACCCCGTGCCACGACGCGGGCGACGCGGTGGGCTCCCAGTGGAGCTGGGCGTCGTAGTGGGTGTGGACGTCCACGAAGCCCGGCGTGACCAGCAGCCCGTCCGCGTCGAGCACCCGCGATGCCGAACCGTCGACGTGTTCCGACACCTCGACGACCCGACCGTCGCGGACGGCGACGTCGGCGTGGCGTGCGGGATGGTGCAGGCCGTCGACGACCTCGCCGCCGCGGATGAGGAGATCGAGCTCCGGCACGGCTCAGGCCGGGTGCGGCAGGCTGTACATGTCGAGCGCATTCAGCCCGAACAGCCCGGCTTTCGCGGAGTCCGACAGTCCCTCGTTGTGCTCGCGGAGCTCGTCGACCACCCCCGGGTACTGCGCGTCGCTGTGCGGGAAGTCCGACGCCCACACGAACCGGTCGCCTCCTACCAGCGGCGCCAGGGCACCCACCGTGCGTTCACCGGGGTCGAAACTGATCCAGCACTGACGCCGGAAGTACTCCTCGGGGGTCAGCGACATGGTGGGGGTCGTCCAGCCGTAGCTTTCCTCGAACTCGTTCAGGCGGTCCATCCAGTGCGCGATCCAGCCTCCGCCGCACTCGAGCACGATGACCTTCAGCCCCGGATGGTGCTCGAGCACGCCGCCGTAGGTGAGGTTCGAGAGGGTCATCTGCTGGTCGAACAACAGGATCAGGGCGTGATGGGTGCCCGGCGCCATCAGGGTGAGGAGCGCCCGCGACGCGCCGGGCATGTCGGCGAGGCCCGCCGGGTGCAGGGCCAACGGCAGCCCCGGCTCCTCGAGCGCCTCCCACAGCGGCGTGTACGCGGGATGCTGGAACGGACGGTCGAGGTAGGCGTTGGGGCGGGCGAATCCTCCGACGAGCCCGAGGTCCTGGATTCGATGGGCTTCCTCGGCCGCGGCGGCCGGGTCCTGCATGGGGAGCGCGCCGACGCCGCGGAGGCGCGCTGGTGCGGTCGCCGTCCATTCCGCCAGCCAGTCGTTGTAGACGCGACACGACCAGGTGGCGAGCTCCGGGTCGCGGATCCCGCCGAGTTTCAAGCCGAGCCCGGGGTAGATCACCGAGAGGTCGATCCCCTCGGAGTCGAGGACCTTGACCCGCTCGGCGGCGTCGAAGCCCGCCGGGTTCAGGTCCTCGTAGTGGCGGCCGCGGCCGAAGTCGTCGAAGGACTCCCCGGCGTTGCCGAGCCCGACCAGCCCCCGGTCGGTGGCCAGCCGGTCCTCGACGAGGCACTCGTCGTACCCGGTGGCCTCGTTCCAGCGCAGGCGGATCCCCTGGTCGCGTAGGTGCGACGGCAGGGCCCGCTCCCACAGATCGGCGGGCTCACAGACGTGGCCGTCGGCGTCGACGATGTACGTGGTGTCCGAAGTGGTCATGCCCCCAAGGATCGGCGGGCGACCCGGAGCCGTCAACGCCGTGCCAGTTATCGGACGTCAGGGCTAGGGTGCGCCGGGTGCGTCGAGCGCCGGCCACCGAACGCGCCTACCGCGCCGACTGGGTGTCCTTCGACGCCTGGTGCGCCGAGCGGGCGGTGGGATCGATGCCGGCCACCCCCGACGCCGTGGCGCGGTACCTCGACGACGTCGGTCGCCTCCAGAGCGTGGCGACGGTGCGGCGTCGCCTCGCCGCTGTGCGCGCGGCCCACCTCGACGCCGGCTGGGCGTCGCCGACCGAGGCGGGAGCGGTCCGCGCGGCCATCGCGCGCGCCGAGTGGCACCAGCGGGGCCGCGCCACGCCCACGACGCCCCTGGCCATCGACGACCTGCGCCAGATGTCCGACCGGCTGCCCGACACGCTCACCGGGCGCCGCGACCGCGCGCTGTTGCTGCTCGGCTACGGAGCCGGGCTGCGTCCGGGCGAGATCGCCCAGCTCGACGCCGAAGCGGTGCGGCTCGTGCCCGGCGGGCTGCGGGTAGAGATGGCGCGCGGCCGGGTGCTCGTCCCGTTCGGGTCCGCGCCCGAGCTGTGCGCGGTGACCGCATGGACGCGGTGGAGCGCCGCCGCACACCTGGGCGACGGGCCAGCGTTCCGTGCCGTCGACCGCCACGGGCACCTCGGCGCCGGACTCGGCCCGAAGGCGGTCACGCGGGTGGTTCGACGCGCCGCCGACGCCGCGGGGCTCGACCCGGCCCGCTACCGGGGCCTGTCACTGCGCCGAGGCATGGTGGCCGCCGCCACCGAGCATGGCGTCAGCGACGCGCGGATCATGGCCCACACTGGTCACCGGTCTCGACGACTGGTGCGCCGCTACATGCACGGTGGCTGACCTCACCGGGCGGTCGGACGCTCGACGATCCGAGCCGGTCCGGGATCGTCGACCGGCGCCGCGGGCTGAACCTCGATCATCTCGACGTGCACGCCGGGTGGCGCGGTGAGCGCGGCGACGACCGCCTGGGCGACCGCGGACACGTCGAGCACACCGGCGTGGCGTTGGAGCCCGAACCGGGGCCAGTACCCCATGAGGTCCTCGAGATCGTCCATCGGCCAGCCGAACCCGAACTCGCTGAGGGTGGGCCCGACCCGGACTGTGGTGGCGCGAATCCCCGACCCTTCGAGCTCCAGGGCCAGGGCCTGCGCCAATGCCTCAAGGGCCGCCTTCGTCGCCGTGTAGGTCGCCATGCGAGGCCGCGGGTGGCGCGTCGCGTCGGACGTGATGAACACCAGGTCGCCGCCTGACTGACGGGCCCGCATCGACGCCACCGCGAGCCGGCTGGCGAGGACCGGTCCGAGCAGGTTGGTCGCGATCTCGCGCTCGATCGCCTCGACCGAGACCTGCTCGAGCCAGCCGGGTGCTGCGACACCGGCGTTGTTCACGAGCGCGTCAACGCCGCCGAGGGCCGTTTCGGCCGCAGCGAAGAAGCCGGCGATCGACGAGGCGTCCGCGACGTCCAAGTAACGGGTGAACGCTTCGCCGCCGGCGTCGCGAACTTCGGCTGCGGCGTCATCGAGCCGGTCAGTGCGACGCGCCCCGAGCGCGACGCGCCACCCGAGGCCACCGAGCTCACACGCGATGGCGCGCCCGATCCCCGACGACGCTCCGGTCACGATCGCCGTCCGCGGCGTGGTCATCTTCTCCTCCCTCGGGTGCACGTTAGAGCCCGCCCCACGCCACCACTTCCCCCGCGGCCTCGACGAGCAGGCGAGTGTCCGTTGCGCACACCGCCACCTCGAGGACCGCCGGGCGGCGGGCCCCTAGCGCGGCCTCCACGGCTGGGCCCAGCTCCGACGCCCGAACCGAGGGTCCGTCCTCGCTCCACCCGATGACGACCAACGGGAGGTCGTCGCCGGCCACGGCCGCAACCTGGTCCGCGGTCGCGCCGTCGAGTGGGATCGTGGTCACCGCGAGGGACGGACGACCGCGGCGTGCCGCCGCGACCGCGCGGCGCAGCGCTTGCCCGGGCTCGCGGCGGGCGGGGATGACCACCCGGCGCGGCGCGCCGGGCTCGAGCGCGGGCGTCGGGAACGTCCGCGCCACCCACAAGCCAGCCAGACCCGGCTCGGCGGCGAGGAAACCGCCGCTGGGGAGCGCCGCGCCGAGCTCCGCGACGACCCGCGCCGGGTGGAGCGGCACCTTGTCGTCGACGTAGCCCGGTTGCGCGACGGCGGCGAGACGTGCATACAGCTGGTTCGGCACCCGTGTCCCGGTGCGGACCACCCGCCCGAGCGCCGACCCGAGCGCGGCGGGCTCGAGATCGACCACGGGGGCCAGGGCGATCCGGGCTCGTGGCGACTCGTCCTCGTCGAGGCCGACGGCGACGATGGTGTCTGCCTCGCCGAACCCGAGCAGCTCGAAATCGCGCGCCTGGAGACCGCAGGTGCCGAGATGGTGGGGGCTGTCCCAGGCGAACACGCCTTTGGCGCCCCAGGTGTTGGCCACCCCGAGGTCACCCGCCGCAGCGAACGCTCGCAGCTCGGCGATCGCGCCCGCCTCCACCACGCCGGGCCCGACCAGCACCACGATGCGCCCCGAGAGATCGGGGACGGCGTGCACAGCCACGCGCTCATCGTCGCGCGCCCAGCCCGCACCCGGCCGGTCTCGTGCCGCGCGTCAGGAGACCTCGGGTACGATCCCGCCCGGTGTCGACCCGCAACGTGTATCTCCACGAGTACATCGACATTGTCGGTGAGGGCGCGATGCCTTACATGGAGCACACCGTCGAGCGCGGCGCGGGCGACGCGTCCGGTGGCACCCTCGAGCTGGTGGGCACCTGGTACACGATGGGCTCGACCGGACGCTGGCCCCAGGTGGTGAACCTCTGGGAGTGCGTCGACGGGTGGGAGGGCTGGCGGCGGCTGATGGAGCGGACCAATCTGCGCCGGACCCGAACCCCCGAGCTCGAAGCGTGGTGGCGACGCGCCCTCGAGCTCCGCACCAGCGGGTTCGACCGCGTCCTCGCCGGCGCGCCCGGCTGCCCGTCGCTCGCCGAGCTCCGGGCGCGCGAGGTGCACGCACCGCTGTTCGTCCACGAGCTCTCGCGATGCCGGGCCGGAGCGGCCCTCGACTACCTCGGCGCAGTCCGCGGCCAGTGGCAACCCGTCCTCGCTGATTACGGACACACCGTCGTCGGCCTCTACGAGGTGCTCCTGACTGACCGAGAGGTGCTCACCATCTGGGCCACCGACCCGGCATCACATTGCGAGCTGCAACAGGCCAGCGTCGAGGGTACCGACGACCGCATCGCCCAGTGGCGAGCGCGCGCCTGCGACTATCTCACCGACTGGCGGGAGGAGCTCATGACGCCCCACCCCACGACGGACCTCTCCGCCGGGGACTCGCTGTGAGCGCCCCCGACCGCGGTCTACTGACCGGCGTCCGCGTGATCGAGAGCTCGTTGCTCGGTCCGGGCGAGCTCACGTCGTTCCTCGCCGACCTCGGCGCCGATGTCATCAAGGTCGAGCCGCCCCAGGGTGACTACATCCGTCGCATGACGTGGCCGATCGTGGAGGGAGAGTCGCTGCTGCACCTCCATATCCATCGGGGCAAGCGCAGCATCACCCTCGACCTGCGCACACCCGAAGGCGTCGAGGTCTACCTCGACCTCGTCCGCGGCGCCGACGCGGTCGTCGAGGCGATGCGCCCTGGCGCGCTCGCCAAACGCGGCCTCGGGTTCGAGCAGTTGCGCGAGGTGAACCCGCGCATCGTGTTCTGCTCCATCTCCGGGTACGGGGCCACCGGCCCCTACCGGAACCTGCCTGCGCACGGGATCGCCTTCGACACCTGGGCTGGCCTCGTCCCGGCCGCCTACGACGACGAGGGGTTCTGCTACCTGCCCGAGCATCCCTCGATGGGCATCCACGCCGGCCCGCTCCTCGGGGCGCTGGCCGTCCTCGCCGGCATCACCCAAGCCCGCAAGACGGGTGCGGGCTCGGCGATGGAACTCGCCCAGTCCGACGCCGCCGCCTACATGGACTGGTATCGCATCGAGACGTGGCGCGCCTACGAGCGACCGCAATCCGAGGTCACCGGCAACGCCAGCGACGACTACGAACGGCGGGCCCCCGGGACGGCCGGCATGAAGGAGGGCGTCCGCTACCAGATGTACGACTCGGCGGACGGCCACATCCTCTTCATGGCATCCGAGCGGGCCTTCTGGAAAAACTTCTGTGACGCGGTCGGCCGACCCGACCTGTTCGAACGCTGGCCGGGCGAGGAGTACGCCGACCACGCGCGCAACAACCGAGAGCTGCAAGCCGAGCTGCGCGACATCTTCCGGACCCGAACCTCCAAACAATGGATCGCTTTCGGCAGCGAGGTCAACACGCCGATCGCGCCGGTGAACACCTCGAAGACGATCGCCCAAGATCCACAGTTCCAGGACCGCTTCCCCTGGATCCCCGCGGCTCGTCTCGGCGCCGATGAGATCCCATTGCCGGTCAACGTGGCGGGCGAGGGCCTCCCCACTCCGACCCGGGCCCCGAAGGTGGGTGAACACACCGACGAGGTGCTCCGCGCGGTCCTGGGCTACGACACCGCCCAGACCGCCAAGCTCCGGGAGGCCGGCGCGCTCGGATGACGCGCCAGTACGGTACGCAGGCGTGACCGCCGAATCGATCGCGCTCGACGGGCGCCCCCTCGGACGGCGAGGGCTCCAAACCCGACGGCGATTCCTCGACGCGACCTCGTCGCTCCTCGAGACCTCGGGCATCCGCGACCTCCGAGTCGTCGAGATCGCCCGCGACGTCGGCACGTCACCGGCGACCTTCTACCAGTACTTCCGCGACGTCGAGGACGCAGTGCTCGCCCTCGCCGAAGACGTTGCCGAGGATCTCGTCCCGATCACGCAGATGCTCGCCGAGCCCTGGACCACCACGTCGGCGCGTCGCATGATCGAGCTGTTCGTCGCCTCCTGGGACACTCACCGCGGGGTGCTCCGCACCCGGAACCTGGCCGCCCAAGAAGGCGACCAGCGATTCCGTGCGGTCCGCAACGCCTCGCTCATGCCCATCTTGGAGGGCCTCGCGAAGCGCATCGCCGAGTCACAACGCGCCGGGCGCGTCAGTCCCTCGATGTCCCCGATCGCGGCCGCGTCGGCGATGGTGGCGATGACCGAACGGCTCGCGGCCTTCCATCGCGAGATCGAGGACCTCGGCGTGACGGCTGACGCCCTGATCGAGACGACGGCCGCCATCATCGATCAGACGGTGACCGGGCCGTCCTGATCCACGCCGGACGATCCGGGACGGGCCGAGCCGGCCGGGTGGGTCGTGAACTCGACGTCCCGTTCGAAGACCTTCTCGAACAGTTCGAGCTTGCGTCGAGCACCCCAGAGCTCAAGCTCCATGTCTCGTGACGAGCGAAGGCGGATCACGACGAGCGACGGGCCGATCGAGACGTCGAGATGGTCGACCGCCTCGCTGCGGCTGCGGTCCAAACCGTCTGCCAGCCGAAGCAATGACGCCAGCGTTCGCAGACGCACGCGATCGACCATGTCGAAGTCGTCGCCCAGCTTGGGCTCGCCCCGCCGGTGCCAGCGCGCCAGCGCGGCGAGCAGCTGCACATCCTCGGGCGTAAATCCCCGGAGTTGCGCGTGGCGGATCAGGTACGCCCCGTGCTTGTGGTGGCCGGTCGTCGAGACGTGCTCCCCGACGTCGTGGAGCAACGCCGCGTACTCGAGGAGCTCGCGGTCCTCCGCTCCGAGCCCGTGCAGCGACTCGGTCTGATCGAACAGCTCGAGCGCTAGGCGCGCGACCTGGCGCCCGTGCCCCTCCGACCAATTGCACCGGCGCGCGAAGCCCTGCACGGACGCGCGGCGAATGGCGCGGGGATCCTCCGACCAGTCGTCGGGATCATGGTGCCCGATGACGTCGAGCACGATTCCTTCCCGGAGCGCCCACTCGCTCACCGTCATCTCGTCGAAGCCGAACAGGTCCATCGCAGTCGCCAGGACGAGGGACCCGGCCGGGATCAGGTCGACCCGGCGCGCTTCGAGACCGTCGAGACGGAGCCGGTCGCTGGCCTTCGACGCCAGGATCTGCTTGTGCAGCGCAAGGAACTCGGCGCGCGTGAATCGCAGCTGGTTGAGCGACACCGGCACGTCGGTCGTGCGTCGGGCGGCCGCCATGTGGGCGATGTCGAGCAGCGTGCCACTGCTCCCGACCACCAGGCGAGGTGCGAACGCCGCCACCTCGGCGGCCACCGGGGCGAGCACCCGGGTGATGTGTGACTGCAACACCCGGCGGTCCTCTTTCGAGAGCGGATCGCTGCCGACAAGATCGGCGGTCAGCCGCCCGACCCCGAGGTTCTCGCTCGCTGAATACCGCAGGCCGGCCGCGTCGCCGACCATCACCTCGAGGCTGCCGCCGCCGAGGTCGAAGCACAGCGCCGGCGCGGGGTCCAAGAGCACGCTGGCCCGGATCGCACCGAAGATGAGCTCGGCCTCCCGCCGACCGCTGATCACCTCGACCGCGACCCCCGCCTCCGCCTCGATCCGGTCGACCACCGCGTCGCCGTTCGCCGCCTGACGGATGGCGCTCGTGGCGCAAGCGTGCGTCTCCGTCGCGCCCGCGGCGTCGGCGAGCCGCTTGAAATGGCGCACGGTCTGGACCGCGACGTCAGCCGCCGCGGTCGTGATCCGCCCCTTCCGAGCGACCACGTCGCCGAGGCGGATCATGGCCTTGTCGCGGGTCAGCGCCTCGAAGTGGCCGTCGGGCTGCACGTCGGCGATCAACAGGTGGAACGAGTTGGTGCCGAGGTCGAGCGCGGCGATCCGCACAGCCGGAACATAGCGGTACGCTCCCGCCACGACGGGATCATCCACCGGACCAAGCGAGGGACAAATGGCCGACTTCGATGCCGAGCCGAGGATGCTCATCGACGGGAAACTCGCCGACGCTGCGTCGGGAGCGACGTTCGCGAACATCAACCCGGCCACCGAGGAGGTCATCGGGCAGGTGGCCGACGCCGGGCCCGCCGACATGGACCGGGCCATCGGAGCGGCCCGGCGCGCCTTCGACGAGACCGAATGGTCCACCGACCGGTCGCTGCGCCGCCGCTGTCTCCAGCAGCTCAAGGACGCCCTCGCCAACGAGCGCGAAACACTCCGGGGCCAGATCGTGGCCGAAGTGGGATCGCCGATCGTCCTCACCTACGCGATCCAGCTCGACTCCTGCATCGACGACCTGCAGTGGGACATCGACCAGATCGACGCCTACGCATGGGAAGAGGACCTGCCGATCTGCGAGTTCATGGGCCAGCGGAGCGCTCGACGCGTCTACAAGGAGCCGATCGGCGTCGTCGGCGCGATCACACCGTGGAACTTCCCGTTCATGCTCAACCTCTCGAAGCTCGGACCAGCGCTCGCGGCCGGCAACACCGTCGTCCTGAAGCCGGCCCCCGACACCCCCTGGAGCGCCACCGGCATCGGCAAGATCGCCGCCGAGCAGACCGACCTGCCGCCGGGCGTGCTCAACATCGTCACGTCGGGCGACAAGGCCGAGGTGGGGGAGTTCCTCACCGCCGACCCCCGCGTGGACATGGTCAGCTTCACCGGGTCGTCCGGAACCGGGAAGCGGATCATGGCCCGAGGAGCCGAGACCCTGAAGAAGGTCTTCCTCGAGCTGGGCGGCAAGTCGGCCAACATCGTGCTCGACGATGCGGACTTCGCGTCGGCGGTGCCGTCCGGGTCGATGACCTGCATCCACGCCGGACAGGGATGCGCGATCACCACGCGCATGCTCGTCCCCGCGTCGCGCTACGACGAAGCCGTCGACCTGCTCAAAGCCGCATTCGAGGGCTTTCCATACGGAGATCCGACCGACGCGGGGAACCTCATGGGGCCGCTGATCAACGCCCGCCAGCGCGACCGGGTCCTCGGCTACATCGAGAAGGGCAAGGCCGAAGGCGCGCGCCTGCTCGTCGGCGGCGGTGTGCCAGCGCACCTCCCGAAGGGATACTTCGTCGAGCCGACGCTGTTCGTCGACGTCGACCCGGACGCGACCATCGCCCAAGAGGAGATCTTCGGTCCCGTTCTCGCCGTGCTGCGCTACCAGGACGACGATGACGCGGTGCGGATCGCCAACAACTCCCGCTACGGGCTCTCCGGGGCCGTGAACGGCGGCTCGCTCGAGCGCGCGCTGGCCGTCGCCTCGCGAATCCGGACCGGCACCATCGCCGTCAACGGCGGCCAGTGGTTCGGCGCCGACTCACCCTTCGGCGGGTACAAGGAGAGCGGGATCGGCCGGGAGCACGGCGTCGCCGGGTTCGAGGAGTACCTCGAGCTCAAGACGGTCGGGCTGCCCGCCGACGCGGCGTAGCCGGTGGCCCGGGTCCGGGCCTCCGATCTCGAGTCCGTCGAGGCGCTCCGCGCGTTCGACACCCTGACGGACCGCGGGCTCCGCTGGTTCACGCTTGGGACCGCACCGTTCCTCCACTTCCATGCGCTCGCCTCGGGGCTCGTCGCCGACGTGAAAGTCGGCGACGCGTGGCGCCGCTACGACCTGGCCGACGCGGCGGGGCACCGCCACCCTGGTGCGAGGCGTTCCGCGAGTGCTCGCCGGCGCGCGGACCGGCCTGGGCGGCCGGCTGACGTGACCGCTCGGTCGCGACGACCGCTACGATCGAGTTGCGCCGCGTGCTGAACGACCGCATGCCGAACGGAGGACCACATGGCCACGACCGAGACTGACCTCCAGGATCTGTTGCACGGCGACGGCTACCTTCCGAAGTTCGAGTCCTTCGAGGAGGAGCGCCAGCACCGCAAGCAGCGCCTCGCCGCGGGGTTTCGACTGTTCGGCAAGTTTGGCTTCGACGAGGGCGTCGCCGGGCACATCACGGCGCGTGACCCCGAGCGGCTCGACCATTTCTGGGTGAACCCGTTCGGCATGAACTTCCGCCACATCAGGGTCTCGGACCTGGTGCTCGTGAACCGCGACGGTGAGGTGGTCGAGGGCAACGCCGCAGTCAACCGCGCCGCGTTCGCGATCCACTCCCAGGTGCACGAGGCCCGCCCCGACGCGATCGCCGCCGCCCACTCGCACTCGTTGCACGGCAAGGCCTGGTCGACGCTCGGTCGTCTCCTCGACCCGATCACGCAGGACGCCTGCGCGTTCTACGACGACCACTCGCTCTTCGACGACTACACCGGCGTGGTGCTCGACCTCGAGGAAGGCAAGCGCATCGCGCACGCCCTCGGCGACCACAAGGCCGTGGTCCTCCGCAATCACGGGCTGCTCACCGTGGGTCACTCGGTCGACGAGGCCGTGTGGTGGTTCATCACGATGGAGCGCTCGTGTCAGGCGCAGCTCCTCGCGGAGGCCGCCGGCTCGCCGGTGCTGATCTCACCCGAGATGGCGGAGCTCACCTCCACTCAGGTCGGTTCGCATCTCGCGGGTTGGTTCAGCTTCGCGCCCCTCTACGCGATGATCGTGCGCGAGCAGCCCGACCTGCTCGAGTGATCCTGGGGCGCCGCGCCGCCCTCGTCGTCCTGACCCTCGGTGTCCTCGTCGTGGGCGACTCGCTGGCGGGTGCCGCGTCGACGCCCCGGGCGAGCGACGCCGCCGCGTGTCGCACCTCTGGCTACGTGGCCGACCACGGCCCCGCCGGCGAGGGCTCGACCTAGCGGGTCTGGGATCGGGCGTAGTCCTTCGTACCCGTGATGAAGGCGTTCGGGTCGCGGAACTTGCCCGAGACGACGTCGCCGAACCAGTCGGGGACGTACGACTCGAAGGTGCCCGCGTCCAACTGGGCCAGCACCGGCTCGACGATGGCGTCGACGGGCAGCATCTCGACCGAGTCGTGGAAGCCCGACTCGTTGTCCGGCAGGTGGAACAGCTCGGTGTCGAGCACCCCCGGATTGACGACGTGTACCTGCACGTCGGTATCCCGGAGGTCGACCGCCATCGATTCCGAAAAGGCGGTGATCGCGGCTTTCGTCGCCCCGTAGGCGCCCTCGATCGGCGGTCCCAACCGCGCCGCGACGGACGAGATATTGATGATTCGGCCCCCGCGCTCGATCAGCGTCGGGAGCAGCGCGAGGGTCAAGCGGACGGGTGAGAAGTAGTTGATCCGCATCACGGCCTCGACCTCGTCGGGCGACAGGCGAGTCACGTCACGCCGCTTCGGGATGCCCGCGTTGTTGACCAGCACGTCGATGCCGCCGAGATCCCGGGTCGCGGTCTCGGCGAAGCCGGCGATGCCGTCGAGGTCGGCGAGGTCGATGGTCCAGGCCCGCGACGCCGGGGAATGCTCTCGCAGGCGGGCCAGGGTCGACTCGAGCCGGTCGGCGCGTCGGGCGCAGATCCCGACCACGGCGCCGCGCCGCGCGAATCCCTCGGCGAGCGCCGCGCCGATCCCCGACGACGCGCCGGTCACGAGCACTTTCTTGTCTTCGAGTGAGTACGTCACGAGTCTGACGCTACCGTCAGGTGAGGGCTAACGTCCGGCGCCGTGGCCCTCGACCCGGCAGCGTGCTTGCTCACGGACCGGGTCGCCGTGGTCACGGGGGCTGCGGTCGGCATCGGCGAGGCCATCGCCCTCGCCTTCGCCCGCTTCGGCGCCCACGTCGCGCTCTGCGACCGTGACGTCGCGAACCTGGATGCGACCGCCGACGGGGTGGAGGCGGCCGGGCGGCGGGTGGTGGCCGCCGAGCTCGACGTCCGGGACGAGGAGGCATGCGTGGGCTTTGTCGCCACCGCCACCCGGGAGTTTGGCGGCGTGGACATCCTGGTCAACAACGCGGGCGGGGGCTTCGGCGCCGACTTCCTCAGTGTCTCGGCCAAGGGCCAAGATGCCCTAGTGCGCGAGAACTTCGGGAGTGTCACGAACTTCATTCGCCCGACCGTCGCCGCGATGGGCGGGCGGGGCGGCTCGATCGTGAACCTGACGTCCATCGAAGCGCACCGGGCCGCGCCCGGCTACGCGGTGTACTCGGCCATGAAGGCGGCGGTCGCGAACCTCACCAAGAGCCTGGCGCTCGAGCTCGGCCCGCGTCGCATCCGTGTCAACTGCATCGCGCCGGATGTCATCCCGACTCCCGGAGTCGGGCCGGTCGGCGTTCACACCCCGCTGCCGGTCGCCGGCGACGTCGACGACGTGGCGGGCGCGGCGGTGTTTCTGGCCAGCGACCTCAGCCGCTTCGTCACCGGGACCACGATCCATGTCGACGGCGGCAACCTGGCCGCCGGGGGCTGGCACGGTCGGCCCGACGGCGGCTACGTCACCTACACGCCATGACCAGACGTCGAGCGGATCGGGGCATCGGATGCGGTTCGGCATCGCGTTAGGGCGCCTGAACCCGGTGTTCTTCGTGGAGTGCACGCTCGAGGCGGAGCGGCTGGGCTACGAGTCGGTGTGGCTGCCCGAGCACCTCGTCTTCACGACCCAGATGAGCCGATCTCCGCATCCGGGGGAAGCGCACCCGCCGGTGCCACCCACGACACCGATCTTCGACGCCTTCACCTATCTGGGCTTCCTCGCCGGCCAGACCGAGCGGGTCCGGCTCGGGACCCACGTCTACAACCTCGGCTTGCGCCATCCGTTCGTCCCCGCTCGTGCCGCGCAGACGCTCGATCTCGTCTCGGGCGGCCGCTTCGAGTTCGGGGTCGGCGCCAGCTGGCTCGAGGAAGAATGGGTAGCCACCGAGCTCGACTTTCACAGCCGCGGCCGGCGAGTCGACGAGGCCCTCACGGTCTGCAAGCGGCTCTGGACCGAGGCCGAGGTGTCCCACCACGGCGAGTTCTTCTCGTTCGACGGGGTCGTCTTCGAGCCCAAACCCCTCCAGCGTCCCTGGCCGCCGATCCTGGTCGGCGGGGAGAGCACCGCCGCGCTCCGACGCGCCGCACGCCACGGGGACGGCTGGATCGGTATGGGTCACGACTTCGAGAGCGCCGCCCGCCAACTCGACCAGCTGCGCTCGCTGCGCGCCGAGGCCGGACGGGACGGCGAGGACTTTCAATGCTGCCTGGGCGGCCCGGTGGAGTCGCGCGACGACGTCGCCCACTGGGAGGAGTTGGGCGTCACTCGGCTCATCGTGTCGCCGTGGGCGCGTTCCCGCGAGGCCGTCGACGGGCTGCGACGCTTCGCGGATCTCGTCGCGCTGGAGGCCTGAGCCTCAGGGGCCCTCGGCCAGTAGCTGGTCGGGGTCGGGGTCCCAGTCGCGGATGGTCCCGCGGTTGCGAAGCGCAACCTCCACGAATCCCGGCTGCATGGTGTGACAGACCGCCCCCTGGGCGCCGAGCGCGTCGAGGGCGCGAGGAATCGCGTCGAGGTCCATGCCGCGTCCCATCCCGATGTCGCAGGCTCGCCGCAGCACGATCGCGGCCTCCGCATCGTCGGGCGCCAGGTGCTCGTCGGCCCAGCGCAGGAACCCGCCCCGCCAGGGCACGGTCGAGTACGGAGGCGGTGCGACGCAGGCGCGCCCGTCGAGCGTCCAGCGCAACCGCAGCGCACCGTCCCGTACCACCGAGACGTCGGTCAGGCCGCCGGCCTGCGCGCCAGCCGGGATCTCCACGTCGTACTGGCGCACCGTGCCCGGCGGGCCGCCCCGCGCCGCGTGCGCGACGGCCAGGCCGGCCAGGTCGAACATGTGGGTGCAGTTGAGACGCGGGTCGCTCCAGTCGCCGACCGCCATGCACCGCAACGACAACGGCATCCCGGCCAGCGACCGCAGCGGCTCGGCCGCGCTCGGACAGGTGCTCCAGGGCCAGCGTCTCGACTGGGCGTCCACGTCGAGGACCCGCTCGCCGTCGTGGTGTACCCGCACCTGGAAGTAGTGGAAGTCGTCCTCGAGGCCGCCGGCCACGACGTCGGGTGTCTCGACGACGGTCCGGATGCGACGGCGGAACGCGCCGGTGGGGAAGGGGCGGCTCATGCGCTGCGGGTCCGCCCGCCAGGGTAGTTGCCACCACCGAATCGCTCGTCGAGCGTCTCGTAATCGACCGCGAAGCCCGACCGGGGGAGCTCGTCCACGAACTCGACAGTACGCGGCTTCTTGTACCCGGCGATGCGGGATCGGCAGTGCTCGATGATGTCGTCAGCGCTCACCGCCGTCTCGTCGTGTGCGACGACGATCGCCTTGACGCTCTGCACCCAGATCGGGTCGGGGACGCCGATCACCGCGCACTCCGCGACCCCGGGATGGCTGGCGACGCAGCGCTCGACCTCGGCCGGGTAGACGTTCTCGGCCGCGGACTTGATCAGGCGCGTCTTCGGTCCGATGAAGGTGATCGAGCCGTCCGCCTCGCGCCGGCCGAGGTCGCGGGTGTGATGCCAGCCGTTCCGGTGTCGACGGGCGTTCTCCTCCGGCCGGTTCCAGTACCCGCACATCACGGTCGGTCCCCGAGCCACGAGCTCGCCGACCTCGCCGGGCGGCACCTCGCGGTCCTCGTCGTCGACGATACGGATCTGGACCAGGGGTGACGGTCGACCGTGGGTCCCCTCCGCGTCGACCGCGAGGCAGGTGTAGGTCGCCATGCCGACCAGCTCGGTTTGGCCGTACCCGCCGGGGCGGGCAGCCCAGGCGCTCGGGTCGGGGCTGGTCACCGCGTCCCAGGCGGAGCTGCCCCGGGGCGTCCGCAGACTCGACAGGTCGTAGCCGCCTGCGGCGCGGGCCGTGAGAACCTGGTCTCGGGTCGGGCCGACGATGAACGCGCCGGTGCAGCCCTCCCGCTCGATCGCCTGGCAGAGCTGCTCAGGGTCGACCCGGCGCACGAACACGTTCGTGCCGCCGGCGACGAACGTGGCGAGGGTGTGCATGAGCGTGCCGAGATGGAACAGCGGTCCGCTATTGAGATACACGTCCTCGGGGGTCGCGCCGGTGAAGTGGCCGTAGACGAGCCCCTGGTCGATGCAGGCGGTGTGGCTGAGCATCGCTCCATTGGGCTGGCCGTGGAACGCGGCGGTGTAGATGACCAACACCGGTGACGCCGGGTCGACGGACCGCTCGGGGTCGACCTCGACGGAGTTGCTCAGCCACGCCTCGTAGCCGTCGGGCCCGTCACCGTCGTGGCGGACCCACCGGGGCTCGGCACGAACCCGGCGCCGTGTCGCGGCGGTGACGACGCCCACCTCCTCGTCTTGCCACACGACCACCCGCGGCGCGAGGTCGTCGACGACAAAGGCCAGCTCCTCGGGGCTCTGACGCCAGTTCAGCGGGCAGAACAGCGCGCCGAGCTTGGCGGCGGCGAGGAGCACCTCGAGCACTCGAAACGAGTTCTGCCCCATCCAGACCACGCGCTCGCCGGCGTCGACCCCGGCTGCGGCGAACGCGCTACTCAGACGGTTCACGCGACCGTCGAGCGCCGCGTAGGTGAGCCGCTCGTCGCCGTCGACGGCGCCGGTGCGGGAGGGGCGGCTCCGCGCGTGCTCGCGGAGCACGTCGCCGAGGGTCAGGGTGTGGACGAGTTTGGACATGCTCACTCGTCGAGCGACTCGCGGTACGCCTGAGGCAACAGCTCGATGAGCTGGCCCTCCGGGTCGCGCACGAAGATCCCGAAACCGATGTTGGTATCTTCCAGCACCTTGCCGCCGTAGCGCTCGACCTGCTCGCAGGCCGCGTCGATGTCGTCGACCGACAGCGAGATGTGGGTCAGGCCGGGTTCGTTCATGGTCCGTGGGCGAGCCTGCCCGGGGCGGGCCCCCTCACCGGAGAACTCGAGTAGCTCGAGGATGAGGCCGTCGCGACGGAGGTAGCACGCGGTCATCCCGATCGGCGGGTTGAGGCGGAGCAGCTGGTCCGACGGCGAGTCGGGAGGGCTGATCTCGCGCCAGAACTCGAACCCGAACGCCGCCTCGTAGAACCGGCGGGTACGGGCCAGGTTCGTCACGCACTGGCCGACGTGGTTGAAGACCGACATGGGGCGCATGTTCGCACAGGCGCCGATCGTCCCGGGACGCGAGGGTCGCCCCGCACCCGGGGAACGGGAGTCGCCTCGGGTGGAGAGGGGAGCGGGCGGGAGCCCGGCGGGCAAGGATCCCGCCCCGCACTGGGCTGGGCCGATCCGGGCGCTACGAGTCGGTCTTGGGGGGACGCACGTTGATGACGAGCGTGAAGATCGCCTTCACGACCGGCTCGTGCGTCGTGGCGTCCTGCCAGTCGGTCTCGGTCACGTAGAACTCGAGCTTCCCGCCGTTCGAGCGTTCCTTCTCGTAGACGTCGGTGACGACGGTCGTGCCTTCCAGCACATCACCGACCCGTGGCCAGCGTCGGTACTCGAACGCCTGCTCACCGTGCAGGATGGCGCGCCCCTCCCCGCGCAGGCGTTCGATCGGGAGCCCGGCCGCGCCGCCCGTACCGAGCGATCCCCAGTAGGACATCACGAACGGAAAGGTCGGGGGGACCGGAGCATCGTCCGTTCCGTACGCGTCGTCGGGATCGCCGAGCGCCTCGGCGAACACTCGCACCGGTCCGCGCTCGATCGCGACCTTCTGGGTCCCGGTCGTCTGGCCCTTCAGTTCGGTGAGTGCCACCGTCGCACCTCCTGGTGTCGCGCGGACGTTAGCGGAGCCTCGCGGCGCGCTGACCCCCTGGGGCCAGTACGGCTGGCCGTCAGACGGGCGGGGCGACCAGCTTGTGTTTCATCACCTTGCCGGTCGCGTTCCGAGGGAGCTCGTCGACGAACCAGACCTGGCGGGGCCGTTTGTAGTCGGCGAGCCGCTCGGCGACGAACGACTGCAGCTCGTCGACGGTGAGCGGGCTGGCGGGCCGGCGCACCACCCAGGCGGCGACGTCTTCTCCCAGGACCGGGTGGGGCACCCCGGTCACCGCGGCCTCGCGGACGTCAGGGTGTTCGAGCAGTACGGCTTCGACGTCGGTGGCGTAGATGTTGTTGCCGCCGCGGATGATCATGTCCTTCTTGCGCCCACAGATGAAGAGGAACCCGTCCTCGTCGAGGTACGCGAGGTCTCCGCTCCGGAGCCAGCCGTCCTCGGTCCAGGTCGCCGCGGTGGCTTCGTCGTTCTTGTAGTACTCGCGTTGCTTGCCGGGCATGCGCATGAGCAGCTCGCCAACCCCGCGGGCGGGGAGCTCGACGCCGTCGTCGTCGACCACCTTGATCTGCATCGGGCCGATGGGCTTGCCGACCGAGCCGATGCGGTTGCGGATCTCCTCCTTCGGCATGACGATGAAGGCCGGCCCCGCTTCGGTCATCCCGTAGGAGTTCCCAACCGACGCGTTGGGAAGGCGCTCGATGAGCGCGAGCTGGGTCTTGGGTGCCAAGGGGGCGCTCCCGACCGAGACCTGCTCGAGGCTGGACAGGTCGCGGCGCTCAACGTCGGGATGGGCGACGATCAGCTCTGCGAACGCGGGGACCAGCATGCAGAACGCGGGTCGCTCCCGCTCCACGTAGTCGAGCCACCGGCCGGCGTCGAAGCGCGGCTGATAGAAGCCCGCCAGTCCCATCTTCATCGGGTTGTAGATGAACGAGATCCCGGCGAACGTGAACATCGGGGCGCCGTGAATCCAGCCGCGACCGGTCCACGCGGGCTCGCAGTTCGGGATCATCGCGAGCGTCCCGTGCCGAACCGCGATGCCCTTCGGAAGCCCCGTGGTCCCCGAGGTGTACATCACGTCGGCGAGGTCAGTGGCGTCGCGCGGCACCTGGAAGGCGTCCCGGTCGACGGCTTCGACACTGGTCCAGGTCACGACGCCCGGACCGGTCCCGCCGGTGGAGACGATGTCGCGCAGGGTCGGAACCCGGTCGCGGACGGCCAGCACGCCCGGCAGCAACGCCTCGTCGGTCAGGACCGCAGCGACCTCGGCGTGGCTGAGGATCGCGGCGAGTTCCGGCTCGGACAGGCGGGTGTTCGTCGGGACGGCGACCGCACCGGCCTTGTGGATCGCGGCGTACGCGACGATCCAGCGCAGCACCTCGTCGCCGGGCAGGTAGATCGAGACCCGTTCGCCCGCCATCACGCCGAGCGCAACCAGCCCGCGGGCCAACGAGTTCGACTCGTCGTCCCAGTCTCGGAACGTGATGGCCCGGCCAGCGTCGAGGTTGCGGTACGCGACGCCGTCGGGATGCTCGCCCGCCATGAAGCGGAGCTGGTCGACTTGCAGGTCGCCCCATTGCGGCACGGCGCGAACGTAGCCCGAGCGACCTGACGCGAGTGTCAGGGTAGGGTTGCGAGTCGACGCCCGCCGCCGGGTTCCCGTTCCGACGGCGTCGCTGACAGGACAAGGAGCAGTCTCGTGGGTGATGCCGTCATCGTCGCTGCCGCCCGGACCCCGATCGGGACCGCACGCCGAGGGTCGCTGGCCGGCCTCAGCGCGTTCGAGCTGGGTCGACTCGCGGTCGAGCAGGCGCTGAAGCGCTCGGGTGTCTCGGCGGAGGATCTCGACGACATCGTGCTCGGCGAGGTGCTCCAGGGCGGCGGTGACATCGCCCGCTACGTGGCGGTGGAGCTCGGCCTCACCGACGTTCCCGGGATGGCACACAACCGCCACTGCGCCTCCGGTATGGCCGCGGTGCAGACCGCGGCCGCCAACATCCGAGCGGGCATGGACCGGGTTGTGATCGCCGGGGGTACCGAGAGCATCACGCAATCGCCCCAGGTGTTCCGCAAGCTCCCGGGCGCCTACTCGGGGGTGCAGCCCTGGCTCTCACCGTCGCATCCCGAGACGCCCGACGCTCCCGCGATGGACATGTCGATCACGGTGGGTTGGAACACGGCGCAGCGTTGCGACGTCACCCGCGAGGAAATGGACGACTGGGCCTATCACTCGCATCGCCGCGCGATCGCGGCGATCGATGAGGGACGGCTGCGCGAGGAGATCTTCGCGGTCGAGGTCCCGGCCGGACGGGGCGAGACCCGGATCTTCGACACCGACGAGCACCCTCGACGCGACACCACCCCCGAGAAGCTGGCGGCCCTGCCGCCGATGCATCCCGAGATCCCCGGCTTCTCCATCACGGCGGGCAACGCCTCGGGCCTGAACGACGGCGCCTGCGCGATGGTGGTGTGCGACGACGGGTACGCGCGTGAGCACGACCTCGAGGTGCTGGGCGTCATCCGCTCGTGGGCGTCGGCGGGNNGATCAACGAGGCGTTCGCGTCGATGGCGGTCGCGTCGAGTCGGATCCTCGGCTTCCCGCACGAGATCGTGAACGTGAACGGGAGCGGCTGCAGCCTCGGTCATCCCGTCGCGTGCACCGGCGCCCGGATGATCACCACCCTGGTGTACGAGTTGCGGCGACGGGGCGGCGGGCTCGGTGTCGCCAGCATGTGTGCGGGGGGCGGCATGGGCTCGGCGACGGTCGTCGAGGTCCCCGCGCCGTAGTCGGGGGACCGTCCGCGGCGCGCGTCGTCGGGTGGTCACCAGGACGCGACGCAGTACATTGCCGCCCATCAGCGCGGAACTCGACGACGATCTCGCCCTCGCGCTGGAACTGACCGCCGCCGCCGACGAGGTGACGATGGGCCGATTCCGTGCCCGGGATCTGCACGTCGAGACCAAACCCGACCAGACGCCGGTTAGCGAGGCCGACCACGCTGTCGAGCGCCTCCTCCGCGACCGGATCGCCGCCGAGCGACCCGGCGACGCGGTGCTCGGCGAGGAGTTCGGCGAGGAGTTCGGCCTCGCCGGAGCTGGGCGCCGCCGCTGGATCATCGATCCCATCGACGGCACCAAGAGCTTCGTGCGCGGTGTCCCCGCCTGGGCGACTCTGCTCGCCCTGGAGGTCGACGGTGACGTCGTCCTCGGGGTCGTGTCCGCGCCCGCGCTCGGTCGGCGGTGGTGGGCGCGCCGCGGGGGTGGTGCGTTCGCCGACGGTGCGCCGATCCACGTGTCGGCGATCCGCAGCATGGAGGACGCACAGCTCTGCGCACCGAGCGAGCGGTACTTCGACGACGCGGGCCTCGGTGAGCCGTACCGGACGCTCGCCGCCCGATCGTGGCGAACGGTCGGCTTCGCGGACTTCTGGGGCCATGTGCTCGTCGCGGAAGGGGCGGTCGACGTCATGATCGAGCCGATCCTGGCGCTGTGGGACATCGCGGCGCTGCGTCCCATCGTCGAGGAGGCGGGAGGCCGGGTGAGTGACCTGACCGGGGCCGGCTGGGCCGACGGCGCACCGTGTGTGACAACGAACGGGCTCCTCCACGACCAGACCCTCACCGCGCTGGCAGACCGCGGATGAGCCCCCCGGTGACCGTCGGTATCGACATCGGCACCTCATCGGTGAAGGCCGTCGCGGCGGACGAGGAGGGACACGTCGTGGCGAGCGCGCGCGTCCCGCACGAGATGCGTGTCCCGTCCCCGGGGCGCCTCGAGCACGACGCCAACGACGCCTGGCGAGCGGGACCCCGCCGGGCGCTGGCCGAGCTCGGTGACCTCGACGTGCGGGGTGTCAGCGTGGCGGCCATGGTCCCGTCGCTGACCGCCGTGGACGCCGACGGCGTCCCGACCCAGCCCGGCCTCCTCTACGGCGACGACCGCGGCCACACCAACGTGCGGGGCAACCCGGTCGAGAGTGGCGAGCTCCTCGCGTTCATGCGGTGGCTGGTGCACGAAGCCCCCAACGCCCACGGCTACTGGCCCGCGCAGGCGGTCGCCAACCATGCCCTTGGCGGCGAGGCGGTGCTCGACACCTCCACCGCCGCGACCGCCTACCCGCTCTTCGACTGGCAGAGCTGGGACGCGCAGGTCGCAACGCAGCTTGGGGCGAGCCCCGAGCAGCTCCCGCGGCTCGTGCCGACCGGGTTCGCCGCACAGCAGATCGACGGCGACGGGCCGCCGCTCGCCTCGGGGTGCATCGACGCGCTGGCCGAGCAGCTCGTGGCGGGCGCCGACGAGGACGGCGACGTGCTCGTGCTCCTCGGCACGACGCTGATCGTCTGGGCCGTGACGCCCGCCAGCGACCCCGTCCCGGGCCTGTACAACCTGCCCCACACCGCGGCCGGCAAGATGCTCGTCGGCGGTCCCAGCAACGCCGGTGGTCTGTTCTGCAACTGGGCGGGCGGCCTGCTCGGCGCCCCGAGCCGACCCGTGGACCCGGGCCGGGTGCCGGTGTGGGTGCCGTACCCCCGCGGCGAGCGCTCCCCGTTGGACGACCCGGACCGGCGGGCCTCGCTCGCCGACCTCGACTTGACCCACCACGCGGCGTCGGTGCGCCGCGCCGCGTTCGAAGCGTCCGGGTTCGTCGCCCGGCGCATCCTGGACCTCGCGCGAGAGCATCACGGGATCAACCCGCGGCGGCTGGTCGCGTCAGGCGGCGGGACCCGCGTCGACGAGTGGGTGCAGGCGGTCGCCGACGCGACCGCGCTGCCCGTCGACTGCGTGCTGGTGCCCGAAGGTGGCGCGCTCGGCTCCGCCTGGCTCGCCCGGATCGCGGCCGGCCTCGAGGAGCCGACCGCGATGACCGACGCGCGGCGCTGGGCGCGGACGGGCCGCACCGTCGAGCCCGACCCCGCGTGGCTCGAGCACGTCGCCGAACGCTACGAGCGGTTTCGCGTCTTGGCGGCGTAGGCTTCGCGGCGTGACCTCGACCTCGCAGCCGATCGCCCACTGGGATCCGATGGAGCAGTTCGCCGCGGATCCGCGCAGCGTCCGCGACCCGCACCCGGAGCTCGCGCGTCGCCGCCGAGAGCAGCCCGTCGCGCCGCGCGCCGCGTGGGGCGCGGCCGGCGAGGTACAGGGCTACGAGCTGTACCGGTTCGAGGACTGCGCAGCCGTGTTGCGCGACAACGAGACGTTCTCGTCGGAGAGCATCCGGGCCGGGATGTCGGCGGTGATGGGTCCCTACCCGCTGGTGGGGATGGACGAGCCCGAGCACCGGCGGCTCCGGTCGCTGGTCGCCCAGGCGTTCAGGCACAAGACGCTGGCCCACTTCGAGGACGACCTCGTGGTCCCCGTCGTTGACGAGATGGTCGACGAGTTCGCCGACCGGGGGAACGCCGAGCTCGTACGCGAGCTCACCTACCGATACCCGGTGCAAGTCATCGCAGTCATCTTGGGTCTGCCTCGCGACGACTACGAGCAGTTCCACCACTGGGCGTCGGCGATCATCAGCGTCGCCGCCCGGCCGATGGAAGCGATCCGCTCCTCGAGCGAGCTCAAGCAGTACCTCGTGGGCGTGCTCGACGACCGCCGGTCGCATCCCCGTGACGATCTCGTCAGCGACCTGGTCGCGGCCGATCTTGACGGCGAGCGGCTCGGCGACGAGGAGATCTTCTCGTTCCTGCGCCTGCTGCTCCCCGCGGGCGCCGAGACGACGTACCGGGCAACCGGGAACCTCCTGTTCGGGCTGCTCAACGACCCCGTGCAGCTCGACGCCGTGCGGACGGACCGGTCACTGCTCACCCAAGCCGTCGAGGAAGCCATCCGCTGGGAACCCCCGCTGCTCATCACGTCACGCGTCGCGGTCCACGACGCCGAGATCGCCGGCACCGAGATCCCTGCGGGCGCGCAGGTCATCCCGAATATCGGGTCCGCCAACCGCGACGAGACCCGCTGGGACCACGCGGAGGAGTTCGACCTCCAGCGCGAGGCGAAGCCGGTGATCTCCTTCGGCGTCGGCCCCCACATGTGTCTCGGTATGCACCTCGCGCGCATGGAGATGCGCGCCGCCGTCAACCGGCTCGTGGACCGGTGCCCGAACCTCCGCCTCGATCCCGCGGCGGACGACGCGCACATCCACGGCGAGACGTTCCGGTCACCGACCCAGCTGCCGGTGCTCTTCGACGTCGCGGCCTGACGACCGACGAGCCGATGGTGCTGCGCATCGAGATCGACGCCACGAGATGTATGGGATCGGGCAACTGCTCGTTCTGGGCGCCCGGCACCTTCGATCTCGACGACGACGGCTTGGCGTTCGTCAAGGACCTCGCCGGTGACCCCGAGGACAAGATCATCCTCTCGGGGCAGGGCTGTCCCACCCAGGCGATCGCCATCTGGCGGGACGACGAACGGATCGTGTGACCGCGGCGGATTTGCCGATCGTGCTGGTCCATGGCGGGGCGCACGGTGCGTGGTGTTGGGAGCCGCTCCGCCCGCAGCTCGCCGAGCCGGTCCTGGCCGTCGATCTGCCACCCCGGGCGATCCGCGGCGCGCCGCTCGCGGCATCCCCGCCCGAGACCACCACGATTGGCCTGGCCGACTTCGCCGCGTCCGTGCTGGGCGACGTCGACGCGGAGGGATACGGGCGCTTCGTCCTCGTCGGGCACTCGATGGGCGGTCTCACCGTCTCCGAGGTCGCGCGACTCGTACCGAAGCGCGTCGCGCACGTTGTCTTCGTTTCCTGCATCGTGCCCCCGGAGGGAGGCTCGGTCATCGACACGCTGCCCATCGACCTCCAAGCCATGACCCGCGCGGCAGTGACGGCGGCCCGGGCCGGCGGGACACCGATGGGGGGCCTCGACGAGGCCACGATCCGCCGCTTGTTCTGCAACGACATGGACGAAGCACAGACCCGGTTCGTCCTCGACCACTGCGGCGCCGAGGCGCCATCGGTCTTCGGGGACCGCGTGACCCGACAGGGCACCCCCGCCACCCTCCCGTCGACGTACGTCCGCCTGGGGCGTGATCAGGCGCTCAGCCCCCAGGACCAGGACGCGCAGATCGCCGCCTTGCGACGCTCCCCGGGCGGGCCAGTCGAGGTCATCGACCTCGACACGGGCCACGACGTGATGATCAGCGCGCCGGGGTTGCTCGGCCCGGTACTGGAGCACGCCCGGCACGCCGTCGGGTGAGCTGCGGACCCCAGAGCGCGCCCCCAGCCCGACGTCCATAGGATCACCGGCCATGCCGATTGGGATCTCAGACGAGCACCTCGCGCTGCACGACGCGGCGCGGGGATGGTGCGAGCGGCACGTGCCGGCCGCGGTGCCCCGAGCGTTGCTCGACGCCGGGACCGAGGGCAGGCCGCCGTTCTGGTCCGAGCTCGCCGGGCAGGGCTGGCTGGGCCTCCACCTCGCCGAGAAGCACGGCGGCTCGGGGTTCGGGCTCGCCGAGCTCGTCGTGGTCGACGAAGAGCTCGGCGGGGTCCTCGCCCCGGGACCGTTCCTGCCCAGCACGCTGGCGGGTGCGCTCATCGAGTTCGGAACGGCCGGGCCGGCCGCCCAGGAGCTGTTGCCCGGCTTGGCCGGTGGCGAGCAGGTCGGCGCGGTGCACTGGCGGGCCGACGGTGCACTCGCCGGCGCGGAGACCCCCGAGGGGCTGCGCGTCCACGGCACGCTCCGGCCCGTCCTCGGCGCGGGCCTCGCCGATCTCCTCGTGGCGCCCGTCCGGGTGGCGGACCGCGACGTGTGGTGCGCCCTCGATCTGAAGTCCGCGACGGTCCGGGAGCTGCCCAGCGTCGATCCGACGCGCCGGGTCGCCGAGGTCGAGTTCGCCGACGTGCTCGTCCCATCCGAACGGCGCCTCGAGCGACTCGACACCGAGCGCGTTCGCGACCGGGCCGCGGTGCTCGTCGCGGCCGAGGCGCTCGGGATCGCGCAGTGGTGCGTGACGACCGCCGCCGAGCACGCCACGGTCCGGGTCCAGTTCGGTCGACCGATCGGCCAGTTCCAGGGCGTGAAACACAAATGCGCAGACATGCTGGCCCGGGTCGAGCTCGCCCGCGCCGCGACCTGGGACGCGGCGAGGGCCGCGGACGACGACGCGGAGGGTGCGCTCACCGCGGCGTCCGCGCTGTCGCTCGCCCTCGACGCCGCGTTCATCAACGCCAAAGACTGCATCCAGGTCCTCGGAGGGATCGGCTTCACCTGGGAGC
>PLJD01000051.1 GCA_003140175.1 Actinomycetota bacterium
ACGACCGACATCATCGTCGGCTTCCCGGGCGAGACGGAGGACGACTTCGCCGAGACGCTGTCCCTGGTCGAAGAGGTCGGCTTCGTGTCGCTCTACGGCTTCAAGTACTCCCCTCGCCCGCTGACGCCGGCCCTGCGGCTGAAGGACGACGTGGACGAGGCGACGAAGAGCGAACGTCTCGCGCGGCTCTTCGCGCTCGTCGAGAAGCTCGGCGTCGCTCATCGCGAGACGCTCGTGGGCACGCGCCAGAAGGTGCTCGTCGAGGGCGCCAGCAAGAGCGAACGCGGCGATCTGTCGAGGGACCGCGTGCAGGGGCGCACGGATCACAACGAGATCGTGCACGTCGAGGCTCCGGGAGCGGGAGGTCTCGTGGGAGCGATCGTCGAGGTGGAGGTCGTCCGCGCCAACAAGCACTCGCTGACGGGCGTTCCCACCGGGCCCCTCCCTCCTCCACGTCGCGCGGGCCCGCGTTCTCTGCCCGTCGTCGCGGTGGGATGAAGGCGACCCCGTGGCCCTCTACGAGCTCGCCGGCGTCCGTCCCACCCTGGGCCGCAGGGTCTTCGTGGCCGAGAACGCGACCGTCATCGGCGACGTGCACCTCGGCGACGAGGCGGGCGTGTGGTTCGGCGCGGTCCTGCGGGGCGACTACTTCCCCATCCGCGTCGGCGCGCGCACCAACGTGCAGGACAACACGGTCGTGCACATCACCGCCGGCCGCGCAGCGACCATCATCGGCGACGACGTGACCGTCGGGCACGCCGCGATCATCCACGGCTGCACCATCGGCAGCCGCTGCCTCGTCGGGATGGGCAGCATCGTGCTCGACGGCGCCGTCGTGGGCGACGACTCGTTCATCGCGGCCGGCTCCCTCGTGACGCCGGGGACCGTCATCCCGCCCCGCAGCTTCGTGATGGGGCGTCCCGCGAAGGTGATCCGCGCCGTGAAGGACTCGGACACGGAGTGGATCCGCCACGCGGCGGTCCTCTACGCCGGCTACGCCCGCGACTTCGTCGATGGGTGCCGGAGGATCGACTAGAGCGCCGAACATGATGACTTCGCTGTGATTGCCTGTGGTTACGCGGCACGTGCCAGCCGATGGATATTCTCGAGATTCTGGATGGCGGCGGACCGACGTAGGTCGAACAGGTTGCGGCGGACCCCCACGTAGCGAGCGCGAAGGCCCTTGCGGGCGGCGATGTGGGCGAGGGCGTGTTCGACAGCAGTGCGGCGCCGTAGCAGGGCTCGGCCTGGTCCCGTCTGCTGGAGCTTTCGATACTTGCGTTGCCGGGCTTCGTCGGCGGCGATGGAGACAGTACGGCCGCTGCCCGACGCGGCCTGCGTGCATTTCGCCCGCAGTGGGCATGCGCCGCACGCTTCGGGGTCGAACTCGACGGTGTCGCCGGGCTCGAAGGGCTCCACCTCGCCAGCGGGGCAAGTGATCGTCTTGGCGCGCAGGTCGATCTTGAAGTCGCCCTTGGTGAACAGGCCCGGGCGGTGTGCGCGCAGAGCCCAGGGCTTGGCGAACACGGTTCCGCCCGCCGCATACACGTCATCGACGACAGGGCTGTTCACGTAGGCGCGATCGATATGCAACTCGACGAGACGAAGTCGCTGTCCCTTGATGTCCTCGGCGATGGGTACGGCGCCCAGCTCCTCGGGTCGATTCGCCGGCGTCACGGCGCAGGCGACGATCGCCGGGAACTCCAGATCACGAGCGATGTGCTCCTTGTAGCCATCGAAGCGTTTCGAGCGGCTCTTGCGCCCATGGCGCATCTGGCTGTCGTGCACGGAGATGCGCCGGTCGGGTGCGACGCCTTGGCTGATGCGAGTCCCGCCGTCCGGAGAGACCTCCAGGTCTTGTGCGCGTACCTGCCCGAGGGCCTCGATGTATGGGCGCAGTGGCTCGGACACGACGTCGTCGAGGTGACGGTCCACCCAGCGTTGTAGCGAGGAGACCTGGCGCTCGACGACGTCCACGGCCATCGCCTTCTGCTTCGGGTCGCTCCAGTCGATGTCGAGTCCGGCCTTGATGCTCGGTGCGAGCAGAAGCGGAATGCCAGCCTTGCGGCAGATCTCCGCTGGGTCGCGGTCGGTCAGCTTCGACACGAGCTGCACGATGCTGCGGGCGGCATGGCCGAGAAGGTTGATCGTGTCTTCAACCTTCCCGGCTCCGGCTAAAGGGCGGCTATCGATCGCGGCGCGCAGGGCCTTGGACACCGAGCGCCCGTCGGCTTCGGTCATCGCGCCAGAACGCACCAGCGCGACCGTCCGGTCGAGCAGCACCCGGTCCATCTCGTGCGCGATCATGCGCTCACGAAAGGCCACGAGCCCTCCCTGCGAAAACGGTGGAGTCGCAGCTCCAAGGCAGTCGAGGACCATCTGCCAGCGAAGGTCCACCAGGGATAGCTCCACGGCCTCGGCGTCGGAGGCGCCGACGTAGCCCTGGAGAAGCACCACCATACAGAGTAGCGCGGGCGGATGCGCATCCTCGCCAGCGCCCGTCGCGCGGTACATGCCTTCGAGCTGGTCCTGAAACGCGTCGTCGAACAGCTCGCGACGGTGCTGCCGGAGAAACCCGAACAGCGCCCGCACCCGCGTCAGCCGCTTCATCAGCATCTTCTCTTGCGGCGACAGCGCCACCGGGGGAGTCCACCGTTGCATGCTCGTACCTCTGGCAGGCACGAGATCATGCCGGGCCTGTGGCTGTCGATCCCCTCGTCGAAGGGATCGACATCACGAGGTTTTCGTCATGATCGGCGCTCTAGGACCCGCGTTACGGCCCCTCCACGATCCTCACCTCGACCCGCGTCGGGCAGTCGACAACATCCGGCTCACCGCTCGATACCTGTCCGAGCTCATCCACGAGCTGGGCGGAAGTCAGCGCCTGGGCACGGGCGCCTACCTTCAGGGCTCAACCTCGGTCCGCAGCCGAGGACTCACCCTCGAGACCATCGCCTACGTCAACCAGATCAACGTCCTGCGCGCCCAGTTCACCGCGGCGCAGCACCGCCGCTGAATCGGCCGCCTCCCGTGGCCGACGGGCTACCTGGCCGGGCGGGGTGAGCGCCCGGTGTCGTCGTCAGCTACTAGGTCTAGGACGAGCAGGTCAGACTCCCACGACCACCTGTCGAAGCGCGCCGTGGACGCGCTCAAGCTCCAACCTGATCGCTTCGATCAGCAGGTCGGCGACGTCAAGACTTCCCTCACGCCCCGCAGTTTCCAGCGCTCGGCACAACTCGGTCATCGCCGCAGCGCCCAGGTTGGCACTTGCGCCCTTGAGACCGTGCGCGGCGCGCTGGAGCGTGTGCGCATCATCGGCCGCCAGCGCCTGGCCCATCATGTCGATCTGGGTGTTGGCGCCGCGCTCATATTCGTCGGCGATCGTCGGCAGGAACGTGCCGTCGCCCGCGTCGAGCTCTCGGAGCATCACAATTTGCTCAGCGTCGAGGATGGTGGTGTCGTCAGCCACGGGCAGGCACTCCTTCGCGTTCGGTCTGGCCGATCCATCGACCGAGGACTTGTCGGAGGTCATCCGCGCGTACCGGTTTCGTGATGTAGTCGTCCATGCCTGCGTCGAGGCACGCCTCCCGGTCACCGTCCATGGCCGCCGCCGTCATCGCGATGATCGGCTGATGTGCCCCGGACGCGGTCTCGCGGTGTCGGATCTCGCGCGTCGCCTCATAGCCGTCCATCTCAGGCATCTGGCAGTCCATCAGGACCGCCTCGAACACGCCGTGATCGAGGGCGTCGAGCGCCTGAAGCCCATCGTTGGCAACCTCGACGGTGAGGCCCAGCTTGCTGAGGATCCGCGTCGCGACGAGCTGGGTCATCTCGTTGTCCTCGACGAGCAGCACCCGGCCCGACAAGGCGGGCGCCGACTCCTCGTCGGCGGCCTCGGGCTCCCGATCGTCGGTGACCGGCCCAGCCTTCCAGGGCGGCGTCCCGCGCCTCTCCTCGGCTACGGCGCCTCGCTGGCGGCGCGGCGCGTTCATGGTCCCAAAACCCAAGAATCGCATCAAGAGGCATATCGACAACCCCGGGTCGTACTTGAGCCGGCTGCCAGCGTGTCGTCGCGCGGCGATCGCTGGATGGTTCGCTGGGAATCCCGCGCCGTCGCCTGTTTGCGCCGTTCCGTTCTGACCGCAGGCGTCGCCGAGTCGTCAGCTCCCGGTCGCCGCGCGGCACGGGTCGGGACCATGCGCCGCCCCCGCGGCGGCGCAATGCGGCGCCCGCCTCAAGTCAGCGCGCTCGGAGGGAGTCGAACCCCCAACCTTCTGATCCGTAGTCAGATGCTCTATCCATTGAGCTACGAGCGCTGGTTTTAGGCGGCTGACCTGCTGTTTCGCGTGGCGAGGGCTGGACCGGGCCCCAGCACAGCGCTACTACAGCGTATAATTCTGGCATGTCGTCGGCGACCGCCGAAATGAGTGTAGGCGCCCTCGCCTCGCTGCTCCCGTCCTGGCGCCGTCACCTTCGCGCAGCCAACCTTGCTGACCGGACCGTGCAGTCGTACCTCGAAGCGGCTCAACAGTTCACCGACTTCCTCGAAGAGCGCGGAATGCCCCGAGCCGTGGACGGGATCAGCCGTGAGCACATCGAGACCTTCATCGAAAACATCCTGTCCCGCTGGTCACCCGCCACGGCAGGCAGCCGCTACCGCAGCCTCCAACAGCTCTTCCGGTGGCTCGTTGATGAAGGTGAGATCTCCAACTCCCCTATGGCGAAGATGCGACCGCCTAAGAACCCAGAGCAACCCGTTCGTGTCCTCGACGAGGGAGAGCTTCAGGCCCTGGTGCGCACCTGTCAGGGTCGCGACTTCGAGAGCCGCCGCGATCTCGCTGTTTTCCTTGTCCTCGTCGACACTGGGGCTCGCCTCGCCGAAGTTGCGGGGCTACGTGTGGATCAAGAGGGCTTCGATCTCGACAACGCCAGTGTCGCAGTGATGGGGAAAGGGGGGCGCGAGCGTGCGCTCCCTATCGGGCGAAGCACGATCAAGGCGTTGGATCGCTACGTGCGCGAGCGAGCCCGACGGCCAGATGCTGACCTTCCGTGGCTCTGGCTGGGCCGCCGAGGCCGCATGACCGAATCCGGGATTGCACAAATGGTCCGGCGGCGTGGCCGAGAGGTGGGCATTGAAGCTCTGCATCCCCATCAGTTCCGCCACACCTTCGCCCACACTTGGCTGGCCTCGGGAGGTGCTGAAGGAGACCTCATGCGGATCGCCGGCTGGCGATCGCCCGACATGCTTCGTCGCTACGCCGCGTCAACCGCCGACGAGCGCGCACGTGATGCCCACCGACGGCTCTCCCCGGCCGACCGGCTGTGATGCCGGCCAAGTCTCGGCGGCCCTGTCTCGGTGCGACGGGCGTCTGACTGTGAGCCGCTCTCACCTCTCGCTGGCATCCAGCCAGGACGACGTGCCGGCCGCCTTCAAGCCGCTGCACGCGGGCAGCAAGGCGGGGCCGCCGCGAGCGCTGTTTCGGCGCGCCTTGGTCGAGGTCGATGAGCTTGGCCCCCGGCCCTGTAGCGGACCACGTTGGCCGTGGGAAGACCGGCGTAGGCAGGCCATGCGACGGCTTGCCGCACTGGCTGACTTCGACCCGTACCTGCTTCGACGGGCCGCTTTGGTGAAGGCCCGCCCGACCCGGCGCGACAAGGCAGCGGCGCAACTGCTAAACGATGCCACGTACTACGCGTGGCGAGCCCCATTGTCGGAACAGTCCTCAACGACGCCATGACCAGGAAGTTCAACCCCGACGCTCTCGGAGACCTCGCCGGTCGGGACCTCTTCGAGCGTGCACTCAGTGAGGTCGACGAACTTGGTCCGGAACCGGCGCCGGACGATGAGGAGCATTGGCTGTGGGTTGAGGAACGCCGAGGCGCCGTGGAGCTTCTTACGGCGCTCTCCGGCTGGGACAGCGCCAGCCTGCGTCGCGGAATCCTCCACCTCGCGCACGACGAGCGCCATCGGATGGCGGCTGAATTGCTGCGAGATGCCGCCTCCGTTCCGGTCTCGGACGACCCGTCGCCGTATCGCCAGAACCGCCACTCTGGAAAGCCACCTTCTCCGAGGCCTCGCCCGCCCTTCCTGACGCTCAAACTCATCAGTCACGGTTCGGGCGATCGCCTCTATTGGAGATGATCGCGGTTACGACCGTCATGAGGCACGCGACGCGACGACTGCAGCGGTTGCAATCGTGTGGCCGTGGTTGTTGCGGGCGGTGATCTTGGTGGCGACGCTGGTTGGCTTCGGTAGCCAGTGGGCAAAGTACCGCTGTCGGGGTGAAGGACCTGTGGTGGCGGGCGAGAAACGGATGGTGTGGTTATCGCTGAGCCGGATAACGACCTCATGGGTGCCGCGTGGCACCAGCCCGGCGATGATCCCGACCGGCCAACCCGCTCCAGGCTTCGGGAGGTATCCGATCGTGTTGGTGTGCAGGATCGGCACACACTCGCTGTTCAGCCCGAGCCCGAGGCAGGGACCGCTGGGCGGGCTGAGGTACGTCAGGTACATGTTGGCGCCAGGTTTGTAACCCTTGATGGCTGGCACGTAGCCGTGGGTCTTGTTCGTGAACTCACCGGGAGGTGGGACTCCCAGAACGGGTGCAGCTGCGTTGACCACTTCGACGGTGACTGATTCGACCACTAGGGCGTTGGCGAGGCTCTCCAAGTCGGCTCTGGTGAACAACAACCCGGGTGCCGAGAGGATCACGCTCACTCCGGGTGGCTCGTCCCATTCCAAGAACACCTGGTCGCCTGTTTGTCCGGATGCTGGGACGAAGAACCCGAGGTGACCGCGAACGTGCAACCGCTGCATCGTGATCCCAGGGCCGACGGCGGCGACGTAGTGACGCCAGAGCACCAGCCCGTTGATCGTCTCCACGAGCGCAAACCGTCTGGGCATCATCGGGTCGCTGAGCATGGCGTCCTCGAAGCCCTCCACGTCGCGGCACACGCCGCGCGTGGGACGCAGACACAGTCCGGCCGGCCCTGCGCTGGGGCTGGCCGTCAAGCCAGACACCGACCCGCGCAGCGTCAGCCGATACAGCCGACCCAAACCCGCGCCCGCCTCAACGGACCGCCCCTGGGATGGGGTTGTGACCTGGGGCGACGAGCCTCTGGGAACCACGACCAGAGCGACTCCCGTCACCAACCCCACCAGGATCAGTGCGACAAGCATCGCGCGGCGAGCGCTTGATCGCTTCGGGCCTGACACCCGGGCCTCGCTCGTGCGGCGATGAACCTCTGCCGGGGTGACCGGCGGGGCTCGATGATCGAGTTGCTCGGCATATTCAACGAGTCGAGGCTCGACTCGGGGATCATCACTCATCGACTACTCCCAGGTCCTCGCGAAGCCGGGTGAGGGCCCGCCCCGCGTGGTTGCGAACCGTCGAGATCGAACATCCCATGACGCTGGCGGCCTCACTCAGCGTGTAGTGATACCCATGCACCAGCAACACCGCCGCACGCTGTCGGTCGGACAGCGTGGCCAACGCTCGCCCCAAGGAAGGCTCAAAGTCGGAGACCGAAGAGCCGGTCCGGCCACCGGACCACGCGACAGTTTTCCCCGTTCGCTCCCGGCGCAGGTGTCGCCGCGCCGCGCTTTGACCAACCCGATACAGATAGCCGCCCGGGTTCCTCAGGCTCTGGACACGATCCCACTTTCGCCACGCCCACACGAGCGCGTCGACAGCAGCATCGCGTCCGACATCAGCGCCATAGGCAGCCACCAACGCTCGACGCAGTCCCGGCTCCACCAGCCCCACAAACCCCTCGAACTCGTCAGTTGACGGCACACACCGACCCTCCTCAGGCACTGCCGCAGCCTGCCCCATCAACCAGATAGAGACCGCCACACCCCACGCCGTGCCACATTGGCCACGGGCCCGCTCCATCTTGCGCGAAGCGATACCCATCGGCTCCGTGACCGCACCCCCACGACCCCGGCGTTTCGAACCCACGTCGGGTACCGGACTCCAAACCATCGTCGCCTCGAGCCCACACCTCGCGGGCTGTCCCGTCCTGACCAGCCTCACCCAGAACGTCAACTTCACCGACCACGGACGCGCCTTCACCATCGGCGTCGGCTTCGCCCCCCAAACCGCAACCCAGGACCAACCCGAGGCCTACCAGCTCCTCAACAGCCTCCACATCGAGTCCCCAACTCGAGCTCGTCGCCAAACGCCCACCACCACAGCCTGCAGCCCGTCCTCGGTACCCCTACCCAGCACAAAGCCAGGAACCTCCGTCAAAGCACACGGCACCAACGGCGGCGGCTGCCTCACCGGCCGCGGCCGCTAAACCTCACAGCCGCTGGTGCCGTCGCTCTGCCATGGCGGATCGACTCGTGTGCGCGACATGCAGCATCGCGAGTCGCCGCGCGCCTGGCCGGCTCTCTGGCTCAGATGCAGACCCAGATGCTCATGGGGACTCGGGTGGGCATTCGACGCCCAGACTTTGGACCTGGTTGCAGTAGGTCTGGCGGGCGACCTTCCAGGCTCCGTCGATCAGGACGGCAGTGCCGTTGCTGGGGACCTGGGGGAGCGGCTCGACGGGAAACACGAGCACGAAGGAAACCTCGGCTTTGTCCTCGGCGATGAAGCGGATGCCTTCGACGGTGATGTCCATCTTGGTCGTGCCACGAAGGCGTTCCCGGGCTTGACGTGCTTGTTCCATCGTCGAGCCGAGGTCGGCTCCGCCTTCGATGGCCGCCAACCGCACCGGGTCGCTTCGAGCGGCGCTGAAGACCGTCGTGAACGCTGCTCGGATTGCTCGCTCGGCGCCGGCGGAGTCGGGCGGGCCCGGCAAGTCAGCTCCGACCCCGGCCACGACCGGCGTAGGGCCCGACGAGACAAGTTGTTGCCACGTTCCTCCCGGTGATGTCCCCGGTGCCTCAGCGACGGGTTCACGCCCGGTCGGCCAGAGCTCGATCGCGTTCGCCCCCGCGTGGTGCAGCTCGCTGCCGTCGAGCTCAACCGTGGTGTCCTCGATGCCCTGGTCGGGCCAGTCGAAATGCAGCACGAGCCGGCCCCGGGGAGGCAACGGCCAGGCCCAGAAACTCTGCTTCCACTCTCCGCCTCCACCGCCGCCGCCTCGGGGCATCAGAACCGGCTCGGTCGGGATTCCATTCTCATCCTTCGCCACGTTGAACCCGCCGAGCCGGGTTGAGTGACCGGCTCGCCTGCCGTCACTGAACTCAAAGCCGAACCGGGGCCCTCGTCCGGCGTGAAAGCGAGCGAAGAACTGCTGGTGCAACTGAGGGTTCTGGGGAGGTCGACCCAAGAAGCTCACGTGAACCTCAAACCCATTCGGATAGGCACACAGGCCCCGCAGCACGACCGCGACGCCGTCGGTCTTCGCCAACAGCCGCTGAGCCGACACCCAGGCTCCGAGCACCAACTCGGACGGCCCCGTCCAGATCGGCGGGCTATACGGCGCCGGCACGACCGGCTCGGGCTCTGGGCCCGGCGGCTCAAAGAACGCCATAGCCGACTCTACGTCTGGCCAGGCGGGACAACACCGGCCATAGACGCTTGGCATCAGCTCTAATTCCTCGTTGACGCGTCCCGCGGACAAACGCTCCGCGCCTACGCAACGCGCATCGAGCCCACGCCGGGACCGTCCCTGGTCGTCGCCGCTCGACAGCCCGACCTCGAATCTCATCACTATCCCCGCCGACGACGAAGGCACGCCTGGTCACGCGAAACGCTCACCAAGAGGGCCGGGACCGTGCGGCAGCTCTCGTGTCTGGTATCGGGATGGGCGCCGCTGGCCGGCCCCGCAAGAGCCCCGCCGACGTCTGCGATGCACTCTTCCGTCTGCGTGCACGACCGCTGCGGGTGATCGCTACGGGTGTGGTGGACGCCACTCCATGGCGTCGTGACTGAAATAGGTGATGTGAGGCTGCATCCCGTGCAGTCGGCGGAGCGATGCCTGCCAGGTGGCTTTGTCCTCGGTCGCCATGTTGCGCTCGCCGATCTCAGACGCTGCGAAGTCTCGGACCGTATACGCAGCCTGGGCGGCGAGCAGGATGCTCCCCTGGTCGTCGTCGACGAGCACCGACTGGTGACCCGGTGTGTGCCCAGGCGTCGAGAGGAGCCGGACACCCGTGGCGATGCGGTGGTCGCCCTCTAGTTGGGTGATGAAGGCGCCAGGGAAGTCCACCCAGGAAGGGTCGGTGTAGTAGGGCTCGTGGGCGGCTTCGTACTCGACCCGTTGCACCAGGATCGGCACCCCGCCAAAGAGGCGATTGTTGCCACAATGGTCGAAATGCAGGTGCGAATTGACGACGATCGCCACGTCCTCGAGCCGGTGTCCGGTCCTCGCGATCGCCTCGCTCAAGTCGCGTCGTTCGGGCCGATAGAGGGCATCAATGAGCTCGTTGCCTTCCCCGACCCCCGTGTCGACCAGGATGAGCCCGTCGGGATGCTCGATCAGATAGGCGTACACCTCCGCATCTCCGTCAGCCCAGGGCAGGGACGGGTCCGGATGCGTCGTCGTGAGGTGAAGCCGATGAACGTGCACGGCTAGACCGAGTCCACACCTGGCGAGCCCGCCTCGCCAGTCGCCTTTCGAAGCTGTTCGAGCTGGCCCTCGAACACGCTCTCGCCAACCAGGACCGGCTCCCACGGTTTGAGTGGCATGTTCGGCGATGTGTCGTCGAGATACCGAGGGACAATATGGGTGTGCACGTGCGGTACAAGGTTGCCGAGCAGGTCATAGTTCAAATGGCAGGGCTCAAAGACCCGCGTCACGATCCTGGCCACCTGTAACACCTCAAGCCAATACGCGGTCGCCTCCTCGGAAGCCATCTCGCTCACATCGGGTATGTGACGCCCTCGCCACAGCACGAGCGAGTATCCAGCAGCAGGCGCGGAGCGCTGCAGATAGGCATCACTCGTACGGCCCTCGAAGAATCGAACACCGCTGCCGTTGTCATCCGGCCGACCCTCCGCGCAGATCAAACAGCCAACACCCTCTCGGCGCTGCTCCCAATCAAGATCCCAGGTTCGCTGCTTCACATCCCACATCATTTCACGCGGATGCGCCTAATATGACCGCCCTGCAAGTGCGGTAGGTCCAGTGCGCAGCTGTCCGGCGTCGCCGTCTACTTGGACCGTGGGCGGGATGCGCTGGGAAACGCTCAACGGTTAGGCACTAATGCTTGCGTTGCTCGGTTCGCAGCGCCTTTCGGGTATCAGCCATGCTCGACGTGCCCAACCGCCTTTTCACTTGGCCCAAGGTCGTATTGGGCGGGACCTTCTCAAACTCCGGGTACGTCTGGGCGAGATTCCTGGCCTTCGCATCGCTGCGTTCCTCCCGGAAGCGCCCCTTCTCGGTGCGCGTGTGCGGCTTCAGTCCCATGTCGTCCTCCTCATGTCGGCTTGTACGGCACTGCCAAACTCGCCAGATTGACGACCGGTGCGCAGTTGACTCCCGTTCACGACTCGTTGCGACGTGGTTGTCATCGCGCTGGGGTCGATCCAGCGCACCGCCGTCTCCATAGGCAATCGTGAAACCACCCATGCACTCAGTCCCTGTTTAGCCAGGCTTGGCCCGGCTCGCACGCCAGTTGTCGGGGACACATCGGGCACCCCCGACCAGGTGTGAGATTCGGTTCCTGGCGGGAACTGTCAGATCTTCGGTGTAACTGGACGCGGTGTCATTCGGCACTTGGGTTGATCCGTCCTTCGAAGGTGATGGCATCACCAAATCCGTCAAGGCGACGGCGACCGCGCGAGCTCCGATCCGCCTGCCTGGTAGCGAGATCCGCACCATCGCGCACCGCCCCGCTCAAGGGCCCCAGCACGCTCCAAGGAAGACATCGGGACAACGCAGGCGAACACTTGAGTCCATGACACTGACGTCAGGTACGTCGCCCATCGAGGACAACATCTCGGCCGCCGTCAAGGCGGCGAAGAACGGCGTTCCGCCCATTATCGGGAAGAGACCGACGACCGAATTGCCTCGTTCTGGTTGCAGTCCGCCAGGAGCACCTGTCACACGGGAGTGTCGGGCTCGCTCGCGCAACGTGACGGCACGGGCGCCTACGAGCAGTTCCTACTTGACTCGGCGCGCCGTACAGCACAGCATCGTCTCAGCCACGTGCGTGTGCGGGGATCCGGGGGGAGGCGGGATGACGCGACCGGCCGATCGTGACCTCGTCGTCACCGCTCTACGACTCGGCTGGACGTTGGCCGAGATTCGTGGGCGCAACCGGCCCGACCCGCCGCCGACCCCGACGACCACCTTTCCAACCGGCGGAAACGCGCTCCCGCTGCGCGTCGAACGCGACGAAGCCGCCCAAGAAGCCGAAGCCCAGGCGGTCGTCGCGTACCTCGCCACCCGCCTGCACGTCGACGTCCTCGGTGACGCACACACCGACTACTTGGCGCGGTTGACGACGCTGATCAACGACGTGCACACCGCCCGAGCCTCCGGCGGGGACGCCCACGCTGCTTGGGAGGCGTTGGCGGAATGGATCTGCACCTGGGACGGCGAGATCCAGAACTACCTGTCGGCCGCCTCCGACAGCCAAAACACCGGCTACCAGTTGGGACGGGCCCTCTCCGAGTCGTTCTGGGCGCTCGACGGCGCGACGGCCGCGTCGTGGAAGCTGCTGCTCGGCGACCGCAGTGCCGAGCTCACCAGGTTGGTCGGCCGGCTGTCTGCGTACTTCGAGCCGCTGACAGCGCCGGCCATATCCGGTTCGCTCAAGGTCTGGCATGTCGTCGTCAACGACCCGGCGTGGCTCAACGCGGCCGATGCCGTCCGTCAGCTGTACCTGCAGGTTCGCCGCTGGTACGGCCTGTTGGTGCTCGACCAGAACCCGCAGACGCTCATCCAACCGGGCGCGTTCTTGAGGAACTGGCGCACGACCTTGCGCGCTGTCCGCGTGTTCCTTCCCCAGCTGCTGGTCGGGTTCGTGTCGTTCGCCGCTCTGGCCGGACTGGTCGCCCTGTTGGCTGTCAGCCAGGGTTCGGCCTGGCTGAACAGCCTGCTCGGTGCGCTTGGCACACTCGGCCTGTCCGGCGCCGCGCTCCAAGCCCGCCTGAAGACGACCACCAACTCGCTGTCCGACCGGTTGCGCAACGAGGCCTACGCCGACCTGGCCGCAGAAGCGATCACTACCCCACCGACGATGCCGGGACGGCTGCGGCGCACCCGACAGCGCCGCACCGCCAAAGCGGTGCGCAACCAGACCTGCCGGCCGGTCATCAACGCGCCGGTCGCCGCAGTCTGACCGTGAACCTCTACCCCTCCCACGTCTTGAACGGCTGACCGTGCCAACCATCGATCATGTCGTCGTGCTGGCCTTAGAGAACCGGTCGTTCGACCATCTGCTCGGCTATCTGCAACATCCAGACCCGCGCTTGGAAGGGGCCGCCGGCCATTCCTGCTCCGGCTGGAACGGCGCCGCCGCGGTGCCCGCGTCGCCTGACGCGAAGCCGGTGCTGCCCGTCGACCCGGACCATTCCCACGACGCCGTCATGCGCCAGTTGGGTGCCGCACCGAAGGGTCCGAACTGGGCGCCGACCAACCAGGGCTTCGTGCAGAGCTACGAAGCCAAAGGGCGAGGCCTGGCTACGCCCACCTACGGTGGCGCGCTGCGACGGCTGATCGCACTGGTCGGCAAGTTCTTCTCGCATGTCGCGCCGCCGATCAAAGGTCGCGGGCCGCTCATCATGCGCTGCCACCAGCCGTCGAGCGTGCCCGCCTTAAGTGCGCTGGCAGTCGAGTTCGCTCTGTGCACCCGCTGGTTCTCGTCCGTGCCCGGTGAGACCTGGCCCAACCGCAACTTCATGCACGCGGCAACCTCCGACGGTGAGACGAACATCTATCCGCGCTTTTACACCAACCGCACCATCTTCGAAGTGCTCGAGCGCGTTGGCAAGACATGGCGCATCTATCACGACGACACTCCGCAGGTGTGGGCGTTTCCTGCCCTGTGGGAATCGTCGGAACGTCGGGCTAACTGGTATGAGTTCAAAGATTTCGCCGACCACGTCGAACAAGGGAACCTCGCCAACTACACCTTCATCGAGCCGAACCATCGCCCCCCACTGCACACCGTCGATTTCATCCCGTCGCCAGACGGAACCGGGGTTAGCGACAACCAGCATCCCGGCAACAACATCGTCGCCGACAAGAACTACGCCCACTACAACAGCGCAAATCCGACGGACTTCTCACGAGCCGACCAACTCATCGCCACCGTCTACGAGGCCCTGCGAAAGAACCGCGGGCTCTTCGAACGCACAATCTTGTTGGTGACCTACGACGAGCACGGCGGTACCTTCGACCATGTGACGCCCGAGCACACGATCAGCCCCGACGACCAGCCTGGACGCATCACTCGTATCCTTCGCTCGCTGTGGCATCGCAAAGCCGCACCCTTCGACTTCACCCTGTTGGGTGTGCGCGTCCCCGCGTTGGTGATCTCGCCGTTCATCCCCCGCGCCACACTCGATCAGGTCGTCCACGACCATGCCAGCATCCCCGCCACGCTCCGCCGCGTGTTCATGCCCAAAGCCGACCCGCTCGGCCCCCGCGACCAGGCCGCCGAGCCGTTCCACAGCCTCCTGACGTTGCCGACGGCGCGACCCGACACGGACCTGCCCGACCTGAGCCACCTGGTGCTGCCACCGACGCCGCCAGTGCCACCCGAGGAGCAGCGGCGCCGCACACCCGTCGACTACCGGCCCTACGTCAGCTTGGCCAAGTCGGTCAACCGGCGCCTCAAGTCGAAAGGGCTCCCCAGTGCAGGCCCACTGCTCGTGGCGAGCCGACGACAGAAAGCTGACCGCGTCACCCGTGCGTTTGTCGAGAATGCCGAAGAGCAGCGGCTCGAATAGTCGTCGGGTAGGTGCCAGTCTTGTGAGTCAGCGAGTCAGCTCGCGTCGCGTTTTGTAAGGGCGGTTCGGGCCGTCGCGACTGGCCTGGTCACAGGCTCGAAACCTGTCCTGACCTGCGCTGACGTTTGTCGTTGGTTGTCGTTGGTTGTCGTTGGTTCGCAGCGTCTTTCGGGGGCGGGTTCAAGGGGTCCGCGC
>PLJD01000068.1:0-47415 GCA_003140175.1 Actinomycetota bacterium
CCTCGACGAAGGTCTTGCTCTTCGACTGAATCGGGAGCTGCATGCCGTAGACAAGCTCGCCCGGCGGGACGATCGACGTCACCGTGCCGCCTCGCCAGGGTGAAGGGCGGAGCGGAGCGCGTCGAACGCGACACGCTGCGCGACCTTTGATCCGTCGAGCACGGCATCCATGTTGAAGAAGCCGTGGAACATGCCCGGCGCTCGATACAAGGTCACCGGCACGCCGGCCGCCTCGAGCGCCCGCGCGTACGCCTCGCCCTCGTCGCGGAGTGGATCCATCTCGGCGGTGACGACGCAGGCGGGGGCGACACCCGTCAGGGTCGGGGCTTTGATCGGCGACGCGTAGGGCTCCTCGCCGTGCGCGTCCTCGACGAGGTACTGCTCGCGGTACCACTCCATCTGGGCCGTGGTGAGGAAGTACCCCTCGGCGTTCTCGCGCTGTGAGGCATGCTCGGCGCGAGTCGCGCTGAGATCGATCACCGGATACACGAGGAGCTGGAACGCCAGGCGAGGACCGCCCTGGTCCCGGGCCATCAGCGCGGCGACCGCGCTCAGATTGCCGCCCGCGCTGTCGCCNNCGTCGGCCGCCGCGGGCCACCGATGCTCGGGCGCGAGCCGGTAGTCGACCGAGACGACGACCGCGTCGATCGCGTTGACCAGCCGTCGACACGCCCCGTCGTGGCTGTCGAGATCGCAGATCACGAACCCGCCGCCGTGGAAGTACACGATCCCGGGATAGGGGCCCTCGGTCGCCGGCCGGTAGACCCGCACCGGGATGTCGCCCTCGGGGCCCGGGATCGAGCGGTCCTCGACCCCGCCCACCGGCTCCACTTCTCCCGCCTGAGGCATCTGCTTGGCGATCTGGCGGGCCTCGGCCGCCGAGCTCACGGTGTTCACCCGAGGGAAGTGCTGATCGAGGATCTCGATCATTGCGGCAGCAGCAGGATCGATCGGCATCGCTGCGGGAGATTAGTGGGGCCTGACGGCCCGTCAGCCCGGGAATAGCCTCCGGTCCGACTGAGCCAGCAGGAGGCATCGTGCGCGCGGACCAACGATGGGTCAGCATCCCAGGGCTGGTGCGTGCCCGCGCCGAGGACTTCACCGACCAGGAGGCGCTCGTCGACGAGGGCGGCGCGCTGCGCCTGTCCTTCCGTGAACTCTCGACCCTGATGCTGCGCTCGACCCGAGCGGCCATCGCCGCCGGGCTCGAGCCCGGGGAGCGGGCCTCGGTGTGGGCGCCGAACCTGCACGAATGGATCGCCGCCGCGCTCGGCGTCCTCGGCGCCGGCGGCGTACTCGTGCCGCTGAACACCCGGTTCAAGGGAGCCGAGGCCGCCTACGTGCTCGGCAAGGCGCGCGCCCGCATGCTGTTCACGGTGACCGACTTTCTGGAGACCGACTACGTGGCGATGCTGCGGGACTCCGACGCCGACCTGCCGTCCCTCGAGCGGATCGTGGTGCTACGCGGCACCGCGCCCGCCGAGACGGTCGGGTTCGAGGAATACCTGGCGGCGGGGGAGCGCGTCTCCGAAGAGGAGGCCACCGGGCGGCTCGAGGCGATCCGAAGCGACGACCTCTCCGACATCATCTTCACCTCGGGCACCACGGGCCGACCGAAGGGGGCGATGGTCACCCACGGCCAGTCGCTGCGCGTCTACGAGGCGTGGACGGACGTCATCGGGCTACGGGAGGGCGACCGCTACCTCATCGTCAACCCGTTCTTCCACACGTTCGGCTACAAGGCGGGATGGATGTCGTGCATCCTGCGGGGTGCCACGATCGTCCCGTTCCAGGTCTTTGACGTTCCGAAGGTGCTCGACGCGGTGCAGCGGGAACGGATCAGTGTGCTGCCCGGACCGCCCACCTTGCTCCAGAGCATTCTCGACTTCCAGGACCGAGCCAGCTACGACCTCTCGTCGTTGCGTCTGACCGTGACCGGGGCCGCCGCGGTGCCAGTGAAGCTGATTGAGCGGCTCCGCGACGAGATGACCTTCGAGACGATCATCACCGGCTACGGGTTGACCGAGACGACGGGGACCGCCGCGATGTGTCGCCACGATGACGACCCCGACACGATCGCCAATTGGTCGGGACGGGCCATCCCCGACACCGAATTGCGGACGATCGACGACGCGGGCGGTGAGGTCGGTGCCGGCGAACCCGGCGAGGTCGTGGTGCGCGGCTACCACGTGATGCAGGGTTACTTCGAGGAGCCGGACGAGACGGCCGCCACCATCGACCCCGACGGCTGGCTCCACACCGGCGACATCGGCGTGATGGATGACCGCGGCTACGTCCGGATCACCGACCGCAAGAAAGACATGTTCATTGTGGGCGGATTCAACGCCTATCCGGCCGAGATCGAGAACCTGCTGCTGCACAACGACGAGCTCGCGCAAGCGGCCGTCGTCGGCGTCCCCGACGACCGGATGGGGGAGGTGGGCATGGCGTTCGTGGTGCCTCGCCCCGGCGTGTCCGTCGACGCTGACGCGGTCATCGGGTGGGCCCGCGTCCACATGGCGAACTACAAGGTGCCCCGATACGTCGAGGTCGTGGACGCGCTGCCGCTGAACGCGAGCGGCAAGGTCTTGAAGTACGAGCTGCGGGAACGGGGCCGAGCCCGCGTGGGTTAAGGCAGGGCTTACGTATCGGCGTCCGCGTCGAGCTCACTGAGCCGTTGCGCCATCGTGCTCATGATCTCTTCGGACAGCTCGGGGGCGTCGGCGAGCAGGGAGCGGAACTCGCGACGGCCGATGACTTCGATGACGACCGGCGTCTTGGCCACGACGGTCGCGGTGCGGGGGCGGTTGTCGAGGAGCGCGATCTCTCCGACGTAGCTGCCGGGCCCGCGGCTGGCGACCACCCGATCACCCTTGCGGATCTCGATCTCACCTTCCAACACGACGATGAACTCGTAGCCGGTCTGGCCCTCTTTGGTGAGGACGGCGCCGGCCGGCTCGTTGAGGCGGGTGGCGACGCTCGACACTTCGCGGAGTTGCTTCTTGGAGAGCCCTTGGAAGAGGGGGACCGTCTGCAGCCACTCTTCGGTCTTGCCGTGGTCCATCCCACACGCTCCCGTCGTCGGCGCCGGAGCGCCGGCCTCGGCCCGGCTCGCCCTGCCGGGGCTCAGTCTAGGTTTGGGTGCGTTCTCGTGCCGTTGATGTGGGACGCTGCCCGACGAGGCCGGGCCGCCGCGGGTTGCGCGCGACGCCGCGCCGCGCAAAACTAGAACCTGTTCTCGTGGAGGGTCCCATGCTGGATGTGCTGATCACCGGGGCCACGCTGCTGGACGGTTCGGGCCGGCCAGGCCGCCGAGCCGACGTCGGAGTGCGCGACGGCCGGATCGCCGTGGTTGGCGACGTCGAGGAGCCGGCCGCCGAGACGATCGACGCCGACGGTCTCGTGGTCACGCCCGGGTTTGTCGACCCGCACACTCACTACGACGCGCAACTCTTCTGGGACCCGACCGCCGCCGCCTCGAGTCTGCATGGCGTCACGACCGTCATGGCGGGCAACTGCGGGTTCACGCTCGCGCCGCTGGCTGAGCGCGACGCCGACTACACGCGCCAGATGATGGCCAAGGTGGAGGGGATGCCGCTCCCCGCGCTCGAGCGCGGGGTCCCCTGGAACTGGTCCTCGTTTGCGGAGTATCTGGGCCGCCTCGAAGGCCAGGTCGGCATCAACGTCGGGTTCCTCGTCGGCCACTGTGCGGTGCGACGAAACGTGATGGGCGCCGACGCCGTTGGGAACGAGGCCACCGACGACCAGGTCGCGGCCATGGTCGGGCTGCTCCACGAATGTCTCGAGGCGGGTGGGATGGGATTCTCCACCACCCTGTCGTTCACCCACTCCGATGGAGACGGCGAACCCGTCGCGTCCCGGTGGGCGAGTCGCGACGAGGTGCTGGCCCTGTGCGCGACGACCCGTGACCACGAGGGCACCACACTCGAGTACGTCACCGATGGCTGCCTGCGGGGCTTTCGACCTGACGAGGTCGAGCTGATGGCCGCGATGACGCTCGCGGCCCGCCGCACGTTGAACTGGAACGTCTTGACCGTCGACGCCCACGAGCCCGAGCGCTATCGGTCACAGCTGGCGGCCAACGAGCACGCCGCGGCCGCGGGGGGACGCTCCATCGCCTTGACCATGCCGGTGCTCGTCGAGATGAACATGAGCTTCAAGAACTATTGCGCCCTCTTCATGCTGCCCGACTGGGCGGCGGTGATGAACCTGCCCATCCCCGAGCGGATGGAGAAACTGCGCGACCCCCAGGTCCGCCAGCACCTCAACGAGCGGGGCCGCTCGCGGGACGCGGGCGTCTTCGCCCGGCTCACGAGCTGGGGGCGCTACAAGATCGGCGACACGTACTCCGCCGCCAACGAGGGCCTCAAGGGTCAGGCCGTCGCCGACATCGCCCGGGCTCGGGGCCAGGACCCGTTCGACACGCTGCTGGACGTGGTGCTCGAGGACGACCTGGCCACGGTGCTCTGGCCGCTGCCGACCGACGACGACGGCGGCTCCTGGGAGCTGCGACGCGAGGCCTGGGCCCGCGACGACGTGTTGCTCGGCGGTTCGGATGCCGGCGCGCACCTCGACCGCATGTGCGGCGCGCCTTACACCACGCAGTTCCTCGCCGACTGCCTCCGGGGACGCCAGCTCGTCCCGGTCGAGCGGGCCGTCCAGCTCATCACCTCGCTGCCGGCGGCGATGTTCGGGCTGCGCGACCGGGGCCGAGTCCAGGAGGGCTACCACGCCGACCTGGTGCTGCTCGACGCGTCGACTGTGGGCGCCCGGGACGCGTCACTCGTCGAGGATCTGCCGGGCGGCTCCGGGCGGCTCTTCGCGGGGTCGGTTGGGATCGAGCGCGTGCTCGTGAACGGGCGCAGCATCGTCGTCGACGGCAAGGCGAAGGGTGACACTCCCGGCTCGGTGCTTCGCTCGGGACGCGACACCGCCACCGTGCCGGTGCCCGCCGGCCCGTGATCCACGAAACCCGCGCGACCCGCAGGCGCCGAGCGGCACCGACGCCCGGTGGTACCGTCCCCGACGCCTGACGCGCCGAACAGCGGAGAGAGCATGGCCGCGAATGCGACCAAGGAATATCGCCTCCTGATCGGGGGTGCATGGGAGCCCGGCTCTGCCGGTTCGTACGACGTGATCAACCCCGCGACCGAGGCGGTCGTCGGCAGCGCGCCGCAGGCCAGCGCGAGCGACGCCGAAGCTGCCGCGCAGGCGGCCCGTGACGCGCTCGCGGGGTGGAAGCGCACCTCACCCGAGACGCGCGCCAACCTGCTCTCGGCGTTGGCCCACGAGATCCGCAACCGCAACGACGAGTTGCTGCCGCTGATCATGGCCGAGACCGGCGCCACCCTGAAGGTCGGCTCGGCCCTCCAGGTGCCCCAGGCCGTGGCCCGCTTCGAGCGCTACGCGCGCGGCGCCAACCAGGACCTGTCGATCCCGCTCCCGCCCTCGGTGATGCCGTCCACGCCGCTCGCCGCCGGCGGCCTCATCGGAGGCCTCGGGCTCCGACAGCCAGTCGGGGTCGTGGCCTGCATCTCGCCGTACAACTTTCCGCTCGTGAACATGGCCGGCAAGGTAGGGCCGGCCCTCGCGACCGGGAACACGATCGTGATGAAGCCCGCACCCCAGGATCCGCTGGCCATCATCGAGTTCGCCGATATGTGCCGGCAGGTCGGCTTCCCGCCCGGCGTGGTGAACGTCGTGACCGGCTCCTCCCCCGAGCTCGGGGAGGCACTCGTCAACTCGAAGAACGTCGACATGATCTCGTTCACCGGCTCGACGGCGGTCGGGGCCCGCATCTTCGAGGCGGGCGGCAAGACGATGAAGCGGCTCCTCCTGGAACTGGGCGGGAAGGGCGCCTGCATCGTGTGCGAAGACGCCGATCTCGCCAAGGCGGTTACTGCGCTCGTCAGCGTCTGGGGGTTCCACTCGGGTCAGATCTGCACCGCGCCCACCCGGGCCATCGTGCACCGCAGCGCCTATGACAAGCTCGTCGCCGGGCTGCAGGCGGCGGCACCCAACCTCGTCGTCGGCCCCCCGGAAGCTGCCGACACCGTCGTCGGCCCGCTCATCTCCGGCCAGCATCGAGACCGCGTCGAGCAGTACATCGAGACCGGCCAGCAAGAGGGCGGCTCGCTCCTCATCGACGGTCGGCGACCCGCCAACATGGACCAGGGCTACTACGTGGGCCCCACCCTCCTGACCGACTGCACCAACGACATGACGGTCGTGCGAGAAGAGATCTTCGGTCCAGTCATCGTGCTGGTGCCCTTCGACGACGAGGACGACGCCATCGCCATCGCCAACGACTCCGACTACGGCCTCTACGACTATGTGTTCTCCGAGGACACGGAGCGAGCCTTCGCGATCGCCCAGCAGCTCGAGGCCGGCCACGTCGGGATCAACACCGCGCAACGCAACCATGAAGCGCCGTTCGGCGGGTTCAAGATGAGCGGCGTCGGACGTGACGGCGGAGACTTCGGCCTGTACGCCTACACCGAGATCCAAAGCGTGATCTGGCCCGGCTGAACCGGGCCAGATAGGAAGGACCCGCATGAAGGGCCTCGTCTACGACGGGAGCAAAGCCGCGATCCGCGACGACGTCGAGGTCCGTGCCCCGGGTCCGACCGAGGTCAAGGTTCGGATCGTCTCGGCCGGACTGTGCCACAGCGATCTCAGCGTCCTCGACGGCACCATCCCATGGCCCGCCCCCGCCGTGCTCGGTCACGAGGGGGCGGGGGTCGTCGCCGAGGTGGGTGAGGCCGTCCAGCATGTCGCGCCGGGAGATCACGTCGTGTTGCACACGCTCGCCTACTGCGGTGCCTGCAAGTGGTGCAACATCGGTCGGCCGGCGTGGTGCCGCAAGAGCATCGCCAACGCTAGCCAGCCGTTCACCGTCGCCGGCGAGCCGGCGTGGAACTTCGCCGCGGCGTCGTTCTTCACCGAGTACACGGTCGTGCGCGGCATCCAGTGCGTCAAGATCGATCCCGCCATCGACCTGTCGGTGGCCTGTCTCATCGGCTGTGGAGTCCTGACCGGGATCGGGTCGGTGTGGAACCGCACCAACCTCGGTCAGGGCGACACGTGCGCGGTCTTCGGAGTCGGCGGTGTCGGGCTGAACGTCATCCAGGCGGCGAAGGTGCGGGGCGCCCGGCGGATCTTCGCCATCGACACCATCGCCGACAAGGAGCCCGCCGCCCGCTCGTTCGGGGCGACCGACTTCATCCTGGCCGGGCCGGGGGTCGACGTCGTCCAGCGCATCCGCGCGGAGCTGCCGACGGAGATCGAGAACGTCGTCGGCTCGTTCGGTGAGGGAGGGGTCGACTACGCCTTCGACTGCGTCGGCCACCCCGACATCTTGAACTCGGCCCTCGAGATGCTCGACTGGGGTGGGACCGCGGTCGCGGTCGGAGTTCCCGCACCCACCGCCACCGTCCCGGCCCGCGTCACGAACTTCACGCACGTCGAGCGGACGCTGACCGGCTCGCGAGCCGGATCGCACCGCCCCCACTGGGACATCCCCCTGATCGTCGACGCCTACCGGCGTGGACTCATCAAGCTCGACGAGCTCGTCAGCGCCCGGTACCCGCTCGAGGACTGGGAGACCGCCGTCCACGACCTCCACGACGGCAAGCTCGCCCGCGGTGTCCTCACCGTCTCGGCGGCGTGACCGGCCTGCGGCACATGCCCGGGCGCCGCGTCGACGTCGGTAGTTTCGAGAAAGAAGGCTGAGATGGCGTTGCCACCCGAGGTCAAGGAGCTCGCCGCCCGTGTCCGCAACTGGGGCCGCTGGGGCGACGACGACGAGATCGGCACGCTGAACCTGATCACCGACGACGTCGTCAAGGCGGCCGCGGCGGAGATCGCCACCGGTCGGCGTCTCTCGCTCGGACTCCCGCTCGACGACCAGGGCCCCCAGACCGGGGCGATCCCCGGGCGGGACAACCCCACCCACGAGATGATCATGGTCGACATGCCCCTGACCGGGGACCCGGCGAACTTCACGACCAGCGACGACAAGGTCGCGCTGGCCCTGCAGGCGGCCACGCACTGGGACGCCCTCGCGCACGTCAGCTACGAAGGCAAGCTCTACAACGGTGTCCCGTCGAGCGTGATCACCGAGTCCGGCGCCGAGCACATGGGCATCGACAAGATCCGCACCCTCGTGGGTCGCGGCGTGCTCCTCGACGTGGCCGCGGCGAAGGGCGTCGACTCCCTCGAGGGCGGATATGCGCTCACCGGTGAGGACCTCGACGCCGCGTGCGAGTTCGGCAAGGTCGCGGTGCGCGCCGGCGACGTCGTCCTGATCCGCACCGGTCAGATGCGCTGGTTCCTCGCCGGGGACCGCGCGCGGTACGGGACGCCGGCCGCCGGCCCGTCGTTGCAGACGGTCGAGTGGTTCCATCGACATGACGTCGCGGCGGTCGCCACCGACAACCTCACCTTCGAGGTGTATCCGTCCGAGCGCGAGGACGCGGTGCTGCCCGTCCATCTCCTGCACCTGGTCGACATGGGTATGACGCAGGGTCAGAACTGGTACCTCGAGGATCTCTCCGGGGACTGCGCCGGAGACGGCCGCTACTCGTTCTTCCTCGACGCGTCGCCGCTGCCCTTCACGCACGCGGTGGGCAGTCCTCTCAATCCTGTCGTCGTCAAGTAGCTCGCGGTGGGCCGTTTCGAGGGTCGGGTCGTCGTGGTGACCGGTTCCGCATCGGGGATCGGCAAGGCCACCGCCCGCCGGTTCGGCGACGAAGGCGCCACGGTCGCGTGCCTGGACGTCAACACGATCGGCGCGGAGGCTGCCGCCGTGGAGATTCACCGGGGCGCCGGCCAGGCCCGCCCGTACCGCTGCGACGTCAGCGACGCGGAGGAGGTCGAGACCGTGATCGCCCGCGTCGCCGAGGAGCTCGGTCGCCCCGCGGTGTGCTGCAACGTCGCTGGAATCGGGAAGTTCGCCCGGTCCGAGGAAGAGCCCGTCGAGGAGTTCGAGCACATCCTCCGGGTCAACCTGGTCGGCACCTTCGCCGTTTCGCGCGCGTGCCTGCCCCATCTCCTCGAGGGCGGCGGCTCCATCGTCAACGTGTCCTCCAGCGCCGGACTCTTCGGACAGCCGTACAACGCCGCCTACTGCGCGTCGAAGGGCGGGGTCTCGCTCATGACCCGGGCCATGGCGGTCGAGTTCAGCCGGCGCGGAGTCCGGGTGAACGCGGTCGCGCCGGCCGGGATCGACACGCCGCTCACCAAGCAGTTCGCCTTCGTCGAAGGCACCGATCTTCGTGAGTACCAGAAGATGTTCCCACCGACCGGCAACATGGCCCAGCCCGAGGAGGTCGCGGCGCTCATCGCCTTCCTCGCCTCGGACGAAGCGGGCTACATCTCGGGAGCCGTGGTCCCGATCGACATGGGTGTCACCGCGTGAGCTGTGTCGGGCCCGCCTCGAGGTGTCGACCAGATAGCCTCAGGCCATGACGCAGCAACCGAGCGAAGCGATGGGACACGGCGTCAAGCAGCGCGGCGTCATCCGCATGACGCCCGCGGAGATCGACGAGTTTCTCCAAGGGCGGCGCACGATGAACTGCGCAACCATCAACCACGACGGCAGCATTCATCTCGTTGCCATGTGGTATGGCTTCCTCGAAGGCTCCCCGGCGCTCGAGACGAAGGCCAAGAGCCAGAAGGTGCAGAACCTGCGACGCGACTCCCAGATCACCGGTCTCCTCGAGGACGGGAACAGCTACGAGGAGCTCCGGGGTGTGGAGCTGGTCGGGCACGCCGAGATCGTCGATGACCCGAAACGGATGTTCGAGCTCGGGATCAGCGTCTTCGAGCGCTACCAGGGCATCGAGTACAAGGAAGAGTTGCGGCCCATCGTCGAGCAGATGCTGCACAAGCGCGTGGTCGTCAAAATCAACGTCGAGCGTGTCGTGTCATGGGATCACGGGAAGCTCGGCCTGCCGAGCACGACCGCCAGGTAGCGCCGGGGCGCCTGTACGAGCAGATCGGCGTCGGCTACACGCGCCACCGGCGCCCCGACCCGCGGATCGTGGCCCGGCTCGACGACGCCCTCGGTGCCGCTCGCCGGATCCTCAACGTCGGAGCCGGCGCCGGCTCCTACGAGCCGACCGGCCGTCAGGTGGTGGCGGTCGAGCCCTCGCCGGTGATGCTGGCTCAGCGTCCTCGGACGGCGGCGCCCGTCGTTCGAGGCGTGGCCGAAGCGCTCCCGTTCCCGGATGAACGCTTCGACGTGGCGCTCGCCGTGCTCACCCTCCAACACTGGACCGACCCGATCGCCGGCTTGCGCGAGCTCCGCCGGGTCGCTCGACGCCAGGTGGTGCTCCACTACGAGCCCGGCTTCGAGTACTGGCTGACCAGCGAGTACCTACCGCAGCTGCGGGAGCTCGACGTCGGCCATGTCCTGACCGTCGCCGACGTGGTCGCAGCGCTGGGTGGCGCGGCGGTGACCACGATCAAAGTGCCGCACGACTGCGTCGACGGGTTCTTTGCCGCCTACTGGCGGCGCCCCGCCGCGTACCTCGAGCGTTCCGTACGCGACGCGATCTCGATGTTCGCCCGGATACCCGACGAGGACGTGCAGCCCGGGCTGCGACGCCTGGACCGGGACCTGGCCTCGGGTTCGTGGCGCGACGGCCACGCCGACCTGCTCGAGCTCGACGAGCTCGACGCCGGCTATCGGCTCATCGTCGCTGGTTGATCCGGTCGACGTCAGCGCTCGGTCACGCCGATCGCTCGAGGAGCTGGACGTGGAGCCCGTCGCCGACGGGTAAGTCGGCTCGGAATCGATGGAACTGCGCCCGCTCGGCGGGTGTGATCTGGGCGGCCGCACTCGAGTCATTCAGAATCCCGACTCGTCCGATGCCATCGGGCCCGGAAATGTACAAGGCGGTCTGGCAGTTCGAGAGGTCAGCGGCGAGGGTGCGGCCCGTGACGTGCGGAAGAAAGCTCAGGTCGATGAAGACGAGGGGCACTCCGCGCGTCTCGGCGACGAAACCGAGCGTGTTCCCGTTGATCACCGCTTGGGACTCGAGGAGACAGACCGTCAACCCGCGGTGCGGGGCGAGTCGCGCCAGGGCGTTTGCCAGCGCCTGCACGACCGGCGTGGCGTCGTCGGGGGCGCCCGGTCGCCGGGTGTAGTCCAACTGGGTCCCGGCCAAGGGGAGCACCAGCGGAAACGATGTCGGACCGGCGGCGATCGTGATGCTTCCGGTGCTGGGGAACGGCGCGATAAACGTCACGAACTGCCAGCTCAGGGCCACCACGGCCACGCTGAGGACACCAACTTGGAGCGTCCGGGGTCGGATCGCCACGACGGCCCCGGCGGCGAGCACCGCCAGACCCGTGGTCCCGGGAGCGAGGTACCGCACGTCTTGGTTGTGGGATACGGCAAGGACGACGAACGCGACACCGAACCAGCAGACCGGGATCGCGATCCGGGCCAAGTTGTGCCGACCGGGCCGACGCCATGACCACGACCGGGCGCCCAGCGCCGTCGCCACGACGATGACGAGGACCAGGATCAGCCCGATCCCCGAGTCGAGCGTCAAGGCGGCGAAGGCCAGGAAGGCGTGGAGGGTCAGTGGGTTGCGGTCGTGCCGATCGCGAGCTGGCCTCCCGTCGCGGAGCGGAGATACGCCAACGCGGGACTGAGGTTGACCACGTACCAGGGGAGCGCAACCAGGAGAGCCACGACGCCGGCGAGGATCAGATTCGCGGCCTGGCGACGCGGCGCGACCCGGACCGGCAGCGCCAGCGAGGCGAGCACTGGCGCGAGGAGGATGCCGGGCCCGGTCATCTTCGTCAGCGCGGCGAGCCCCACCAGCACGCCCGCGACCACGGCCCAACCGCGTCGTTCGAAGCCGTCCGAGAGGACGATGCTCATCACCGCCAACGCGGCGAGGAGCACGAGCAAGATGTCGACTAGCGTCGTGCGACTCAGGCCGTAGATGATCGTGCAGGTGGACACGAACACCGCGGCCGGAAACGCGGCCCGTTGGCCGTAGAGGTGAGCCGCGATTACTGCCGTCGCGATCACGACACCGCAGAGCATCAGGGTGTTCGCAACGAGGGACGCGTCGACACCTTGGCCGATCGCCTCGAAGGGCGTGATGACGAGCATGTACAGGGGCGGATAGCTCGGGTTGGTGTGATAGATCGCCGAGACGGCGCTCCCGACACCACGCTGATGGAAGGCGCTCCGCCACTGGAATACGAGGTGCAGATAGAGCGCCTGATCCCATGCCGGAGCCTGGTGATCTCGGGCGATCCACACCAGATTCGCGACCAGCACAACCCCGACGGTCACGAGGACACCCACGCGGGTGGCGGTGGACCATCGGCCGGTGGCCGAGATCGCGGGGTGTGCCCCGGCTCCAGGCACGGTCGGACCGTCGGCGCGCCGGGCTTCGTCGATGGACATGGCTCGCCTCAGGGGACGCGCGTCGAGCGCCCAGCAGGACCCGGCCGGTTGCTCAAGCGGGAGCTGCGCTCACCGTCTCGGTGTCCCGCCCCGATCGCAGCAGCGACCCGGGCCGGTCGCCGGTCAGCTCCGTCCCGCGAACGATCTCGACGCCGTTGACGAGGACGTGCTCGATGCCCTCGGCGCCGGCGTACAGGCGTCCGGCACCGGCGGGGAGGTCGTTGCGCCACTCGACGGGTGACGGTGCGACACGAGTCGCGTCGAGGACGACCAGATCCGCGAACCAGCCCTCGGCGATTCGGCCCCGGTTCCGGATCCCGTAGAGCCGGGCCTGACGGTCGGTGAGCAGATGCACCGCCTCTTCGAGTTCCATGAGTCCGCGTTCGCGGCACGACCGCAGCATGGAGGTGCAGTAGGTGAACGTGGAGAGCATGTCGAGATGCGCGCCGGCGTCCGACGCTCCGACCACGGCGCGGCCGTCGCGCCAGATGTCTCGGCGGAGCTGCCACGATGCGTCGTCGTTGCCGGCCAGTGGCGGCAGCAGCACGGTGCGGAGCTCGTCAGCCAGGACGATGTCGAGGAGCGCGTCGAAGGGCTCCTGGCCCCGCTCGGTCGCCAGGTCGCCCACCCGACGTCCGACGAGGGCCTGGTTTTCCGGCGCGAACGCCTCGACGATCGTCAGGTTCTCCCACATGGCGATCCCGCGCAGCACCCCGGCTTCCTTGGAGGTCGCGCCCTCCTGGAGCCGACGGCGCTCGGCCGGGTCAGCCAACGCGCGCATCTTGTCGGCCGGTGGCAGCGCCATGGTCTTGGCCCAGCCGGGCAGCGCGTCGAAGACGAACCCCGCCTTGAACGTCAGGTGGGTGCGCATCACGTCGGGCACGGTCAGCGCGACGACGCGGCCACCGCGGGCCGCCGCGTAGTCCGACGCTTCCAGCGCCTTCCAAGCCAGCGCGGCTCGGGCCGCGTTCGGGACCAGGACATTCCAGTTCAGCGGACGGTCCGCGGCCCGGGACATCGAAGCCATCAGCGCGAGGTGATCCTCGTTGAAGCCACCAACGGAGGGGATGAACTCGAGGGTGGTGCCCTCGTGCCGACCGGCCTCCCCGGCCAGCGCGACGAGCTCGTCGGGCGTCGCGGAGCGGGAGGGGACGGGGTTGCCGTCACCGTCGTTGTGGGTCGTGGCCTGCGACGACGAGAAACCCAGACCGCCGGCCTCGAGGGACTCGCCGAGGAGGTGGGTCATGGCGTCGACCTGCTCGGGGGTGGCCGCGTTCCCCACCGCGTCGTCGCCCATCACGACACGCCGCAGAGCGCTGTGACCGACGAGGAATCCCGCGTTGACCGCCAGGTTCCCGTCGATGCGGTCCAGGTACTCGCCGAACGAACGCCAGTCGAAGGGCACTCCCGCGAGCAGAGACTCGAGCGGCATGCCTTCGACCCGGGCCAGCATCCGAGTCAGATAATCGGTCTCGCTCGGCTCGACGGGCGCGATCGTGAACCCGCAGTTGCCGCCCACGACGCTGGTGACGCCGTGGAACGGCGACGGCGTGGTCGCGGGGTCCCACAGGACCTGTGCGTCGTAGTGCGTATGGATGTCGATAAACCCGGGTGTGACCACCAGCCCGTCGGCGTCGATCGTCGTCGCGGCGTCCTCGTCCACGACACCGAGGGCGACGACTCGCCCGTCCCGGATCCCGACGTCGGCTCGGCGTCGGGCACCGCCGGTTCCGTCGATGACGTCGCCACCTCGGATCACGAGATCGAGCACGGCGCATCCCCTCTGTCGCGAGTCTGCCGACACGGTAGCGTGCGGCGTTTCGGGCTGGTGCGGCCAGGGGAGGACGTCGATGGGGACGGTCGCGGTGACAGGCTCCGCGGGCGGGATCGGTGGCGCGATCCGCCGTCGGGTCGAGGCGGCCGGCCATCGGGTGATCGGTGTGGACCTGCGGGACGCCGAGGTTGTCGCGGACCTTTCCTCTCCCGGCGGGCGGGCTGCGGCGGTGGCGGGCGTCCGCGAGGCGGCGGGGGGCGCGCTCGACGGGCTCGTGGTGGCCGCCGGGATCGGCGGCAGTACGAGCGCGCCGCCGGCGACGGTCGTCCGGATCAACTACTTCGGGGCGGTCGCGCTGCTCGAGGGCCTCCACGGAGATCTCGTCGAGGGTGAGTTGCGCGCCGCGGTGGCGATCTCGTCGAACTCCGCGACGGCGGTGCCGCACCCCGACCTCACGCTGGTCGAGCACTGCCTAGCCGGCGCCGAGGAGGACGCGGCCGCCGTCACGGACGGGATGGATGGAGAGGCGGTCTACGCCCTCGCCAAGCTGGCGCTCGCGCGCGTGGTCCGCCGCTTCGCGGTGGCCTGGGCCCCGGACGTGCGCGTCAACGCGGTCGCGCCCGGTCCGGTGCTGACCGCGCTGACCCGGGCGGCGCTCGAGCATCCGGTGACCGGGGATCTGATCCGCCAGTACCCGGTGCCACTCGATCGGTGGGGTGAACCCAACGAGATCGCAGCCGCGGTGTGGTTCTTGCTGTCACCGGAGTCGGCGTGGGTGACCGGCAGCATCCTCTTCGTGGACGGCGGCACCGACGCGCTGCTCCGCCCGGACGGCATCTGAGAGGAGCGCCCGATGGTCGCCTTCCACCTGAGCGAGCGGGACGAGGAGCGCCACCTCGCCGGCAGCGACGAGCTGTGGGGAGAGTCCTGGTATCACGACTTCGCCGCGGCCGACGGGGCTTACGGTGGCTACGTCCGGCTCGGGCTCTACCCGAACCTCGGTGTCGTCTGGTACTGGCTGTACCTCGTGCGTCGCGGCCAGCCCCTGGTGCTCATCCGGGACCACGCCGCGCCCTGCCCGGCGAAGGACGCGCCCCTCGACGTGGTCGGCGACCGCTTCCGGGCCTCGTGGCGCTGCACCGACCCGCTCACCACGTGGCACATCACCACCGAGGGCACCGGGATCGCTCTCGCCGATCCCAGCGCCGCCTTCCACGCGGAGCAAGGCCCCGACGTCCCAGTGCGCATCGACCTCGAGTGGCGCGGTGCCGCGCCGGCGCTTCCGTACACCGAGACCACCCGCTACGAGCAGGCCGCCTGGGTCGAGGGCGAGATGGTCGTCGGCGACCACCGGATCGAGGTCCGATGCCCCGGTGAGCGCGACCACTCGTGGGGACGTCGCGACTGGTGGTCCTTCCCGTGGCTGTGGACGGCCGGCCGCCTCGACGACGGAACCTGGTTCCACGGTGTGCGATCCCTAGTAACCGGCGCCGGCGCGTCGAACTTCCAGACCGGCTTCGTCATCGACCCTGACATGACCCTCCACCGGATCGAGCAGATCGAGTTCACACCCGAGCTCGACGCCGAGAAGATGCTGGTCCGCGGCGATCTCGAGCTGGGCGGCTTGCAGCTCGCGGTGCGCGCCGAGCTGCACGCACCGGTGCTGCTCGTCTCGCCCGAGGGGGCGGAGTCCCGCTTTCCGCGCGCGCTCAGCCATTTCGCCACCCCGGACGGGCGGGCCGGGTGCGGGTGGACCGAGCTGAACTGGCCCGACGGGTGGCCCCGCTGAGCGCCGCCCGGCCCGGCGTTCCACTGGGGAACGGTGGTTGACCCGCAGCGCGCTCCGCTGCTCTCCAAAGCAGCCTGGTTACGAACCACTGATCTTGTCGCCGCGCTGACCGCCGGTGGTCCCTCCGCGCTCCGGGCTTCGTCGACCCTGCCGGGTTGGGATCGGCTGACCGTCGTCTGCCATCTCCGATACGGGGCGTCCGCCTCGCGCCGGATGACGACCGAAGCGCTCAACGGACGACGAACGTCGTTCTACCCGGGCGGGCGTTCCAACCAGCGGGCCGGCACGCTGGTTCCGAGCGCCGGCGAACGCCCCGCCGACGTCGTCGCGTCCCTCGTCGAGGAGAGCGACCAGCTGCAGAACGCCTGGGCCCCGCTGTCGGCCCGGCAATGGCAGACCGCGATCCAAGAGCCAGCCGAGAATCCCGACCTCGGCCGAAGCACGATCGCGCTCCTCGCCCTCCTGCGCCTGACCGAGGTGGAAATCCACGGTTCCGACCTCGACCTCGGCCTGAGCGACTGGAGTGATGTCTTCGTCGCGAACGCCCTGCCGGTCCGGCTCGGCTGGGTCGCCACTCGTCGCAGCAACCATCGGCCGATCGCCCGCGGCGTGCAGGGGTCCTGGTTGCTCCGCGCCATCGATGGTCCGTGCTGGCTGGTCTCCGTCCACGGCGACCGCGTCGCCAGCGAGCCCGCGGAGCCGAACACTCCCGCGGACGCGGTCATCGAAGGGACGGGTCGCGATCTGCTCGCGTTGCTCCTGGGCCGGCCGCCGAGACGCGCGCTCTCGATGCGCGGTGACACCCGCCTCGCCGGTGCGTTCAGCGAGGCCTTTCCCGGCCCCTAAGACCCGGCAGGTCGTTGACGTCCCGGCGAGAAGACGTTGCCTGATGAAGTACTAGCTGCCCATCTTCGCGATGACGTTGGTCGCGAAGTCCTCGGTGGCGGCGAGCTTGGCGTCGAGGTCTGAGCGGTAGCTGCCACCCTCGGAGCTCGCGGTGAGCATCCAGGGTGCGCACAGCAGGTCCGTGACGCCCGCGTCCTCGAGGCGCCGGTAGAGATCGAGGTCGGGCAGCGTCTTGAGCGCGAGGTAGATCACGAACGGCTCGTCGGCCCGACCGGCGGCCCGGAGCGCAGCCTGGACGACCTCGAGGTAATGCCAGGCTTCGTCGGGGGTGTACGCGCTGGCGCCCAGCCACCCGTCACCAAGAGCCGCGGCGCGCCGGATCGCCGGGGTGCTGTGCCCCCCGATGTAGATGGGGATCGGCTGGCGGGGGCACGGGTTCATCTGCATCGGGGGCACGTCGTAGTGCGACCCGTGGTACTCGACCCAGCCGCTGCCCCACAGGGCACGCAGCGCGAGGATCATGTCGTCGAGGCGCGGACCTCGGGTGGCGAAGTCCTGACCGGTGGCGTCGAACTCTTCTTTGCACCAGCCGACCCCGACGCCGAAGCGCACCCGGTCGTGCGAGATGAACGCCGCGGTGCCGGCCAGCTTCGCCACCGTGATGAGGTCCCGGGCGGGGGCGATGTAGACGCTCGTCGTGAACGTGAGGTCGGTCGTCAACGCCGCCATCGCCGAGATGAGGCACCACGAATCGGGCCAGTCAGCCTCGGGTCCCCAGATGGGGGAGCCATCCTCATAGGGCGAGTAGGTGTAGCGGCTCTGGAGCTCTTGGGGGTAGAAGAGATGGTCGGAGATCGAGATGCCGGCGTAGCCCATCTGGTCCGTCGCCTGGCACAGCTCGAGGAGCTGGTCGGTCTCGAGGAACGCCACCGATTGGTGGAACCGCATCGCTCGCTCTCCCTCTCTATTGCAGCTGTTGCACGGCTGCGGGGGCGTCGGCGGACCGGCGGGGCAGGTCCAGGATCGCGGCGGCCTCGTCGCACGTCGCGACCGGTCGTCCCACCTCGGCGCACAACGCCACCGCCTGCGCCACGAGCTCCTCGTTCGAGGGGGTGCGGTCACCGGCGAAGTCCTCGAGCCCCACGTGGAGATGCGCGCCTCGCTCGAGGGCGAGGCGTGCGACCGGAGAACCCAGGAGGTCACCGCCGATGACCGCGACCGACCACGCGAGATCGCAGCCGTCGAGCAGCTCGCAGTAGGCGTCGAGCGCGTGCGCGGTCGGCGGCAACCCGAAGGGGGCGCCGCCGCCCGACGACCCGGTCGTCGGGTAGCCGGCGTCGCCACCGAAGTAGAGCTTGACCATGGCGCCTCGGGGAAGCCGTCCCGCCCGCCAGAACGCCAGCGCGGTGCGCAGCCACCCCGGTTCGAAGATGGCCATGCTCGGCCCGAGCTGCAAGCGGTCACACAACGCCGCCTGGTAGCGGATGTCGCCGAAGGAGTTCGCGTAAACGAAGCCCGGCGCCGCGGGGAGCCGGTCGTCGGCCACCCCGCCGAGGTTGACCGAACCCGGGTCGACGATCCCGATCCGGAGGTGACCGGTCGCCGCGAGCGGCTCCATGTGCGCGTAGGCGCCCTCGACCCCCGGCCCGAAGTTCGTCGTGGGGTAGATGAGCGCGTCCGGTCGGGCCGCCAGCACCGGGGCCCATCCCTCCAGGTACCGGGCCGCCGCCTCCTCGCCGGGGACCATCACGACGTCGACGTGGTTGTGGACGATCGCTGCGCCCGCCTCGAGGCAGGCGAGCGCCACCGCCGCGATCTCGTCGGGCTGGCGCGGCGTGTGGGGGTTGCGCTCCTTCGTCGTCGTGCCGTTGATCGCAGCTTCGACGATGACCGCATCCATGCCGTCCCCCTCCGTACGAAACTGCAACGTGTTGCAGGTCGAGTTGGGGCGACGGTACCGTGCCGCGGCCGTCGAGGGAAGAGGTGCTTGGTGCAGATCGACCTGACTGCCGACCAGCGGGCGCTGCGGGCTGAGCTGCGCGACTACTTCGGGCGGCTCATGACCCCCGAGCGCCGGGCCGGGCTGGCGGGAGGCGAGGCCGGAGGCGAGGCGTACCGGGACCTGGTCCGTCAGATGGGCGCCGACGGCTGGCTGGGCGTCGGATGGCCGGCCGAGTGGGGCGGTCAGGGCCGCACGCCACTTGAGCAGTACGTGTTCTACGACGAGGCGAACCGGGCGGGCGCACCCCTGCCGCTCGTGACGTTGAACACCGTCGGTCCGACCCTGATGTTCTTCGGATCCGAGGACCAGAAGCGATCCTTCTTGCCGAAGATCCTCGCCGGCGAGGTGCACTTCGCGATCGGGTACAGCGAGCCCGGAGCGGGCACCGACCTGGCGAGCCTGCGGACGCGGGCGGTACGCGACGGCGACGAGTACGTGGTGAATGGCCAGAAGACCTTCACCACCGGTGCCCACGACGCCGACTGGATCTGGCTGGCCTGTCGCACCGACCCCGAAGCCCCCAAGCACAAGGGCATCTCGATCATCCTCGTGCCGACCGGCTCACCTGGCTTCAAACATGCGCCGATCTGGGTTCTCGGCGGCGGCCACACCAACGCGACGTTCTACGAAGACGTGCGCGTGCCGGCCTCGAACCTGGTGGGCAACGCGAACGAGGGTTGGAAGCTCATCACCCGCCAGTTGAACCACGAGCGGGTCGCGCTCGCCCCCGCCGGTCGACTCGACCGGCACCTGCACGCGGTGCGGGCCTGGGCGCAGGCGACCCGACTGGCGGGCGGGCGACGCGTCATCGACCAGCAATGGGTGCAGGTGTCCCTCGCTCGCGTCTACGCAGTGACCGAGGCGTTGAAGCTCGCGAACTGGCGGGTGGCGAGCGACTTGGAAGCCGGCGCCCTGAACCCGGCCAACGCGTCGGCGATGAAAGTGCTCGCCACCGAGGAGCAGATCCGCTGCCTGCGCCTCCTCATGGACGTCCTCGGGTCGAGCGGCTACCTGGTCGGGGACAGCCCAGCCGCCGCCCTGCACGGACAACTCGAGCAGGCGTACCGCCAAGCCCCCGTCGGTACGTTCGGGGGCGGGGTGAATGAGGTCCAGCGCGAGATCATCCAGATGGCCGGCCTCAGCATGCCCCGAGCCCCCCGGGGCTAACTGCCGAGCGGTTCCCGAGGCGGTCGGGCCGGGACCCCCCGGGCCTCAAGATCCCCGCCCGGCCGCCCGGCTGTTCAGACGCCCTTCCTCCTTCGCCCGTGCCATACTTGGGGGGAATGGCGTTCTCCGATACGGCAACTGTCGATGCCTGGCGGGAGCGGGCCCTCGCCCGGTCTCTCGAGACGGCTCGGGCCCGGTCCGTGGATCGACTCGACCGCTTGGTATCGGCCGCGCGCGACCTGGCGAACGAGACCGGCAGCGCCGGGTTCACGGTGTCCCAGGTCGCGGGGCGGGCCGGGGTGTCGCTGAAGATCTTCTACCGGTACTTCGCCAGCAAGGACGACCTGCTCGTCGCGCTCCTCGAAGAAGACAGCCGCCTCGGCGCGACGATCCTGCGCGAACGGGTCGACACGCACCCCGAGCGCCCAGCGCGTCTGCGCGCGTACGTGATGAGCGTCTTCGAGCTCCTCACCCTCCCCGGCGCGCTCGGGTATGCCGGCGTGCTGATCCGCGAACACCGTCGCCTGAGCGAGAACCGCCCCGACGAGCTGGCCGCCGCCCTCGCCCCGATCATCGACGTCTTCGCCGACGAGCTCGCAGCCGGGGCAGCGGAGGGTGTCGTCAGTTCGGACGACCCGCACCGCGACGCGCGCCTGACCTTCACGCTCGTCCTCGACGGCATCCACGAAGTCGTGGTGGGACGCGCCGAGCCGCTGGACGAGGCCGCCCACCTGTGGCGCTTCGTGCGGTGCGGCGTCTGTGGCGACCCGTCGAGCTCCACCATCGCAACTTCCCGGGAGGACCGTTGACCGCGTCCGACACCATCGATCCGTCCGTCTTGCTCTTCAATCCCCGCACCGCCGCGGCGCCTCAGGACGTGTACGACCGGATGCGCTCGGGCGCACCGGTGCTCCGAGCACCGGGTCTGGCCGGTACCCCGACCGTCTACGTGGCCGGCTACGCCGAGGCGATCTGGGCGCTGCGCCACCCCGAGGTCTTCTCGTCGGCGGGTGACGCCGTCGCGATCGGCCAGGAGCAACCGCTCATCCCACTTCAGATCGATCCCCCCGACCACGCCCGGTACCGGCGGTTCCTCGACCCCGAGTTCTCGCCGAAGCGGGTCGGCGAGCTCGAGGCTGACGCGCGCGTGGTCGTCAACACGCTGATCGACGGGTTCGTCGAGCGCGGCGGCTGCGACTTCCACGAGGAGTTCGCGACCCCGCTGCCCTCCTCGATCTTCCTGCGCTTCATGGGCTTGCCCCGCTCGGACCTGTCGACCTTCCTGCGCTGGCGGGACGAAACCATCCGCCCCGACGTCGACCCCGCCGACTTCGAGGCGGCAGCCGCGATTCGTGACCGGGTCGGCCATGACATCGCGGCGTACTTCGAAACCGCGCTCGACGTTGCGCATCTAACCCCCGTCGACGGTCTGCTCAGCCGCATCGCGCTGGGGGAGGTCGACGGCCGGCCGCTCTCCCGTGCGGAGCAGCTGGGCATCTGCCACCTGATGCTCCTCGGCGGGCTCGACACCGTCACCGCGACCCTCGACTGCGAGCTCGCCTACCTGTCCCGCCACCCGGCGCAGCGCCAACAGCTCGTCGACGCGCCGGACGTGATCGCCGGGGCAGTGGAGGAGCTGCTGCGCTGGGAGACCCCGGTGATGGTCGTCGTGCGCAACGTGAAGCAGGACCACGAGCTGGCGGGCGTCACGATGCGCGCCGGCGACGATGCCGTGATCATGATCGGCGCCGCCAACCTGGACGACGAGTTCCCCGAAGGGCAGCGGGTGGACTTCGCCCGAGAGGGGAACCGCCACCTCGCCTTCGGAGCCGGGCCGCATCGCTGCCTCGGTTCGCACCTCGCCCGGCTCGAGCTGCGGGTCGCGCTCGACGAATGGCATCGCCGCATCCCGGAGTACCGAATCGCGGAGGGCGCCGAGATCCAATGGTCCCCCGGCATCCGCCAGGCGGGCCAGCTCCCGATCGTCTGGGGCTGACCGTCGGGGCGCCCGCGGGCGCGGTCAGCTCACCAGTGCGCCGGCCAGGGCTCGCCACGCCGGCCGGTTGAGCGCGCGCAGGTCGGTGCTCAGGACCTGCAGGCAGACATGGTCCGCGCCGGCCGCGCGATGGTCCGCGACCCGCTGGGCGATCGCCGTCTCGTCGCCCCAGGCCACGAGGCCGTCCACGAGACGGTCGCTGCCGCCGTCCTGCACGTCCGGTTCGTCGAAGCCCAGGCGCCGCAGGTTGTTCACGTAGTTCGGGAGTCCCAGGTAGATGGCGAGGTGGGCGCGGGCGACCTCGCGAGCGGTCGTCGCGTCGGCGTCGAGCACCACCGCCTGCTCGGGGGCCAGGAGGGGGCCGTCGCCGAGCACGGCACGGGCCTGGTGGGTGTGGTCGGGGGTCACGAGATACGGATGCGCGCCGCGGCTGCGGTCGCGGGCCATCCCGAGCATTCGAGGCCCGAGCGCCGCCAGGGCGCGTTCGGGGGTGGGGACGGGTGGAACGGCGGCGTCCAGCTCGTCGAGGTATTGGCTCATCGCCGCGAGGGGGGCTCGGTAGCGGCCGGGAGCTTGCGCGTCGACGAGTGGTGCGTGGCTGACCCCGAGCCCGAGCAGGAAGCGGTCGGGATGGGCCCGGGTGAGGCGAGCGTGCTCGGCGGCGGTCTCCGCCGCGGTGTGCATCCACAGGTTCACGATCCCGGTCGCGACGGTGACGCGGGTTGTCGCCTCCAACAGGGCGCCGACGGCACTGAAGATGTCGCCGCCGGCCCCGCCCGGCACCCACAGCGTCCCGAACCCGAGCTCCTCGAGCTCGCGGGCGGCGGCACCGGCCTCGCCGCGGTCGCCGTAGCGCAAGGCCGCGCTCCAAATCCCGATCGGTCCTAGCTCCATGGGCTCAGTGTGGCGCAACCCGCGGGCGGTGTCGGCGGTCAGGGGACGGCGGCGTGGACCTGGGCGGGTCCGTGCACCCCGAGGGTGAGGATCTGCTCGATGTCAGCCGACCGGCTCGGCCCGGTCACGAACGTCACCGCGCTGGGTGGTGGGGACGGGATCCGGGCGAGCGCGTCGGCGAGGGTTGGGACGAAGTCGCCCGGATGCAGCACGGCGAGGTGGATCCGCGGCAGGAGGCTGGTGCTGCGGGGATGCGCGCGGTCAAAGACGAGCAGCAGGGTCCCGGTGTCGGCGATCGCGGCGACACAGCGGGTCACTCCGAGCCCCGCGGTGGGTAGGCGCGCGCGGTAGTCGGCGTCGGCGGGGCGCAGCACGTCGTGCCCGGCGTCGGCGAGGGCCTGGGCGACGTCCTCGAGCTCGGGATCGTCGTCGACGGCCGCCGCCGCCGACCGGTCGGGGAGCAGGGAGCACGCCAGCGGGCCCGCGTCGGCCCCGGGATGCGCCACGCCGTCGGCGCGGCGCAGCTCGTCGGCGAAGCGCCGCTCGAGGTCGGCCTCAGCCGGTCGAGCGCTCACTGCGCCACCAGGCATGGAAGGTCGCCGACACCGGGTCGGGAAGCGCCCGTCCGTCGCACCAGGCCCGCGCCACCGGCAGGCGGCGCGTCAGGCGGGGATGGCGACGCGCGAGGTTCGCGAGGCGGGTCGACCATCGGTACACCGCCGGTACCGCCCACGCCCGGCTCCAGAGCGCGAAGAACACGGTGCGACGACGCGACCGCTCGGCCGAGCCCGGCACGGCGCGGAGCTCGACGAGCAGATCGTGCAGCGGGATCCCGACCGGGCAGACCTCCGAGCACGCGCCGCAGAGGCTCGTGGCCCCGGGGAGCTCCGATCCCTCCCGGCCCGAGGACAGCAGCGGGGTCAGCACCGCGCCCATCGGCCCTGGGTAGACGCCGCCGTACGCGTGGCCACCGATCGTGGCGTAGACCGGGCAGACATTGAGGCACGCGCCGCAGCGGATGCAGCGCAGCATCTCTTCGAACTGCGTCCCGAGCAGCGCAGTGCGGCCACCGTCGAGCAGGACGACGTGAAGCTCCTCGGGACCGTCGAGTTCACCGGCCCGGCGCGGCCCGTGGATCATCGTGACGTACGAGGTGAGCTTCTGGCCGGTGGCGTGGCGCACCAGGAGCGGCACCATGGTGGCGAGGTCGTCGAAATGGGCGATCACCTTGTCGACCGGCATGAGCGCCACGTGGACTCGGGGCCACGACGTCGTGAGGCGGCCGTTGCCTTCGTTGGTGACCAGGACCAGCGTGCCCGTGTCCGCACAGCCGAAGTTGGCCCCCGACACTCCGAGGTCGGCGGTGAGGAAGGCGTCGCGGAGCCGGGTCTGCGCGTACGCGCACAATTCCTCGCGCCGGTCCTCAAGCTCGTGTCCGGCGAGACCCGAGAACAGCTTGGTCACCTGGGGGCGGGTCTTGTGGACGGCTGGCGCGATGATGTGGCTCGGGCGTTCGTGGGCCTGCTGGACGATCCACTCGCCGAGGTCGGTCTCGATGACCTCGACGCCACGGCTCTCGAGATGGTCGTTGAGGTGGATCTCCTCGGTTGCCATCGACTTGGACTTGACGACCCGATGCGCGTTCGCCGCGACCGCGATGTCTCCGATGGTGGCCGCGGCGTCCGCCCCGGTCCGGGCGTGGTGAACGTGGACGCCGAGCGCCCGGAGGGACTCCTCGAACCGTTGGAGGTTGGCCCGCAGGTCCGTGACGCCGTGGGCCCGGATCGCGATGCCGCGAGCCTTGAGGTCGGCCATGCCGGGCTCGGCGAGCGCTTCCTCGCGGGCCCCGTTGAAGCGCTCGGCCATGACGCCGAGCGCACCCCGCAGCTCGAGATCGTCGCGGGTCGCCTCGACGCGGGCCCGGAGTGGGGGAAGGGGATCGCCAGCCCGGCGGTGCCGGGCGAGGTCCGACGAGGAGACCTTCACGCCAGGCCTGCGGCGATGACGTCGGCGACGTGCGTGACCTCGAGGTCCAGGCCCCGGGCCCGGGCCCGGCCCGCGAGGTGGGCCAGACAGCCGGTGTCGCACGCCACGAGACATCCGGCGCCGGCCGTCACGGCCTGGTCCAGTTTCTCGTCCGCCATCGGGACGCCGATCTCGGGATGCATGACCGAGAACGTCCCGCCAAATCCGCAGCAACGCTCCGCGTCCGCCAGCTCGACGAGGTCGACCCCGGCCGTGTCGAGGAGGCGGCGCGGCGCGTCGCGCACCCCCAGCTCTCGGAGCAAGTGGCAGGAGGCGTGGTAGCTCACCGGCCGGTGGACGCGCGCACCGAGGTCGGGTTGCGAGCGCACGTCGACGAGGAACTCGGTGAGTTCGTAGGTCTTGGCGGCGATCGCCTCGAACCGGGCTCGTTCGGGCCCTTCGAACAATGACGGGTAGTAGGCGCGGACCATCGCGGTGCACGAGCCGGATGGAGCGACGATGGTCTCGCAGGACTCGAACACGTCGGCGAAGTGTCGCGCCAGGCGCCGCGCGTCGCCAGGAAAACCCGAGTTGAAGGCGGGCTGACCGCAGCAGGTCTGCGCGCTCGGGAACTCGACGTCACAGCCCGCCGCTTCGAGCAGGCGGCACGCGGCCTGCCCGGTGGCGGGGGCAAGCTGATCGACCAGACAGGTGACGAACAGCGCGACGAGCGGTCGGTCGCTCACCGCGACGGTGTCGTCGACGCGCGCCGTCTCACAGGACGAGCTCGGCCATGGCGCGCACCACCGTCGGGTCGTGGGCACCAATGAGCATCGTGGTGACGTGCGATTCCTTCCATGCCTCCAGCTCGTCGCGGATCTTCTCGCGGGGCCCGATGAGCGCGATCTCCTCGACCATCCGGCGCGGCACGGCCGCGATGGCTTCTTGGTGATGGCCGTCCAGATAGAGCTGCTGGATGGTCGTCGCCTCGGCCTCGTACCCGAGTCGGCAGAACACGTCGAAGTGGAAGTTCATCTCCCGGGCTCCCATCCCACCGACGTACAGCGCGACGGCTGGCTTGATCGCGTCGGCCGCCTGCTCGACGTCGGGATTGAGTACGACGGTCACGGTCGGGAGGATCTCGAAGTCTTCCGGCGCGCGCCGGGCGCCGGGGCGGGCCCAGCCTTCCTGGAGCGAGTCGAGGTACATCTGCTCATGCTGGGCCGAGTAGAAGATCGGGAACCAGCCATCCGCGATCTCCGCGGCCAGCGCGACGTTCTTGGGTCCCTCGGCGCCGAGGATGATGGGCACGTCGGCGCGCAGCGGATGCACGATCGAGCGCAGCGGCTTCCCGAGACCGAGCCCTCCGGGATGGGGGAGTGGGTAGTGGGGACCGGGGCTCGTCACCCGCTCCTCGCGGGCCAAGACCTGCCGGATGATCGCCACGTACTCGCGGGTGCGGGCCAGCGGCTTCGGGAACGGCATCCCGTACCAGCCCTCGACGACCTGGGGGCCCGAGACGCCGAGCCCGAGCACGAACCGGCCACCCGAGAGATGATCCAGGGTCAGCGCGGCCATGGCGGTCGCCGCGGGTTGGCGGGCCGAGAGCTGGATGAGGTCCGTCCCGAGACGGATTCTGCTGGTCCGAGATCCCCACCAGGCGAGCGGCGTGAGCGCGTCCGAGCCCCAGGACTCGGCCGTCCACACCGAGTCGTAGCCGAGCCGCTCGGCCTCGAGGACCAGGTCCTGGGCTCCCGCGGGCGGGTCGGCGCCCCAGTAGCCGAGCTGGAGGCCGAGTTTCATCGGGTCTCGAGGGCGTCGGGCTGCGTCGTGTGGGGCACGGGTGAGAACCTATGCCGTCCCATCGCCGGGGCGCAGCACAACACGGAGGTGCCGATGGGCGCGCTGGACGGATACGGAGCGCTAGTGACGGGAGGGGGTAGCGGGATCGGCGAGGGATGTGCGGCCGCGCTCGTACGCGACGGGGCGTCGGTGACGATCTGTGGCCGGACCCCCGAGAAGCTCGACGCCGCGGCGGAGCGTCTGCGGCGGGTCGCCGCGTCGGGTGCCGCGGTGCAGACCGTCCCGGGCGACGTGACCGACGAGGAGCAGGTCCGAACCGTTGTGGCGAAGGCGTCGGAGCTGGCGGGCGGCCTGCACGGCGTGGTGGCCTCCGCGGGTGGCTCGCTCCACATGGGGCCGCTGGTCCTGGCCGACGTCGAGGCGGTGCGCGCCACCCTCGACTTGAACGTCATCGGCACCTTCTTGACCCTCAAGCACGCCGCACCTCGGCTGGCCGACGGTGGCGGAGGTTCCTTCGTCGGGGTTTCGTCCCACGCCGGGCTCGACACGTTCCGGTTCCTCGGCGCCTATGGCGCCGCCAAAGCGGGTCTGGAGATGGTGGTCCGAGTCGCGGCCGACGAGCTGGGTTCGGCGCGGGTGCGCGTCAACGCGGTGCGGCCCGGCATCATCGCCAACGAGCTCATGGAGGGGATCACCTCCGGCGGGCCGGTGCTCGACAGCTACCTCGAGAACATCCCGCTGCACCGGGTCGGCACGGTCGAGGACGTCGCGGCGCTGACCCGCTTCCTGATCGGACCCGAGTCCGGCTGGATCACCGGGCAGTGCCTCGGCGTCGACGGCGGCCAGTCGCTACGGAGCGGGGCGGACTTCTCGGCGTTCGCCGAGCCGATGTACCGCGACCAGCCCGGCTGGGAGCTGCTCGTGGAAGGGGACTGATGGACCTGATCGGAACGCACGCCGTCGTGACCGGCGGCGCGAGCGGCATCGGACGGGCGCCGTACTGGAGTTGGCGCGCCGCGGCGCCACGGCGGTGGCGCTCGCCGACGTCAACGACACCCGGCTCGCCGAGAGCGCAGCGGCACTTGAGGAGCTCGGAGTCCGGGCGCTGCCGGTCCACTGCGACGTCTCGAGCGACGCCGACGTCGAAGCCCTCCGCGACGAGGTGCTCGATGCGTTCGGACACGTGGACGTGGTCATGAACAACGCCGGGGTGGCGCTCCTCGGGCCTCCCGACACGCTCTCGATGGAGGAGTGGGACTGGATCTTGCAGATCAACCTGGTGGGGGTGATCCGCGGCATCCGGGCGTTCGTGCCGCACCTCCGTCACCGGGGGCGTGGCTGGGTCGTGAACACCGCCTCGGTCGCGGGTCTCTACGGCTACGCCTGGGACACCATCCCCTACATCACCGCGAAGTTCGGCGTGGTCGGCCTCAGCGAAGGGCTCGCTCTCTACTTGCGCCCCCTCGGCGTCGGGGTCTCGGTGCTCTGCCCCGGGCTGGTCTCGTCGAACATGGGCGACACGGCGCGCATCGGCGGGGTGCAGGACCCGCGCCAGTGGATCCAGGAGATGCCTCTGGAGGAGCCCGTCACTCCCGACGTGCCGGGCCGACTCGTCTGTGACGCGATCGAGACCGAGCGGTTCCTCGTCCTCACCCATCCTGAACCGATCCGCGAGCGCATCGCGCGGCGCGGCGCGGACCCCGACGCGTTTCTCGCCGCACAGATCGAACGCCTGCCCACACCACCGAACCTGCCGTGAGCGAGCCACGAATCGGCGCCCCATGAGCGCGCCGGCGACGCCCGCCGGCGGTTCGTCGGGTCGGCCTCAGCCTGCAGTCGAGAACTTGAGCGGGATGTGCTTCATGCCGTTGATGAAGTTGGACCGCAGCCGCTGGGGCTCGCCGGCAAGCTCGAGGTTGGGCCAGCGGGCGAGCATCTCCTCGAAGAGCAGCCGGATCTCCAGCCGGGCCAGGTTGGCACCCAGGCAGAAATGGGGACCGCCGCCGCCGAAGGCCACGTGATCGTTCGGGGTGCGCTCGATGTTGAACCGCATCGGGTCCTCGAAGACGGCCTCGTCCCGGTTCGCCGACACGTACCAGATGACGACTTTGTCGCCTTCGGCGATCGCAGTGTCGCCGAGGGTCAGGTCGCGGGTGGCGGTGCGACGGAAGTGCATGACCGGGCTGGCGTACCGCAGCATCTCCTCGATTGCGCCGGGCAACAGGTCGGGCCGGGCCCGGAGCAAGGCGAGCTGGTCGGGGTTCTCGAGCAGGGCCAGGAGGCCATGGGAGATCTGGTTTCGGGTGGTCTCGTTCCCCGCCACGGTGAGGAGCATGAAGAAGAGGTCGATCTCGAGCTGGGAGAGCTGCTCTCCGTCGACCTCGGCGTCGCTGAGGACGCTGATCAGATCGGCGCCCGGTTGGGCCCGCTTGGTCTCGGAGAGCTGCGCGGCGTACGCGAAGAGCTCCATCGAAGCCACCTGAGCCTCTGCCTCACTCACTGCGTACTCAGGATCCTCGGAGCCCACCATGCGGTTCGACCAGTCGAACATCTTGTGCCGGTCGCCCTGGGGGACACCCAGGATGTCGGCGATGACCTGCAGCGGCAGCTCGGCCGCGACGTCGGTCACGAAGTCGCATTCGCCCCGCGGGGCCACCTTGTCGAGGATCGCGCGGGTCCGCTCGCGGGCCGTCTGCTCCAGCTGCGTCATCATCCGCGGCGTGAAGCCCTTGTTGACCAGGCGCCGGTAGCGGGTGTGCATCGGCGGGTCCATGTTCAGCATCATGAGCCGCTGCTGCTCGAGGCCGTCGGGCGGGAGGTCCCACATGAACACCGCGCCGCGCGCTGACGAGTAGGTCTGGTTGTCGCGGTTCACGGTCACGACGTCGTCGTACCGGGTCAGGCACCAGAACCCGGGCCCGCCGTCGGGCTCGGGATGCCAGAAGATGGGCGCCTCGCGGCGCAGGGTGGCGAACCACTCGTGGGGGACGCCGTTCACGAAGGCGTCCTGGTTCGTAAGGTCGATGGTGTCGAGGCTCATGATCAGGTGGCCGTAGTGGCCTTCTCCTTCTCGAACTCGGGGATCACGTGTTTCCCGAACAGCTCGATCGACTGCATGACCTTGTCATGCGGGATGTCGTACGGGTTGACCAGGCACAGGAGGAGGTCGCAGCCGGCGGCCTCGTAACGCTTGCAGGTTTCGATGCATTCGTCGGGGTCGCCGACGACCCCCGCCCCCGCGCTGTGGATGTAATCGAAGTTCAGATGTTCGAACGCACCGTCGCGTCGATGCTGGAGCGGTGCTGCGGCGTACTGGTAGGTGCCGAGCTCCTGCTTCGTCTCCTCCATCCACTCCGCCACGGAGGCGATGAGGCCGCCGCCGGTCTTTGGATACCACTCGAAGGAGTTCTTCGCGACCTCGTACGCTTCCTGCTTTGTGGGTGCGCAGTGCACCATCGTGAAGGTCGCGGCCGTCTCGTTCTTGAACTTGCCGACCGGCTCGGTGCACTCACGCTGACCTTCCCGGTAGGCCGAGATGTTCTTGACGAGTTCCTCGGGGGGCAAGCCGACCGTGAACGAGCACAGGCCGATCCCTTGCTTGCCGACCTCGCGGTGCCCGTCGAGGCTGCTGGTCGCGCCGAAGATCGGCGGGTGCGGCTTCTGGAGCGGCTTGGGCAGCACGCGCCGCGGCGCGCCCATGTGCCAGAACTCGCCGTCGGCTTGGTACTCGTCCTCGGTCCAGGCGCCGACGATGTGCTGGAGTGCCTCGCGCCACATCGCGCGGGTCTTGCTCGGGTCGAGGTCGAAGCCCTCCAGCTCGGCGCGCGTCGACGAGCGTCCCGTGCCGAAGTCGACGCGGCCGTCTGAGATCAAGTCGAGCACCGCGGCCGACTCCGCGGAGCGGATCGGGTGGTTGTACGGCTGGGGGAGCAGCCGCACGCCGTAACCGATGCGGATGTTCTTCGTGCGGGCCGCGACAGCTCCGTAGAGCACCTCGGGGTTCGAGCAGTGTGAGTACTCCTCGAGGAAGTGGTGCTCGACCGTCCAGAAGGCGTGAAAGCCAACCTGGTCGCCGAGGATTGCCTGCTCCAGCGTGTTCTTGTACGCCTGGTGCTCCTTGTCGGGCGTCCAGGGTTTCGGCACCGGGATCTCGTAGAACAGCGCGAACTTCAAGGCCGGGATCCTCCTGTGTCAGTTGCGAAAGCCGCGGACCAGGTAGCTCTCGATGAAGCGGCGCAGCTGCGCCGGATCGTCGAGGTCAACGGTGGTCGACGGCACGGTCACCAGCGAGATCAGGATCCGCATGATCCACTCCGAAGCCTGACGCACGTCCAGGTCGGCTCGAACCTCGCCCTCGGCTCGGGCGGCGTCGAGGAAGGGAATCCAGAAGTCGACCCACCGGGCGAACATGGCCGGACTGGCCGCCAGCTGGAGGGTCGCCAGCGCCGGCTCGCCCGGGTGCTCCCGGAGCCCGAGTCGGCGTTCGTCGTCGGCGAGGTGCCGGATGAAGACCGCGGCCTCCGCGACCTTGCCGGCGAGGGAGCGGCGCCGGCGAACCGCCGGTTCCGCCTCGGCGACGTGGGCCTCGGCGACCCGCTCGAGGACCGCCTGGACGAGGGCGTCCCGGTCCGAGAAGTAGCGGTAGACCGAGCCGCGGGACACGCCGGCTTGCGTCGCGACGTCGCTCATCGACACGTGGCGGATACCCCAGCGACGCACGCACCCCTCGGCGGCGCGCAAAATCCGCTCGGAGGTAGCGGCGGTGGGCTCGGTGCGAAGGGCGGTGTACAACTGAACAACAACTATACAGTTGTACAGGCCAGAGGGAGCAGGGGGACCGTGGAGCGAGACGGGCGCTTGGCGGGACGGGTGGCGGTGATCACCGGCGCCGCCTCGGGCCTCGGCGCCGCGTGTGCCCGCCGCTTCGCCGACGAGGGCGCGGTCGTCGTCGGCTGTGACCTCACCGGCGGTGCGCCGGTTGAGCATGAGTACCTCCTCGACGTCGCCGACGAAGCCGCGGTGTCGACCGTCCTCGACGGTGTGGCCGAATCGCTCGGCCGCCTCGACGTCGTCGTGAACTGCGCGGGGGTGGCGGGGGGCGGCCCAGTGCACCTCCTCGACGCGGACGAGTGGGCCCGGGTTGTCCGCGTCAACCTGACCGGCACCTTCCTCGTGTGCAAGCACGCGCTGCGCCACATGGTCCACCAGCGCTCGGGCAGCATCGTGAACTTCGCGAGCGTCGAGGGGATCGAGGGCACCGAGGGCGGCAGCGCGTACAACGCCTCGAAAGGGGCCGTGGTGCTGCTCACCAAGAACATGGCGATCGACTACGGACGCCTCGGGATCCGGGTCAATTGCGTCTGCCCGGGGTTCATCGAGACCCCGATGTTCGAGGCTGTGATGGGCTCCGAGTTCATGGGCCAGTACCGCGACCGATACCGCGAGGAGCACAAGCTGGGGCGATTCGGTCGACCCGATGAGATCGCGGCGGCCACGCTGTTCCTGGCGTCGGATGACGCGTCGTTCGTGACCGGTCACGCCCTCGTGGTCGATGGGGGGTTCACCGCGGGCATGCGCACCGGCCTGTCCGACCTCATGATGGGCGACGTGTAAGGCCGATCCATGCCCGTCGAGTCGCACACCGCGACGGGGCGGTGCGCGGCGAGCCGGCGGATCTCGGCCGGCGACGCGACGTGGAGCCGTTGGGCGGAGTCGCCGACCCGGTCAGGCGGCGCAGCCGGCGGGCCCGAGACGAGAATGGCGGGGCTACCGGCCATCTCTGTAACGTGTTCTCGTTCAGCCCCGGCGCAGGAGGTGCGGCGCGTGTACATCGGGCTCACCGAGGAACAAGAGCGACTCCGCCAGGAGGTTCGCGCCTACTACGACCGCCTTCTGACGCCCGAGGTGCGCGCCAAGCTCACCGGCTCCGGTGGGGTGGGCGACGCCAACCGACAGATGGTGCGCCAGATGGGCGAGGACGGCTGGCTCGGCGTGGGCTGGCCGAAGGAGTGGGGTGGGCGCGGGTTCACGGCGGTCGAGCAGTTCATCTGGTTCGACGAGTCGATGCGGGCCGGGGCCCCGGTCCCGATGCTCACCATCAGCACGGTCGGCCCGACGATCATGCGGTTTGGGACCGACGAGCAGAAATCGTTCTTCTTGCCGAAGATCCTCAAGGGCGAGGTCCATTTCTGCATCGGTTACTCCGAGCCCGGCGCCGGCACCGACCTTGCCGCCTTGACGACGAAGGCCGAGCGCGACGGGGACGAGTACCTGATCAACGGCCAGAAGATGTGGACGAGCCTGGCCAGCGGAGCCGACTTCGTCTGGCTGGCGGTCCGGACCGACCCCAACGTCAAGAAGCACAAGGGCATCTCGCTGTTCATCGTCCCGATGGACACCCCGGGCATCAAGGTGCTGCCGATCCACCTCATGGGGGAATCGGACATCGCCCAGGTGTTCTACGAGGACGTGCGGGTCCCGGCCTCCTGCCGAGTCGGGGAGGAGAACGAGGGCTGGAAGCTGATCACCAACCAGCTCAACCACGAGCGGGTGACGCTGTGCTCATCGGGGATGGTCGAGCGGGCGCTGACCGACGTGCGGGCCTGGGCCCAGCAGACGCGCCTGCCGAGCGGTGAGCGGGTCATCGACCAGGAATGGGTGCAGCTGAGCCTCGCTCGCGTGCACGCCCGCTTGGAGTTCCTCCGCCTCATCAACTGGAAGATCGCCTGGGCGTCCACCCAGGGCGAGCTCAAGCCCGCGGATGCGTCGGCGACCAAGGTGTTCGGCACGGAGTTCTACCTCGAGGCGTTCCGGCTCCTGATGGAGATCCTCGGCCAGCGTGCGTACCTGAAGGACGACGCCCCCGGCGCGCTCCTCCAGTCGCGCCTCGAGCACTCGTACCGAGGGCTCATCATCCTCACGTTCGGTGGCGGCACCAACGAGATCCAGCGCGACCTGATCGCGGTGTTCGGTCTCGGCATGCCGCTCGCACCCCGCTAGGAGCAGCATGGACTTCGCGTTCAACGAGGAGCAGCAAGACCTCCAGGGACTCGCGCGTCAGATCCTCGAAGCCGAGGTGACCCCCGAGCGGCTCAAGGAGATCGAGGCGGGCGAGGACAACTTCGATCGCGAGCTGTGGGCCAAGCTCGCCGACGCGGGGCTGCTCGGCATCGCGGTCCCCGAGGCGCAGGGCGGCGGCGGCTACGGGCTGCTCGAGGCGGCGGTCGTGCTGGAGCAGATCGGCCGCACCGTCGCGCCGGTCCCGTACCTCTCGACCGTCGTGCTCGGCGTGTTGCCCGTCGCCCGTTTCGGGAGCGACGAGCAACGCCAGGCCTTGCTGCCCGGCGTTGTCGTCGGCGACCGCCTGCTGACCGCCGCGCTGGTCGAGGTCGGGGCCGACCCGCGCCAGCCGACCACGACGGCCCGCCGGGACGGCGACGGGTGGGTCCTCGACGGCGAGAAGATCTGCGTACCCGACGGGATGCTCGCCGAGGGTGCGCTCGTCCCCGCCACCGCCGACGACGGCCACGTCATCGTGGCGCTGGTCCCCATGAACGCCGCGGGAGTCAGCCGCGAGCGCCAGCGCACCACGAGCGGCCACCCCGAAGCGCTCCTGCGCCTCAACGGGGCGCGGGTGCGAGTCGACGACCTCCTCGGCGGTCCCGACGGCGGCGCCGACGTGCTCGACTGGACGGTGGAGCGGGCCACGGCCGCCCTGTGTGCCCTCGCGATCGGCATCTGCGAGGAGGCGGTCCGCATGACCGCCGAGTACACCAAGACCCGCGAGCAGTTCGGCCGCCCCATCGCCACCTTCCAGGCGGTCGGGCAGCGAGCGGCGGACGCCTACATCGACACCGAAGCCATCCGCCTCACCGCCTGGCAGGCGATCTGGCGTCTCGCCGAGGAACTGCCCGCGGCGGCCGAGGTCGCCGTCGCCAAGTTCTGGGCGGCCGAAGGCGGTCAGCGGGTCGTGCACGCCGCGCAGCACCTGCACGGCGGCATGGGCGTCGACCGTGACTACCCGCTGCACCGCTACTTCCTGCTCGCCAAGCAGCTCGAGCTCACCCTCGGGGGGACGACACCGCAGCTCCTGGCGCTCGGCCGGATCCTGGCCGACGAGCCGGCCGCGTAGAAGCCTGGTCACCGAGCCCACCCTCGAGACCGTCGAGCACGACGGGCTCCGGGTCGCCGCACTCGACTGGGGCGGCACCGGAGAGCCGCTGCTGCTATTGCACCCCAACGGCTTCTGCGCCGGGCTCTTCGACCCGCTGGCCCGACGGCTGCGGGACCGGTTCCGCCCGATCGGCGTTGACCTCCGAGCCCACGGTGGCACCGACGTCCCCGCTCACCCGCCGGGCGACTACGCGTTCGAGCGGCTGGCCAGCGACGTGCTGGCCGTCCTCGACGCGCTCGGCGTCGAGCGGTGGTCGGCGCTCGGTGAGTCGCTGGGCGGCGGCGTGTGCTCCCTGCTCGACGCGGCCCGGCCGGGGGCGATGCGCAAGGTCCTGTTCTGCGAGGCGGTCGCGATCGACGAGGTCCATCGCCCACCGCCGCGCCCCACGGCGGGCGACGGAGGCGGGAACTACATGGCGACGATCGCCCGCAAGCGCCGCGCCGTGTGGCCCAACCGGGCGGAGGTGCTCGCGTCGTATGGGAGCCGACCACCCTTGGACGCGCTCGCGCCCGAAGCGCTCGCCGCCTACGTTCGCTGGGGCTTCGTCGAACGTCCAGACGGGCAGGTCGAGCTGGCGTGCCCCCCCGAGGCGGAGGCCACGATCTTCGAGGTGTCGACGGACGATCAAGGCGCGCGAGGAGCGTGGCAGCATCTCGCGTCGCTCTCAGCCTCCCCGGTCGTCCTGGCGGGGACCCGGTCCGACCTGCCCGTCGAATGGTTCGCGGCCCAGGCCGAGCGAGCCCACGCTCCCTTCGTGACCGTCGAGGGCGGTCACTTCTTCCTCCAGGAGGACACGGCACGAGCCGAACGGCTCGTGCGCGAGCACCTGGGATCGGGATAGCGGACCGGGCCCGGCGCGATGATGAACCAGATGGCTGAGCTCGCGCCCCTCGAACGGGTCGTCGCGCACGACGAGATCCGCCAGCTGGTCGCCCGCTACGCCGTCCAGATGGACGCGCGCGACTTCGATGCGGTCGCCGCACTGTTCGTCGAGGATGTGCGCGTCGGGCGCGATCAGCAGGGACGCGCCGCCTTGGGTGCCTTCTTCGCCGACGCGGTGCGAGACATTCCCGTCACCATCTTGAACGTCGGCACCCACCTCATCGAGCTCGACGACACCGACCATGCCCGCGGGGTCGTGTACTGCCGGGCCGAGCTGCAGATCGACGGCCGCTGGATCGTGCAGGCGATCCAGTACCGCGACGTCTACGAGCGCCGGGGCGGCGTCTGGTGCTTCGCCCGACGCACGCACTTGCTCTGGTACGGGCGCGAGGTGGGGACCTCGCCCCTCGGTCTGTCGCCCGCCCGGTGGCCCGAGCACGCCACGGGATGGGGTGAGCCCGAAGCGTGGCCGTCCTGGTCGGCGCGAGGACGGTGACGGAAGCCCACCCAACCCGTCGCCGCGGGTGCGCGGTTTAGATCACAACCTCGCTGGCGCGGAGGGCAGCGATCGCGTCCGCGTCCCGCCCGAGCTCGGAGAGAATCTCGTCGGTGTGCTGGCCGAGCAGGGGCGGCATGGCGCGCGGCGCGGCGGGCGTGCCGAGGTAGTCGACCGGCGAGTTGATCATCGTCGCCGTGCCGTCCCCGTCGGGCACCTCGACGAAGCCACCGCCGGCCCAGGCCTGCTCGTCGCCGAGCAGCTCCTCGGTCGTCTGCACGGGCGCCCACCACATCCCCTCCCGGTCGAGCTCGACACCCCAATCGGTCCGGGTGCGGGTGGCGAAGATCGCGTCGAGGGCGGGGATGAGCTCGGCGATGTGGGCTCGGCGCGCCGCGGCCGTCGCGAAACGCTCGTCCTCGATCCACTCGGGGCGTCCGACGGCGCGGCACAGATCGGGCCAGTGGCGGTCGCCTTCGAGTCCGATGAGCCAGAACCACCGCCCGTCGGCGTCCTGATAGCAATTGATCGCCGGGTTGGCCATGGTGGCGTGAGTCGAGGTCCCGATCGACACCCCCAAGCGCAACGCCGTGTTGAGATCGAAGCCCACGGTGTACATGCCGTGGCGCAGCAGCGAGGTTGCCACGACCTGGCCCTCGCCGGTCCGGGCCCGCGCTACGAGCGCGGCGCAGATCCCCGCGGCGAGAGCCATTCCCGCGCCGTGGTCGCCCATGCCGCCCCGTTGGAAGGGGGGCTCGCGTCCGGGGGCGGTCAGGAGGTGGGCGATCCCGCTCCGCGACCAGAAGGCGCCGATGTCGTACGCGGCCCGGTTCCGTTCGGGACCTTCGAGGCCGTACCCGGTGATGATGCCGTAGACGAGCCCGGGCCGGCGGGCGTGGAGGGTCGCCGCGTCGAGGCCGAGACGCTCGAGCGCGTCGAGACGGATGTTGGTGAGGAACACGTCGGCTCGCTCGATCAGCTCGAGGGCGATTGCCTGGCCGTCGGGGCGGGTCGCGTCGACGACGATGCTGCGTTTGGAGCGATTGTCGAGCTCGAAGGGCGGGTTGAACGGCAGGTCGCCGCCGAGCATGGCGAGGAACCCGCGGGCCGGGTCGCCGCTCGGCGGCTCGATCTTGATCACGTCGGCGCCCCAGTCGGCGAGGATGCCGCCCGCGGCCGGTCCCGCGACCCAGACGCCGAGCTCCACCACCCGGATGCCGTCGAGCGGCCCGCTCATGGCCGCTCCCCGACGGTGAGCTCGACTCGTCCGTTGACGACCCGAACCGGGTAGGTCGCCAGCGGCCGAACCGCGGGTGGTGTCACGACCGAGCCGTCGCGCACGTCGAAGCGGGCCCCGTGGCGCGGGCTTTCGATCGTGGGTCCGCGGAGCCGCCCCTCACCGAGTGGACCCCGGTCGTGGGTGCAGACATCGTCGATCGCGTAGAGCTCGCCGCCGACGTTGCAGAGCAGCAGGTGGTGGTCGTGGACCTCCACGGCACGCGTGTGTCCGGGTCGCACGTCGCCGGCGCGGGCGACGGGACGTAGCCGCTCACGAGCCGACGTACTCGTCGAGGAGCCGGTGGAAGTGTCGGATGCGGCGCTCTTGATAGGCGAGGAAGAGGCCGGTGAACCCGGACGAGCGCATCCCTGCCTGCACCGGAGGGGCGGCCGCCGCGTCTTGTTGCAGGGCGAGATGCAGCTTCTGCTCCGTGCCGTCCCCGAAGGTGCACACGACTCGCTCCGGTCGGGGTGGTGGATCGACGCCCGCGGGGAGCCGGACGTAGGTCTGAAAGTCCCACCACATCCGCTCAGGATCGGTGGCGTGCGGACGGTGGCGGAAGAACCAGAAATGGTCGGCGCTGATGTTCAAGGTGATGTTCGGGAAGATGAAGTAGTGGAAGTCGTCGGTCAGCTGCTCGTCGGCGAGCGCGTCGTAGTCCAGTCCGTTGCGCTCACCGAACTCGCGACGAGCCCGGAACAGCGCCGGCCGCACGTCGTGTGGCCGACCGTCGAACTCGGCGGGGTTCAGCCCCGCGCCTTCCATGATCGTGCGCATCATCTGGGTAAGCTGGTGGCGGTCGGTGTAACCCTCCCGGTGGGCGAGCTCGTCGGTCCAGCGGGGACTCGGGTATCCGACCCGGAAGATGAATCGGCTGTGGTTCCCGAGGATGTCGACCGGGCAGTCGACGTCGTCGGTGAACGACAACAGCTCGGGATGGATTCCCTGGACGTGGTACACCTCGTTGAACGCGTCGACCCCGACTTTCCAGTTGCACGCCCACGCCATCGAGATGTCCTCGACGAGGTGGTAGTGCGCCCCGAAGTCGTATGGGTCGAGGTGCTCGGCGAGCGGCCCGAGGAACGCCTCGAGCGGTTCCGCGTCGGGGTCGAGGTTGACGAACACCCAGCCGTTCCACGTTGCACAGCGCACCTCGGGAAGCCCGATGCAGCCGGTCGGGTCGCCCTGCGGGAAGTCGTCGGCGTCCGGGGCGGAGATGAGCGCACCGTCCGGGTCGTAGGTCCACCGGTGATACGGGCACTGGAACATCTCGGCGCGCCCCGAGCCCTCCTCGCGCAGCCGACGACCTCGATGCTGACAGACGTTGTGGAAGGCGCGCAGGACACCGTCACCGCCGCGCGTCACGAGCACCGACTCGTCGCCGAGGTCGAACACCAGGTAGTCGCCCGGGTCGGCGACGTCGGAGGTGGGCCCGACCAGGTTCCAGACCCGGGGCCAGAGATGCTGACGCTCCCGCTCCTGGTACTCCCTCGACAGATACCGGTCTTTGGGGATGAGGGCGTTGCCACCGAGGTCGGGTTCGGCGAGCTTCGTCACCGGCGTCCGCGGCGTCATGTCATCTCCCTCTCACGTCGACCGGCGCGGTGAGTCGGGGCCGGAGAAGCCGGCGGGCGTTGCCGCCCAGGATCGCGCGCCGTGTCGCCGGCTCCAGGTCGTCGCGGTCGCGGATCGCGGCCACGGAACCGGGGAACTCGGCGTCCCAGTGCGGGTAGTCGGAGGCGTACACGACCGCTCCCGGGCCGAGGCGCTCGGCGGCGTAGGCGATCCCGTGCTCCTCAGGCTCGCACGAGATGACAACGCGGCCGTCGGCGACGAACTCGCTCGGTGGCCGAGTCAGGCCCGGCATCTCGGTCGGCCGCTTCTCGAAGTGCTCGTCGAGGCGCTCGAGGAACGAGGGGAACCAGCCGCAGCCGGCTTCGAGCAGCGCGACGCGAAGACGCCCGAACCGCTCGAGCACCCCGCCGCCGAGCAGCGCCGTCGTCCCCAACATGATGTCCATCGGGAACACGCAGGCGTGCGCCATCGCGTACTGGTCGACGAACCGGTCAACCCCCAGGCCCGTGCCGCCGGCGTGCACCCCGAGGGCCACGTCGAGACCCTCGGCGGCCTCATAGAGCGGGAACAGCGTCGGGTCGTCGAGGTTGCGTCCCACGATGGCGCCGTGGACGGTCAGGACCACCGCGCCGAGCTCGGTGACCGCCCGCTGCGCCTCGCGGACCGCGGCGTCGATCGACGCGAGCGGCAGCGCCGCCGCGGGCCGCAGCCGGAACGGGTCGGCGCGGCAGTACTCGGCGAGCCAGTCGTTGAAGGCGCGGCAGCAGGCGACTTGCAAGGCGAGGTCCCGGATGGACCACAGGCCGAGCGCGAGGGTGCCGTAGAGGACCGCCACGTCGATGCCGTCGGTGTCCATGTCCTTCAGGCGAGCGGTTGGGTCCACCCCACCCGGGCGGTGCAGCGAGGCCTCGCGGAAGCCCTCCGGCGCCCACGCCCCCCGTCCCGTCCCGACCGGCATGAGTCGATCCTCGATCAGGTAGCGGGTGGTGTGGCGGTCGTCCTCCACGATGCGGGGCCGGCGGTCCAGGAAGGCCGGGTCGAGGTGCTCGGTCCACACCTCGTCGGGCTCCCACACGTGGCCGTCGACGTCGATCACCTCGTCGTCTGGAAGCCGTCCCGGCACCGGTCCCCCTCTCGCCGGGCGAAAGTGTACGGCCCATACGATCGGGGCATCGCTGCTCCCGACGTGCTCGACGTGCTCGTGGTCTGCACCGGCAACATCGCGCGCTCACCGATGGGCGAGGCGCTGCTCGACGCGCAGTTCCTCGCGCGCCGCGTCGGCGCGCGGGTGCAGTCGGCGGGCACGGTGCCGTGGTCCGGGCCGCCGGCCGCGGCGGCCGTGACGGTGCTGCGCGAGCGGGGACTCGACATCGCCGCGCATCGGAGCCGCCGGCTCACCCGGACGCTGGTCGCGCGGGCCGACCTGGTGCTGGCGATGACGAGGAGCCATGTGTGGGGTGTCCTCGCCCACGACCCCGACGCCGCGACGCGCACGTTCCTGTTCGCCGAGCTGCCCCGCCTCGGTGCCGTCGCGGGTTCCCGCCGGCCGGGCGAGCCGGTGCGCGAGTGGGCGGCTCGGGTGGCGGCGCTGCGCCCACCCGGCCCGGTGGCCGGCCGGGGCGACGAGGAGATCCCCGACCCGCTCGGCGAGCCCCTGGACGTCTACGAAGCGACGGCGGCTCGACTTGAACGCGCCAGTGTCGCCATCGCCGAACTGGTCGGCCCCGCGCCCCTATGACCAGCGATCCCCGGTGCCGAGATCACCGGCGGGGGCCGATGCCGGCCGCTCGAACGTCGGGTTGGGCAGGCGGGTGATGCCACGCTCGGCGAGCACTCGGGCGTAGCCGTCCTTGTCGGCCGGGACCGGGGTCACGTCGGCGCCCCAGGTCTCGAACAGCAGGCAACCCTCGGGGCCGGCGATGAGCGGGCCGAACACCGCGCCCCGCTCGAGCGTGATGAGCGTCCCGGCCGGACACGGCCGACCGCCCACGTCGAGGTCCCCCTCCAGGACGTAGACGAGGTTGTCGCTGGCGTGGCCGTGACGCTCGATGACCAGGCCCGGGCCGTAGCGGCCGAGGACCACCATCCGCTCGGGGGTCCATTCGAGGAACTTCTCATGGACCGAGACCCGACCATCGCCGTGCTGCTGGGCGATCACCTCGGTCCAGGGGACCTCGTCGGCGTGGACGAAGGCCAGCCGGGGGCAGTCCGGGGCATCGCGAAACTCCTCCATGGGCCCTGAGCGTACGCCCCCGCCCTGGAACCTGTTCTCGTTCCCGTGGGAGCATGGCCGCGGTGGAACTCGAAAACAGGGTGGCAGTGGTCACCGGTGCGGGGTCGGGGATCGGCCGAGCCACCGCGCTGGCGTTCGCCCAGGCGGGCACGAGGGTCGTGGTGGCCGACATCGACGCCGCCGCGGCCAGCGAGACGGTCGGCCTCGTGCACGACGTCGGCGGGCACGCGTCGTCGGTCCGCACCGACGTCACCGAACCGCGCTCACTCGAGGCGCTGTTCGCCGCCGCGGAAGCCGAGCACGGCGGGGTCGACATCGTCCACAACAACGCGGGCCTGGTGAGCGGCGAGCCGCTCTGGCCCGAGATCACGCCCGAGACGCTCTTGCGAGTGCTGAACGTGAACCTCGGGGGCGTCGTGGTCGGTACCCGACTCGCCATCCCCGTGCTGCGCCGCCGCGGTGGCGGCGCGATCGTCAACACGGCATCGATGGCTGCCCTGTTTCCGCTGACCGCCGACCCGATCTACTCCGCCACGAAAGCCGGCGTGACGATGTTCACCCGCGCGTGCGCCCCACTCGCCGAGGAACACATCCGCGTCAACGCAGTGCTCCCCGGGCTCGTCGACACGCCCCTGCTGCCCAAGTCAGGTGACGGGGACCGGTGGGCCGAGTGGGCGTACGCCGCCGAGCAGGTCATGGGCCTGCTCTCGCCCGACGACGTCGCCCGGGAAGTCCTGGACCTCGTGCGCGACGACACCGCGGTGGCCCAAGAGCGGGTGGTGGGCTCGTTGCCCCTCGCCCCCGGCGACGAGCCCTGAGATGGGCGTCGACGGGGACACGCTGACCCCCAACCAGGTCGCGCGACGCGACCGGGTCCTCGACGCCGCCATGAGACTCGCCGCCGAGGGCGGCTACGACGCCGTGCAGATGCGAGACGTCGCGACCCGCGGCCAAGTTGCGCTCGGCACGATCTACCGTTACTTCAGCTCCAAGGACCAGCTGCTCGTCGCCTGCCAGCTGGAGTTGTGGCGCGAGATGGCCCAGCGCTTCGCCCACCGGCCCCCGGTGGGCGACTCCGCGGCCGACCGCGTCGTCGACCTGCTCCAGCGGGCCATGCGGGCCGCCGAGCTCGAGCCGCGCCGCACCGCGGCGCTCGTCACCGCCTCCGCGTCGCCGGACCCCGCGGTGCGGGACCACCAGATCGAGCTCATGGCCACCATGGACGGGGTCCTGGCGAACGCCATGGGCGACCTCGGCCCCGAGCTGGAGGCCCGCCTGGTGCGCACCCTGCGGATGGTGTGGTTCGGGTGGCTCGTCGGCTGGGTCAACGGATGGCACGACACCACCACGGTCAACGCCGAACTCGAGTCGGCCGTCCGCCTACTGCTCGGCGACCGCTGAGGGGCCACTTGTGGCCCAGAAATGGAATGTGTTCTACTCCGGCAGTGCCTGAACCACCGATGACGACGCACACCATCGAGTTCCCCTACACCCGGACGCTGGGCCCGGTGATCGGCCCCTTCCTCACCGGCCTGCGCGACGGCCACGTGCTCGGCGTCCGCAACCGGGACGGGCGCGTGCTGGTGCCGCCCCTCGAATGGGATCCCGCGACGGGCGAGGCGATCGACGTCGACTTCGTCGAGGTCGGCCCGGCGGGGACCGTCGAGACGTGGGCGTGGGTGACCGAACCGACCCGCAAACATCCCCTCGACCACCCGTTCGCGTTCGCGCTGATCCGGCTGGACGGAGCCGACACGGCGCTGCTCCACGCCGTCGACGCCGGATCGATGGACCGCATGCGGACCGGCATGCGAGTCGTGGCGCGCTGGAAGGACGAGCGGGCCGGTCACATCACCGATCTCAGCTTCGTCCCCGAGGAGGCAGCGTGACCCCCGCGGCAACCGAACCCGACGACGACAACTCCGTCAAGATGATGGACTACTTCATGCAGCTCGAGTACCGCGAGCCGCTCTGCCCGGTGGTCCGTCGCTACGCCGACCAGCTGCTCGAGGGTCGCCTCATCGGCCACCAGTGCCCGAGCTGCGGGCTGGTCTACCTGCCGCCGCGGGGCTACTGCCCGATCTGCGTGGTCGAGACCACCGACGCCGACGAGACCGTCCTCAGCGACCGGGGCACCGTCACGAACTACACCGTCGTGACCCCCGTCCAGTACTACGGACAACACGAGACCGAACCCTTCGTCCGGGCGTCGGTGACGCTGGACGGGGGAAACGCCACGATGAACCTCCAGGACCTCGTGGACGTGCCCGTCGACGAGGTGCGGGTCGGGATGCGGGTCGCCGCGGTCTGGAAGCCCAAGGGGGAGCGCAGCGTCGCCGACATCTCGAACCGCAGCTGGGGCAGCGCCGAGGGCTGCATCGACGGCTGGCGCCCGACCGGCGAGCCCGACGCGCCCGCCGAGCAGTTCCTGGGCAAGGCGACGTTCTGAGCATGGACGACATCGCGATCATCGGATACGCACAGTCACCCAGCCAGCGGCGCGCCGAGCTCACCGAGCCGCAGTTCCTGTTCCCCGTCATCAGCGAGGCGATCGAGCGGGCCAACGTCGAGCGTCGAGACATCGGCTTCACCTGCGCCGGGAGTTGCGACTACCTGTCGGGACAGACCTTCGCCTTCGTGATGAACCTTGAGGCGGTGGGGGCCTGGCCCCCGATCTCCGAGTCGCACGTCGAGATGGACGGCGCGTGGGCACTCTACGAGGCGTGGGTCCGGCTCCAGCACGGCGACATCGACGTGGCCTTGGCGTTTGGCTCCGGGAAGTCGTCGCCGGGCGACCCGTCCGAGATCTACCCCCTCCAGCTCGACCCGTACACGCTCACCCCGTTAGGCGCCGACCCGGTCTCGATGGCCGCGCTCCAGGCCCGGGCGATGCTCGACAAGGGCACGATCACCGAGCAGGAGATGGCCGAGATCGCGGTCCGGAGCCGCACCAACGCGGCCAACAACCCGTACGCGCAGGTGCGGGGAAGCGGCGACGTCGACACGCTGCTCCGGGAGCCGTACGTCACCGCGCCGCTGCGCCGCCACGACCTCCCGCCGATCTCCGACGGGGCGAGCGCGGTCGTGCTCGCCACCGCCGACAAGGCGCGGGCGGTGTGCGAACGCCCGGTCTGGATCCGCGGGATCGATCACCGCATCGAGCCGCACCAGCCCGGCATGCGGGACCTCACTGAGTCCATCTCGACCCGTCAGGCGGGCCGCCACGCCGGGATCGACCACGGTCCCGTCGAGGTCGCCGAACTGAGTGCCACGTTCTCACACCAAGAGAAGCTGCTCCGCGAAGCCCTCGGTCTCGGCGACGAGGTCCAGGTCAACCCGTCCGGCGGCGCGCTGGCCGCCAACCCGGTCATGGCGGTCGGACTGGCCCGCATCGCCGAAGCAGCCCGCGCGATCAGCGAACGCGGCGTGTCGCGGGCACTCGCGCATGCCACATCGGGTCAGTGCCTCCAGCAGAACCTGGTGTGCGTCCTGGAAGGAGCGTGAGCCGGTGAGCCGTCCCGCCGCCATCGTCGGCATCGGTCAGACCAAGCACAAGAAGCGGCGCGACGACGTCTCGCTGCCCGGGCTCGTCCGAGAGGCGGCCCAGCGGGCGCTCGACGACGCCGAGTTGGGCTGGACCGACATCGACGCGGTCGTGCTCGGCAAAGCGCCCGACCCGTTCGAGGGCGTGATGATGCCCGAGCTGAGCATGGCCGACGCGCTCGGCGCGGTCGGCAAGCCGATCATGCGCGTGCACACCGCGGGCAGCGTCGGGGGCTCGACCGCGCTCGTGGCCACGCACCTCGTCCAGACCGGTATCCACGACCGGGTGTTGACCGTCGCCTATGAGAAGCAGGCGGAGGGCAACGCGCAGTGGGGCCTCGCGGGCGGTCGCAGCGGCGGGATGGGCGCCGGCGGCATCTTCGCGCCGTGGATGCGGTCCTACATGGCCCGCGCCGGCGCGCCGGAGCACATCGGGTGGATGGTGGCGGTCAAGGACCGCCGCAACGCGGCCAAGAACCCGTACGCGCACCTCCAGATGCCGAATCTGACGATCGACGAGGTCAAGGACTCGCCGATGCTGTGGGACCCGATCCACTGGCACGAGTCGTGCCCATCGTCGGACGGCGCGTGCGCCATGGTCATCACGACCGAGGACGGTGCGGCGCGCTCGCCGCATCCGCCGGCGTGGGTCCTGGGCACCGCGATGCGCAGCGAGCTCGGCACCTTCCCGGGCCGCGACCCGGTCCGGCCGCAGGCCGGCGTCGAATGCGCGCACCTGGTGTACGAGGCCGCCGGCATCCGGGACCCCCGCCAGCAAGTCGACATCGCCGAGCTGTACGTGCCGTTCTCGTGGTACGAGCCGATGTGGCTCGAGGGTCACGACATTGCCGGGCCGGGCGAGGGCTGGCGGATGGTCGAGAGCGGCGAGACCCAGATCGACGGGTCGTTCCCGGTGAACCCGTCGGGGGGTGTGCTCTCCTCGAACCCGATCGGCGCGTCGGGGATGCTGCGCTTCGCTGAGACCGCGCTGCAAGTGCGGGGCCGCGCCGGCGAACACCAGGTGCCCGACGCTACGGTCGGTCTCGCTCAGGCCTACGGCGGAGCGGCCCAGTACTTCGCGATGTGGGTGGTCGGATCGACGCTCGACGCCGTCGACCAGAAGCGGTGACGGTCCTCGAGGCGTCGACCGACGAGCTGGAGGCCTTCCGAGCCGAGGCCCAGGCCTGGCTCGAGCTCCACGCCGAGCGGCGCCAACCCGACACCAGCGCGTTCAAGCGCCGGGTCGCGGCGACCAACCCGGAGGACGAACGCGCCCACGTCGAGGCGTGCAAGGCGTGGCAGCACCTGATCTTCGATGGCGGCTTCGCGGGGGTGACGGTGCCCCCGGAATACGGGGGTCGGGGGGCCAGCACCGCGTTCGACCGGGTGTGGCGCCAGGAGGTGGCGCGCTACGAGGTCGATACCGGCGTGTTCGCCGTCGGGCTCGGGATGGTCGTCCCCACCGTGCTCGCGCACGGGACCGAGGAACAGAAGCAACAGTCGATCCCGCTGGCGCTGCGCGGCGACGAGGTGTGGTGCCAGCTGTTCAGCGAACCCGGCGCCGGATCCGACCTGGCGGGGCTCACCACCCGGGCCGAACGCGACGGCGACGAGTGGGTCGTCAATGGCCAGAAAGTGTGGAACTCCTTCGCGCACATCGCCGACTGGGGAATCCTCCTGGCCCGCACCAACTGGGACGTCCCCAAGCATCGGGGAATCACCTACTTCTTGGTGGACATGCGGACCCCCGGCATCGAGGCGCGGCCGCTGCGTCAGATCACGGGCGTCGCGCACTTCAACGAGACGTTCCTCACCGACGTCCGCATCCCGCACGCCAACGTGCTCGGCGAGGTCAACGGCGGCTGGGGGGTCGCCCAGACCACACTCATGAACGAGCGGGCGCTGATCGGCAACGCCACCGGGTTGGGCTTTCGCGACTACCTCGAGCTGGCCCGCCACTACGGCCGCACGGACGACCCGACGATCCGCCAGCTGCTCGCCGCGGCGTACACGCGGTTCGAGATGCTGCGCTGGCTCGGTCAACGATCCCAAGCCGCCGCGCGCGCCGGGCGACCTCTCGGACCGGAGAGCTCGGTCGCGAAGCTGGTGGTCTCGGACCACGCGGCACGCAACGGAGATCTGGCCCTCGCGATCGAGGGCGCGGCGGGCATGCTGGCCGGGCGCGACGCGTACGAGGACGGCTTCTGGCAGCAGCAGTTCCTCGGCCAGTGGGGGATCCGGATCGGCGGCGGCACCGAGCAGGTGCAGCGCAACATCCTCGGCGAGCGCGTCCTCGGACTGCCACCCGAGCCGCGGCCCGACAAGACCGAACCGTTCCGCGACATCCCCAAGAACATCTGAGCGTGCGCGCGCTCGGCGGACTCCGAGTCCTCGAGCTGGGTGGCGAGATCGCCGCGCCGTACGCCACGAAGCTGCTCGCCGACCTTGGCGCCGACGTCGTGAAAGTCGAGCCGCCGACCGGCGACCCGCTCCGACACTGGTCGCCGTTTCCCGACAACGAAGACGGCGACGCCGACCGGGTCG
>PLJD01000068.1:47432-86392 GCA_003140175.1 Actinomycetota bacterium
CTGGCGCTGGTGCGGATCTCCGACTTCGGCCAGCACGGTCCCTACGTCGGGCGGCCGACGAGCGGCTTCGTCGTCCAGGCCCTCGGCGGCTGGGTGTCGACGCACGGGGTGCCGGGCATGTTGCCGGTGCAGGTCGGGGCCCGGATCCACGAGTACACCGCCGGGGCGTTCGCCGCGGCGGCGGCGCTGANNCAGCGCGAACCCGTCGTCGCGGACCTCTCGACGATGGAGTGCCTCGTCGGCACGCTCGCGTACCCGAACCTGGTCATGGAGGACATGTTGAGCGCGGGCCTTCCGCCACCCCAGGCTCGCCATTTTCCGCTGCCCGGCATCGTGCGGTGCCGGGACGGATGGGTCGGCATCAACGCGCTCACCGGCCAGCATTTCGTCGATGCCTGCGCCATGGTCGGCCTCGACGAGTTCGCGGCCCGCCAACCCGAGCTGGTGGGCGGGGGACCGCTGCTCGACGAGTTCTACGCGCGGCTCGAGCCGTGGCTGCTCGAACGGGACGCCTCGGCGATCGTCGAGCTCAGCCAGGCCTTCCGGGTTCCCGCCGCGCCGGTCGGTGACGGCCAGATGATGCTCGAGTACGCCCAGTTCCAGGAGCGGCCGTTCTTCGTGCAGGACGGCGACCTGACCCTGCCGGGGCCGCCCTACCGGCTCAGCGCGACGCCCGCCGCCCGACGCGGCCCCGCCCCCCACCTCGGTGCCACGGCCGCGCCCTCAGACGACGCCGCGGCGGTGAGCGCGCCGGCGGCCCGACCCGCCGGGCTGCCGTTCGCCGGGTTGCGGGTCGTGGACCTCGGCACCTTCTGGGCCGGTCCGTACTGCNNCGGTGCCGACGTCATCAAGATCGAATCCATCCACCGCCCCGACGGGTTCCGATTCTCGGGCGCGGTGCCCGACATGGGACCCGACTGGTACGAGCGGGGCGGGATCTTCGCGGCCACGAACCTCAACAAGCGCGCCGTCACCCTCGAGCTCACGACCGACGACGGTCGCCAGCTGCTCCGCCGCCTCCTCGAGCGCGCCGACATCGTGCTCGAGAACTTCTCGACCCGGGTGGTCGAGCAGTTCGGTCTCGGCTACGAGCAGGTGCGCGCGGTCAAGCCCGACGTGATCATGGCCCGCATGCCCGGCTTCGGGCTGGTCGGACCGTGGCGCGACTACGTCGGCTGGGCCATGGTGATCGAGCAGGCGACCGGCATGGCGAGCGTCACCGGGCCGCCCGAGCAGCCGATGCACCCGGGCGGGCTCGCCGACCCGGTCATCGGGATGCACGCGGCGACCGCCGTGCAAGCCGCGCTCGCCCACCGGGACCGCACCGGGGAGGGGCAGCTCATCGAGGTTGCACAGCTCGAGGCCGGCGCCAACCTCGCCGCGGAGCTGGTGCTGGAGTGGTCGGCGCGACGCCGGGCGGTGCCCCGGAGGGCGAACCGCGACCCGCATCACGCACCGCAGGGTGTCTATCCGTGCCGGACGGGGGAGCGAGGTCCGGAATGGTTGGCGCTCAGTGTCGTCGACGACGAGCAGTGGCGCGCCCTCGGGTCGGCGGTGGGCCGCCTCGACTGGGTCACCGACCGGGGCTTGCGCGACGCCCCCGGTCGGCGGGCGCGCCAGGACGAGCTCGACGCGGCCCTCGGCGCGTGGGCGGGGGAGCGCCGCGTCGACGAGGCCGTCTCGGCCCTCGTAGCCGCCGGGATCCCCGCGGCGCGGGTCTTGACCGTCCCCTGGATGTTCGACGACCCTCAGCTCTCGGCCCGCCGCTACTACGTGTCCCTCGACCACGCCCGCACGGGGACGCGCCGCTACCCGGGCTGGCCGGTGCGTTTCTCGAGCGTCCCCGACCCGCATCGGCGTGGCGCCGCGACCCTGGGTCAGCACAACGCCGAGGTGCTCGCCGAGCTCGGCGTGAGCCCCGCGGACCTCGACGCGCTGGCCGACGCGGGCGTGATCGGCGACCACCTGGTGGCCCCCTGACCGGCCCGGTGGCGGGGTCGGTGGCCCCCCTATAGATTGAAACGCGTTCTATGTTCTTGGACTACACCGACGAGCAGCTCGCCCTCCGCAAAGAGCTCCGGGAGTACTTCGCCGGCCTCCTGACCCCCGACCTGCGGGCCGGGCTCGGACACGCTGGCGAGGGAAGCCCGATTTTTCGCGACGTGGTGCGCCGCATGGGCGCCGACGGCTGGCTCGGCCTCGGCTGGCCCAAGGAATATGGAGGCGAGGGCCGCGGCGCCATCGACCAGTTCATCCTGTTCGACGAGATCCAGCGGGCCGGCGCACCCTTCCCCTTCGTGACCATCAACACGGTGGGCCCGACGATCATGGCGTTCGGGACCGAAGAGCAAAAGCGCCGCTACCTCCCCGGGATCCTCACCGGCGACGTGAACTTCGCGATCGGCTACACCGAGCCGGAGGCGGGCACCGACCTGGCCTCGCTGCGCACCCGGGCGGTGCTCGACGGCGAGGAATGGCGGATCAACGGCAACAAGGTGTTCACGAGCGGCGCCAACCAGGCCGACTTCATCTGGCTGGCCTGTCGAACCGATCCTGAGGCGCCCAAGCACAAGGGCATCTCGATCATCATCGTCCCGACCGACGTGCCCGGCTTCAAGTGCACGCCGATCGTCACCGTCGGCAGCGTCGTCACCCAGGCGTCGTACTACGACGACGTGCGCGTCCCGGCCGCGAACGTGGTCGGGGACGTGAACGCGGGCTGGCGTCTCATCACCAACCAGCTCAACCACGAGCGGGTCGGCCTCGCCGCGCTCGGCGGCCTTACCCATCGGCTCTACGACGACGTGGTCGAGTGGTGCCGCACGGCCGACTCGGGGGAGGGACTCGGGCGCACCATGCTCGACGTGGCCTGGGTGCAGAGCGACCTCGCCCGGGCTCATGCCCTCCTCGAGGCCATGAAGCTCATCAACTGGCGCATGGCCTCGGCGGTCGCGACCAACACCTTGACGCCGGCCGACGCGTCGGCGGCGAAGGTCTACGGGGTCGAGACCCAGATCGAGTCGTACCGACTGTTTCTCGGAATCCTCGGCGCGAGCGGCTACCTCGTCGAAGGCTCCCCCGGCGCGGTGCTGCACGGCGAGGTCGAGCGGGCCGCCCGAGCCGCCCAGATCAACACGTTCGGCGGTGGCGTCGTCGAGGTGCTGCGCGAGATCGTCGCCACCGCCGGCCTCGGCATGGCCCGCCAGGCCCGCTGAACCGGCGGAGTCGCACACCAGGATGCTGAACACGCACCGCCCGACCAGGACCCGGAGGCGAGGGACGTGACCACCACCGACACCGACGAGCAGGCCGCTTTCCTCACCAAGCTGCGCGCGTTCCAAGGCACCGAAGCAGGCACCGAGGTGGGCGCCGACCCGGTGAACCAGGCGATGATCCGCCACTGGGTCGAGGCGATGGGCGACCAGAACCCGGTGTACGTCGACCCCGACGCCGCGGCTCAATCGGTCCACGGCCAGGTGATCGCCCCCGCCGTGATGCTCCAAGCTTGGGTGATGCGCGGCATCCGGGGCCGCCCGGCCCAAGGTGGCTCTCCCCGCGACGAGCTCATGGGGATGCTCGACGACGCCGGATTCTCCTCGGTCGTGGCGACGAACTCCGAACAGGAATACGACCGCATGCTGCACCTGGGTGACCATCTGCGCACCCGGACCGTCATCGACTCCGTCTCGGAGGAGAAGCACACCGGCCTCGGCGTCGGCCACTTCGTCACCACCCGCGTCGAGTACGAGACCACCGAGGGCGAGCCAGTCGGGCGGATGCTGTTTCGGATCCTGAAGTTCAAGCCGGGAACCGGCCGGTCCGCCGCGCCCAGCGACGACGCGGCCCGCCGTCCCCTCCGGCCCCGCCCCGCGCTCACCCAGGACAACGCGTTCTTCTTCGACGGGGCGAAGCAGCACCGCCTGCTCATCCAGCGCTGCGCCCAGTGCGGGCGGTTGCGGCACCCGCCGGGCCCGCGCTGCCCGCGCTGTGGCTCCTACGAGTGGAACGCCCAGGAGGCGAGCGGGCGCGGCACCGTCTACAGCTTCGTAGTGAACCACTACCCGCAGGTGCCGGCGTTCGAGTACCCGCTCGCGGTCGGTCTCATCGAGCTCGAGGAGGGCACCCGCCTCGTCGCCAACGTCGTCGGCATCGACCCCTCCGACGTCGCGGTCGGCCTGGCGGTCGAGGTCGAATGGCTCGACGAGGACCCCGACCTCACGCTGCCCGCGTTCAAGCCGAGGGCGTGACGGGTGGACTTCCTCCTCAGTGACGAGCAGCTCGCGGTCCGCGACCTCGCCGAGCAGATCTTTCAGGGCTCGGTCAGCCCCGAGCGGGTCAAAGCGATCGAAGCCACCGAGGACCGCGTCGACCGGGACCTCTGGAAGACCCTCGCCGACGCGAACCTCCTGGGCCTGTGTCTCCCCGAGGACGTCGGGGGGAGCGGCCTGGGCATGTCCGAGCTCTGCCTGATCCTCGAACAGCAGGGCCGGGTGGTCGCACCGGTCCCGCTCTGGGCCACCGTGGCCCTCGGCGCGCTCGCCCTCGCGGAGTGGGGCTCTCCTGAGCAGCGCCAAGCCTGGCTCCCCGGGGTGGTGGCCGGCGACACGATGCTCACCGCGGCGCTCGCCGAGCCGGGCACGAACGATCCTCGACGCCCCGCCGTGCTCGCCGCGCCCGACGGTCCGCGGTGGCGTCTCGACGGCGTGCAGCTCGCCGTGCCCGCGGCGCACCTCGCGGCGCGGGTGCTCGTCCCGGCTCGGACCGACACCGGCGTCGCCGTGTTCCTCGTCGACCCCCAGGGGTCCGGCGTGAGCCTGGAGCGGGCGGTCACCACCAACCGCGAGGTCCATCCCCACCTCCACCTCGACGGTGCCGCGGGCGAGCCGCTCGGTTCGGTCGACGCCGGCGGGCGGGCCCTGGCCTGGATGATCGAACGGGCGCTCGTCGGGCTGTGCGCGCTCCAGGTCGGGGTCGGCGAGGCCGCCATCCGGTTGGCCGCCGAGTACACCTCCCAGCGGGTCCAGTTCGGCAAGCCGCTCTCGACCTTCCAGGGCGTGGCGCTGCGCGCCGCCGACGGGTACATCCAGACCGAAGCGATCCGGGTCACGATGCAGCAAGCCGCGTGGCGGCTCGACGCCGGCCGCGAGGCGACGCGCGACGTGCTCGTCGCCAAGTGGTGGGCCTCCGACGGCGGTCAGCGGGTCGTGCACAACGCCCAGCACCTCCACGGCGGGCTCGGCGCGGACGTCGACTATCCCGTCCACCGCTACTTCTTGTGGGGCAAGCAGATCGAAGACACCCTCGGCGGAGCGAGCGCGCAGCTCGCCCGTCTCGGCGAGACACTGGCGGGAGCCGCACGATGACCACCACCACCTCCTCCTTGCGGGCCGGCGACGTCCACGTGGGCGACGAGCTCCCGGCGCTGCCCATCCCGCTCACCCGCACGCTGATCGTCTCCACCGCGATCGCGTCCCGCGACTACCAGGATGTGCACCACGACCCCGGGCTCGCCCAGGACCGGGGATCGAAGGACATCTTCATGAACATCTTGACGTCGGACGGCATGGTGGGGCGCTACGTCACCGACTGGGCGGGGCCCGACGCGCTGCTGCGTTCGGTCCGGATCCGTCTCGGTGCGCCGAACTACCCCGGCGACACCATGGTCATGACCGGCACGGTCACGAAGCAGGAGGGCAACCTGGTCGAGGTCACGGTCCGGGGCTCGAACAGCCTCGGCGACCACGTGACCGGCACGGTGAGCCTGGAGCTCGCCCCGTGAGCGAGCAGAACCGGCTCCGCGACGCGGGCGCGATCGTCGGGATCGGCGCGACCGAGTTCTCGAAGGACTCGGGCCGTTCCGAGATGCGCCTCGTGGTCGAGGCCTGCGAGGCCGCGATCACCGACGCCGGACTGTCCCCGTCCCAGATCGACGGCATGGTGACGTTCACCGCCGACACCAACCCCGAGATCGAGGTCGCCCGCAACCTCGGCATGGGGGAGCTCTCGTTCTTCTCCCGGATCCATCACGGCGGCGGCGCGGCGTGCGGGACCATCCAACAGGCGGTGCTGGCGGTCAACGCCGGCGTCGCCGACTACGTCGTCGCCTATCGGGGCTTCAACGAGCGCTCCGGTCACCGCTTCGGGACTGGGGTGCAGGGCCGCCCCCCGCTCGCCACCGCCGAGTCGGCCCACTTCGCCTGGTACGCGCCGTTCGGGCTGCTGACCCCCGCCCAGTGGGTGGCGATGTTCGCCCAGCGCTACCTCCACGAGTACGGCGCGACGAGCGAAGACTTCGGCCGGATCGCGGTCGCGGACCGCAAGCACGCGGCGACCAACCCGAAGGCGTGGTTCTACGAGCAGCCCATCACCCTCGAAGACCACCAGAACTCCCGCTGGATCGTCGAGCCGCTCCACCTGCTCGACTGCTGCCAAGAGAGCGACGGCGCCCAGGCCCTCGTCGTGACCACCCCCGAGCGGGCCAAGGACCTCGCGCAGCCGCCCGTCATCGTCAAGGCCGCCGCGCAGGGCGCCGGTGAGAACCAGGACATGATGACCAGCTACTACCGGGACTCCATCACCGGCCTCCCCGAGATGGGCCTCGTCGCCCGCCAGCTCTGGAACACCACCGGCTTGACATCCGACGACGTCCAAGCGGCGATCATCTACGACCACTTCACGCCTCTCGCCTTGCCCCAGCTCGAGGAGTTCGGCTTCTGCGCCCGAGGGGAGGCGAAGGACTTCATCCGAGACGGCAACATCGAGCTCGGGGGGCGGCTGCCAATCAACACCAACGGCGGCCAGCTCGGCGAGGCCTACATCCACGGCATGAACGGCATCGCCGAGGGCACCCGCCTCGTCCGCCACACCTCGACCAACCAGCCCGAGAACGTCGAGCACGTCCTGGTGACGGCGGGCACCATGGTGCCGACCAGCGCCGTGCTCCTCGGCGTCGCGTGAGCGCCAACCCACTCGGGACGCCCGGCACGGGCGTGATCGTCACCGGCGGCGCGTCGGGCATCGGCGCCGGCATCTGTACCGCGCTGGCCGAGGTCGGCCGCCCCGTCGCGGTCTGGGATCGAGACGCCGACGGCGCCGCGCGGGTCGCCGCGCAGTGCCGAGACGACCACGGCGTCGCCGCCCACGTGGTCGGCGTCGACGTCACCGACGACGACGCGCTCGCCGGCGCGGTCGCTCCCACCGTCGCCGCCCTCGGCCCGGTCGGCGGACTCGTGCACGGTGCGGGAATCGTTGCCGCCGCCCTCGACGATGTCATCGACGTCGGCACCTGGGACGCGGTGCTCGCCACCCACCTGCGCGCCTACGCGTTCGCAGTGCGGGCCGTGCTGCCCGAACTCCGCGCCGCCGGCGCCGGATCCGCCGTGGTCGGGATCTCCTCGATCGAAGGCCTGGTCGGCCACGGAGCCATCCCGTCGTACACCGCGGCCAAGCACGGCATCATCGGGCTCACCCGCTCGCTTGCCCACCGGCTCGGCCCGGAGGGGGTGCGCGTGAACGCGGTGTGCCCCGGCTACATCGAGACGCCGATGCTCGCACCGGCCATCGCCAACGCGGACGCTCGAACGCACCTCGAGGCGAGCATTCCACTCGGACGGCTCGGCGTCCCCGGCGACATCGCCCGCGTGGTGCGCTTCTTGTTGTCTGACGAGAGCTCGTACATGAACGGCGCCGCGGTGGTCGTGGACGGCGGCGTCACCGCGACCGGCGGCCAGTAGCAGTCGCCCTCGAACGTGACGCCCGCCGCGCGCCCGCGGCGAGGGTTGGCGCGTCAGGGCACCGGCGAAGTCGCGGGGGGCTGCTGGTTGAGCGTCGCGAGGTCGGCGAGGAGCGCGTCGGCGGCGTCGCGCTCGGCGGCCCAGTAGCGCTCCCCCCAGCGTTCGATCATGGCGGGGTACGCCCAGGTCGGGTCGTGCTCGGCGACGGCCCGGGCCGCGGACACCTCGTCGAGCATGCGCTGGGCGAACTCGCGGTGCTCGAGCACCGTGCGGCGCAGCGTGGCCGGGTCGCTGAGGTGCCCCAGCCAGACCCGCAGTGCGACGCCGTGCTTGAGGACTGGGGCCTCGACCGGCGCCTCGCGCAGCCATCCCGCGAGGGCGTCGAGCCCGGCGGGGGTGATGCGGTAGAGCCGCTTGCGGCGAGGCTCCTCGGGCGGCGCGGGGCGCGAGACCGCGTAGCCCTGCGCTTCGAGGCGGCGTAGCTCCCGGTAGATCTGGCTCATGGCCGGGCTGCCGTAGAAGAATCGCACCGACGCCTCGGCCCACTTGCGCAGGTCGTAGCCCGACAGCTCCCGACCGAACGACAAGAGGCCGAGCACCACCCAGGCGGTGGTGGGCAGCGACTCCACATCAGCAGCATACTGGATATGGCGACTTGACATATGACGATTAGTCATATCTACTTGCCCGGGAAGCTCGCGGTGCGGTGCGCCGGGCGGCGGAGCGGCCGCGACGACGCGGCGGAACGAAAGGGGGAGCGGTGCAGTTCTCGATGATCTTCGAGGCCCAGATGGCCGACGCCTCAGCGGCGAACGAGCACCAGGTGCTGCGCGACTGCGTCGAGCAGGCGGTCTACGCGGAGGCGATGGGGTTCGACCGGGTATGGGCGGTCGAGCATCACTGCCTGCAGTGGTACGCACACATGAGCGCCCCCGAGGTGTTCCTCACCTGGGTCGCGGCCCGCACCGAGCGCATCCGGGTCGGGCACGGCGTCGTGTGCATGCCGTTCAACTACAACCATCCGATCCGGGTGGCGGAGCGGGCCGCGATGCTCGACGTCCTCTCGAACGGGCGGCTCGACCTCGGTGCCGGACGCGGCGCGACCCTCCAGGAGATGTCGGCGATGGGCGTCGACCCGTCGCGCACCTACCCCGAAGTCGAAGAGGCGCTGCGCATGATCGGCTCGATGTGGCGGGGCCCCGACGGTGGCAGCTTCGAATGGCACGGTGAGCTGCTCCAGGTCGCCGAGCACTCGATCCTGCCCCGCCCGATCCAGCTGCCGCACCCGCCGCTGTACCTCGCCTGCACGAAGAACGATACCGTGGCGCTCGCCGCCGAGTACGGCGTCGGCGCGCTCGTGCTCGGGTTCTCGGGGCCCGACGACGTGGCCGCCCTCAACCAGCGCTACCGCGAGACGATCGCCACCCGGTCCAAGAAGCGCTACGTCTCCTCCGAGGTCAACGACCACTTCTCGGCGTTGTGTCCCACCATCGTGCTCGACGACGCGGAGGCCGCGCTGCAGACCGGCGCTCGTGGCCAGCGGTTCTTCGCCGAGGCGATCGCCCACTGGTACGGCGGCGGACCGCCCCCCCAGGTGGGCGACGAGGACACCGACCAGGTGGCCGAGATCGAGCGGGCCCGAGACCGGATGATCACCCACCTCCACGAGGCGAAGATCCCCGTGCGTCCCAACAGTGGAGACACCTTCAATCTGGTCGAGCACGCGTACGGGTCGTGGCGCGACGCCATCGCCTTCGCCGAGCGGCTCGAGGAGGCCGGCGCGGACGAGATCATGTGCCTCATCCAGATGGGCACCGTGTCCCAGGCCGCCTGCATGGAGACCATCCGCCAGTGGGGCGAGCGCGTCATCCCACACTTCCGCAAGAAGCGCGCTGCGGTCGCCTAACCACAACCGGCAGGGGAGGCGTCAGTCGGCGCCGCGGGCGAGCTCGGCGAGGAGCACGGCCTCGCTGACGATGAGGCTGCGCCAGTCGTCGAGGTGCAGGCTCTCGTCCTCGCCGTGAATGCGGCTCTCGGGGTCGGCGGGACCGAGCAGCAGGGCCGGGATGCCGCCGAACGCGTCGGCGAACGGTTTCACGAACGGGATGGAGCCCCCGACGCCCATGACGACGGGCGGTCGCCCGAAGCCGGCCTGCAGGGCACGGTCGGCGGCGTGGAACGCCCACCCGGTCGGGTCGCACGACCAGCCGGGCGCACCCCAGTCGGGCTCGAAGGACCACTCGAGACCCCACGGGATCCGGGCCGCCAGATGGGCGCGCAGCGCCTCGAGCGCCCGCGCCGGGTCCTGGCTCGGTGCGAGGCGCACACTGATCCGGGCCGCGGCCTCGGCCACGATCTGGTTCGAGGACCCTTCCAACGGATGGGTGTCGACCGCGAGGACGCTGAGCGCGGGCCGGAGCCAGAGCCGCTCGAACACCGGGACAGACGGGTCCCCCGCGGGCTCCACGCCGGGTCGGGCGCCGTAGGCGCCCAGCACCCGGGCCGCGTCCCCGCCCAGCTGNNCCACGCCCCCGGCCATGCCGCTGTGGACCGGCCCGTCGAGCGCTCGGAGGCGGAGGGTCCCGCCGGCCAGGCCCCGCAGCGAGCAGGTCAGGCCGGGCACCCCGACGCTCCAGTTCCCGGCGTCGGCGAGCAGCAGCACNNGGCGAGCTCGTCGACGTAGCGGGCCAGGAAGGCGTCGAGTCGAGGGGAGCCGATCTCCTCCTCCCCCTCGATGAAGACCGTCACGTTGCACGGCAGCTCCCCGGCTGCGTCGAGCCAGGCTCGCACGGCGGCCGCGTGCGCCACCGCGCCGGCCTTGTCGTCGGCGCTGCCTCGTCCATAGAGGCGGCCGTCGCGCTCGACCGGCTCGAACGGGTCGGAGGTCCACCGGTCCGTGAACCCGGGCGGCTGCACGTCGTGGTGCGCGTACAGCAGCACCGTCGGCGCGCCGGGGACTCGGTGGCGCTCGCCGATCACCGCCGGTGGGCAGTCCTCCACCGAGGCCAAGCGCACCTGCTCGAGTCCGCTCCCCTCGAGCAGTGCGGCGGTGGCGTCGGCACTGCGTTGGACGTCGCGGACGCGGTCGGGGTCGGCGCTGATACTCGGGATGCGCACCAGGTCCTCGAGCGCGGCCCGGGCGTCGTCGATCCCGCGTCGCGCCGCGGCGACGACGGTGTCGTGGTGTGCGACCAGGTCGGTGTCGGTCATCGGCTGAGTGATAGCACGGGACGGGCCGCGGGAGATCCGCCGGGCTACGGGCCGTCCCGACGGACCGCGAAGGGAACGGAAGGGCTCATCGGCCCTCGGGCGTGTCGCGTCGGTTTCGTCGGCTCTACGAATGAATGGATTGCGGAGCGTCTCACCAGCCGCGGAACACCGGCGGGCGGCGCTCGGCGAAGCTCGCGAGTCCCTCGGCGGCGTCGGCGCTTCCCATCGCGATCTCCTGAGCCCAGCGCTCGTCGGCGAACGCCGTGACTCGGTCGATCTCGAGGACCCGGTTGATGAGCCGTTTCGAGAGGGCGATCGCGGGGGTCGGGCCCGCGGCGAGCCGCCCCGCCCACTCGCTCGCCGCGTCCCGCAGCTCGGGCCCGGGCACGACGCGGTTCACCAGACCGAGGCGGGCGGCGTCGGGGGCCGAGAGGTCGTCGCCGAAGAAGACGAGCTCCTTCGCCTTGAGCGGCCCGACGAGCCGGGTCAAGAGGTACGCGCCGCCACCGTCGGGGATGATGCCTCGCCGCACGAACACCTCGATGAATCGGGCGTGGTCGGCGGCGATGATGAGGTCGCAGGCGAAGGCGAGGTGGGCGCCCATGCCGGCCGCGGTCCCGTTGACCGCGCAGATGATGGGCTTGTCGCAGTCCTGCAGGGCGGCCATGAGGCGCTGCGCGCCGACGCAGGTGTGATCGATCGAGAGCACCGGCTGCTCGGGTGCCCCCTCGGGTCGCGCGTGCGTGACGGGCCGATCGACCCGGAGGTCGGCGCCGGTGCAGAAGGCACGCTCACCGGTCGCGGTCAGCACAACTGCTCGCACCGCGACGTCGGTGTTGGCGTCTTCGAGGAGCTCGATCATCCGGTTTCGCTGATCGGGGGTCAGCGCGTTGCCCGATTCGGGGCGGTTCAGCGTGATCCACGTCACGCCAGCGGCGTGTTCGTGTTGTACCTGCTCGTCGAGGGCCGGGTCGTCGGTCATGGGTCTCCTTGTCGAGGCGGTGCGGCCAGCGCCCCCGCGGTGCGGCGCCGTCCGGGACTCGGGGTCGTGCGTTGCCCCGCCGATCTGTTGGCGCTGCTGGCCTCGGCGCCCCGGGGGCGATGGCGCGGACGCGAGGCGGCGCCGGTCCGCTGCTGGCGTGGGGGCGAGCGTAGTCTCAGAAGTCCGCGCGGCCCCGTGACGACGTGGCGCGCCTACCTTCGGAGTCCGGATGCCTCGTCGACGCGGCCGAGTGCGGGCCTTTGCGGGACGCTTCGTCATCGCACTCGTCACCGCGATCGCGGTGATGGTGGGTGGCGTCCTGGCCGTGAACTTCGTCATCGACGCCAAGCTGTCGAAGGTGAGCCGGGTCACGCTGCGCACCGCGGTGGTCACCAGCGGGCCGCTGAACTTCCTCGTCGTGGGGTCCGACACCCGCTCCTTCACCAATGGCAACAGTTCGCTCCAGCAGCAGTTCGGCAACGAGGCCCAGAACGGGGGTCAGCGCTCCGACACGATGATGGTCATCCGCATCGATCCCGCCCGCCACATCACCCAGGTGGTGTCCTTTCCCCGCGACCTGTGGGTGCAGGTCCCCGGGATGGGCCTGACCAAGATCAACGCCGCCTACAACGTCGGGCCGCAGCTGGTCATCAACATGCTCAAGCAGGACTTCAACCTCAACATCAACCATTTCATCGCGGTGAACTTCAAGAGCTTCCAAGGGGTTGTGAACGCGATCGGGAGCGTCCACGTCTACGTCCCCTACCAGGCGCGCGATACCGAGACCGGCCTGTACACGCCCGTCCCGGGCTGTGAGACGTTCAGCGGGGCGGACGCCCTCGCCTATGTCCGCTCACGCGAGCTCCAGTACTACAGCGTGTCGCAGGGCGAATGGCTCTCGGCCGACGCCGTGCCCGACATCGACCGGATCGCCCGCCAGCAGGGGTTCATCAAGACCCTGGCCGGGCTCGCGGTCAAGAGCAGCCTCAGCAACCCGCTGACCGCCAACGCGGTCGTGAACCGGGTCCTCGAGAACCTGACCATCGACAGCGGGCTCTCCAAGGACGACGTCCTCTCTCTCGTCGACGCCTTCCGCTCGGTCAACCCGAACAACACGGGCCAGGTCCAGTTCGCGACCTTGCCGGTGGCGGAGGGTGGCCAGCAGGACGGTCAAGACGTGCTGTACGCCGCGGAGCCGCAGGCCGACGCGCTCCTCGCCCACCTCGGCGGCATGGCCAACCCGGCGATGGTGTCGATCAACGGCAACGCGCCACCGGCCACCCCCGGGGCGACATCGGCGGGCTCCGGCACCTCCACCAGCAGTTCCACCGCCACGTCCACGACGACGACGACCACCAGGCCGGCGCCGCCGTCCTCGCTCACGAAAAACGGGGCGCTGGGGGCCGCGCCGACCCCCCAGATCAACAACAAGGGCGACTTCGGGACCCCGGCCCCCAAGGCGGCACCCTGCTGAGGAACGGGGCACCGCACCGCGACGATCGCCGCCGCGGCACGGCCGGTCCGGGTCTCGGCTCGGGTACCCTCGCCCGCCCGGTTCTCGAGCCCGAAGGGGGGGCGATGGGGCGCCTCGACGAGCGCGTCGCGATCATCACCGGCGCTGGTCAGGGCATCGGACGCGGCGTGGCCCGACGGTTTGCCCGCGAAGGTGCCCGCGTCGTCATCGCCGAGCGCAACGCGGACACCGGCGCGGCGGTAGAGCGCGAGATCCGTGCTGAGCTCGGCGGGGAGGCGCGCTTCGTCCCCACCGACGTGCTCGACCCCACGCAGGTCACCGGCATGGTGGACACCGCGGTCGAGCATTTCGGACGCATCGACATCCTCGTGAACAACGCCTACGTCGTGGCGGGCAACGCCCGTCTCGAACGTAAGCCGCCCAGTGATCTGGAGCTCGCGTTCCGCGGCGGCCCGCTGCACACCTATCAGGCCATGCAAGCCGTCTTCCCTCGGTTCAAGGCCCAGCGATGGGGACGCATCATCAACCTCGTGTCGCTGAACGGCGTCAACGCGCACATGTACAGCGTCGACTACAACGCCGCGAAGGAGGCGATCCGAGCGATCACCCGCACCGCGGCCCGCGAGTGGGCCCGCCACAACATCTTGGTCAACGCCATCGCTCCCGCCGCGGCGTCGCCCGCCTACGTGTCCTTCGCGACGGCGGCGCCGGATAATGCCCGCGAGATGCTCACCCAGAACCCGCAAGGGCGCATGGGCGACCCGGAGCACGACATCGGCGGCGTGGCGCTCTTCCTCGCCAGCGAGGACAGCGACTACGTCACCGGTAACACCATCTTCGCCGACGGGGGCAGCCACATCAACGGAGTCCAATGGGACCCGCCCATGCCCGAGTGATGAGCGACCAGCCGACACCGTCGATCCGCGTCGCCGAGGACGGCGGCATCCTGTGGGCGACGATCGACCACCCGCCCATCAACCTCTGGGACACGACCTTCACCGGCGACCTCGTCGCCCTCATCTCGCGCTTCGAGCGCGACCCAGCCGCGCGCGTCCTGGTGCTCACCAGCGCCGACGACGAGTACTTCATCGCGCACGCCGACGTCGAGATGATCCTCAACCTCGCCCCCGAGGCCAGCGCCCGGTCCGACCAGCCCGCGCCGGTCAACCAGCTCCTGGACCGGCTGCGGACGACGCCGAAGCTGTCGATCGCGCTCGTGCGCGGCATTGCTCGAGGGGGCGGCTCCGAGATCGCGCTGGCCTGCGACTTGCGCTTCGCCACGCCCGACGCTCGATTCGGGCAACCCGAGGTCGCCCTGGGGATCATCCCCGGCGCGGGTGGCACGCAACGCCTGACCCACCTGGTCGGGCGGGCCCGCGCCCTCGAGATCGTGCTCGGCTGTGGTGACGTCACCGGCGACGAGGCGGCCGCGATCGGCTACGTCAACCGAGTCATCGCCGACGACGGAATCGAGAGGTTCGTGCGCGCGCTGGCGGGACGGATCGCGACGTTGCCGCCGCTCGCCGTCGCCGCGGCGAAACGCGCCGTCGATGCCGCCCTGCCCGACCCGACCCCCGGCCTGGCGGCGGAAGGCGCGGCCTTCCAGGAGGCCCGCCTGGATCCCGAGGCGACACGGCGGATGCGTCAGTTCCTCGAGGTCGGTGGCCAGACCCGCGACGGCGAGCGATCGGTCGAAGCTCTCCTCGACCGGCTGACCCCACCGTGAGCGACTTCGCCGGCAAGGTGGCGTGGGTGGCCGGCGCGGCGCGCCGGCCCGGCATCGGGCGCGCCACCGCGGTGGAGCTGGCCCGCCGGGGCGCGGACGTCGCCTGCGTCGACGTGGTCACCGACGCCCCTCTCGAGGCGGAGTCCTATCGCGTGAGCCGCGACGCGCTCGACGCCACCGCCGCCGCCGTCACCGCCGAGGGTCGCCGGGCGTTGACGCTCGCGGTGGAGCTCACCGACCCCGACGCGGTCGAGGATTCGGTCGCGGCGACCCTCGACGCCTTCGGACGCGTCGATGTGTGCTGCAACCTGTCGGGCGGCACCGGGCCCGAGCTGGGCAACGGCTCCTTGCTCGCCCTCGAGCCGGCGTCATGGCGAGCCACCCTCGACGCCAACCTCACCGCGGTGTGGCTCGGCGCCCGGGCGTGTGCCCGCCGCATGATCGAGGCAGGGAACGGCGGCGCCATCGTGAGCCTCTCGTCGTCGGCCGGCGTCGCGGGGCAGGCCGGCTTCGGGGCGTTCTCGGCCGCCCGGGCCGGGGTGCTGCGCCTCACCGAGGTACTCGCGACCGAGCTCGCCCCGCACCAGATCCGAGCGAACGCCGTGTGCCCCCTTGGCGTGTCACCGGCGGCGGGGGGCGGCAACCCCGGACTCGAGCGGGGCGTGGCTCGGCGGGGCCTCGACGACTGGGTTCGAGCGACGATCCCCCTCGGGCGGATGCAGAGCCCCGATGAAACCGCGGCGGTCGTCGTGTTCCTCGCCAGCGACGCGGCCAGCTTCGTGAGCGGCCAGGCGATCACCGTCGCCGGAGGCGCCCACGTCTGACTCGGGCTACACCGCGCGGCCCGCCCGATGGCCGTCGTACACGGCCCGGTCGACCGGACGCACCGACACCGCATCGCCGACCCGGGCCAGGTCCGCCACCTGCCCGTCGAGCGCCGTGAACAGCTCCGCGTCGGGCACACCGTTGGTCACGATCACGACCGTGTCGACGGGCTGGGTCTCGGCGCGGTGGCTGAGCACGTCGATCAACGTCGCCTCGTGATCGCCGATCGCGGCCAGCGCGGTGCTCGGCCGCCACACCATCCCGGCCTGCACGGCCCGGGGCAGGATCGCGGCCTGCGTCTCCCCGTCGCAGGCCAACAGCACCGGCAGCGTGCACACGACCGTTGTCTCGCGGCCCTGGGCGGCGAGCAGCTCCCCGAGGCCGACGCCCTGGACGTGACCCACCGCCTCGAGCACGACCACGCGAGTGCCCAGGCGGTCGGGCTCCTCCGCGGCGCGACGCAGGGCCTCCACCGTGTCGAGCACCCAGTCCTGCTCGGAGCCTGGGACGGGCATCGGGTGGTACGCCGACCGTCCGTCCTTGGTCGCGCGACCGCCGGTGGCGACGATGACCGCGTCGGGTTCGAGCGCCAGCACCGACGCCGCTGTCGCCCGCACCCCGGTGCGCAGCTCGACACCTCGCCGCTCGCACTCGGCGACACGCCAGTCGGCGAGATGGGCGATCTCGCCCCGCCCCGGCAGACGCTGGGCCCAGCGGATCGCACCGCCGAGCTCGGCGGCCGCCTCGAGCAGCGTCACCCGATGGCCGCGCGCCGCCGCCACCCAGGCCGCCTCGAGACCGGCGGGCCCGCCGCCGACGACCACGACCCGCTTCGAGCGTGCCGCGGCATGCAGCGTGCCGAGGCCCAGCTCATCCTCGCGGCCCACCACGGGGTTCTGGACGCAGTTGATCGGCATGGACTGGAGCAGATTGCCGTAGCAGGACTGGTTGATTCCCGTGCAGTGGCGGATCTCGTCCGCGCGTCCGTCGCGGGCCTTGTTCACCCACTCCGGATCGGCGATCAGCGCCCGCACCAGCGTGACCCCGTCCGCCTCGTGGCGCTCGAGGATCGCCTCGGCCTCGTCTGGCGTCAGGATGCGATGCACTGTGAACACCGGCGTGTGTCGCACTGCTTTTTTCACCGCGTGGGCCGCGTACCCGCCGAAGCAGTGCGGGACGTAGTTCGTGCGGACCATCCCGACGCCACCGATCCCGACGCTCACGTTGAGGTAATCGACGAGGCCGAGCTCCTCGTAGCGGGCCGCAACCTCCGCCGCGTCGTCCGCGGTCAGGCCGGGCCCGTAGGTTTGCTCGTCGTCGCCGGCGAGCCGCACCCCGACTGCGATGCCCGCACCGACCGCGTCGCGGACCGCGCTGAGCACCTCGGCGCCGAACCGCATCCGGTTCTCCAGGCTGCCCCCGTACTCGTCGGTGCGCTCGTTGAACTTCGGGGACAGGAACTGGTGCAGCAGGTATCCGTGGGCGCTCTGGATCTCGATGCCGTCGAACCCGCCGGCGACGGCGTTGCGGGCGCAGCGGACGTGATAGTCGATCATCTCCGCGATGTCGCGGCGATCCATGGGCTTGGGCGCCTCGAAGTAGTCCGGGACGCTCGACGGGCCGATCGCGACCTGCTTGGACCAGTTCCCGAGCATCATCGCTCCGCTGTGGGTGAGCTGGATGAACGCGTGCGCGCCGTGCTCGTGGACCTGGGACGTGAGGGCCTCGTAGTGGGGGATGCAGCCCGGGTCCCAGCCGTTGGCGTTGTTGGGCATCTTGTACGCCGTGTTCGGCGCGACGGCGGTCTCCCCGGCGATCACCACCGCCACACCACCCGCGGCCCGCTCGGCCAGGTAGCCTCCGTAGCGGCGGCCGTAGAAGCCCGGCTCACCCCACACCGGGTTCGGTTCGGTGAACATCGTGAAGTGGGCGCCGCACAGGACCCGGTTCCGCAGCTCCACCGGCCCGACCCGCAGGGGTGCCAGCAGCCGCTCGAAGTCACTCACCGGGGAAGGCTCGCACAAGATGGCGTCGCCGCGCGTGGCAGGCTGGGGGGGCTCAGGGGACCGAGCACCGTCGAATCGGGAGATTAGGAAGCCATGAGCGAGGTTCGCGCCGACAGCCCAGACGAGGACTACGACCCGTTCGCCGTCTTTGACGAGTCGATGGGCGCCGGGGCGGTCCGGGACCCCCATCCGGTCTTCCACGAGCTGCGGGCCGAGTGCCCGGTGCTCACGGGCCCGTTCCAGGCCCGGTTCGGGTTCGACGAGCCACTCGACCCGGCCCTGACCAACCCGGACGTGACACCGTTCACCCCGTTGTCGTTCGACGCGGTGCAGGCTGTCCTCAAGGACGGCGACACGTTCTCGTCGTCGGGCTACGCCGACAGCATCGGCCTCGTCATGGGGCACTCGATCCTGGAGATGGACGAGCCGGAGCACCACGCGTATCGGTCGTTGATCCAGCAGGCGTTCACCCGCAAGGCGATGGACGGCTGGGAGGTCGAGCTCGTCGGACCGATCGTGCAGGGCCTCATCGACCAGTTCGCCGACCGGGGCCACGCCGACCTCGTCCGCGAGCTGTTCTGGCCGTTCCCGGTCCATGTCATCGCGGGCATGCTCGGGCTGCCCGCCGAGGAGCTGCCCATGTTCCACCGCAAGGCGGTGGAACTCATCAGCCTCGCGGTGGAGATCGAGCGAGGACTGGTCGCCTCGCAGTGGCTCTACGACTTCTTCGCCGGCGTCATCGCCGAACGGCGGGCCGCTCCCCGCGGCGACGTGATCAGTGTCCTGGTCCAAGCAGAGCTCGACGGCCAGCGGCTGACCGACGAGGAGATCATCGCGTTCCTCCGTCTTCTCTTGCCGGCCGGCGCGGAGACGACCTACCGCTCGTCGAGCAACCTCATGTACGGGTTGCTCACGAGCCCCGACCAGCTCGACCGCCTGCGCGACGACCGCTCGCTCATGGGCGCCGCCATCGAGGAGGGGCTCCGCTGGGAGCCGCCGCTGACCGGCATCGCGCGAACCGCGGCCCGCGACGTAGAGCTCGACGGTGTGCTCATCCCGGCCGGATCGCCAATCAGCGTGTGCCTCGGCGCCGGGAACCGCGACCCCGCCCGCTGGGACGACCCGGACCGCTTCGACCTCTCCCGCAAGCCTCAGCAGCACCTCGCTTTCGCGTTCGGCCCCCACATGTGCCTCGGCATGCACCTGGCCCGCATGGAGACGACCGTCGTCATCAACGCGGTGCTCGACCGCCTCCCGAACGTCCGCCTCGCCGCCGACGCCGCCGACCCGCACATCTCGGGCCTTGCGTTCCGGTCCCCGGGCCAGCTGCCCGTCGTGTTCGGCTAACGCGCCCCGGCCCGACGTCTGCAGCAACCTCGCTCACCGCGCCGCGTCACTCGACGCCGTAGAGGCGCCGCGGATTGTCCCACAAGATGCGACGCTTCTCGTCGTCGCTCAGGTCAGCGCGGCCGACGAACTCGCGCACCCCGTCCGGGAACGACCCCTCCGGATGGGGGAAGTCCGACGCGGTGACCACGCAGTCGACGCCGAGCGCGTCGAGCACCGGACGCAGCGTCGGCTCCTCGATCTCGGCGGAGATGAAGCACTGACGCCGGAACAGCTCGCTTGGGGTTGCTGACAGCGTGTCGCAGTCGAGCCCTTCGTAGCGTTCGTAGAGCTCGTCGAGCCACCACAGCCAGAACGGGAGCCAGCCGGCCCCGGACTCGAGGACAACGACGCGCAGACCCGGGTGACGGTCGCAGATCCCGCCGACGAGAAACGAAAAGAGGCTCAGCTGAGATTCGAGGGGGAAGGCGGCGGCGATTCGGGGCAGGGCCCATTCGCCGAACCGGTCGGCGCCGAGCTGACCCAGGCCCGTCCCCGCCACGTTGTGCAACGCGAGCGCGACGTCGAGCTCCTCGAGCGTGCTCCAGAGCGGGTCGTAGTAGGCGCGCTCGAGCGTCACGCCCGGGAGGGGCGGCTCGGGCAACACAAAGAAGGCTCGGAACCCGTGCTCCGCGACCCCGCGCCGCGCCTCGGCGATCGCCCCGTCCACGTCGCGCAGGTCGAGCTGGCCGACCCCGAACAGCCGGTCGGGTACCTCGGCCACGAACGACGCTGCCCAGTCGTTGTAGGCACGGACGATCGCCCCGGCCAGCGCCGGGTCGAGGCCCCACGCCGCTACTTGCATGAGTCCCCGGCTCGGGTACAGCGCCATGCGGTCGATGCCTTGGTCGTCCATCGCCAGCACATACGCCTCCGGGTCCCAGCCCCGCGACGAGTACCGCGCGTAGGTGGTGGCCCATTCCTCGTTCAGCGTCGCCAAACCCCCAGCGCGGCTACGCCACCGCACGGTCGGGAAGCGGCGGTCGCGGTCGACGACCAGACCTCCCCGGTCGTCGGTCGCGAACGGGCCCCGGTCGGTCCAGGGCGGAGGCAGGCGATCTCGCCAGAGATCAGCCGGCTCCATGAAGTGCGAGTCGGCATCGAACGTCGGCCAGTCGCGCACCGGCGCACACTACGTGCTGCTCGACGTCGCCGTCCCGAGCTCGCGATGTACCGGCACGCGCGCGAGGTCGGCGCGCCGTGAGGCGAGGCAATTGACACCGGCGAGCTCGACCAAGCAGCCTGGCCGAACCATGACCACGCTGCCCCCGCCGCCACCGTCCCCGACCACGCCGTCCGGGGCCGCTGCCCGCTCGTCGGGACGTTCCATTGCCGCGGCAGTCATCCTGGCGGTGCAAGCGGTCCTCCTCGCCGTCCTCGGCCTGTTGATCTGGTTCCTGGCCCGCGCCCAGCGTCGCCGCTTCACCAGCCGGTTCTTCCACACCCAGCTCGCGCAACACCCGTTCATCTGGGGTCTGGTGCTCCTCCTGCTCGGGGCGTGGCTCGTGGTGCTCGCGGTGGGGGTGACTCGCCGTCGAGGCTGGGCCGCGATCGGCGTTTACGTCACCGAGGCGGTCCTCGCCCTCGTTGGGCTGCTGCGCTTCCACCCGTTACGCTCACTGCTCGACGTCGGCCTCGCCGCCGCGGTCGTCTTGCTGGTCGCCACCGACGACGAGCCACCGCCGAGCGCGTAGCGCCGCCGGTCGGGCGGCGCCGCGTCGAGCGCGCGATCAGTCGCCCGGGGCGGTCGCCGGGGTTCCCCGAGCCTGGTAGCGCGCCTGCCAGTCAGCGGGCGGCGGGTCGGACCGCTTGGCCCCCGCTCCGAACAGCCGCGGGACCTCCGCCACGAGGTCCGTCGCCGCCCAGCCGTGGTCGTGGCGCTCGAGCTGATCCCGTACCTCCCAGGTCCGCACATGCTCGACCGTTCCGCCCCGCACCTGGAAGCACTGGCCGCTGATCCATCCGGCGGCCGGAGCGGCGAGGTACGCGACCATCTCGGCGACGTGGTTCGGGTCGGTGGGATCGAACGCCTCCTCCGAGCGGGCCGCGTTCCGGTCGATCCGCCAGCCGATCGTCGCCAGCCGGGTGCGCGCTGAGGGCATGATCGCGTTGGCGGTCACGCCGTACGGCGCCATTTCCGTGGCGACCGCCTCGGTGAACGCGACGACCCCAGCCTTGGCGGCCACGTAGTTCGACTGGCCCGCCCCGCCGTAGACCAGCAGCCCGGTCGCGGTGTTCACCAGTCGCCCGTACCCGCCGCGTCCAGCCTTGTGTTCCGAGCGCCACCAGCGGCACGCTGGCGCGCTCACCGCGAACGCGCCGCGCAGGTGGACGCGGATCACGTCGTCCCATTCCGTCTCGTCGAGGTTGAACACCATGCGGGGGCGCCCAAAGCCCGCGTTGTTCACCACCACGTCAAGACGTCCCCAGGTGTCGAGCGCCCGAGCGACGACGGCCGCCCCCCCGTCGCTCGATCCGATGTCGTGGCGGTCCGCGACCGCCTCGCCGCCCCGGACGGTGATCTCGGCCACGACTTCCTCGGCCGGTGTCTCCGCGGTCTCGCTCCCGTCCGCCGCGACCCCGAGGTCGTTCACGACGACGCGTGCACCGTACGCGGCGAGTGCGAGGGCCTCGGCCCGACCGATCCCGCGCCCGGCGCCGGTCACCAGCGCGACACGATCCTCGAGGAGGCGAGCTGCTGGTTCGTCGGTCATGACGGTGAAACTAACCCCGCCGCTCCGGGGTGGGTCAGACGCGCTCGAGCTGATCGAGCCGGTCGCGAGCTGCGAAACGGGTCCGGAGCTCGTCGCGATCGCCGGCGGCCATCGGCGCTAAGGGCTCGCCACGGTGGGGCCGCCAGTACACGGAATCGGCCACCTCCCAGCGTTCCCGGCGCAGCACCCGCTTGAGCACCTTCTGGGTCTCCGTGACGGGCAGCGAGCTCGTGACCCGCACATACCGGGGGGACCACTTCGTGCCGAGGTCGGCCTGCTTGTCGAGGAAGCGGTCGAAGCGGCTCGGGTCGAAGTGAGCGCCCGGTCGCAGCTGCAGCGCCGCCATGACCTGATCGCCCACCTCCTCGTCGGGCACCGCGTACACGGCGGCGAGGACCACATCGGGGTCCCGGGCCAAGATTCGCTCCACGGGCGCGGCGGCGAAGTTCTCCCCGTCCACCCGTAGCCACTCGAAATCGCGTCCCGCGAAGTAGAAAAAGTCGGCCTCGTCGCGGTATCCCAGGTCGCCAGTCCAGTAGTAGCCGCTGCGAACCCGAAGGGCGTTCGCCTCGTCGTTTCGGTAGTAGCCCTCGAATCCGGCCGCGCCCTTCTTGTTGACAATCTCGCCGATCGCCTCGTCGGGATTCAAGAGGTGGCCGTCGGCATCGAAGCGGGCCCGGGGGCACTCGCGGCCGGTGGCGGAGTCGAGGATCGCGGTTCCCTCGGCGGCGATGCCGAGCGCCCCCTTCGGCATGTCGGGCGCGCGGCTGATGGTCGCCCCACCTTCGGTGGATCCGTACCCGTCGATGACGGGAGCGCCGAAGCGGCGAGCGAACCGCTCGATGTCGAGATCTGCTCCTTCGTTACCGAACACTCGGGTGAGGGTGTTGTCGGCGTCGTCGGGCCGCTCCGGTGTCGCGAGGATGTAGGAGAGCGGCTTTCCGACATAGTTGAAGTAGGTGACGCCGTACTTGCGGACGTCGGGGAGGAAGCCCGACGCTGAGAACTTGCGCCGCAGGACGCTGGTTGCTCCGGCGACCAGCCACGGGGCGAATCCGGTGATGATGGCGTTGGAGTGGAACAGCGGCATCACCTGATACATGACGTCGTCGGGCGAGAACTGCAGGTTCTCGCTCAGCACGGTGCTCATCCTCGCCAGGCGACGCTGCGACAGGATGCAGGCCTTCGGTGCGCCGCTCGTTCCCGACGTGAAGAGCAGCAGGTAGATCCCGGCGTCGTCGACCGGACCGTCTGGGACCGGAGCGTCCCGGTACGCCGCGAGCTCGGTGTCGGTGTCCTCGGCGACCAGGATCCGCCCCGTCGCGGGACCGAGGTCGAGGCCGGCCAACAGGTCGAGGTAGCGCGCCTCGGTGACGATGAGCTGGCAGTCGGCGTGGCGGATGTCGCGTTCGAGCTCGGGACCGCGTCGAGTCGGGTTGATCCCGACGATCACGTCGTCGGCGACGGCGGCTGCCCCAAGCCACATCGGGAACTCGGGGACGTTGTCGAGCAGGACGCCGGTGTGGGGTGGAAGCTCGGGACGCAGCGTCGCGTCGAGGTAGGCGGCCCGCTGCGCGCACGCCCGGACGTACTCGGTCCAGGTCCACGAGTCGTCCTCGAAGCGCAGCGCGACTCGGTCGCCGCCGGCGGCCCGAGCGCGGACCAGCTCCGCGATCGAGCTCATGGGTAGGCCAGTGCCAGGCCGGGTCGGGGCCACTCGGTGGCGACGAGGCGCCCTCCCCCCGACAGGGTCACCAGCGCGGTGCGGCGGTCGTCGCCGGTGAAGCAGAGATTCGTCGTGAACGGGTCGGGCATGTCGACGAACTCGTGGCTGGCGTCTGGGCGCACGAGGCACAGTCCGTGGGTGATCGCGGCGACGACCACGGTCCCGTCCTCCTCGACGGCCAACGAGTCGAAGTGGCCGGTCGTCGCGAGGATGCAGTGACCGCCGCCGGGGCCGGAGCCGCCGGGCTTCACGGCGCCGGGCGCCTCGAGGTCCCATGCCCAGAGCCGCCCGGTGAAGCTCTCCGCGACGTACACGCGATCCCCGGCGGGCGACAGGCCGACCCCGTTGGCGCCGAAGAGGCCGTAGGCCGCGCACGTCACGGACGACCCGTCGGGCCGGGCGTAATACAGCCCGCCCTTGTCGAGGTCGCGTGCTCGGGTCTTGCCCAGGTCGGTGAACCAGAAGCCGCCCGCGGTGTCGAAGACGATGTCGTTGGGACTCCGGAAGCGGTGACCGTCGCAGTCGCGGTACAGGACCCGGTGCTCGCCCGTCGCCAGGTCGACGCGCTCGACCCAGCCCCCTTCGAAGTTGGGCGGCTCGTTGGTGTGTGTCTTGACGTCCAGCGGGATGGTGAGGTCCCCGACCGTGCTCCAGACGAACCCGCCGTTGTTCACCACGTAGCAGGCGCCGTCGGGGCCGATCGCGGCGCCGTTCGGGCCGCCGCCCAGGTCGGCCACCACGGTGATGGCGCCGTCGGCGCCGACGCGACTCAGCGTCCCCCGACGGATCTCGACGACCAGGGTCGAGCCGTCCGGCAGCGCGACCGGCCCCTCGGGGAACTGCAGCCCCCGGGCGACGTCACGAATCTCGGGCGTGCCAGCCATCGTGCCCCCTTCGTGCATGGACGGGCCCTTGTTCTAGTCGAGAGCCCGAGCGGCCGGGTACCGTCGGCGATGGCCGGCGGCGACGCGCGGCCCGAGCCGAAGGGGAGATGGCGATGGCGAGCCAGGACTGGGTGATCGACGTCGATGCCCACATCACCGAGCCGGGGGACGTCTGGACGGCTCGCCTCCCCGAGCGGCTGCGCGACCGAGGCCCCCATCTCCTGCGCGACGCCACTGGCCGGGACGTTTGGCACGTCGCCGACAGCACGCCGATGGTCCCCGTCGGCTTCACCGCGGTAGCGGGCTGGCCGGAGCCGTTCCCGGCCGGGCCTCGGAACATGGATGAGGTGCCGCGGGCCGCGTGGGACGCCCAGGCGCGTCTCGACTACCTCGACTCAATTGGTGTGTGGGCCCAGGCCCTCTACCCGAACGTTGCGGGCTTCGGCAACCAGCAGTTTCTTGAGCTGAAGGACCCCGAGCTCATGCTCGCCTGCGTGCGCGCGTACAACGACTTCCTCATCGAGTGGTGCGCCACCGACTCCCGGCGTTTGCTCGCGATCTCGGCCACGCCGTTCTGGGATGTCGAGGCGTCCGTCGCAGAGGTGCGCCGCTGCGCCGACCTTGGGCACCGGGGTGTCCTGTTCACCGGCGAGCCCCAGCGCTACGACCTCCCATACCTGGGTGACGAGCACTGGGACCCGTTCTGGGCCACGGTCCAGGAGCTCGGGTTGCCCATCTCGTTCCACATCGGCAGCGGTGACTTCCAGAGCGGCTTCTCAGCCGGCCGCATCAAGGCCCACGGAGTTGGCGCCACCCGAGTGGCGACGTCCGTCCAACTGTTCCTCGACAACGGAACGCAGATCGTCGACCTGTTGATGTCGGGCGTCCTCGCCCGGTTCCCGACGCTGCAGTTCGTCTCCGTCGAGAGCGGCATCGGCTTCATCCCGTTCATCCTCGACGCGGCCGACTACGCGTTCGACGACGGCAAGGTGTGGCTGGAGCGCCCGTACTTCAAGATGAAGCCGAGTGACTACTTCCGGCGTCAGGTGTACGGATGCTGGTTCTTCGAGGACCGCACCGTGCCAGGAGTGATCGACGCGGTCGGCGCGGACCGGCTGCTCTTCGAGACCGACTATCCCCACCCCATCTGTCTCTTCGGCAACGTGCGCGAGAAGATCGAGGCCGGCCTGGCCGGCCAACCGTCAGACGTTCGCGAACAGATCCTCTGGGGCAACGCGGCCCGCCTCTACCAGGTCGCGCAGCCCGACCGCGTGCCGGCACCCGCCTGACCCGAGTTGGACGGCGTCACGCCAGGGGAGGCGAGCGGCCGAGCGAGTCCGACCTGGCAGAGCTCGGCTGGCGGTGGGGCGCGGGAGGCGAGTCCGGCAGGTCGAAGCAGGCCGGCACCAGCGAACTGAGACACCACCACCACGTCGACCGCGCCGGACAGCGACTGGCCGACGCGGCCGGAGTGCCGGGCGCGAAAGTCGCGGACGGCGTACCGGGTCACCGTCGACGGTGTGGCGGCCCGGGCCGCCACACCGTGTTGGAGTCCGAACATCGGCGCCAGGTGCCCGAAATAACCGGTGGGTCGGACCGTGGCGAGCAGCTCCCCCAGTGCCGTCCTCTGGGTCCGCCGGATGTCGATCGCGCCCGCGTCGACGAGACCGGTCGCGCCGGGAACCTTGGCCCGCTACGCTGCCCGGCCGGTGGAGGTCAACCTGCTCGGTCCGCTCGAGGTGGAGGCCGCCCCCAGTGACGTGACCGTGCCCGGACTCGTGCCCCCACCCGGCGGGTCCCCTGGGCGCTGCACGCGGGCCAGACCGTCTGGGGTCTCAACGCTCAAGGACCCGCGGTCGGGGGAGCAGCGGGCCCGCCCACCCGCGGGGCCCGTGCACGAGGCCGCTCGCGCCTCCGACGAACACCAGGTCGACGACCGCCCCGCCGCGGTCGGGCCGTAGACGGTGAGTTGACGATGCAACGGCGAACCCTGCGGCGAATCGCGAGTGCCATCGCGGTCGCGGTCATCGTGAGCGGTCTCGCCGCGTGGGGACTCTCGGCGGGGGCCTTCGCCGGCTTCCAGCGCCGAGCCTCGGACTCGCTGTTCCCATCGGCGAAGACCGACTCGCGGGTGGTAGTGGTCGGCATCGACGCGCAGTCGGAGCGGATCATCGGTCAGTTCCCGTGGCCACACACCGTCGAGGCCCAGCTCACCTCCCAGCTGGTCCGGGCCGGCGCAGCAGCCGTGGTTTGGGACGTCGTGTTCGACACCGCGCCCGCGAATCCCGCGGACAACGCGGCGTTCGCCGCGGCGCTTCGCACGGCGCCCGCCAGCGTGCTCGCTGAGAGCGGACGCCTCGCTCCGGGTCCCGACCCGGGCCTCAGCGTGCTCGCCGACCCCACCCAGCCCGTCGCGTCCCTCGCGTCCGCCGCCGGGGCGGTCGCCCACTCCCAGGTGCTGCCCGACCCAACCGACGGGGTGGTCCGCCTGCTCCCCGTCGTCGTCGAGCAACCCAACGGGACGCTGATCCCGTCGCTGTCCCTTGCTGCGTTCCAGGCCCTCCGTGGCCAGTCGGGTCCGGTCACGATCCGCCCCAACGGGGTCGTGGCCGCCGGTCGGTTCATTCCCACCGAGGGACGGCACCTCTTGCGCCTGAACTGGGCGAGCGGGCTGCAAGGCACCCCCGGCGAGCCGGCGCTCGTCTCAGCCGTCGACGTGCTCGACGGCCACGTGGCCCGGAGCCGCCTGGCGGGCAAGGTCGTGTTCATCGGCGCCGTCGACCCGCTGTTGGGCGACCACCAGTTGGTCCCCACCAACAAGAGCACCGGTGTTCCGGGCGTGTTCATCCACGCCAACGCGTTGAACACCATGCTCACCGCGTCGTACCTGTCGCCGGTCTCCAACCTCCAGACCGACCTGTGGGGCGTCCTCCTCGTCCTGGTCGTCGCCTTCGCGGTGATGACCCTCCCCGTCTGGGCATCCGGAGGGCTCACCGTCGTGCTCATCGGCGGGTGGATCGTGTTCGCCATCGTCGCCTTCGACGGCGGCCACGTCGAGAACATCCTCTACCCGCTGGGCGCGATGGTGATCGCATTCGTGGCCGCGCTCGGTGTGCGCTACGCGACCGAGACGCGGCATCGCCGGCACGTTTCGGCACTGTTCGCCCAGTATGTCCCCGAAGCGGTGGCGCGTCAGCTCGAGGAATCGGGACGCGTCGAGAACGCCGTCGAAGGCGAGCGGCTCGACGTGACCCTTTTCTTCTGCGATCTGCGCGGCTTCACGGCGTTGTCAGCGACGCTCGAGCCGACCGACGTGCGCGCCATGCTCAACGAGTTCTACGAGCTGACCACCGAGATCATCCTCGCGGCCGGCGGGACCGTCCTGAAGTTCGTCGGCGACGAGGTCTTCGCCGTGTTCGGCGCCCCTCTCCCCGTCGAGCATCATCCCCAAGTCACCCTCGACTGCGCGATGGAGATCCAACGCCGCGCCCCCGACCTCCACCAGCAGCTCGCCTACCTCAACATCCCGGCCATCCAGTTCGGCATCGGAATGAACAGCGGGGACGTCGTCGCGGCGCACGTCGGCGGCGGGCGCCGCCGCCAGTACGACGTCGTCGGCGACACCGTCAACCTGGCCAGCCGCCTCTGCGGCCAGGCCGGACGAGGCGAGATCGTGATCCCGGAATCGATGCTCGCCCTCCTCGACACCGTGCCGCCACACGAGTCGATGGGCGCCGTGCAGCTGAAGGGCCTCGACGAGCCGGTCCCGTTGGTGAAGATCGTCGTCGACGTCGAGGTCCCGGCCCCCGCGTAGCGTCACGACCTCCGGGCCGAGATGGGCGCCCCGGTCGCGGTGGCGGGGTGGCGGCTGGTCAGGCGGCGCGGAGCTCGTCCTTCACGAACACGCCGTCCTTGACGATGGCCACGATCCGTCCCCGATCCTGGAGCACCGTCACGTCCTCGAGCGGATCCCCGTCGAGCACCAGCAGATCCGCGAGCTTGCCCTCCGCGACCGTGCCGAGCTCGTCGCCCCGGCCCATGAGCTCGGCGCCGTGTTTCGTCGCCCAGCGCAGCACCTCGAGCGCCGGGATGCCCGCGTCGCGCACGTACACCTCGAGCTCCTCGGCGTAGCGACCGTGGGCGAAGCCGACCGCGCCGTAGTCGTCACCGACCACGAGCTTGACCCCCGCCGCGTTCGCTTCGGGCAGGACCTTGAGCGTGTGCTCCAAATCGGCGCGCATGCGGTCGGTGAAGCCGAGTCCCGAACCCATCTGGCTCAGGAACGTCTTGGGGAACAGCACGCTGGGGGCGACGAAGATCCCTCGCTCCACGATCCCGGCGATGCACTCCTCGTCCATCTCGTCGCCGTGGTCGATGACGTCGATTCCCGCCTCGATGGCCATCAGGATGGCGCGCTTGTTCACGATGTGACCACGGATCTGGGCACCCCGGTCGTGCGCGGTGTCGACCGCTGCCGTGAACTCGTCGGGCGTCATCTCGAGACGGTCCTTCGGGGTCAGCACCCCGTGGCCGCCGGTGACGAAGAGCTTGATCATCTCCGCGCCGCGCTTCACCTCGTCGCGGACCGCCTTGCGAAACTCCTCCGGACCGTCGCAACACCGAGCCGCGCCCCACGCCGCCATCTCCCAGTACCACGGGTTGGTGTCGTTGCCGTGGCCGGTGGTGGACAGCTCGCGGCTGCCGGGCACGAACCGAGGGCCGGGGATGAGCCCTTCGTTGATGGCCCGCTTCATCGACGCGTCCACGTCGCACGGTGCGCCGGCGCTCACCGCGCTGGTGAAGCCGCACTGCAGCGCCGTCTCGAGGTTTCGCGCCGCCCGCAACGCCTGGTACGGCGGCGGGGCCTCCAGGCCGTACGGCGCGGGCGTCGCCCCGAGCTCGTGGTAGGTCGAGTGGAAGTGGCACGTCACCATCCCAGGCATGACAGTCCGGCCGGCCAAGTCGACGACCCGGTCGCCGGATCGGGTGTCGAGCGCGCCCGTGCCGACGGTGGTGATCTGGTTCCCCTCGACGACCACGTACGCCCCCGGCTTCGCCGGGTGCTCACCATCCACCAGGTTGGCGTTCGTCAGGACCAGTCGCGGGTCGGTCATCCGCTCATCGCTTTCGTCGCTGCTTCAGGGTTGTGGTACTCACGCCAGAACGTGACCTTGTCGTCTCGGAACCGAAAGATCCCGACGTACCGGTTCTCGTACCGGTTGCCGTTGTGCTTGACGGTCCCGTCGCTGCGGTACTCGGCGATGACCACACCGGGCTCGGCGGCAGGATAGGTGGCGACGACCTCGATCCGGAACGGCTCGAACATTCCGCCGATGACGTTCCCGACCAGGTCCCCGACGGCCTGGCGGCCCCGGGTCGGCATCGGAAGGAACTCCGGCGCGTAGGCAAGGTCGAACTCCACGTCGTCGGCCAGCAGGGCCTCGACCGCGTCGAAATCGCGGCGGGAGAGCCGCGCGAAGAGCTCCCGGACCAGGTCAGCCTCGTGCGATTCCACCCAGCACCTCCCAGCAGTCCTCGAGGTTGCGCGCCGGCTCGGGGCCACAGCCGAATGGTGACACCGCGACCTCCGACGCGCCAGCGTCGAGGTAGGCGCTCAGCTGGGCGGCCAGCGTGTCCTCGTCGCCCGCCGGGATGACCGCGTCGATCATCGCGTCGGTCCAACCCGTCCCCGCGGCGTTCGCCGCGTCCGGAACGCCCGCGGCGGTGAGCATGTCGGTGTACGTGGGCACGTTGGCGTAGATGGCCAGGTCTCGTCGGGCCGCGTCCCGCACGGCGGCGGGATCCGACGACAGGTAGCACGGAATGGTCGCCACGATCGGCGGGGCGGGNNAGCGCGGCGAGCAGTACCGGGGGCTGGCCGCCGTGCTCGACGTCGAGGAAACCGCTGAGGTGGAACCGCTCCCCGTCGTGCTGGACGTGGCCTTCCGCGAGGAGCGTCTTGACGATCGTGACGTACTCGCGAACGTGGCCGACGGGACGGTCGTAGTCGACGCCGAGCATCTGCATGAGGAATGGATGACTGGGTCCGATCCCGAGCCGGAAGCGGCCGCCGCAAGCCGCGTTGGCCGTTGCCGCGCCTTGCGCCATGACGAGGGGGTGACGGGTCCAGGTGGGGACGATCGAGGTCCCGAGCTGCAGCCGGGTCGTGGCGGTCCCCGCGAGGGCGAGGGCCACGATGGGGTCGAAGCCGAAGGCGGTGCCGAGGAACATCCCGTCGACGCCGAGCGCTTCGGCNNCGCATGGCGAGCTCCGTCACGCGACGCACCGAGCGGGTCTCGGGGACGACGAGAGACAGCTTCACCGGGAGCCGTACAGCGCGTCGAGGATCGGAAACCAGCGGGCGTCGTCGCGTCGCTCGGTCCACGCCATCCGGTTCATGACGTAGCCCAGGGCGATGCCGGCGTCGGGGTCGAGGCACCCCAGCGAGCCGCCCGACCCGTTGTGCCCCCAGGTGCGCACCCCAGGGCCAAACGAGAAGTCCGCCTCGGGCGCGGTGATTTCGAACCCGAGCCCGAAGCGGGTCGGGGCGCCCATCACGAGGTCGGGGCCATCGACGTGGGTACGCCCCGCTTCCTCCACCAGGGAGGGGCTGAGCAGCTCACCGCGGGCGAGCGCGTCGTAGAAGCCGGCCAGTGCCCGCGCGCTGGCGTGCCCGTTGGCGGCCGGGATCTCCGCGGCACGAAAGGCCCGGGTGTTGGTGTGCTCGATGAGGTTGCAGTCGGGTGGGTTGCCGAACGACTTGGGGCCCAGATCGTCGGGGCCCCAGTGCGAGAAGAACGTCGGCTGGTCGGGACCTGGGTACTCGATCGTCATCTGCGCGGTGCGGGCCTCCTCCGACGCCGGCAGGCCGAGGAACCACTCCAACCCGAGTGGCCCGGCGAACTCGTCGCGCATGAGCGCCCCGATGGTGCGTCCATCGGCCCGGCGCACGACCTCGCCGACCAGGTGACCGAACGTGACACCGTGGTAGCCGTGACCCGTCCCCGGCTCCCACCAGGGGGCTTGCGCGGCGAGGGCCTCGACCATGAGGTCCCAGTCCGACAGCGATCCGAACGGCAATCGCCGAGTGAGGGCCGGGAGGCCCGCCTCGTGGGTGAGGAGGTAGCGGACCGGCAGCTCCTCCTTCCCCGCCGACGCGAACTCCGGCCACCACGTCGCCACCGGCGCGTCGAGGTCGACCACGCCCCGGTCGACGAGGAGCAGCAGGGCTGCGGCGGCGAGACCCTTCGTGCACGAGAACACGCAGGCGATCGTGTCTCGCTTCCAGGGTCGGGTCCGGGCGGCGTCGGCCCAGCCCCCCCAGAGGTCCACGACTCGCCGCCCGTCGATGACGACGCACAGCGCCGCCCCGAGCTCCGCGCCCCGCGCGAACCCGTCGGCGAAGGCGTCGCGCACCGGCGTGAAGCGGGCGTCGCAGTGCCCGTGGACCTCGCCCGGGGTCCCGGTGGCGGCCATGCATTCCGCACCCTGGCAGTTGCAGCGCCCGTCTGCAAGCGCGAGCGTGGCCCGCATGGCCGAGCCCTTCCTCGAAGTCGCCAGCATCGACTACCCGATCCTCGATGCCGACGCGCACGTGAACGAGCCACCCGACACGTGGCAGACCCGGGTTCCGTCCGCACTGCGGGAGCGAGCACCCAAGGTTGTGCACACCGACCGCGGCGACGTGTGGTCCTTCGACGACGGCAAGAGCATGCGCCCGGTGGGCCTCACCGCGACGGCTGGCCTCTCGTACCTGCAGTATCGGCCGGCCGGGATCACCTACGACGAGATGCGTCCCGGCTCCTTCGACACGAAGGCCCGCCTCGCGGATCTCGACGCGGACGGCATCTACGCCCAGGTCCTGTACCCGAGCGTCACGCTGTCGGGAGCCAAGGTGTACGGCCACGAGCCGGAGCTGCAACGGGCCTGCGTCCGGGCGTACAACGAGTGGCTGGCCGAGTTCTGCGACGGCTCGGACGGTCGGCTCATCGGCCAGGGGATCCTGCCCACCACCGGCGTTGACGATGCCATCGCCGAGACCGAGCGGTCCCTCGAGCTCGGGCACCGGGGCGTGGTGATCTCGTCGTTCCCGAACGGGACGCTCGACGCGTCGTCGGAGGACGACCGCTTCTGGGCCTTCGTCCAGGAGGCGGACGTGCCGGTCGCGGTGCACATCGGCAGCTTCCTCAAGGGCCAGGGCAGCGCGCCGCCGGCGCTCGACACCCTGGCGTTCATGGGCGTCGCGGGAGCGAGCAAGGCGGGCGCGCACACCATCCCGGTGGTGTGCGACCTGATCTTCTCGGGCATCTTCGAGCGGTTCCCCGACGTCAAGCTCCTCCTGGTCGAGGCCAACATCGGCTGGATCCCCACCCTCCTCGAGCAGGTCGACGACATGTTCCTGCGATACCGCTGGTTCACCAACGGCGTCGAGCAGATGCGCACGATGCCGAGCCGGACCTTCTACCGGAACTTCTGGGCGACGTTCATGATCGACACGGTCGGCATCCAGCTGCGCTACCGGATGAACCTCGGCCACCTGCTCTGGTCGACCGACTATCCACACACCGGGAGCGACTGGCCCAACAACCGGGTGATGATCGAGCGCGACTTCCGCGGTGTACCCCGAGACGAGGTGCGCCGGATGCTGCACGACAACTGCAAGGATCTGTACCACCTCGACTACATCCCCGACACCTTCGACTGACCTGATGCCACGACTCGAGGGGAAAGTGGCCCTTATCAGCGGCGCGGCCCGAGGCCAGGGTGCGGCGGAAGCGCGACTGCTGGTCGCCGAAGGTGCCCGCGTGGTGCTCGGCGATGTACTCGACGACGACGGCGCCGCGGTCGCCGCCGAGCTCGGCGACGACCAGGCCGTCTACGAGCACCTCGACGTCACCAGCGAGACCGACTGGGAGGCTGCGGTGCAGGCGGCGGCGAGCCGCTTCGGCGCACTGCACATACTCGTCAGCAATGCCGGCATCTCGCCCCGCCCGAAGCCCATCACGCGCACGTCGCCCGACGAGTACCGGCGCGTGATCGAGGTGAACCAGGTGGCGGCCTTCCTCGGCATCCGGGCGGCCGCGCCGGTCATCGCCGACGCGGGCGGCGGCTCGATCGTGCTGACATCCTCCGTGAATGGCATGGTCGGGGCGGGCGGGATCGCGGGTTACACCTCGAGCAAGTTCGCCCTCCGAGGGCTCGCGAAGACGGCGGCCCTCGAGCTGGGTCGCTACCAGATCCGGGTCAACTCGATCCACCCCGGACCGATCGACACGGTCATGGTCCAGCCCGAGAGCTGGGGTGGATTCGACATGCGCCCCGCCCTCGCGGCCAGCATGCCGCTTGGCCGCATCGGCCGGCCCGAAGAGGTCGCCGAGCTCGTCTGCTATCTCGCCTCCGACGCCAGCGCGTACTGCACCGGGTCGGAGTTCGTGATCGACGGCGGGTTCCTTGCCGGGCCGTTCAACGCGCTCGGCGCCGACGCGTAACACCGCGGTCGATTACCGTCCCGGTCCGATGGAACTGCGATGGGACGACCGGGTCGCGGTGGTCACCGGCGCGGGGCGCAACCTCGGTCGCGCGTATGCGCTGCTGCTCGCGGCGCGAGGGGCGCGGGTCGTCGTCAACGACCTGGGCGTGGCGATCAATGACACCGACGGTGCGGGACCGGCACCGGAGACGAACCCGGCCGGCACCGTCGTGGACGAGATCGTGGCGAACGGCGGGGCCGCGGTGGCGAGCACCGACAGTGTGGCGACGCCAGCCGGCGGGGCGGCGATCGTGCAGACCGCGCTCGACGCGTTCGGGCGTCTCGACGTCGTGATCAATAACGCGGGGGTGGTCCGCCAGGCGCCGTTCGCTGACTATGGGCCGACCTTCGTCGAGGACGAGCTCACCTCGCAGATCGGCGGCCACTTCAACGTGACGCGTGCGGCCTGGCCGCACCTCGTCTCGGCGGGGTATGGGCGGGTCCTCAACCTGTCGTCGGGCGCCGGACTCTGGGGCGTCCCGGGCATGACCGGGTACGCGGCGGCGAAGCTGGGCGTCGTCGGCTTCACCCGGGCGTTGGCGCTCGAAGGCGCCGAGCACCACATCGCCGTCAACGTGGTCGCGCCGTGCGCCAAGACCCGCCCCGGCGGGTTCGGGCCGATCCCGGCGTCGGCGGCGTTGCACGACTGGCTGTCCCTGGATCAGGTCGCGCCGGTGGCGGCGTGGCTGGTTCACGAGGACTGCACGGTGAGCGGGGAGTGCTTCAGCGTCGGCGGCGGGTACATCGGGCGGGTGTCGGTGGCGGTGAACGACGGCTGGCGGGGCCGGCCGCTGACTCCGGAGTCGGTCCGCGACCACTGGGCGACCGTCATGGCGGACGGGCCCTGGACGCCGCTCCCGGCCGGTCGCGGCGATCTCGACCGGATGCTGGACGGCTTCCAGCCGTGACGGGGGGAGCGCGACGTGGGTGACCGACTGGCGGGAAAGGTGGCGCTCGTGACCGGTGCCGCCTCCGGGATCGGCGCGGCTTGCGCGGCCCGCTTCGCCGAGGAAGGCGCGGTGGTGGCGGGCCTCGACCTGGCCGCCCCGCCCGACGGGTCCCCGACGACCGGCTGGTGGACGGTCGACGTTCGCGACGAGGCGGCGATCGAGCGCGCCGTCGCCGAGATCGTCGACCAGCTCGGCCGGATCGACGTGCTCGTCAACGCGGCCGGGGTGTTGAGCATCGGCGCCGCGGACACGATGGAACGCGAGGAATGGGACCGCGTCCTGGGCGTGAACCTCACCGGCACCTGGCTGGTGTCGAAGCACGTGGTGCGGCGGATGGCCGAACGCCACGCGGGGAGCATCGTCAACCTGGCCAGCATCGAGGGGCTGATCGGGTTCTCGGGCCAGACCGCCTACAACGTGTCGAAGGGGGGCGTCGTCCTCCTCACCCGCAACATGGCGACCGACTTCGGACCGGCCGGCGTCCGGGTCAACTGCCTGTGCCCCGGGCTCATCGACACGCCGCTCACCGCGATCCTGCGCGACCCGGCGTTCGCTCGGGTTCGGGACCGGTTCGTCGAGTGGCACCTCCTGGGCCGGGCTGGCCAGCCCGAGGAGGTCGCGGCGGCCGCGTTGTTCCTCGCCTCGGACGACGCCTCCTTTGTGCACGGCACCGCGCTCACCGTCGACGGTGGCCTCACCGCGGGGCGACGCTTCCTGAACCCCGGCGAGGAGCTGTGACTCACGACCCGACGGGTCTGATGGTCGACACCCACGTGCACGTCGTTGCCGAGGACGAGGAGCGGTACCCACTCAACCCCAGCGGCGTCACCGGGCCGTGGTATCGGGAGGATCCATGCTCGGTCGAGCGCCTCCTCGGGCTCCTCGACGAGTCAGATGTCGGCGCCGCGGTGCTCGTGCAAGGCATGAGCGCGTACCGGTACGACAATCGGTACACCGTCGACGCCGCGGCCCGGCACCCGCAGCGCTGCACCCCGGTGGTGTGCGTCGACCTGACGGCGCCCCACCCGGCGGCGGAAGCACGACGGCTCCTCGACGGCGGCGCGCGTGGGCTGCGCTGGGTCGCGATCCACGACGGCGGTGTGACCGAACCCCGAGCCGTCTGGGACGTCGTCGAGCGCGCCGGAGTCCCCGCCGTGATGACGCTGCTGGCCGAGCATCTCCCCACGCTGGCGGGCGCGCTGCCTACGCTCCCGGACGTGCCGATCGCGCTCGACCATTGCGGATTCGCGGACTTCCGCCGGGGGGTGCCCGACGAGCTGGTCGCGCTGGCCGCATTTCCGAACCTGATCTTGAAGGTGTCGACGATCGCGCTCGACGCGGCCGGCGAGCACGGCGACGTGCGGGAGCTGCTCCCGGAGCTGGTCGCCCGGTTCGGCGCTGATCGCCTCTGTTGGGGCTCCGACTACAGCCAGACTCACGATCGGCTCTACCCGGAGCTCGTCGCGTACGCCCGCCACGCGGCGTCGAAGCTCGGCGACGAGGACCGGTCCGCGTATCTGGGTGGCACCGCCCGCACCCTCTGGCCGGAGCTGTCGTGACCACGGTCCTGACGCACGTGGGTGGTCCCATGGTCGACCGGATCCGCGCCGCGGTGCCGGACGCGGACGTGATCGTGATTCCCTCCGAGGAGCCGCTCGAGGAGGGAGTGCGCGGCGACGTGCTGTTCACGCTGGCGTGGGGCACCCCGAACCTCGAGCACGTGCTCAGCCGAGGTGTCCGCTGGATTCATACGCTCGGCACCGGCGTGGACCGCTTCCCCCTCGGACTGGTCGGAGATCGGATCCTCACCTGCTCGCGGGGGGCCAGCGCGGTCCCGATCGCCGAGTGGGTGCTCGCGCAGCTGCTCGCGTTCGAGAAGCGGCTCCCCAGCTCGTGGATCACCGACGTTCCGGAGCACTGGAACACCGCGGAGCTCGGCGGGCTGCACGGACGGACGCTGGGTCTCGTCGGCCTCGGCGGAATCGCCGCCGCGGTGGCCGAGCGGGCCCTGCCGTTCGGGATGCGGGTCGTGGCGGTGCGGCGAAGCGACCGGCCGTCCCCGGTGCCCGACGTCGAGCTGGTGGCCAGCCTCGCCGACCTGCTCCCCGGGGTGGACCACCTCGTCCTCGCCGCCCCGGGCACCCGCGACACCCGCCACCTCCTCGACGCGGCAGCGTTCGGGGCGGTGCGTCCCGGTGTTCACGTTGTCAACATCGCTCGGGGTTCGCTCATCGATCAGGACGCGCTCCGAGTCGCCCTCGACGACGGCCGGGTGGCGTTGGCGTCGCTCGACGCGGTCGAGCCGGAGCCGTTGCCGGCCGGACATTGGCTGTATACGCACCGGCGGGTGCACCTCAGCCCCCACATCTCGTGGAGCATGCCGGGCGCGACCGAACTCCTCTTCGCAACCTTCTTGGACAACCTCCGCCGTTACGTGGCCGGCGAACCGCTCGAGGGCGTGGTCGACGTCGACGCCGGCTACTGAGCGTCGTGCCGCTCGCGCACCGCGGCGCGCAGCACCAGCAGCGACGGGAACCCCACCCCGAGGGTCTGGAGCGCCCACCGGGCGGCGTGGCGGGTGAACCCGGCGTGTCGGGCCGCGCCGTACGCGTAGAGCGCCTCGCTGACGTGGATTGCCACCGCGCCCCAGAACAGCCAGCGCAGGCTGCGTCGACCGGTCCGGGCCGCCAGGAGCCCGGTCAGGGCGATGCCGCCCGCGTTCGTCGCCCACCAGGCGGGGGCGACCGGCACGAAGACGGCCTCGTCGTTCACGCCGGGGTGAAGAGTGGCGCGACGACCTCGCCGTCGACACCCGGGAACGACAAGGGTCGAAACGTGACCCGCACCGGCTGCTCGAAGTCGAGCGCGTCCGGGGCGACGTCGACCAGCTGGGTGGCGACCCGGATCGCCGGGTCCTCCGCCAGGGCCACCAGGGCGGGCACGAACGGCACGAGCTCCTGGAACTGGGGAAGGAACGCGTGGGTGACGACCACCCACGAGAAGAGGGTGCCGCGCCCGCTCATGGTCCGCCACTCGAACTGCGTCCCGCCGCAGAAGCGGCAGCGATCGCGCGGGTACCAGCTGGCGCGCCCACACTGCTCGCAGTGGGGGATCCGCAGCTCGTGGCGGGCCGCCCCGGCCCAGAACTCGGCCGTGGGTTCCCAGCTGATGTCGGGGAGGGGAAAGTCTGGTCTCATCGACGCACCTCAGACCGCTCGCAAGACGAGAGTCGCGGCCTGCGGCCCGGTATAGCCGCCGTACACCCCGATCCTCGCGCCGGGCACCTGCGCCGCGGCCTGACCGCGGAGTTGGCGAACGACCTCGACGACGTGGGCGATCCCGAGCACGTAGGCGTGGGAGAGCAGCCCGCCGTGGGTGTTCGTGGGCAGCTTGCCCGAGTCGAAGTGCAGCGTGTCGCCCGCCACGAACTCGCCGCCGGCACCCTTCTCGCAGAAGCCGCTGTCCTCGATCTGCATGACGGTGTGGATCGTGAACGGGTCGTAGCAGGTGTAGACGTCGACGTCGTCGGGCGCGATGCCCGCCATGCGGAACGCCACCGGGGCGGCGAACGCCTGGGGGGTCGACGTGAACGCGGGCTGCTCGGCCCAGTGGGCGCCGCTGACCGAGTTGCCGAGCCCGACGCCCGCGACCTCGACCAGCGCGGGCTTTAGGTCGCGGGCCCGCTCGGGGGTCGTCATGATGTACGCGCCGCCCCCGTCGGAGATGAGGCAGCAGTCCTCGCGTCGGAACGGCGCCACGATGGTGGGCGACGCCCCGTACTGCTCGAGGGTCAGCGGCCGGTCGTGCATCACCGC
>PLJD01000046.1 GCA_003140175.1 Actinomycetota bacterium
GCTGGCCGGCGCGCTCGGCCGTTTTGTCTATGTGCGGATGTATCCGAACGGCGAGCCGCCATGAGCGCCGCGCTTCTGATCGACATCATCCTGTGGGGCTCGGTGGCCGCGGTCGGGTTTCTCGCCTTGCAGCGCGGCCGGCCTGTCCTCGTCGCCTCGCTGCGCGACGGCCTGTACGTGCAGTCGGTCACCGGGTTGCATTCGGGCACCAGTCCCGTGAGCGGCGACTTCTCGGTCGGCGCGGTGGGCTTGATGATCCGCGACGGCGCCCTCGCCGAGCCGGTCCGTGAGGTGACGGTCGCGTCGACGCTGCAACGCATGCTCCTCGACGTGGCCGAGATCGGCTCCGACCTGACCTGGCTGCCGGGTTCGGCCGCCGGCGTCACGCTGGTGATCGGCGACATGCAGGTCAGCGGAGCCTGACGCCCCGCCGCTCAAGGATCGCGTCGAGCTGAGCCAGCGACGCGACTGGGTCGACACCGAACTGCACCGTCTCGAGGCCGAGCGCCGCGGCCGCGGCGACGTTTTCGGGGAGGTCGTCCAGGAACACCGCGGCGCTCGGCTCGACCTCGAGCAGCGTGCAGGTGTGCTCGTAGATCGCCGGGTCGGGTTTGCGCATCCCGACCTCGCTCGAATCGACCACGGTGGCGAACAGTTCGTCCACGGGAAATGTCGCCCGCCACGCCCCGCCGAACTCCCGCACATTGTTCGTCAGCAGTGCGAGGCGCATCCCGTCGTCGCGGAGGCGCCGCACCCGGTGCACGACCGGCCAATGCACGGCGATCGCCGACGCGGCGGTGAACGCCCGGTAGGCCTCGAAGTCGAGCGGGCGGCCCAACACCTCCGGCGCGCGACGCTCCAGGCCAGTCAAGTAGTCGCCCAGTGAGAGATGCCCCGTCTCGAGGCGGTGGAAGTCGTGCGCGACGTCACCGTCCGCGCTCGCCGAGGGGCCGAACATCAACTCGGTGACGCTGCCCCGCGGGTAGCCCATCGCCGATTCGAAGTGGGACAGATCGCCGAGGAGACGAACCGAGATCACGCCGCCGTAGTCGAAGATGACGGCCTCGATGGCCCCGACGTCGGCGCCGGGCGTCGCGCTCACGACCTCGCGGCGCCCGTCTTGGACTGGTCGCCCGACTTGGACCCGTCCGACTTGGACCCGTCCGACTTCGAGTCACCCGATTTGGAGTCACCCGATTTGGAGTCACCCGATTTGGAGTCACCCGATTTGGAGTCACCCGACTTGGACTCGTCCGATTTGGAGTCACCCGACTTGGACTCGCCGTCCGATGAGCCCGAGGAGTCCCCGTCGCGCTTGGACTCCTTGTCCGTGCCCGATGCATGGCGCCCCGAGGAGCGGCTGTCGTTCTTGTAGAAGCCCGAGCCCTTCAACACGATCCCCGCCGGGGTCAGGACCTTGACCAGCGGTCCGCCACAGCCCTCGTCGTGGGTCTGGAGCGAGTCGTCCTTGATCGACTGCCAGACCTCGAACTCTTCGCCGCACTCGCCGCAGCGATACCGGTAGGTGGGCATCACGCCTCCGCTCGTGGCTCGCTCCCCGCACTCGGTCTCACCCGCGTCGCTGGCACTCGAACCGCTCGACTGCTAAGGGTAACGCCGGGCAGGCCCTCCGTCATCCCCGCCGCGGCGCCACGGCGGGAAGAATGCCCCGGTGCTCGTCGTGGTGTGCCTCCTACCCGTCGCGTATCTGCTCGGCACGTTCCCGAGCGCCGGCCTGGTGGCGCGGACCCGAGGCCACGACATCCTCCGCGAAGGCTCCGGGAACCCGGGGGCCTCGAACACCTTCCGGATCCTGGGCTGGAAGGCCGGGCTGGTGGTCCTGGTCCTCGACATCGGCAAGGGCGCGGCGGCGGCCGGGGCCGGCCTCGCCCTCGACGGGCACCGGGGCGCGTTCATCCTGGGGATGGCCGCCGTCCTCGGTCATATCTTCCCGGTCACGCGTCGGTTCAAAGGCGGCCGGGGCGTCGCGACCGCGGCGGGGGTCATGGCGGTCGTGTTCCCCCTCGAGACTGCCGTCCTCGGCGTCGTGTGGTTCGCGATCGCCCGAGGACTGCACAAGGCATCCGTCGCATCGGTCCTCTGCGCGCTCGCCTTTCCGGCCATCGTCGTCCTGCTTGACGGATCAACCCTCGACATCGCCGTCACGGGCGGCCTCGCCGCGCTCCTCGTCGCTCGCCATCTCGCGAACCTGCGCCGACTCGTTCGCGGCGAGGAGCATGGATTCGGCCGCGACGACGACGGCGGTAGCGTCGCACCGTGACTCCAGGCCCCGTCGTGACGAAGGCGGTCATCCCGGCCGCGGGCCTGGGCACGCGCTTCTTGCCGGCCACGAAGAGCCAGCCCAAGGAGATGTTGCCCATCGTCGATAAGCCCTCGATCCAGTACGTCGTCGAGGAGGCGGTGCGCGCGGGCCTACGAGACGTGCTCGTGATCACGGGTCGCGGCAAGCGCGCCATCGAAGATCACTTCGACCGGAACTTCGAGCTCGAGTTCTACCTCGAGCAGGACGGCAAGGACGAGCTGCTGCGCGAGGTGCAGGCCACCAACGAGATCGCCGATCTCCACTACATCCGCCAGCGTGACCCACTCGGACTCGGTCACGCCGTTTCGGTCGCCCGCGAGCACATCGGCGGCGAGCCGTTCGCGGTACTGCTGGGCGACGACATCATGGTCGACGACGCCCGGCTGCTGCGCACCATGCTCCAGGTGCGTGCTGGGGAGGGCGGCTCGGTGCTCGCCCTGATGGAGGTGCCAGACGACGAGATCTCGTCCTATGGCTGCGCGTCGGTCGAGCCGGTCCGTGAGCGCCTGGTGCGGGTGCGCTCGCTGGTCGAGAAGCCCGCCGCCGCCGACGCCCCGTCGAACCTTGCCGTGGTCGGCCGCTATGTCTTCGCGCCCGAGATCTTCGCCGCGCTCGACGACATCGAGCCCGGCGTCGGCGGTGAGCTCCAGCTCACCGACGCCATCGCCGCGCTCCTCGATCGCCAGCCGGTGCACGGGGTGGTGTTCTCCGAGGGCCGATACGACATCGGACGCAAGATCGACTTTCTGCGCGCGAACGTCGAGTTGGCACTCGACCGCGACGACCTCGGCCCCGAGCTGGCGGCGTTCCTGGCCGGCCTCGTCCGCCGACGCGACCTTCGATGAGCCTCGTCCCCCTCGAGGAGGTCCAGCGCGAGATCCTCGGGTTGGTGACCCCCCTCGAGGTGGTCGAGGTTGCCCTCGACGACGCCCTAGGCCTCGCGCTCGGCGAGAACGTGACGACCACCGAACCGGTGCCACCCTTCGCCAACACCGCGATGGACGGGTACGCAGTGCGCGCCGCGGACACCGTCGGCGCGGCGTCCGACACGCCGGTGCGGTTGCGGGTCGTGGGCGAGCTGCCGGCCGGCCGCACCCCCGAGTGCGCCGTCGGCGCCGGGGAGTCGATCCGGATCATGACCGGCGCGCCGATACCGCCCGGGGCCGACGCGATCGTCATGGTCGAGCGAACCGCCCGGGACGGCGTCGACGGAGTCCTCATCGAGGCTCCCGCCGGCGTCGGGGATCACGTCCGGCCCGCGGGCGGCGACCTCGAAGCGGGCGCGCCGGTCTTCGGCACCGGCACCGTGCTCCGTGCCCCCCACCTCGGTGTGCTGGCGAGTGTCGGGGCCGCCCGGGTGCGGGCCACCCGCCGGGCCCGGGTCGGGGTCCTCTCGACCGGCGACGAGCTGGTGTCCCCTTCGACGCCGGGACCACTCGCGGCGGGCACCATCCGCGACTCGAACCGGCCCATGCTGATCGCCCTGGTCGCCGAGGCGGGCTGCGAGCCCGTCGACCTCGGGATCGCCCCCGACGACGAAGCCGGGACCGTCGCCATCCTCGACGACGCGACGCGCCGCTACGACGCCGTCCTCACCAGCGGCGGGGTCTCGATGGGCGAGTACGACTACGTGAAGGTCGCGCTCGAGCGGCTCGGGTCGCTCCACGCCCGCCAGGTCGCGATCAAGCCGGCCAAGCCGCTCGCCTTCGGCTTCGTGGGCGGCGTGCCCGTGTTCGGCTTGCCCGGCAACCCGGTGTCCTCCCTGGTCAGCTTCGAGTGCTTCGCCCGCCCGGCGCTCCTGGCTCGCCTCGGCCACCCCCACCGGTTCCGTCCGGAGGTCTCCGCCCGGGCCGAGCATCCGTTCACCCGCCGGCCCGACGGCCGGCTGCACCTCGACCGGGTCTGTCTGCGCGCCACCGACGACGGCTACGTCGCGGCCCGCACCGGGAACCAGGCCAGCAACGCGTTGGCGGCGAGCGCAGCCGCCAACGGTCTGGCCCGGGTGCCCGACGGCGACAGCGTGCCGGCCGGTGCGCCCTTGCGGGTCCTGCGTCTCGACGGTGTCCCCGACCACTGAGCTCGACGCGTGTCCGCCGGCTCAGGCGAGCCGGCGGACACGAATCAACCAAAGAAAAAGAGTGGGTGGCTCCGGCCTGCCCCAAGGAGGCCGGAGCCCGCGCCGACGCGGCTCAGCTCTCCCGACAGCCGGGCGGCACGGGCGTCCCGGCTGGGACGCGCACCGCCACCGACGACGACGTGTCGACCCCGCCGTTGCTGACCTGCCCAGAGCTACAGACCAGGATCACCTCACCCGCCGCCAAGCCCGTTGAGGTGCTGGTGCCGTGGGGAGCGGGACTGCCCGAGGTGCTCGCCAGCGGCACCGCGCAGGCACTGACCCCGACGGCCAAGACCACCGCGGTGAGCGCGCGCGCCGAGCCGCGAATGAGAGTCTCCGACCTTCGAGCCACGACATCCCTCTCTGTCCCTGTTCAGCAACGACGACAAACCGACCCCCAGAATTGATGGGGCCGGTTTCGCCTGGCTCCCCGTCGGCCTTCAGCGACCAGTTACGGCCGACGGATCGTTGCCTCCCCGAGAGGTGGCTCGGTTGTCACTCTCGCACCGCCACCCGCCGTGAACATCACGCAGAGTGGTGGTGTGACCACTATCAGAGCACGGCGGGGGCTCCCTGTCAACCCGGATGAACCTGGGCGTAGCCTGGCCCGCATGGCCCAAGCCCTCGTGGACACCTTCGGACGACGGGCCCGGGACCTGCGGATCTCGATCACGGACCGCTGCAACTTCCGGTGCACCTACTGCATGCCCTCGGAGGGCATGGTGTGGCTCGACCGCAAAGAGCTGCTCACCTACGAGGAGCAGGCCCGGGTGGCCAGACTCTGCGTCGAGCGCTTCGGCTTCGAGTCGGTGCGGATCACCGGCGGGGAACCGACGCTGCGGGCCCACCTGCCCCGGCTCCTCCAGATGCTGGCCCCCCTCGGCGTGGACCTCGCCCTCACGACCAACGGGGTGCGCCTCCCCGAACTGGCCCACGACCTCGCCGCCGCCGGGCTGCGGCGGGTCAACGTGTCCCTCGACTCGCTGCGACGCGACACGTTCCGATCACTCACCCGCCGCGACGAGCTCGACCGGGTGCTCGCCGGCATCGACGCCGCGCTCGACGCCGGCCTCGACCCGGTGAAAATCAACGCGGTGGTCATCCGGGGCGTCAACGAGGACGAGGTCGTCGACCTCGCCGCCTACGGCCGGACTCGCGGCGTTGGGGTGCGGTTCATCGAGTTCATGCCCCTCGACGCCCCCGGCGAATGGTCGATGGATCAGGTCGTGCCGGCCGCCGAGATCCTCGAGAGAATCGACGCGGTGTTCCCCCTCGACGCGGCGCCGGTCGACGCCCACGTCGAGCCCGCGGCCCGACACCGATACGCCGACGGGATCGGCGACGTCGGGGTCATCGCCAGCGTCACCGAGCCGTTCTGCGGCGACTGCGATCGGGTGCGCATCACCGCCGAGGGCCGATTCCGCACCTGCTTGTTCGCACTCGACGAGACCGACCTCCGCGCCATCTTGCGCTCCGGCCGTCCCGCCCCAGCAGTCGACGAGGAGCTCGCCGACGCGATCGCCGGCGCGGTCGGCGTCAAGTGGGCCGGTCACCGCATCGGCCACGTCGACTTCATCCGTCCGGCGCGCTCGATGAGCCAGATCGGCGGCTGACCGGGTCGCCCACCGTCATGGCGAGTCGCGACAGCCGAGCAGGGGGGAGACGGTGACGGGCCTGGTCGTCGTCGTGGCCTTCGCGCTTGCGTTCGCGGTCACGACGGGTTTCCAAGACGGAGCGAGCGCCGTCGCCACCACCGTCGCGACGCGCGCGGCTCGACCGGCGACGGCCCTCGCCCTCGCCGGACTCGGCTGCCTGCTGGGCCCGTTGCTCTTCAGCGGCGCCGTGGCCCGCACGGTCGCCGCCCTCGTCGTCGTGCCCCGGACGGAGGTCGTGGCGGTCGTCGGCGCCGCGCTGAGCGCCGCGGTGCTGTGGAACGTCGTCACCTGGCGGCTCGGCCTGCCCTCCAGCGCCAGCCACGCGCTCGTCGGTGGTCTCGCCGGCGCGGCGCTCGCCGACGCGGGCGGCCACGCCATCTACTGGGGCGGCTTCGCCCACGGACGACCGGTCGGCGTCCTCGGCGTGCTCGCGGTCATGGCCGCCGTCCCCGTGCTCGGCGTCGCGGCCGGCGCCGGCGCCGACCAGCTCCTACACCGAGCCCTGCGGCGGGCCCACGCCGCGATGCGCCGCCCCGTCCGGGTCGCCGAGCGGCTGGGCACGCTGGCCCTCGCCACCACCCTGGGCGCCAACGACGGCGCGAAGGCCGTGGGTGTCATCGCCCTCGTGCTGGTGGCCACCGGCCACGCCCGGACCGTCGCCGGCCCAACCTGGGTGCGCCTGGTCTGCGCGCTCGCGCTCGCGGCCGGGGCGGCGACGGGCGGGTGGCCGATCGCCCGCACGCTGGGCCAGCGCGTGTTCCGCGTCCGGTCCGTCGATGGGCTGTCGAGCCAGGCGGCGTCGATCATCGTCGCCGCCGCGTCGTCGGCGGTCGGCGCGCCGGTCAGCACCACCCAGGTCGTCGCCTCGACCGTGGTGGGGACCGGCGTCGGACGCAGCCGCGCCCGCCACGTCTCCTGGACCGTCGTGCGCGGGATCGTCGTCGCGTGGTGCACCACGCTGCCCGGCTGTGCGGCGCTCGCCGCGCTGGCCCTCGTCACCTGGCGGGGGATCGCGTGAAGCGCCGACTCTGGTTCCTCCCCGAGTCGCCCGACGTCGTCAAGCAGCTGTGCGAGCAGGCCACGGTCAGCGTCGAGTGCCTGGAGGCGCTCGTGTCCTGGGCGCAGGGCGCCGCCGACGCCGCCGACCACCTGCGCGACGCCGAACGGCGAGCCGGGGAGCGCAAACGCGAGCTCTGGCGGGCCCTGCGCGCCGCCTTCTCGACCCCCATCGACCCCGAAGACCTCTACGCGCTGTCGTTCCGGCTCGACCTCGTCTTGAGCGCCGCGCACAACCTGGTGCGCGAGAGCGAGGTCCTCGGCCTCGAGGCGGCGGACGAGCCGAGCGCGCAGATGGCCGCCCTCGCCCGCGACGGCATGGCACGCCTGCGCGACTCGTTCGCGGCGATGACCAGCGACCGGGACCGCGCGACGGAGCTGGCCGACGACGCTCGCCACACCGCCCGTGACGTCGAACACGCCTATCGCGGCGCGATGCGCCGCGTGCTCGACCAGGACGACCTGCGCAGAATCTGGGCCGAGTCGGAGCGCTACAACCGCTTCGTCGAACTCGCCGACCGAGTGGCGCAGGTCTCGGACCGGGTCTGGTACGCGGTCGTCAAGGAGGGCTGACCCGCCCGGGGCGACCCCCCGGTTCGACGTGGAGCAGCCCGCCCCGGCCCCCATACACTGGAACTGCGTGACGGCTTCGGAGTTCACCCACCTCGACCCCCTGGGACGGGCTCGGATGGTGGACGTCACGGCCAAGGAGGCCAGCCACCGGCGCGCGGTGGCCCGCTGCACCGTCTACATGGACCCGTCGACCGCCGCACGGATCGCGACCGGGGCCATCACGAAGGGTGACGTCCTCGCCGTCGCCCGGGTCGCCGGCATCCAGGCCGCCAAGCAGACCTCGAACCTCGTGCCCCTGTGCCACCCCCTCCTCGTGGGAGCCGTCTTCATCAACTTCCGCCTCGAGGAGTCCCACGTCGAGGTCGAGGCCCAGGTCGACACCGTCGACCGCACCGGCGTCGAGATGGAGGCGCTCACCGCGGCGGCGATCGCCGCGCTCACGATCTACGACATGTGCAAGTCGGTCGACCGAGCGATGACGATCGGCGATCTTGCGCTATGGGAGAAGACCGGGGGCCGTTCTGGCCGCTGGCAGCGCCCAACTGACCACGGAGAGCGAGCCATCTGAGGTTTTTCGCCACCCAGGGTTGACGTTTGGCACCCCGGTCTGACTAACCTCGTTCTCACCACGGCGGAATCCACTGGGATCCGTCGTGTCTTGTTAGGGACCGGGCCGGAGGAGGCACGAAGCGTGGCGATTGTCGTGATCCTCGTCCTCGCGATCCTCTGGGCTGCGGTGCTCATCCCGCCCATCCTGCGGGCCCGCAACGACGGCGGGGGCAGCTCGAGTATCGCCGCCGGCTTCAGCGAACTCCTCACCACGGTCAGCTCGGTCTTTGGGCACCGACGGGCCGCCGATCCTGACCTCCCGGGCCTGCAGCCCCTCGTCGGCCCGGTCGGGCCGGTGGGCGGCGCGATGGGCCCGATGCGAGGCCAGGGCGCCATGACCCCCGCCCGACGCCGACGCCGCGGCGTGCTCGTCGGGCTCCTCGTGGCGGCCGGAATCACCCTCGTCATGGCTGGGTTCAGCGGCGGCAACGTGGTCTTCCTGGGCCTGCAGGGGGCGGTCGACGTCATGCTCGGCGCCTACGTCTACCTGCTCTTGCAGCTCAAGACCCGCCAGAGCACGCGCCGCAGCACCCAGCTCCGGCCGGCTGAGCCCCGCGGCGCCCTCCGCCACCTTCGCCCGGTACCGGCCTTCGGAGACCTGACGCCGGTGCCCGAGCCGGCCTTCGCGCTCCGCCGCACCGCGACCTTCTGACCCGCCCCCGGTGGAGCCGGACCGTTCGCGCGAGCTGCGCGCCGCGGGCGAGACCGCCAACGCCGTCCTCCAAGCGCGCCACGACGCCCGCGAACTGACGCTGCCCGCCTGCCGGCAGGTCATCCGGGAGAGCGCACTCGCGATCCGAGCCACCCACCGACACGCGTTCGACGAGGCTCGCCGCCACGTCGCCGCCGCCGCCGAACTGCTGCACCGCGCCGCCCAGGCGACCGCGCAGCATCCCGCCGTACGCGAGGCGGGCTTCCTTCACGATGCCCAGAAGGAGTTCGCGGAAGCGAACCTGACCCTCGCCTTCGTGGCGAACGAACCCGCCGCCGCTGCCGCCGCCCTCGACGTCGAGGTGCCTGCCTACCTGAACGGCCTGGCCGAAGCCGCCAGCGAGCTGCGTCGCGCCGTCCTCGACCGTCTGCGAGCCGACGAGACCGGCGAGGCGGAACGCCTCTTCGCCATCATGGAGGACGCCTACGGGCTGCTCGTGACGATCGACTACCCCGACGCGCTCACCGGCGGCCTCCGACGCGCCACCGACGCGCTCCGAGCGGTACTCGAACGCACCCGGGGCGACATCACCAACGCCGTCGTCCTCGCGCGCTTCGACACGGCGATCAGCCACCAGCTGCCACACTCCGAACCGTTACGCCCGCGGCGCTAGCCCCGCGCCCTCAGCGCCCACGCGCCACTCGAGGTCGTCCCGCCCGACCCGGTCGCGTGTGCTGCACGGGACTTCCACTCGCGGAACCGGCCGGCTCGGTTTGGGGACCTCCTGGTACGCTGCAACGCCGTACGGGGGTGTAGCTCAGCCCGGTAGAGCGCTTCGTTCGCAACGAAGAAGTCACGGGTTCAAGTCCCGTCACCTCCACCAGAAGTGTCTCTCTCAAACCCCGACCCGAAGAAGGAAGGTCGGGGTCTTTGATTTCTCTCAGGTATCTACGGAGATCGCTGCTGAGCGACTTCTCGCGCAGCTGAGCGAACGGCGCTGCCACTCGCGTGTAGCCAATGCCGTCGATGTCGACGTATAAGCCCTCGAAGAAAGCCTGATTGAGCGCCTTGCGACCAACCGGATCGGCATCGCGGTAGAGGCGTTGTGGGTCACTCAGCAAGTCGAGTGCCCGGTTGACATTGCTCTCAATGATCGTCCAGTCGCCGTCAGTCCTCGCCAGTGTCCCTTGAGCGCTGGCCAGTTCGGCTGTGATGCGTCCTTGCTCTTCACGCAGCAGATCGACGGGCACTGCCCCTGCCAGGTGAGCCTGTAACAGCTTCCTGCGCTCGGCTTCGAGTCTGGCGATACGCAACCGCTGGCTCCGTGCCTCTGCGTCCGCGAAGTGAGTGCTCGCCTTCAGGGCTTCGAGCAGAGCACGGCGAACCGTCTTGAGGGCATCCGGTCCGAGTCTCAGCTGACCGTAGGAATCCTCTACAGCATCTTCAATCTCGAAGGGCGGCATGTGCGGCAGCTTGCACTCGGTCCGACGCTCGTGGCGGCCCAGGCAGAAGAAGTAGTAATAAAAGCCGCCCCTGCCTCGTGTTCGAGTGAACGACAACCGAGACTCGCAACGGGCGCAGAACACGCTGCCCTTGAGATAATGGGCATGGTGGCGCTGCTTTTCGTCGCCGCGCTGGTTGAGCTTCAGCAAGGCCTGCACTTGAGCGAATGTCTCAACCGACACAAGGGCTTCGTGGCGCCCGCCGTACTGGACGCCCTGGAAGGTGACAACCCCGATGTAGAAGTGGTTGCGGAGGATCTCGTCGACCTTGTTGCGCCCTACCGGACGGACGGGTCGGTGGGCCGTTGCCCGATAGGTGAGACCCTTGGCCTTCAGCTCCTCGGTGAGCCCACTCAAGCTGTAGCGACCGGAGGCGTAGGCCTTGAACGCCCACTGTACGAGCGGTCCACGCTCAGGGTCTATGTCGATGGTTCGGATCTCGTAGCCATCGACGATCTCGCGAACGTTGAGGTAGCCGATCGGAGCCAGACCCGGGTGCCCACCCTTCTTGGCCTTTTGGCTCATCCCTTTGACAACCTCAGTTGCCAGCGATTTCGAATAGAACTCGGCGATTGAGCTCATGATGCCGTGCATCAACGAACCGGACGGCGTCTGGTCGATGTTTTCGGTGACCGAAACCAGCTGCGCGCCGGCTTCCTCGAGCGACAGGTTGATGCTGACGTCGTCGGCACGATTGCGAGCTAGCCGATCGACCTTGTGCACGATTACGTAGTCAACATCGCGCAACTCAGCCAAGCGTCTGAGCAGTGCCTGGAGGCCCGGACGCTGTGCGGTCCGAGCTGATTCGCCTGCGTCTACATACTCCTGGATCACCTCGGCACCTAGGCTTTCCGCCTTTCGCAAACAGGCCTCGCGCTGCGCGGGGATTGAGAAGCCCTCAGCGTCCCGATCGGTGTTGGCCTGCTGGGCGGTCGAGACCCGGAGGTAGATCACGGCCCGCAGGGTTGAGCCCGGCACTAAGGCCGTTGGCACAGCTCGGGCGTAGCCGCGCGCGACCGCCGGTACTTGGGCGGTGATGGCACGCGTCATTGGATCCTCCTAGGTAACGAAGATCGCCGTTCGTTGGTAGTACGAGGGGGTACCAGCCGCCCGACTTGCCCGCAAGGCCCAGTCGGGGTGCATGCGAGAGCAGCGGTCGGGTCGATCCAGTAATCCGATCTGTGTGAGTCGAAACTGCATGGCGGCTTGGGACACAGCGAAGCGTGCGGCCAGTTGCGGCAAGCGTTGGGGGCCCGTCGTATAAGCCCGCTTGACCCATGCACGCGGCATCAGCAGACAGGCAGCAAAGAAGTCGCATGTCTGTTCGATCCATCGGGCTCTGCTCTCCGGAGGGACGCCGGAGTAGAGGACCTCGACAAAGCGATGGTCCAGGATGTGCTTGATCTCATGAGCCAGGCTGAAGCGCTGCCGGACGGCTGGCTCGGCGCCATTGAGCACGATGAGCCAGCGGCTGGACGCCCAGTGGGTTGACCCGGAGACCGGTATTGGGCTCAGGCGTTCGATTTGGACCCTCGGCAGGCTCGCTATCAGCTGTTCCGGGAACGGCGGCGCCGACAAGCCGAGCATCTCATGGAAGCGATGAGCTTGGAGTTCAGCAATCCGCAGCGCCTCTTCGCGCGTGAGCGGACGGATCGGAACGAAGTCTCGCAGGGTGGCGATGACACCGCGTCTCATGCCGCCCTCCGTCCCGTCCGATTGGTGGGTGGAACAATCGACTTTCGCTGCTTCGGCTTAGGCGGGAAGACCGGCTTGTCGGTGGGGATGTCGTAGTAGTTGCGCAGCAGGTCGAAGTAGCGCTCGAGTTCTACAACGGCCTGGTGGGGCAGGTGGTAGCGAGCCCGCAGGTACGGCGTGAAGCTAGGCAGTCGCACCGGCAGGTCGTAGCCCGCCAGCGCATAGAGGTCCTCGAGCGGGACCTTGAGCGTCTTGGCGATGGCTTCAAGCGACTTGGGACCGGGAGCCTCGTACTGGCCGGCTTCGAGCTTGCGCCAGAAGGTGTGGTCGAGACCCGAAGCCTGCTCGGCCTCGTAGTAATCGAGTCCACGCGACTCGCGTCGAGCGCGCACGAAATCACCTAACGACTGGTTCTTGTTCCCTGTTGTCATCTCCTTAGTTTTCACTCCTCTATTTACATTTTCTCAAACTTGTCGATGTTGATCAACGTTGACATTTCCGCGCTACGTGGTGTCAAACACGTACACGCCCTCGTCGTCTTCACCGATATGGAAGTCGTAGCTGAGATCGCGTGCGAAGGCGTCGACATCAAACGTGACGTAAGCCTGGAAGCGCTCATCGACGAGCGAGTCGAGGTCCATGCCCATGTCTTCGAGCATTGACTCGGCGAACTCGGTAGTGGAGGTCCAGTGGCCGAGGAAGTTGTCCTCGAAGTTGCTCAGGTACTCCCATTGGCTCGATCCCAGGTAGTCGGCCCAGTGGGCGAACCCCATGCCGTGCTCGGCGATGCCCTGGGCGATCTGCGCGACGCTTTCGATCGACTCGAACTCATCGAGGCGTAGCGGGCCGAAGCCCTCGTAGTCGTGGGCATCGAGTCACTCCTCTACGCCGCTTAACACTCTGCAGGAGAGGTGCGACAAATAAGTAACGATCCCACCCATCGAACGTACGTTCGTATTATCGCATGGGGAGCTCGGGGGTGCAAAGCAGCGGGCCTAGCCACCGCTAGGCCGACAAACGAAGTACACGACGTCACGTGCCCGTGCCGCGCGTATTGCCGTGCCGAAGTCGCACGTGCGCAATGACGCTCCCCGCAGAGCTTGCGACGCGGCCCGCAACCGCTCTGCTTGGCAGATCGTCGGGTTCGCGTAGTTCCCGAACGGGACATTGAACCCACCGCTTCCGTTGACGCGGTAGATGCCATTAAAGGCCGTCTTGTTCAGATAGATCAATCGCACAGCGCGATCAACCCGTGACTCTGGCACCGCCCTCTTAAGGCGGTTGTAGGTCCGCTCGTTGTTCTTCAGCGATTCCAGACCGTCAATGACACGCTCGACGCTGTCACGCACCCCGCAGTAAGCGGCGATCAGCTCTGCGTTTGCATCGCTGACCACCGCACGCCTCGGATCGACCGCGAAGAACATGGCGCCACCCCCAAGGAAGGGCTCGAAGTAGGACCGACCCGGTGGTGGGCGAAGGTACGGCGACAGGGTCGGCGCCAACCACTGTTTGCCGCCGGTCCACTTCAAGAACGGGCGCGCTGTCACCAGCTCCCGCCTTGCGGCCACCCGAGTGGCGTTTCGGCGGGATCGGCCCGGTCGAGCCGAAATCCGGGTCCAGAGCTGCCGTCGTCTGGCCTCATCACCCCCGCCGCAACCCTCCTAGAGCCCGCTACAGACAGTCATCATGACGCTTTTGCGAGCCCCTGCTGGCCAATCACGGCAAAGGGGGGCAGCTTGCTGTGGGCCAATCGCCTCGAGGTCGCCGAACGCGTCCACACCTGCCGGGTGTTTCTTCTGGACAACCCGGAATCGATCCCGACGGATCTCATGGTGGCCATGCGCAATCGGTAAGGCAACGAAGAGTGGCGTCTTCGAATGCGCGTTGTGCGACTGTTCGATGGCCGGTACACAGACAAATGCCGTTCGGTCGGGATGACCTACAGCCAGCTCCTTGGGCGGCTTGTGCTCGGGCAGCCGGTGACATCGCTGGATGACACCCCAGCGTCAGGCAATGTGCCTAGAGCGGAGATCGGCAGTTAATCGCGGCCGTACCGGCGGGCGAGGCGTGCCTCCCTTGATGCAGGGAGGCAGGAGCCGTAGCGGGTGCCCGAAGGGTGGCTCTCGTCGGGCCGCCGGTAGCTCATGACCTGCCTCGATGTTTCCCGGTTCTCGGCGTTTGGCTTTCGAGGCCGCTCAAGAGCCCCGCAGGGGTGTCGATAACGCGGTCAGGGTCGCCTCGCCGAGCACTCGTCGGGTGGGGAGTTGGGGCTGGCCGTAAGGTTGGGCGAATGACTCAGCGTATGGCACAGCGCCTGGACACGACTGAGGACCCGGCTGGGGGCTGGCAGCAGCGCATGTCGGGCCGGATCCTGGGGACGACAGCGCTGGCCCGACCGCTGGTGGCGGTGGCGGTCACGCTGGCGATGCTGGGCGGGTCGTGGCTCATCGTCTACAACCTGGGTGGCGCGGACGAGGCGCCTTCGCTTGTGTTCTGCGTGGCGATCATCTTTGCCGGGGTGCGCTTCGGTGCGCTCGGCGCCCTCGTGACTGCGCTGGCGGCGACGGTGCTCGCCGGGCCGTTGCTGCCGGCGGACACGGCGACGGGCGCAGCACAGGAGTTCCACCGCTGGGCCACCCGCGGGCTCTTCTTCGTGGCCATCGGTCTGTTCGTGACATTGTTCTTGTACGAGGGGCGGCCGTTGCGAGCATCCGCGCTGGCGACGATCCAGATGCATCGGTTACTTCGGCGCGCGCTGGCGGCAGGCGACCTCGAGGTCCACTACCAGCCCATCTTCGACATCCACGGCCGGCAAAAGCGGATCGTCGGCGCCGAGGCACTGGCGCGGTGGCGTCATCCCAAGGCGGGCCTGGTCGGCCCCGACCGCTTCATCCCCGTCGCTGAACGCACCGAGCTGATCCACGACCTCGGGGAGATGGTGCTGCGAGAAGCGGCTCGACAGGCTGGCCGCTGGAGCGAGCTCATCGGCCGCGGGCGCTTCGTGGTCGGGGTGAACCTGTCAGCCCGCCAGCTCACGGACCCCGACCTGGTGGCCCGGGTCCGGCAATGCCTGGACGATACCCACGTCGATCCGCGGCGGCTGTGCTTTGAGATTACCGAGACCGCGTTCATGCGTGACACTGAAATCAGCGCCGATCGACTCGCCGAGCTGCGAGTACTTGGTTGCGGCATCTGGGTCGACGACTTCGGCACCGGCTATTCGTCACTCGCCCATGTCCACCGGTTCCCGATCGACACCATCAAGATCGACAGCGGTTTCGTAAAGCACATCGTGCACGACGACCGCGCGGCAAGCATCGTCAGCACGATCATCGAGCTCACCCACACCCTCGGCTACCAGGCGTTGGCCGAAGGCATCGAGACCGCCGAGCAGCTGCAGATCCTCAAAACGATGGGCTGCGACCTGGCCCAGGGCTACCTGCTCGCCATGCCCGGACCAGCCGAGGAGACCACCTCAGCCCTCATGGCGCAAGCCGCCAAGAAGCGCCGCCACTCGCAGACCCGCGCACCCTAACTGGCCCACCGCTGACCCGATCGGTCCAACGCCAGCAAGTCAGAGCGTCGTACGCCACCCCAGCGTTCGGCAATGTGCCTAGAGGCGCCGGTCCCGCGCGTCATCAAAGGCGGTCGTTCGCGCGCTCAGCACGAGCCTCGATCGAGTCCGCGCGGGTTAGCCTCCGCGTTCCAACTCGACCATGGGAGGGCCGTGGTGAGTGTCTGGGAGAAGCACCCCTTAGCGAAGCAGATTGTCGACGATCGAACGTTTGGGCAGCGAGCCGCGGACCGGATGCGCAACACCATGGGCTCGTGGCCCTTCGTGTTCGCCTTCTTTGCTGTGATGATTCTGTGGGCGTTCGTCAACACGATTCTCAAGATCGGCAACCCGCCTTCGACCTCGTCAAACAAGGGTTTCGACCCGTACCCATACATCCTGCTGAACTTGTTCCTGTCGATGCTCGCCGGCATTCAGGCCGCCGCGCTGCTCATCGCCGCGAAGCGGTCCGACCACATCGCGTCGATCATCGCGGTTGACACCGACGAGAACACCAAGCAGATCAAGGCAGGGCTCGACCAAGAACACCGACCTAACCCGCCTGACGCACACCAACACGCAGTTGATTCACCTGCTCGCGCACAAGTCAGGGATCACCGACACCGAAATGGCCGAGGCGCTCAAGAGCACACACGAGCCGGGCGATCCCCAGTGATCCCGGCCGTCATCTCAGCGCTCCGCGTCGTTGAATACGTGTTGTGCGCCCCCGCTCTCGGCGACGAGCAACGAGAACTACTCGGGTGCCCGTACAGGAAGGTTCGCCGCCACGGCTAACTGGACCGCGCCCACCGCCGGGGTTGTGCTGGCTTGCCTAGTAGTTGGAGCGGATCAATTCTGAGGGCGTCAGCGATTCGCTCGACGGAGCGCAGGGTGAGATTGCGCTCACCTCGTTCGACTCCGCCCATGTAGGTCCGATGAACACCCAAGACGTCAGCGAACGTCTCTTGGGAGAGCCCCCGGGACTGCCGGTAGGCGCGCAGGTTGGCCCAGCGTCCGTTGCAGCTCGCCCTCCACAAGCCCGCACCATGCCCAATTGCTACTTGACGGTCTACAGGCTTATAAGTAGCGTCCGCACGGCTCTGGCGGCTTCTCTCATAAGGGAGGCAGGGATGGGGAGCCCTCGCACGCGCCGGCCGCGTCGATGGGTCGGCGCACCGACCCTTGTCGTCGCCGTGCTCATTCTGGCCAGCTGTGGCGGCGGCAACGGCGGCTCCAGAGCCGCCTCGCCAACGGTATCGAGCACTGCGGCCACAACCACGACGACGCCTCCCACGACGGCGCCGACACCCAGTGGGCCGAGCTGGACCATTACCACGACCCAATCAAGCGGCTACACCGCCAACATCTCTGTCCAGGCAGGAACCGTCGAGACCTACCGACAGGCCAGCACCAGCGCTCATAAGCCGATGTGCGGCGATCCCACTACGGGCGGGTTCATCCCGATGCGCGTCACGCTGACCAATACCACGGCCTCGTTTCCGGCCAGTCTCATTCTCACGGGCACACTCGGCACGAGTGATACGAGTGTCAGCGTTGGCCCCGACTTGTCGGGCAGCACGAGTCCCTGCGGAAACGCCGGCGTCAACGGCGGTGTGCCTCTCGCCTACAACAACGTGCCTGCCGGTCAGAGCGTGTCAGACACCTTCTACGTCGTGCTGACGCCCTACTTCTCACCGAGCGCTCCGAGCGGGAATCAAGCGGCGTACGCCGACACAACCTTGGAACTTGCCGATATCGGGGCTGGGCCCTCCGCAATTGCTGCCATCGAAAGCGCCGCCACCATCCAAGGATCCGCGCACACGAGCGCGGCCGGTCCCGCGGTGGTCTTTGGGAGCGGAACTCTGTACCTGAGCGGCCAGTGTCCGCCATCTGCGCAGCAATCAGGCTGCACCGGCTAAGCGAGACAGAAGCGTGCTCCTGCCGATCTGGCAGGCGCCGTTCGCACTACACCAGCATGCCCCGAGGCCGACAGGTCACCCACCACCTCGAGTGACGGATCCTCACTCTTCGTGAGACGATAGATGTCGGTCAGCGTCTGTTCCCCGGCAATCCCGCCAGTTCCTCGAAGAGACTGCGGTTTGAGAACAGTCCCCTCAGGTCCACACCCGTCGTCAAGGTCAAAACACGCGTCGCGGTGCGGACGCCCGATGACAGACTGACCGCGTGACCCTCTCCGAGGCTGTGCTCGAAATCGTCGCCGGACGTCCCGGGACGTTCGGCGTGTACGCCCGCAACCTCGCCACCGACGAAACAATCTCGGTCAACGCCGATCGTGTCCTGCCAGCCGAGAGCGCCGCCAAGACCTTCATCCTCATCCATTACTCACGACTGGTCACGGCGGGCACGGTCGATCCGACGACTCGCGTCTGTCTTGGCCAAGACCTTCGCCAGATCGGCACGGGAGTCCTGCGCTACCTCGCCGATGGCTTGGAGCCGACTCTGGACGACCTGGCCTGGCTCATGATCATCGTTTCCGACAACACCGCCACCGCGATGCTGTTGCAGGCTATCGGTGAGCCGGCCGACGTGAACGACACGATGGCAAGCCTCGGGTATCCGACGGCGCGACTCAACGAGACCATTACTCTCGAGACCGCCCTCGACGGCGAGCCGTTTTCGACGTGCTCGCCACGTGATCTCGCCGAGGTGTTCACCGAGCTCGACGAGCGTGGCACGGCCATGCTCTTCCGACAGCAGCATCTCATTGGGCTTTCCCGCAAGCTGCCGGCCATGTCGCAGGCTGTCGACGTCGGCGTCACCATGCCAGTACGGATCTTCAACAAGACCGGCAATGGGATCGGCAACTTCATCGACTCTGGCCTGTTCGAGACCGACGAGGCGAGCTGGGTCATCGCGGCGATGGCAGCCGAACAGCCCGATTTCGCGGCCCGTCCCGACGACATGGCGCCGGCGACGTTTGCTGACATCGGCGAGCTCATCTATGCCGCGTGGGGCCTAAGCGACCAATAACTCGAGGTGTTTCAGCAGGCCGAGCCGATCGCGGCGTGCGGCGAGACCGTGCCGGTACGGCACCTATCGCTACGAGGTCTTCTCCCAGACCGAAACGTGTTGTCTGCTGTCGCTTGTGAAGGGCTCACGGCTCCAGTCGCTCCAGCGCTCGTGCAAGGTCATTCCCGCGAATCGCGCCATCAGGTCCAGCTCGGATGGCCATACGTAGCGGTGCGGCGACGAGAAGGTTTCAAGTTGGCCGTCGACCACCCAGTAGTGGTGAGAGAACGCGATCTGCGTCGCAACGTCGTACTCCTCGAAACCAAGATGCGTCGGGGTTCTAGTGAACACGTGGACGGTCTCACCGGGCGGGAGACGCTGAAGCTCCGGGATGTATACCTCGATGACGAACCAGCCGAACCAAGCGGTCGCGTCGGTGTCGAGCCCGAGCGACAAGGCCAGCATCGCCCTGGGCCTGGCGATCGCCTCACCGGAGTTCGCCCTGTCATGACCGACGACCGACGACCGGCGACCGAACGACGCGGGACGAGAGCCGATCTCCGACGGTCTCGAGGCTCGCATCCGGGCGCTCACCCAGGGGACCCACTCTCGGCGCACGTTCCTCATCGGCTCGGGTGCCGCCGGAGCCGTCGTGCTGGCCGCCTGCGCTCCCATCTCCGGACCCGCAGCCCCCAAGCCGACGACCACCACCACGACCGTGCCGTCCGTGCCCGCGTCGACGAAGACCCTGGTGGTCATCGAGATGGCCGGCGGTCACGACGGCTACTCGATGCTGATCCCCTACCAGAACGCCACCTACTACCAGCTGCGTCCGACCGTGTCGGTGCCCGCCGCGCAGGTCATCTCGCTGGCCGGGCAACCGTTCGGACTGCACCCGAACCTGGTCAAGCTCCACAGCCGGAACCTGGCGTTCATCCAGGGTGTCGGTGCGTCGAACTCTGACGACAGCCACTTCGACATGATCGCCCGGTGGTGGGAAGCCGACACCGACGGTGCACACAGCTCGGCGACCGGCTTCTTTGGGCGCCTGTGCGACGCCGCGGCTTCCCCGTCGGCCCCGGCCGGCGGCATCGCGGTCTCCTGGCGGACGACGCCCGCGCTGGTCAGCTCGTCGTCGGTCACGCTCGCGATGCCCCCCGATTCGAACGGTCAGTACCCGGCCCCCTCCAACCAGCCGGCGTTGAACGCCTGGATGGTCGCCCAACGGGCCATGGCCACCACCAACGGTGGTGACACGGTCGCCCAGGCCGCTGGTCGCACCGGCCTGGCGAACGCCCTGACGTTCAGCGACGCGATCGTCGACCTGTCCGCCGCCAACCCGGCGTACCCATCCACCGGCCTGGGCCAGCAGCTCTCGCTAGCCGCCCGGCTGATCAAGACCAGCATTGGCACCAAGGTCCTCTACGTTCCCTGGGACGGCGACTTCGATACCCACTCGGCGCATCGCACCAACCACGACGCGCTCATGACCGAGCTCGACGATGCCCTGGACGCCTTCCTCGGTGACATGGACGCCGCGGGCCACGGCAGCGACGTGCTGGTCGCGTCCATCTCCGAGTTCGGTCGGCGCGCCGCCCAGAACACCGACGGTCTGGACCACGGCACCACGTCAGTCATGTTCCTTGCCGGCGCGGCCAACGGCGGCATCTACGGCCAGAGCCCCAACTGGAGCGCCTTGGACGCCAATGGGAATCTGGTCAGTCCGATCAGCCTCGCTGACTACTACGCCACGCTCGCAAACTGGCTGGGTGTGACCCCGTCGTCGGTGCTGCCGGTCTCCGGCAACCCGATCGCCGGCGTCGTGTCCTAACCCTCGCGTTCGGCGCTCGCGGCGCGCTCAGGTCGGGGTGGGGAGAACCTCGGGCTCACCAAGTCTCTCAACCCTCGAGCCGGGCCCCGTCGACGCGTACGGTCAGCCCGATCATCTCCTCGCGTGTCGCCTGCCGGGCCAGGTCGGCATCGTCGGATGTCGCCACGCACCGTTCGCCATCGGGGGTATCGGCGATGACGGTCCAGGTGGCGGGCTCCGAGCGCTCATAGCCGACGGTGTATGCCGCGACTCGAGCTGGGCCCCGGTGCCCGGCAATCGCGTCGAGACGTGGCGTTGCACGGTCGGCGTCGTTGGCAAGATCTGCGAGGAGCAGCGGCTCGGGGCCAGGTTGGGTCGCGTAGACGGCGAGGCCGGGCTTGTTCAACAGTCCGCTCACGGTCGTCACGAGGGCCGTGGACTCTGGTCCAGCGCGGAGGCGCTCGACGGTTGCCGCGGTTCCCTGGAGCACGAAGTTGTTCCACGGGCCGCCGGCGAACGCCTCGCCGCCCGTATTCGTCGGGACTCCGTCGACGGGGAGTCGCAGGGCGCGCTGCTGGACGCGCACGGCCGCGGGAAAGCAGCTGTAGACCTCAGCGAGCTCGATCTCGGCCAGCGCGTGACCGAGGTGCGCTTCAGCCGCCCGCCCGAGCACTTCCATCGCGGGCCAGCGATGCAGGTCGCGGCGCTGCGAGACGGGCACCATCGAGCTCGACTCGAGCGCGACCAGGGGAAAAACCACCCGATCGGGGTCAACGCCGAACCGCGCCGCCGCGTCGAGGCTGCATACGAGGATCGCCGCAGCCTGGTCGACGTTCAGCTGCGCGCAGTGCCATTTGTTGTAGGGAAAGGCGATCGGGCGGTTCGCCGTGCTCGGCTCGCGGAGAAAGGCCGCATCGCGCGGCTCGGGGAAGGCGGCGTGGGGAAACCGCCCCGCCACCGTGTTGAACCCTGCCCAAAGCTGCGCGATCTCATCGCGATGCTCATCGAGGGTTCGACCCTCGGCGTGACGCAGCGCGCTGTCGATCAGCGCGAACGACCCCGGAGCAGATGAGAAGCCACCCTCGATCTCGACTCGGGTGACGATCTCGCCGGTCGGCCGCTGGTGGTCGTCGGGCGTCGCCCCGTGCTGATCAGTGTCGAGCACGATCACACCCGAGCGCCGCGCCATCGTGGCCCGCCGGGCTGCCTCCCCACCGACGATCAACACCACGTCGAGCTTGCCGTCGCCGATCGCGCCATGAGCGGCGTTCAGCAGCGTCTGTTGGGGAATACCGGTCTCGGCGAGCACCGTCGCCGCGGCGGGGGCGCCGACGCGCTCGGCTACGACCCGTCCAGGGTCGCCGTAGTGCCATGAACCGTGCGGGACGGCGACGCGCTGCACTGCTCCCAGGATGTCGGGCGCGCCGGTGTCGTCGCCCGCCGAGCGCGCGGCGGCGACCATGAGCTCGAGCGCCTCGACCCCGGCGCCGGGTTCGTCGAGGTGCTGTGAGGCCACCCCGACGCCCACGAGCACCGGCGTGCGCGGGTCGACGTGCGCCCAGCGAGGCGGCTTCATCGGTGGGTCGGGGTGGGGCCGCCGCAATGCATGCCAGAGCCTGTCACGCGGTAGGGCACGCAGGCCGCAGCGGCGGCCCTCCACGCTGAACCAAACGCCACCCGAGGAGTGCCGAGTCGGTCGAAACCACGACCCTCCGCGCGTCTCGTTATGCGATGCGAGCGCAGTTCGGCCCCGGGTCGCCGGCATGGTGGTCGGCGCGGCCCGCCCGCAAGCTTGGGAGGAGCGGGTGTTCGCCTCGCCGCCCCGACCGGTCGTCGTCGCCGACCACCACACCCGATCTCGATTGGGAGCCCGCGGCCCTGACGTGGTCGAGGGGGACCGTGTGGCTTGTGCGGCGGCTTTGACCGGGGACGGGTCCTCACTTGTTCAATTCCGGATTTGGACGACTACGATGCGCGGGTGCACTGGTTGACGGCGGTGATTCTGGGCGTCGTCCTCATGCAGGTCGCGACGTTCGCCACGACGGTCTATATGCACCGAGGCCTCGCGCACCGGGCACTCACGGTCAATCCCTGGGTGGCGGTTCCCCTACGGGCCTTCCTCTGGATGAGCACCGGCATGCGCCCTCGCGAGTGGGCGGCGGTGCATCGTCGCCACCACGCCGCGCTCGACACCGCCGAGGATCCGCATAGCCCACTGGTCCTCGGTGTCTGGCGCGTCCAGCTCACGAACGCGTATCTGTACCAACGCGCGGTGCGTGACCGGGAGCAGATCGACCGCTACGCCCGGGACATCACGCCCGACGCCTGGGACCGATGGTTCTTCGACCACGACATCCTCGGACCGCTCCTCGGGATCGCGCTGCTCTGCTTGGTGTTCGGCTGGGAGACCGGGTTGCTGGCCGCCGCGATCCACCTCTTCTTGTACGTCGCGTTCAATGGCATGGTGAACTCCTTCGCGCACACCGTGGGCAGGCGTCCGTATGAGAACTCGGGTACGAACCTTCGTGTCCTGGCGGTCATCACCATGGGCGAGGGACTGCACAACACGCACCACGCCCTACCGACGTCGGCTCGGTTGTCCTTCTCCCGCGGCGAAGTCGACCTGGGATGGCAGGGCATTCGGCTGCTGCAACGGTTGAAGCTCGCGAAGGTCCGCCACGAGGACCCGAGCAAGCTCCTCGAACGCGTGGGCTGACGCGCGTCCCGCCCACCGATCTCGGGTGGGCGGACCATCGAACCGGACTGGTCAGAGTCGCGACGAGTGGATCCCGCGCCGGCGTCGAGCCGGCTCGCCGGGTCAGCTGCCGACGAGTTCCTGGATCCGCCCGAGGGTGGCTTCCATCGCTTCTCGGGTCTTCTTGCGCGCCGGACGAACGATCGCCTTGATCTTCTCCTGGGAGATGTCCCACGTCTCCCGCACCCGGGTCCCGCCGTCCACCGGCTCGAGCTCGTACCGCCAGATTCGGCCCCCGCCCAGCCGTGACCCGATCGACCCCGGCGGGCGGGACTGCCACGCAATGCGGCGCCCGTCTTCGAATTCAACGACCTCGCTCACCATCGAATACGAGATGCCCTGCTTCATGGCCATCCCGAACTTCGAGCCCAGGGCGAGGCGCTCGGGTGACTCCTTCACCTCGCGGACGGAGCCGGACCCGTCGATCTCCGGATGGCGTCGCGGGTCGGCAAGCAACGCGAAGATCTTCTCCGGCGGTGCCGTGATGACACGCTCCACCGTCTCGACATCACGGTCACTCGTCACGGGGGCACCTTAATCGAGGGCCGCCCGACGCGACCTGGGGCGCCCGTCACGCCCCCGCGGCTCCTCCGAGCGTCTTTTCGAAGTCGATGGTTCGAAACTGGCCGACGTTATGGCGGTCAACCTCGGTGTAGCCGTGAGCTCGGTACAGGGCTTGGGCTGCGGTCTGACGCTCGGTGGTATCGAGACGCACTGTCGTGACTCCGAGCGCTCGAGCACGGCTCTCGAGCTGGGTCAGGATTGCCAGGGCGAACCCTCGGCGCCAGAACTCGGGGTGCACGCGCATCCGCTTGATCTCGGCGCTCGAGTCATCGATCCGTCGCAGCCCACCCATCGCCACCAACTGGCCCTCCCAGCAGCCAACGAGGAACTCGCCTCCCGGCTCGAGGTACACCGCGGGGATGTCATCGAGATCGTCGTCCCATGGGCCGCGCCCGCCGTGGGCGTCGACCGCGTGCAGCGCTGCGTCGTGCAGAGACCGAACGGCGAGTCGGTCGTCCGGGAGGTACCGCCGGATGATCAACGTCATCGGTGCACCTCACCGGACCGGGCCGGCCCATCCCTGTCGCACACGCCTCGGCGGCGCGAGCCAGTCATCCCCATCTCGGCGTGTCGCCGATGCACCGAACGCTGATGGCCGCAGCTGGCCTGCGCAAGATCCGCGCACAATCTGGAAGCGTTCCACACCAACGAGCCGCGATGCCCCGTTCGCGTGATTCGCGATGCCGCACGGACCCCGCCGCTAGTAGAGGCCCTGGCCGACGGCGTGGGGGCCGATCGCGTGTCGCCGGTGCCGGTGCCGGTGCCCCATGACGGTCAGGACGGTTTCACCCTCGCGTTCTGGCGCCGCCCGCACCGCTACCTCGAGCCCGACGCTCGGGCGTGCGGGTCGGCGTTCCAGCAGGCCGCCCCGGACGCGGTGGCTTCCGGCGTGGGCACCTCGCCCGCGATCTCGCCGACGGGACGTGGGAGCGTCGGTACGGTGTCGTCCTCGCGATCTGTCCGCGCTCGACTGCGGGCTGCGCCTCCTGGTCGTTGGGAGCTCGTCGCGCGGTTCACCACGCGTGTCGCGGGACGGGCGCGATGGACCGCGTGAACGCGACGCGTCCGAGCCCCCTACGCAGGGCGCAATTCCGGATCTGGCGAGCGCTGCACGCGGTCGAGAAGCCACAAGTTGAGCAGGCCGAGCACTTCGACGACGTGGGTCAGTTCGCTCGTCGCCGCCGCATAGCCCGTGGCCACGTCGACGATGGCACTTCCCACCAGGCAGATCACCAGGGCGGTCATCAGTGGCAACAGACCCGAGATTCGCTCCGGCCGCCACGCCGCGACCAGCAGGCCGACGGCCAGCGCCACGCCGAACGATCCGAGGTGGCGTGCCTGGTGGACGGAGATCCCCGCATCGGAGCCGAACAGCAGCGCGGGCAGCGACAGGCTCAGCTGTACCAGCGCGATCGTCGCTAACCCCAGGCGCAAGCCTTGGGTCGCGTACACAGGCTCGGATCGCTCGCGAGCGATCGCGAACATGACCCGGCTCGTGAGGTCCGGCACCGCAGGCGCGGACCCGAGCCGCGTCCCTCGATCCACGACCCCAGCCGCGGCTTGAAACTCGCGGCACGCCGCGCAACCGCCGAGGTGACGCTCGAGAACCTCCCGGCGAACCGGGAGCTCCTCGCCATCTAGATCCGCCGAGATCGCCTCACGCATACGAGCACATTCCATGCCGAGGTAGTCGTCGAGCACCCTGGACCAGTTCCCGTCCGATCAGAGAACCCTCGGCCGACACGCCGCTCGTCGGGCGGCCGGGGCGACGAGACCGGCGTTCGGCGTGACCGCAGCCGCTGACGCCCGCCCCGTCAGCCCCACCGGCCTCGGCCCCCGGCCGAGACCCAAACGAGCCATCAAGGTTTTCCCAGCGCTGCCGTTACCCCGTACGTGAGGCATGACTGGGAGCCCGGCGGATGGCGGACCCACGGCCCGAGGCCCGAACTGGGGCCAGACCGGGTGGGCCCTGCCGTCGAGGTCGTTTCAGCATGCCTCGGGTCTCCGGGACTCGCAGGCTGAGGGCGGGCGGCGCGGCATGGTTGCGACTCCTGACTTCACCTCCCTCTCGGCGCCGCCGCTTCCACGCCTGGCCCGAGCCGGCGCCAGGGCCAGCCCCCGATGGGTGACGCCGGCGGTCGTCGGCGGCGTCGACGCGGGCGCGCTCGTGCTGGCGGTGCGCCTGGTCGCCCCGATCAACGGGCTGACGCTCCTCTATATCCTCCTCGCGTTGGCGACGCTGAGCGGGTCGGGTGCGTATCGAACCCGTATGACGCTCAGCGCCCTCGACGCGGCACCGTGGCTCTGCACCCGCCTCGCGGCCCCGCTGCTCGTGCTCGCACCCGCGGCATGGGCTGGCGGCAACGTCGCCGGAATTCTGCAGGCTGCGCTCGTCGCCGTCCCGACCGTGGTGATCGCCCGCAGCTGCTCCTACGCGGTGCTGCGCCACGTCCGACGATCCGGACATCTCCTCGAGCCAGCGGTCATCTTGGGCGCCGGCGAGATCGGCGTGGAGCTGGCCGGCGCGTTCCGGACGTTCCCTGAACTCGGCGTCACGCCAGTCGGCTTCCTCGACCACGTCCCCGACGACGACCTGCCCTACCCACTGCTCGGCGACGTCGAGGAGCTCCCGGCGCTCCTCGAGGACAAGGATGTGCGCCGGGTCATCGTGGCGTTCGGGCCCTCACGAGAGTCGGAACTGGTCAGCGTGCTCCGCACCGCCGTCCAGTACGACGTCGACGTCCACGTCGTGCCCCGCTTCTTTGACTGTGGCGTCGCCCCAGAAGGTCCCGACACCGACGACGTGCAAGGAATCCCGCTGTACCGGGTGCGCCGCGCTGCGCTTCGCGCTCCGGCATGGTTCGTCAAACGGCTCCTCGACGTCGCCGTCTCGGGTGCGGTGCTCGTCCTCACCGCGCCGCTCTTCGCCGTCATCGCGGTGGCGGTCAAGCTCAGCAGCACGGGCCCGGTCTTGTTCCGTCAGGAGCGCATCGGTCAGGACAGCCAAGAGATCGACGTCCCCAAGTTCCGCACCCTGCGAGTCAACCACGACAGTGACACCCACTGGTCAGTTGACCAGGACCCACGCGTCACGAGAATCGGGCGGATCCTGCGCGCGACGTCGCTCGACGAGCTCCCCCAGCTGTGGAGCGTTTTCACCGGCCAGATGTCGCTGGTCGGGCCCCGACCCGAGCGGGCCTTCTTCGTCAATCGTTTCCGACGCAGCATCCGCGGCTACAACGACCGGCACCGCCTCCCGGTCGGCCTCACCGGCTGGGCGCAGGTTCACGGGCTCCGCGGTGACACCTCGATCGCAGAACGGGCCCGTTACGACAACCAGTACATCGAGCACTGGTCGTTGTGGCGCGATCTCGTGATCCTGGTGCGCACGGTGGCTGAGGTGCTCCGCAGCATCCGCGCCGGGGCGAGCTGACGCCGCACCGGCCGAGTTTCGGCGGATCCTCATCGCTGTGCTAAAGCGGTCGAATGACTCGAACCGACCGAGAGCCGACTGCCGCGGCCCCTGAAGCCACCCGGCTCGGCCGCCTCGCCTTGGCGTGTCACGACCATCGTCGTCGCGTCCTCATCATCTGGATCGTGGCCCTGATCGCCGTGGTCGCGCTCGGGGCGTTCGTGGTCAAGGGCCGGTTCGAGGACAAGCTCAGTGCCGGCAACTCGGAGTCGACGACTGCCCAGAACCTCCTCTCGGCGAGGTTCCCGACCCGGGCCGGCGATTCTGCGGACATTGTCTTCCACACCGCCGCGCCAGTGACCGACCCGGCCAGCCGGGCCGCCATCGGCCACGTCGTGGCCAGCGTGACGGGCCTCGCCGACGTGAGCAACGTCCGGGGCCCCTTCGAGCCGGGAGTCCGGGGCCAAGTGTCGGCGAGGGGCCACACCGCGTACGCCACGGTGCAGTTCGCCGCCACGACCGACAACCTTCCGACGGCCGCGGTGCAGCGGGTTGTCACCACCGCGCAGGCGACCTCCCGGCCCGGCTTCGAGGTTGAGCTCGGCGGCGCGCCGATCAGCAAGGCTGAATCGGCGAGCCCTGGCTCGAGCGAGGCGGTCGGGATCCTGGCCGCGATCGTCATCTTGCTGCTCGCGTTCGGGTCCGTCATCGCGATGGGCCTGCCGATCATGACCGCGCTGTTCGGCATCGGCCTCGGGATCGGAGCGATCGACCTCTTCAGCCGAGTGGTGACGGTCCCGACGTTTGGGACCGAGCTCGCGGCGATGATCGGGATCGGCGTGGGCATCGACTACGCGCTGTTCATCGTCACCGCCTACCGCCAACGTCTCCACGAGGGTGCTGAACCCCGGGCGGCCATCGTGCGGGCGGCGGCGACGTCGGGCCGAGCGGTCCTCTTCGCCGGCTGCACCGTCGTGATCTCGCTGCTCGGGATGCTGCTGCTCGGCGCGTCGTTCGTGTACGGGCTCGCCTTCGGCGCGATCGCCGCGGTGGTGCTCGTGATGGCCGCCGCGTTGACGCTGCTGCCCGCCGTGCTCGGGTTCACCGGTCGGGCGATCGACCGGCTCCACGTCCCGGCATTGCTGCACCGCAGCGCGGATGACGGGCGGCGCACCCTCTGGTACCGGTGGAGCCGGGTGATCCAGCGCCGACCGGTGCTCACCGGCTCGGTCGCGGCCGCCGTCCTCGTCGTCCTCGCGGTGCCGCTGTTCTCGATGCACCTCGCCTTCACCGACCAGGGCAACGATGCCAGCAGCCTCACCACCCGCCGGGCCTACGACCTCCTCGCCGCTGGCTTCGGCCCCGGCGTGAACGGGCCGTTGATCTTGGCCTCCGACGTCCCCACCGCGGGCGGCCACCGGGTCGTCGAGGACGTCGCGGCCCGCCTCCGGGCGACCCCCGGTATCGCGTCGGTCGTGCCCCCCAACTTCAACGCGACCGGGAACGCGGCCGTCACGATCGTGATCCCCACGACGTCACCCCAGGACTCCCGCACCGAGCAGCTCGTCACGGACCTCCGCGACACCGTCGTACCGCCGGTGGTGCGCGGGACGGGCGTGCGAACCTACGTCGGCGGTGTCACCGCGGCGGCGATCGACACCTCGAGCCAGTTCTCGCGCCGACTGCCGTGGGTGATCGCGGGCGTCGTGGTGTTGTCGTTCGTGTTGTTGATGTCGGTCTTTCGGTCCGTGGCCGTCCCGGTGAAGGCGGCCGTCATGAACCTCCTCTCGGTGGGCGCGGCGTACGGGGTGATCGTTGCGGTGTTCCAGTGGGGATGGCTCGGCGGGGTGATCGGGATCGGCAAGACGGGTCCGATCGACCCGTGGATTCCCCTGATGCTCTTCACGATCCTCTTCGGACTCTCGATGGACTACGAGGTGTTTCTCCTGTCGAGAATCCGGGAGGAGTGGCGCGCCACTGGCGACAACGGGACGGCCGTCGCTGACGGGCTCGCCTCGACCGGGCGCGTGATCACCGCCGCTGCCGCGATCATGGTGTGCGTCTTCGGCTCGTTCGTGCTCGGCGATCTGAGGATTTTGAAGGTGTTCGGGATGGGCTTGGCGGTCGCGGTGTTCGTCGACGCCACGGTGGTGCGCTCGGTGCTCGTCCCGGCGACGATGGAGCTGCTCGGGAAGGCGAACTGGTGGTTCCCCGCGTGGCTCGACCGACTCGTGCCCACGCTCAGCGTCGAGGTCGCGCCCGACGCCCAGGTGGAACTCCCGGCCGCGGCGCCGGTCGGCGCCCCGGTCAGCGCCGGCTCCTGAGCGGGCCGGTCGCGCCCCGCCCGGTCGCGGCGCGACGCACGGGCGCTCAGGGGCCGGGTGGTGGGGAGGCCCGCGGTGAAGGCCCGGGGTCGGCGGGGGCAGCGAGGCGGGCCCGGTTGCGGTACAGCCAGTACAAGGCGGCGAACCCGACGAGGAACGCGAGGTTCAAAAAGGTCGTGTAGTTCCAGTGGAACGCGGTGTCGACGATCCGCCGGCCCCGGGTGTTTGGCACGAGGCCCAGGCTGGAGAACAGGGCCTGGACGAGGAGTCCGGCGACAGCCATCACGGCCCAGAACCACACCAGGAGCCGCAGGGTGAGCCAGCCGCCGTAGTACTTGCGGTAGATGAGCAGCAACGGGAAGGTGATCAGGTCGGCGAAGATGAAGGCCACGACGCCACCGAAGCTGATCCCGCCGTGCCAGAGCGCCGCGGCGAGCGGCACGTTGCCGATCGAGCAGACGAAGCTGATGATCGCGATGAACGGGCCGACGATCACGTTCTCGATCGACGTCCAGACGCCGTGGCCGTGGATGAAGACGGCGCTCCAGACGTGGGTCGGGACCAAGATGGCGAGGAACCCGGCGATGACGTACCCGAGCAGCAGCTCGCGGCGCAGCATCTTGACGTCGGCCATCGTGTAGCTCGCCGCGTCGGACCATGCCGCCCGCGAGCGCAGCTTGGTCCGCCAGGCCTCCCGTTCGAGCTCGGCCTGTCGCTCCTCGCTGACCCCGGTCATCGCCCCGTGGTCGTGCGCCGCCGCGGCCTGTTCTTCGAGCCGGCGGCGGGCCCGCGCCAGGCGCCTCCCGCCGAGCACGACCGAGCCGGTCAGCGCGAGCAGCACGATCATGATCGGGCCGCCCACGAACTCGGCGGCGGCGAACTGCCAGCCGAGCAGCACGATGAGCACGATCCCGAGCTCGAGGACGAGGTTCGTCGACGCGAACATGAAGATGAGCGCCGTGGTGAGGTCCGCGCCCTTCTGGAACAGCGACTT
>PLJD01000007.1 GCA_003140175.1 Actinomycetota bacterium
TGGGAGCACGACGCGCACCTGTTCTACAAGCGGCTCCTGACCCTGCAGCGCTGCGGGGGTGGCAGCGTCGACCAGCTCGGCGAGCTCGCCTCGATCCTGCTCGACTGACACCCTCACCCGGACGCCCCGGCGCGCCGTGGGGTTCGCCAACCCGGGTCGCGTGGGGCGGCGAGACCCGAGATGGTTGGGGTGGCGATGCTCAGCGCGACGCGGTGGCGTCGACGGCGGCGGGTCGCGGCTCGGAGTTCGGTAGTGGCTCAGTTTGGGGTTCCGGCTACCAGTCGTCCGGGTGTTTCCAGGAGCCTGGCGGGGTAAGCGGAAAGCCGTTCACCGTTGCGTCCACAATGCCGGGTAGCGGCGAGTAACGCAGGTGGCGCTTCCCGACCCGGAGGTACTTGGTGGCGATGTTGCCGAAGACCTCCTGGCCTCGTCGGGGGGGAGCGGCGACGACAACCGGTAGGCCGTACGCCTCTTTGACTGCCTTGATCGTGGGGATGAGGTCCGTGTCACCCGTCACGAGGATCTGGATTTGGGGAAGCGCAACGCCCTCTTCGGTGGGGTGGCCTGCCGCGTCGCGCATCATCTCGACCGCCAGGTTCACGTCCGTTTGCTTCTCTTTGTGGAACGTGACGGGAGTGCCACATTTGGGGCATTCCTCGGTCTTGGGGTCGTATTTGCCAAATCGCATGCTCAGGTTGGGCGAGTGGGAGGCCACGGCTTCCAGCCACGTGTCTTGATGGGCACGCTTCTGCGAATCGAGCACGAAGCTTGTGCAGTATGTGACGCGCACAAGTCGAATGGCCTCACCCATCTTGCTGCCGGCGTCGTGGGCGAGCATCTGGCACATGTGCTCGATATCCAGCCAGCGGTAGTCGAGGAGCTCAGCATCTTCCATGCCGTGGTAGAGGTTTAGGCCATCGACATAGGCCACGGCTTCCAGCATTTGGGCTCCACCCTTGGTGTGTGGCTAGGTGACTTATTTCGCAGGCAGGTCTATGATTGTGGGTACATCCCCCAGGCGGGAGTCTGGGGACTCAGCGGGCCCCGCTTTGCGGCGGGGTCCCGCCGCGTTCGGGGCTAGTCCAGAAGCTCCGCCAACTGGGTCAGAGAAGCCCCTGGGGTTGCCGCCCCGGGGGTTTCCTCGTTCCCGAGGCTACTCCGCCTGTCTCCATCCATCAAGACACGGGAGACAGAGGGGTGGTGTTTTATCTCTTGTTTTGTCTCCGGGGGTCTGCTAGTTTGACTGCATGGTCAAGACGACCCCGACGAAGAAGCTCAGGAGCCCTAGCTACCCATCCATTGGCCTAGAGGAGGCGCTGAGGCGGGGGCGAGAGTTCTACGACCATGAGCGTCGGAACCCTGCGCCCGTAGACACCGTGCTCCACCATTGGGGGTACAAGCCCGGCAGCGGAGCGGGCGTTCTCGCCATCGCAGCGCTGCGGAAGTTCGGGCTGATCGAATATATCGGTACGGGTGCCCAGCGCAAAGCGCGACTCACAGACCTCGCATTTCGCATCATTCTCGACCAGCGGGAGCCGTCGCCTGAACGTGACGAGGCCCTCCGCCAAGCCGCACTAACCCCAGCGATTCATTCGGACATTCGGCGGAAGTTTCCGACTCCACCCCTGCCCTCCGACTCCACCCTGAGGCACTACCTGGTCTTCGACCGTCAATTCAATGAGAACGCGGTGACCCTCGTTATCGACGAGGTCAGAGGTACATGGGCCTTCGCGAAGCTCGACGAGTCTGGTACCCTGCCTGACGGTGACGCGAGCATGGAGTCTCAAGTGACCCAACCCGTGAATTCCACCGTGGACCGGATTCTTGGCCGGGAAGGTGTTCCGCCCATGCCGGCGACTGCCCATGCTGGCCGCTCGCTACAGATCCCGCTTCCTGGTGGCGGAGCAGCCACCTTGGTGACCTCCCGCCCGATTACCAGCCAGGAATGGGCGACACTCCGTACCGTGATCGACGCGATGGAAGCGAGCTTTGTGGAGGCGCCGCCGCCGGTCCATACCAATGACGCCGACCACTCCACAGGAGCGGACGAGGACTAGCTACTTCCCGTCAGTTGCCTCACGCACCGTGCGGGCAGCCGCCTGGTTGGCATCCTCGGGAGCAGCCTGGCACGTGCACGGGTTCGGGCCCATGTAGATGGCCTCGCGCTCGCCGGTGTCGGGGTCGACATGGAAGTTGCCTCCGCATGTCGCGCACTCCCGAATCTCAAGGTGCTTCACAACCACCACGATACCCCGGCAGCGTGCGGCGGAAATCCTCAAAACTGAGCCACTACCCGGAGTTCGGGGCGCGACGACTCGACCAGTGCCGCCATCCGGCGTCGAGCGCGACCGCGGCGAGCACCACGATCGAGACCTCGGCCGGGGCGCGGAAGCGGATGATGCCGTACGCGCCGGCAGCCAGCAGGGTCACGAGCACGACCGGCATCACCAGGGGCCAGCGGGTTCGCCGCTGCCGGCCGAGCACGACGAACCCGACGATCGCGAGGGGCGCCAGGAGATAGAAGGCGCCGATCCCCGCCCACGACGCCTCGACCGGGCGCCCCTCGACTCGGTCGAAGCGGGCGGTCTGGAACGGCTCGTAGAGATCCCAGATCCGCCCCACCCGGGCCGCGACCACGACCGGGAGCCGGCCGAGGTGGTCACGCATGTAGGTCAACGCCGCGTGATCCTGGCGGGCCGACAGGACCGAGGGGTCCGTGGACGGCGGGACGGCGGTCGAGCAGCCCAGGCTCCAGTAGCCGAGCTCGGGGCCGTGGTAGGTGGCGTCGCAGTTGGCGCCGAGCAGCAGGCCGCCGTCGCCGGTCGACAAGGTGGTGGGCTTCTGGAAGGTGACGAGGTTGCGCACCACCCAGGGGGACACGACCACCCCGGCCACGACGATTCCGAGGACCGCGAGCCCGACCCGGGCCCGGCCGGACCGCGAGCGGGTGATGACCACCGCGGGGACGAGGATCAACAGGACGAAGAACGACAGCTCGGAGCGGGTCAGCGCGGCGAGGCCGCACCCGACCCCGAGGAGCGTGGCGCTCACCCAGCTCGGCGAGCGCAGGAACCGGTACGTCGCGAGCAGGATCAGCGCGGTGAAGAGGATCGCCAGCGTCTCGGACATCACGATCCCGCTCGGGATCCACAGGTTCGGGTACAGCGCGGCGAGCACCGCGGCGATGATCCCCACCCGGCGACTGACGACGACCTCGCCCAGCCAGCCGATGACCCCGACTGCGACCGCGCCGAGGACCGCCATCGTCATGCGCTGGGGCACGGTCCCGCCGTGGATGCCGAACAGCCAGGTGGCCGGGACCTCGACGAGCGCGGTGAGGGGCGGGTGCAGCGCGCTGACACCCCCCACGACCGGGGTCTGGAACCCGTGCCCGGCGACGAGTTCGCCGGCCTGACCGACGTAGTAGAAGGCGTCGTAGAAGTTTCTGGTGTCGTACCGGGTGACCGTGAGCACGTACACGACGCGCAAGACCAGCCCGACGACGCTGATCCCGAGCAGCGCCGCGACGAAGCGGCGGGACCCCGCGTCGCGGGTCGGCGGGTCTGCTCCCGTCATCGCCCGCGGGTCAACAGCAGGGCTCCGGCCAGCGGCCCCCCCCCCGCGCAGGCGACCCCGATCTCGGGGTCGCCGGGGACCTGGCGCTCACCGCCCTCCCCCCACAGCTGCAGGCACGCCTCGTGCAAGAACCCGAACCCGTGGAGGCGGCCGGCCGAGAGCTGCCCGCCGTGGGTGTTGAGCGGCAGCTCACCCTCCCGGGCGATTCGCTGGCCCCCTTCGACGAACGGGCCGGACTCCCCCTTGCCGCAGAACTGCATCGCCTCGAGCCAGCACATCGTGATGAACGAGAACCCGTCGTACATCTCCGCCAGCTGGACGTCACTGGGCCGCAGGTCGGTGCGCTCCCACAACTGGGTGCCGGCGTCCTGGCACGCCATCGTGGCGAGGTCGTAGTACTGATCCCACGCCGGTCGGCCGTGGAACGCGGTCCCGACCGCCTCGACCTCGATGGGGGGCTTGCGGAGGTCGGCCACGGTGTCGCGACGCGACACGATCATCGCCGTCCCGCCGTCACAGGGCACGTCGCAGTCGAAGAGGCACAACGGCGACGAGATCATCCGCGCCGACAGGTAGTCGTCCATCGTCATCGGATCGCGATAGATCGCCTTCGGGTTCACCGTCGCGTTGCGTCGGGCGTTGAGCGCGATCTGGGCCAGCTGCTCGCGGGTGGTGCCGTACTCGTGGAAGTGGCGGTTGGCGAACATGGCGATCCACACCGCGGCGGACGGTGCCGAGAACGGCAGGAGCCATTCCATGAACCCGGTGGCCCGGAATCCGCCGCTGCGGCTATCGCCGCCCGGCATCACCGCGGCGCGGCCCTTCGTGCCTTGCGCGCTGCCTTCGAAGACGGTCCGGAAACACAAGACATGACGGGCCAGCCCGGCGGACACGGCCAGGATCGCGTTGATCACCGCACCGAGCTGACCGGGAAGCTCAAGCCCGCCGGCGTACCAGCTGAGGTTCAGGCGCAGCGCTTCCTGCACGTCGGTGACGCCCGCCCCCGAGAACCCGGCCGGGTTCTCCATGCCACCCGGGTACGTCGAGATTCCGTCGATGTCGGTCGGGTTCAGTCCGGCGTCGGCGATCGCGCCGAGGCAGGCGTCGACGGTCAGTTCGAGCGGGTCTCGGTAGAGGCGTCGCCCGATGTCGGACTGTCCAATGCCGCTCAGGACGGCTCGGCGCTCGCCGAACAGCTCGTCGGACTCGGTCACGCGGGTGCTCCTCGTCTCGGGGGACGCCGGCTCAGGCTCGCCGGGGTCGGGGCGTCGCTCACGGCGCGGGCTCGAAGAGCGGGATCCACACCTCGTCCTCAACGTGGGGTTCGAAGATGACCTGCACCGCCATGCCGATGCGGACGTCGTCGGGCGCACAGTTGACGATGTTGGTGGTCAGGCGCAGATCGTCCTGCTCGACCGGGTGAACGATGGCCAGCACGAACGGGACCTCCGGGCCGGGCATCCAGGGCTGATAGTTGATCGAGAACGCCAGCACCTCGGCCCGCCCGGACACCGCCTCGACGCCGATGTCCTTCGACCAGCACTTCGGGCAGATCACCGCGGGGGGATGCAGGTAGTAGCCGCACTGGCGGCACCGTTGGAAGCGCAGCTCGTCGTCGCGCCCGCCCTGCCAGAAATGGGCGTTGCGGTCCGTGATCCGGGGCAGGATCCGGAACGGGACGTCACCGGTGGTCGTCGTCATCAGACTCCTCTTCGAGGTCACGCTCGGGGTCTCGGGCCGACTTGAAACCTCGGCGGGCGTGCGGGATCGCCTCGACCGCGGGCAGCAGCCCGAAACCGGGGCACGACAGCATGATCGAGCCGAGGATCTCATCCCAGGTGGCGCCAACCTCACCAGCGAGGCGGGCGTGGCGCTCGACCCCCTCGTGGTTGCGGAGCACGACCGTGCAGACGAGGCGGATGAGCTCGTGGGTCTTTCGATCGGGGGCCGAGAGCGAATCGATCTGGCTCATCCACGAGTTCTGGGCTTCGTGGAGCGCAGGGAAGACCGCGTGGAGCGGCTCCTCGAAGGGGAAGGTCCAGTCGTCGCGGGGCGCCATGATCAGGCGGGGACGAAGACGGGGACGGTGGTCGACTCGTCGAGCTCGCGATAGGCGACCCGCAGCGCCATCCCCACCGTGAGCGCGTCGGCGTCGCAGTCGACGACGTTGGTCATCATCCGAGGTCCCTCGGCGAGGTCCACCACGGCGGCAACGTAGGGGACCCGCTCACCGAACGGCGGCAGGTCGTTTTCGTGCACGACCGACCAGGTGTACAGGGCGGCCTGGCCGCTCGCTTCCTCCCAGTCCACGGCGGTGCTCCAGCACGCGGGGCAGAACGGACGAGGGTAGAAATGGGCTGCCCCGCAGTCCGCGCAGCGCTTGATGAGCAGCCTGCCGTCGCGGGCCGCGTCCCAGAAGGGCTCGGTCTCGGGATCGGGCGCCGGAAGGTCGAAGCGCACGCCCGGGCGCTACCGGGTCGGCAGCGCGGCGACGGCCACGCCACTGACCTTGGCCTCGCCGTTCCCGTTCACCACCTCGCAGTCGAGGTCGACCCGATGCTCACCGTGCTCGTCGTACTTCTTCTTCACGGTGATCCGGGTCGCGAGCTGCTCGCCGGGCCAGGTCTGCTTCGTGAAGCGCACCTTGTAGACGCGCAGGCTGCCGACCCCGACGTAGTCGGTGAGCGCCTTGCCGAGCATCCCCATCGTGAACATGCCGTGACCGAAGACGCTGGGCAGGCCGGCGGCTTGGGCCTGGACCTCGTCGTGGTGCATCGGGTTGAAGTCCCCCGATGCGCCGGCGTAGCGCACCAGATCGGTGCGGGACAGCTCGTGGCTGAACTCGGGCGCCTGGTCCCCTTCGTGGATGTCATCGAAAAACAGCGGGTTGTCGGCCATGACGGCGCAGCGTGCTCGTCCCCTGACAGCCCTGTCAACTCGTGGGAGGCTCGCGCCGTGGGGCAGGCCGGGCCGGTCGACGTCGAGCCGATGCCGCCCCGGGTCGCGGGGCATCTGCCCTGGGTGGGGTCGGGCGTGGCCCTGCTGCGCGACCCAACCCGGTTCTTCGCTGCCGCTCGCCAGCGCCTCGGCGACACGTTCGTGGCCGACGTGTTCGGCTTCCGCCTGTTCTGCGTGTTCTCGCCGGATGGGGTGCGGCGCGTCTACGAGGTCCCCGAGCGCGAGGCGAGCTTCGGGCTCGCCACCTACCGGCTCATCGGGTTCAAGCTCCCGCCCGAGCTGCTCGCCGGGCGCCGGACGACGCCCCATCACCTCTTCGGGGCGCAGCGGGTCGAGGGCTACCTGGCCGACCTGGAGCGGGCAGTCGACCTCGAGCTCGACGCGTTGGGCGACGGAGGGACCTTCGAGGTGTTCGCGGAGTGCCGCCGCCTCGGGCACCGGCTCGGGTTCGCGTCGTGGGCCGGGATCGAAGCCGCGTCGCCTCGCTACCTCGAACGGCTGGTCCGTCTCTTTGACCGCATCGACAGCAGCGAGGCGTTCGTCCGTCCCGCGCAGGCGTTTCGCACCTGGGCGACCCGCCGCGCCGGCGAGCGGCGGGCGATGCACGGGATCGAGGCGGTCGTCGCCGAGATCTGGGCGCAACGCCAGGCGCAGCGCGCAACGCGGGGCGACTTCCTCGAGCAGCTCGTCGCCTCCTACGCCGACCTGGCACCCGACGAGCAGCTGGTCGGCGCAGCCCGCGACGTGATCATGCTCCACGTCGGCGCCCAGTCGAACCTGTACGCCGCGTTGGCGTGGACCCTCGTGCACGTCCTCGCCGATCCGGAGGTGCTCGACCGGGTCCGCGGCGGCGACGACGCCTACCTGGAGCGCTGCGCGAGCGAATCGATCCGCCTCGCCCAACGGTCGATCACGCTGCGCGAGGTGCTGCGCCCGATCGAGGTCACCGACGAGGAGCGGACCTACCGGCTGAGCCCGGGGACGTTCCTCACCACCATGCTGAGCGTGACGAACACCACCGCGGCGCCCGGCCTCGACCGCTTCGACCCCGCCCACTACGACGGGCGTCGCCTCGCACCGAGCGTCGCGGTGCCCACCAAGGAGGTGGTGAGCACGTTCGGGCACGGGCCGCACGCCTGCCCCGCGGCTCGCTTCTCGATCTCGGCGATCCGCATCGCGGTGCGGCGTCTCGTCGACGCCTACGACCTCACCTCCGACGGTGCACACCCCGAGCCGCGCCGCCGGCAGCTCGGGGGCGTCGCACGCGCCGCACGGCCGCTCTCGGTCCGGTACCGGTCCCGCGCGTAGCCTGCCCGCTGTGCCCGTGGACCTCGCCGAGCTCCTCGACCCGCCCCACACCGCGGTGCTGACGATGGAGCTGCAGCGAGGCGTGGTCGGCGACCGCGCCACGATCGCCGCCCTCGCCGAGGTCGTCGAAGCACGCGGGGTGGTCCCCGCCGCGGCACGGGTCGTGCGGGCCGCCCGGGGAGCCGGCGCCAAGGTCGTGCACTGCATCGCGGAGTTCCGCCCCGACCGGGCCGGCTCCAACGACAACGCGCCGCTGCTGCGCGCGATCGCGAAGGGCCCAGCCCATCTCCTCACCGGCAGCGAGGACACCGAGCTCGTCGCCGAGCTGGGCCCCGAGCCGTCCGACCTCGTCGCGGCGCGCCGCCACGGCCTCACCCCGTTCCCCGGCACGAGCCTCGACCAGCTCCTGCGCAACCTCGGCGTGCGAACCATCGTCGCCACCGGCGTGTCGCTGAACATCGGCGTGACCGGGCTGGTGATGGTGGCCGTCGACCTCGGCTACCGCTGCGCCGTCGTCACCGACGCGGTGGCCGGCGTCCCCGTCGACTACGCCGACGCCATGCTCCAGCACACGGTCGCGCCGCTCGCCACGCTCGTCACGAGCGAGCAGGTGACGGCGACGTGGACCCGATGACCCGGCGGACCCGCCACCGCCGGCCGGCACCCGCGCGTCCGGACGCTCAGACTGCGAGTCGCGCATGAGCACCGCCGCCAACCTCGATTTCGACCGGCTCCTCGCCGACCAGGTGGCGCTCATCACCGGCGCGGCGTCGGGTCAGGGCCGAGCCGCGGCGCTCCTGTTCGGCGCGCAGGGGGCGAAGGTCGTGATCGCCGACGTCAACGACGACGGCTCGGCCGAGACGGTGCGTCTGCTCGAAGAGCGCGGCGCGGAGGGAATCGCGGTGCACGCCGACGTGTCCCTGCGGCCCGACATCGACCGCATGGTCGAGGCGACCGTGGAGCGCTTCGGCCGCCTCGACGTCCTCTACAACAACGCGGCCGTGCAGATGAGCGGCCGCCTGGTCGACTGCACCGAGGAGGAGTGGGATCTCACGATCGCCACCAACCTGTCGGCGATCTTCTGGGCGTGCCGGGCGGCGCTGCCCGCCCTCCTCGACGGGGGCGGGAGCATCATCAACACCGCGTCGACGCTCGGCCTCATCGGCTCGGAGGGCTACGCGGCGTACGGCGCCGCGAAAGCCGGCCTCGTCCTGCTCACCAAGCAGCTCGCGGTCGAATACGGCCCGGCCGTGCGCGCCAACGTCATCGCACCCGGCTCGATCGACACCCCCCGGTTCCGCAAGGTGCTCGAGAAGACCCCCGGCGCCGCGCAGTTCGTCGAGGGCCTCGAGCGCACGATCCCGGTGCGCCGCCTCGGCACCGCCGAGGACGTCGCGGCGATCGCCCTGTTCTTGGCCAGCGACCAGTCGGCCTACATCAGCGGCGCCGTACTACCCGCCGACGGTGGACTGGCGGCGCTGCGATGAGCCTCACCGGGGTGGCGCTAGTCACCGGCGGCGCGGCCGGACTCGGCGAGGCGATCGTGCACCGGCTCGCCCGCGAGGGTGCGACCGTCGTGGTCGCCGACGTCGACGGTCCCGGTGCCGAGCGGGTCGCCGCCGCGGTCACCGCCACCGGCGGGCACGCGGCCGCGGTCTCCTGCGACGTCACCTCCCGGGCGCAGGTCGACGACGCGGTGCGCGTCGCCGCGAACCTCGGTCCGCTGCGGGTGTTGATCTTGTCGGCCGCGATCGAGAGCCGCCGGAGCGTCCTCGACTGCTCCGACGCCGACTGGCAACAGATCCTGGACGTGAACCTCAAAGGCCCGTTCCTCTGCATGCGCGCCGCGATCCCGCACCTGGTGGCCAACGGCGGCGGCTCGGTCGTCGCGCTGGGCTCCACGCTGGGTCTCATCGTGGCGCCCGGCCACCCGGCGTACTGCGCGAGCAAGGGCGCGCTCGTGAACCTCTGCAAGCAGGCGGCCATCGAGCATGCGCCGGACAAGGTGCGCGTGAACGTGGTCGCCCCTTCGGCGACCGACACCGGGCTGTTCATCCGCTTCTCCGAGCAGGCACCCGACCCCGAGGGGCTCCGCCGCCACATCGCGGAGCTGAACCCGATGCACCGGCTCGGCACCGCGCAGGAGGTGTGCGACGCGGTCATGTTCCTGGCGTCCGACGCGTCGACCTACACCAGCGGGTGCGTGATCCCGATCGACGGCGCGCTGGCCGCCCGACGGATGTGAACCCGATCAGGCCCCGCTCGGAGGCAGCTCACGGTGCATAACGGGCTGCGTATTCTCGACGCGGACGCACACGTCGTCGAGCCCGGCGAGCTGTTCCGCGCGTGGACGCCGGCCGGCCGAGCGGTCCTGGATCTACCCGCGACGACCCCGATCGAGCTGTGCGGCGACTCGTCGCGGCTCGCCGACCAGCTCGAGCACGGCTTCGACGCCGCGTCGTACCTGCGGGCCATGGATGCCCAGCACATCGACGCCGCGGTGCTGTTCCCCTCGATGGGACTCTTCGTCCCGTTCCTCCCCGAGCTCGACGCGCAGGAATCGGCCGGCGCGTGCCGCGCCTACAACGAGTGGGCCGCGAGCTACTGCGCGGTCGCCCCGCGTCGCCTGAGCGCGATCGGGGTGGTGCCCCAGCGCGCACCGGCCGCGGCGGCCACCGAAGCCCGCCGGGCCGCCCAGCTCGGGCTCGTCGGCGTCCTCGTGCGCCCCAACCATCTGGCCGACGAGTATCTCGACCACGCCGCCTACGACCCGCTCTACGACGTCTTGGAGGAGACGGGTCTGGTGCTCGGCGTCCACGAGGCGCTCGGGGTGCGTGCCCCCACGATCGGGCGCGACCGGTTCGAGGGCTTCGCCGCCCGCCACGCCTGCTCGCACCCCCTCGAGCAGATGGCGGCCGCCACGGCGTTGCTGCTCGGCGGGGTCTGCGAACGTCACCCGAGCCTGCGGATCGCGTTCTTAGAGTCCGGAACGGGCTGGCTCCCGTACTGGCTCGCCCGCCTCGACGAGCACCGCGAGTGGATGCAGACCAGCGAGTGCTCCGGGCTCTCGCTCGCGCCGAGCGAGTACTTCGACCGCCAGTGCGTCATCTCGTCCGATCCCGAGGACACCCTGGCCGGGTTCGTCATCGACCGGGTGGGCGCCGACCACGTCATGTGGGCCAGCGACTTCCCCCACCCCGACGCCGCGTTCCCCGACGCGGTCGAGCAGTTCCTCGCCCACCTCGGCGGCGTCGACCTCGACGCCGCCGCCCGTCGGGTGCTCTGGGACACGCCCCTCGCCTTCTACCGACTCGCCGACCGCTTCGAGCCCCAGGAGGCGCGCCCATGACCGCTGACCCTGCGCCGTGGCGGCGGCGATCGACGCGCCGCCCCGCCGAGACCGAGACTGCGTCGGCGTCACCGACGCCGGCCGACCGGCCGGCGCCCGTCGCCCCGACCAGCCCGGCTCGGCCGGAGGCCGCCGGGCGTCGGCTCCCGCTGCTCTCCGCGCTGCCCCTCGTCGCGCTCGTCGTCGCGGGCGGCCTGCTCCCCGCCGGCGTGGTGTCGCGCCAGACTCGGAGCCAGGCCACCCGGGTCTGCACCCAGGCCGGCGCCTCGTTCGCGGCCCTGCCCGCGCCCACCACCCTCGCCGTCGCCGAGGCCGGAATCGCCAGCTGGCTGACCGGCAAGTACTCCAAGCAGCTCGACCCGAACGCGTTCAGCCCCCTGCCCGCCGCGGTCTTCGACGTCGAGACCAGCTTGGGGGACGTGAGCACCGCCTTGAGTGCCAGCGACGGGCCGGGGGCGACCCACGCGATCCGCCAGACCCGCGCCGGCCTCGCCAACATCGACCACGCCGCCAAGAAGTTGCGGCTCCTACGGTGCTCGAGCCCCGCGTTCGGTCGCACCTACGTGAACCAGCTCGCGTCGCTGGTCACCTCGACACTCGCCCTGACTGGGAACTTCACGACGGACGCCAACGCCGCCTGCCTTCGTTTCGACACCAAAGCGGTGCAGCTCGAAAAGACCCTGAATCCCAGCAGCTCGTCGAGCATCCATGCCTACCTCGCGCGACTGCAGGGGCCGTACCAGGCCCTGCAGGTCGACCTCGCGGCGGTACGGCCGCCGGCGGGCTCCGAGCAGCGGTTCTCGACGTTCCAGGCGTCGATCACCCGGGCGATCCAGGAGCTCGAGTCGGACAGCTCGGCGCTGAGCTCGGGGAACGAGACCCAGTTGCGCCAGCTCGGCACCGAGCTGAATACGCTGGGCGACACGGTCAGCCAGGAGGCGAGGGCCCTCGGCCTGACCTGCTGAGTTGACCGTCGGCGCTACCCATGACCGACGCGCGCGGCACGTGACCGCGCTCGACCGCCCTGCGGGGTCGACGCCTCGACCCAGCCGGCTGGCCCGCCGCCAATGGAACCCGGGGCGCCTCCGGTACGGTGACCCCCGTGTCGAAGAAGAGCAAGTCTCGCCAAACCCGGCGGTACTCGTCGCCGTCCCGCCCGAAGGGCGGCGGCGCAAAGGGCGGCACCTGGCGCAAGATGGGCTCGAAGCGGCAGCGATCAGCCACCTGGCCGTGGGCGCTGGCGCTGTCCATCGTGATCGCCGGAGGCGTGGCGCTCATCGCGCTCGGTGGCGGATCGACCTCGTCGTCGTCGTCCTCGTCCGGCAGCGGGAGCAACGGCCCGCTACTCGCCACGGTCGCCAGCTTCGACAACGGCTCGCCGGGCCCCAACACGACCGTGGACGGCATCAAGTGCGAGACCAGCGAGCAGCTGCTCTTCCACGTCCACTCGCACCTGGCGATCTTCGTCGACGGTCACCAACGCAGCATCCCGATGGGGATCGGGATCGCGCCGCCCCGCCAGACCGAGGCCGGTGCCACGGGCTCGTTCGTGGTCGCGGGCACCTGCTTCTACTGGCTGCACGCCCATACCTCCGACGGCATCATCCACATCGAGTCCCCGATCCAACGCACCTACACGCTGGGGAACTACTTCGACATCTGGCGCCAGCCGCTCGGCCCGAACCAGGTCGGGCCGGCGCACGGGAAAGTCACCGCCTATCGCAACGGGCAGCTCTTCACCGGCAACCCGCGCAACATCACGATCGGCGCCCACATCGTGATCCAGCTCGACGTCGGCACGAACGTGCCGTTCAAGAACTTCACCGCCTGGGACGGCCTGTAGGCACCCGACGCCATGGTCCGCGGCGGCGCCGAGAGCCCGCACACGGGCGGCGGGTGGGTCAGGACTCCGAGCGTTGGGTGGCCGCGAACGTCGCGGAGAGGGCCCGCGCCTGGTCGATGCGAGGCATGGCCGACAGCATCCGGTAGCCCTCATGGTTGGCGGCCCCCGGCATCATTTCCATCTCATGGCCGAGCGCGTCGAGGACCTCGACCGCCACCTCGTCGGGCGACATCGCGGGGCGGGGCAGCTGGTTGGGGTCGTGGTCGAAGGACCGCCGGAAGTTCGGCGTGTCGATCGCGGGGCCGACCACGCCGAGGACGTCGATCCCCCGTGCCCGCCATTCTTCGTGCAACGCCTGGGCGAGGGTGAGCATGAACGCCTTCGTCGCCGAGTACACGGCGAGGCCGGCCGTGCCCGCGACCCCCGCGCCGGAGCCCATCAGCACAATTCCGCCCCGCCCGCGCTCCACCATGGACCGGCCGAAGTGGTCGCAGCACGTGATGGGCGCCTCGACGTTGATCGCCACCTGCTCGGACGCGTGGTCACGGCCCTCGTCGAGGAAGGGGCCGACGAAGGATCCGGTGCCGTTGAAGATCACGAGGCCGACGTCGACGTCGTCGGTCACCGGTCGCAGACCGGCGAGGAAGTCGGGGGAGCCGAGGTCCAGCACGGCGGCGCGCGCCTCCACTCCGAAGTCGGAGCGCAGCGCGGCCGCCACGGACTCGATCGGCCCGGCTCGTCGGGCCGCGACGACGACGTTCAGACCGCGCCCAGCCGCGTCGCGCGCAAACGCCTCCCCGAGGCCCTCCGAGGCACCCAGGACGACCGACCAGGGCCCGTAGCACGCTCGAAACGGCTCGGTTCCCGGCTCGACCGCTGCCATGAAAGACCCCATTCGTCGCTCGCGCGCGGTGGTCTCGCGCTCGGCGCGCAGCATACGCAGGGGCACCCGAGGACGGGCACCGGAGACCCCGTCCCGAGCGCCCGGTGGAACGCGGCGGCGCGGGCTCGGTGCCATGCTGGGTTTCCGTGCTCGTGCAGCTCTATGGGATCACCACCATCGATGACGCGCTGCTCTGCGTCGACGCGGGCGCCGATCACGTCGGCCTCGTGGTGCGCGAGGGCCACGAAGCCTGGGACGAGATCGACCTCGAGACCGCGCGCACGATCCTCGCCGCGCTCGAGGGACGCGTGCAGCGCGTCGTGTGCACGCTGGCCACCGGGCTCGACCAGGTCCGTCACACCGCCCGGACGACCCGACCGGACATCCTCCACCTCGCGCGAGCCACCCGCTTCGAGCCCGACGAGCTCGCTGACCTTCGACGGGAGACCGGCCTACGCCTCATGTGCACGGTGCCGGTCACGGGCCCCGAGGCGGTGGGCCTCGCCCGCCGGTACGCGCCCGTGGCTGACTACCTGCTGCTCGACACCACGCACCCCACCAGCGGGGTCGTCGGCGCGACTGGGTTGACCCACGACTGGGCGCTGAGCGCGGAGATCGTCCGCGCAGTCCAGACTCCGGTGATCCTCGCCGGCGGCCTCGGGCCCGACAACATTGGCGAGGCGGTACGGCGCGTCCGTCCCGACGGCGTGGACTCGGAGACGAACACCAGCCGGCCTGACCACCGACGCGGCAAGGATCCCGACCGGGTTCGGCGCTTCGTCGGGCGAGCCCGCTCGGCGGGGCAGGAGACCTCTTACGAGGCGTGATGGGCGCGCCCGAACACGGAGCTCTCCACGACATAGAACACCGTGATCGCCCCGTAGAGGACGCAGGCGCTGGTGGCGCTCACCAGCGCCACCACAGTCGCCGCGAGGTACATCCCGGGGCCGGGCAGGTAGCTGCGCGTGATGCCGCGCACGACCGCCTCATCGCGGTCGGCGCGCAGCAACCGGCCGCCCCGCGACGCGTAGAGCCAGATCACGTTGAACATGACCGCCGTCACGGTCAAGGTCACGCCGTAGGTGACCGCCGCGGTGGACGCGCCGTGCATCCGGATCTGTTCGGCGAGGAGGCGGGTCGGGAACGGGATGAACGCGACACAGAGCAGGAACAGCACGTTCTGGAGCAGGAAGGCTCGGTCCACGATCCGGAGCTGGTTGAACAGCGTGTGGTGATTCACCCAGATCACCCCGATGGTCACGAAGCTCACCGCGTACGCGGCGTAGGACGGCCAGATCCGGAGGAGGTCATGGCCCAGGTGGGTCGTGCCACTCGAGACTTGCGAGTCGACGCTCAAGATGAGCAGCGTCGCCGCGATCGCGAACACCCCGTCGGCAAACGTCTCCAACCGGCTCGTCCCCACCCGGGGAGGCTACGGCGCACCCGGCGGACCATCGGATGGGGCGGGTGAGCCGCCCGGTCCCCGCGGGCTCACCCGCCGTCGGTTGCCGACGGACCGCACCCCGCGCCAGCATCGCCACCCACCCCGAGGAGCCCGGCATGGACACCGTCATGATCGACGAGCTTGCCCCCCACGTGCAGCGGATCACGCTGAACCGCCCCGAGCGCCTGAACGCCCTCGACTACCCGCTGGCCGGCGACCTGCACGACGCGCTCGACGAGGTCGGATCCGACAGTGACTGCCGCGTCGTCGTCCTGACCGGTGCGGGTCGGGGCTTCTGCGCCGGCCTCGACCTTCAGGACTTCGGCCAGCCACCCCCGCCGGGGACGCATCGCAGCGCCCACGCCGGCGTCGACGGCCAAGCCTTCCTCGCCAATCTGCCCATCCACATCCGCGGCACACCCCAGATGGTCATCGCGGCCGTGAACGGACCCGCCTTCGGTGGCGGCCTGTCGCTCGCGCTGGCCGCCGACCTGCGCATCGCGGCGCGATCGGCGACCTTCTGCTCGGCGTTCATCAAGACCGGGTTGACCGGAACCGACATCGGCGTGACTTACCTGCTCCCCCGCCTGATCGGAGCGTCGCGCGCCTTCGACTTGATCGTCACGGGGCGGACCGTGGGCGCCGACGAAGCCGACCGGCTCGGCCTGGTCTCGCGAGTGGTCGACGACGCCGCGCTCGGCGACGCGACGTTCGAGCTCGCCACCCAGATTGCGTCGTACACAAAGCTCGGGCTCTTCATGACGAAGGAAGTGATGTGGGCGAACCTCGACACGCCGAACATGGCCACCGCGATCGCGCTCGAGAACCGCAACCAGATGATCGCGGCCCAATCGAGCGAAGTGCGGGACTACATGCAGGCCTATTCGCAGCGGCACCGCGACAAACGGAGATGACCCGATGAGCGGACCCAGGGTGCGGGCCGGCGTCTTCCTCGGCGACGGCACCTACGAAGTGCGCGAGTTCCCCGCCCCGATCGCCCCGCCGGGCGGCGCGGTCCTGGCGGTCGAGGCCGTCGAGGCCCGGCCGAGCCGAGTGGGCCGGTCCGCGGCCAGCTGTCGTCCCTCCAGATCCCCGCGATGGACGTGGTCGAGTTCGGCGCGTTCTACGAACGGATCTTCGGCTGGCGCATCGAACGACCCCATCCCAGCCTCGAAGCACCCGGCCTCATCGGCCAGTGGGTGACCGACCGGCCCGCGGCCCCGGGCCTGCTGGCATGGATCCACGTCGATCGCATCGACGCCAGCCTGGAGCTGGTTCGCACCAACGGGAGTGAAGTCCTCGACCCTCCAGTCCCCGACGGGCCGAACCGCTGGCTCGCCACCGTCCGCGATCCGGGAGCGAACCCGCTGGGGATCTGCAGCACGGAACTCGCTGAGCCGAGCATCGCCTGCCCCTCGACCGCCGGGCGCTCACGAGGGCGCCGCTGCGTCGTCGATCCGAGCCGCGCCGCGCCGGACCCGCAGCGCCCACCACACGAGCGGCAGTTGCAACGGGAGCCGTCCCCACGCCAGGAATTGGTCCAGCGTCGAGGCTCCACGCGAATCCACGGCCATCTGCAGGTTCGCGGGGAACACCACGACGAACAGCACCGCGGCCAACGTCGCCCCGACGCGGCGGGTGCGGCGATTCGCGACCGCCGCGGCGCACGCGAGCTCCGCCGCACCGCTCATCAGCGTCCAACTCCTCGCGGAACCAGGAAGCACCCGAGGGACGATCGAGTCGTAGAAGCCGGGCGCGACGAAATGCGTCGTACCGGCCGTGGCGAGGAGCGCGGCGAGCGTCGATGCCGCCGACGGTCGCCAGCCGATTCCCATGATGCAGGATCCCACACCCGTGACGGCCCGGCGCGTCGCCGATCGACCCGGGACGCGGTGAGTAACTCGCGAGTGAACGCCGGCCGAAGTGGTCGGGCTGACCTGGCCCGACCCGTCGACGACCGGCAATAATCCCCCGATGCAGCATGAGGCAGGTTCGACGATGCTGGCTGGGTCGGCGCGCTAGCCATGGGCCGACCGATCTCTCGTCGTCAGTTCGTCCAAGCCGGCGCGGCGCTCGGTGCAGGCCTCGGAGCGTCGCTGGCCCTCCCCCCCGGGATGGCCGGGGCGCTCGACGCGGCCACCCACGCGCCGCTTCGCCGCCCGGGCTCGCTGCCCAATCGGCACCTCCCGGCCGGCACGAACGCGGTACCGCAGATCGACCACATCATCGTCTTGATGATGGAGAACCATTCCTACGACAACTATCTCGGCCTGCTCGACCGCGGTGACGGCTTCACCCTCGACAAGGCGCATCAGCCGACCGCCGCGAACGCCGAGACCACCGGGGACTTCGTCCACGCGTTCCCGATGGCGAACGCGTGCCAGTCCAATGGCCCGAGCCAGTCGTGGAACAGCAGCCACGTCTCCTACAACGGCGGCCGCAACGACGGGTTCGTGCGAGGCAGCGGCCCCGTCGCGATGGGCTACTTCTCAAGCGAGCAGATTCCGTTCTACTACAGCCTCGCCAAGACCTTCCCGCTCTGTGACCGGTGGTTCTCCTCGGTTCTCGCCCAGACCTACCCGAACCGGCGCTTCCTCATGGCCGGAACCGCGTACGGAATCGTGAGCACGGATACCAAGTATCTGCTCGGCCCGTCACCGGCGAACGGGACGATCTTCGACCAGTTGAACGCGCACGGGATCTCGTGGCGGGACTACTTCAACGACCTGCCCCAAGTCGGCCTCTTCAAATCGGTCTTCACCGGCAACCAGGACAAGATCCACCCGATCGCCCAGTACTACGCCGACGCCGCAGCTGGGACCCTGCCCGCGGTGAGCTTCGTCGACGCCGAGTTCGAAATGGAGTCCGAAGAGGACCCCCAGGACATCCAAGTCGGGGAAGCCTTCGTGTCGCGGGTCATCCACGCCGCCATGCAAGGCCCGGGCTGGGACAAGACCGTCCTGATCTGGACCTACGACGAGGGCGGCGGCTACTACGACCACGTGCCCCCGCCGCGAGCGGTCAAACCGGACAACATCCCGCCCGATATCCAGGTCCCTCCCGATCAGCCGGGCGGCTACGACCGGTACGGGTTCCGGGTTCCCGCCGCCATCGTGTCGCCCTACGCGCGGCGCGATTACGTGTCGCACGTCGTTCACGACCACACGTCGATCTTGAAGCTGATCGAGACCAAGTGGAACCTGCCGGCGCTCACCTACCGTGACGCCAACGCCGACGACCTCCTGGACGCGCTCGACCTGCACGGCACACCGGCGTTCCGTGAGCCGCCCAAGCTGGCTGAGCCCGGCGCCACCTCACGACCCTCGAATTGCCTCCCGGGTCAACCCGGGCCGATTCCGCCGCCGGGTGCGGTGACTCCACCCCCGCGGGCGCACGTCAAAGCCGGCTGAACCAATCGGTGCGGTCGCGCCGAGGCTGCCACGGCCGCCCGGGCGCCTCACGAGCCCCGAGCGAGTGTCACGGCGAAGGCGTCGGCGCGGTCACGAAGCGTCGCGACGTCCAAGCGCGCGCCCAACGTGTTGAAGGCGAGCACCCCCGAGAAGTCGTCGTCGAACCCGACCAGGTCGGCGGCGTCCCACCACGCGGCGTGTCGATAGGACGGGACCCGCGCGGTGTAGGCCGCCAGATACGCCGCGGCGGCATCGACGCCGTCGACGAGGGCCAGGTTGGTGCGGGTGTGCGCGACGTCGATGCCCGGCGGGCCCAGGCTCGCGGACGCCCAATCCACGATCCCGCTGATCGCGCCATGTGACCAGAGCACGTTGCCCGGGTGATAGTCGCGGTGCAGGAACACGGCCGACGCAGCCGGCTCCGGACCTCGCACGATGTCGAGGAGGGCCGCCCACGCGGCCGGCGCGCTCGTCCACGCCGGGATGGCAAGCCCACCGGGGTCGAACCAGTGCTGGGATGTTGGCAGGTCGCGGGGCACGGTCGCCGTGTGGAGCGCCGCCGCCGGCGCCGCGAGCCGACCGACGTCGAGGTCGCGCACGACAGACGCCCCCGGGACCCGGGTCATCAACACTGCGGGACACCCGGCCCGGCGCCCTGACCGGTCCCCCGCGATCGGCTCGGGAACAACACCTCCGAGGACCGCCCGCCCGGCCTTGAGTGCCCGCATCTCGTTGCTCACCACGTCCGGGTCTTGGTCGAGGAGGTCGGGGCGATCCCAGCGGCGAAGAACCAGCGCTCGACCGTCGGCCTCGACCAGGGTGAGATCGGAAGAGACGCCGAAGTTCAGGGAGCGAACAGCTCGAACGTTGCTGGTCCCGGTCGCCTGCACGATCCAGGCCCGCCCGGCCTCGTCCACGAATGCAGGGTACGACCGATCCGCCGGCGGGCCAGTCGACGGTCGCCTCTCCCCGGGTGGTCGTTACCGGGGGTCGACTCGGTCGAGATTCCACTGCCGGCCGACCGAGCACAGCCACGCCGAGTCGTCGTCGGCGGGGGGTAGCACGAAGCGGCTGATAGGGCGCTGGCCGCCTTCGTGGTCGCTGTACAGCAGATGGATCGTCAGGCGATCTCGCGCTGCGATCGCGTCGCGGAGCTGGCGATAGCCAGGACGAGCGTGCCGCCGGCGGTCGCCAGCGAGGAGATCGTTGACCAGTCCGCCATGGTCCCCCTGGAGGTTACGGGCCGGCCGCCCCGTCCGACCCGCTCGAGCGGCTGGCGCGCCGAGGTCACCCGAGCGGCAAGGGCGCGACGTAGTAGGCGGCGGCGGCGGTCCGGAGATAGCCGCCATCATCGTCGGACACGGTGGCGACGTGGGTGTTGCACGCCGTTCCGGTGCTCAGTCCGTCGGTTGTGCAGAAGGAGGACGGGTTGGTGATTCCGTCGTGGTCGGCGTCCGTGTTCGTGGTGCTTCCCGTGGTGGCTTGCCCGTACAGCACCGCGATCGCGCCGACGGTGGTGAGCTCGTTCGGATGGGCGAAGAAGTACTCGGCTTTGTTGTCCTGGTAGTGGCCGGGGGTGTTGTTCTCGGATCGTGACCACTGGTTGCCGAGCGGGACCTGCCAGACGATGGCCCGTCGTCCGGTCGTCGAGGTCACCGCGCTGAGGTACTGCTCCCAGCGAGTGAAGTCGGGCAGGGTGACGTTGCGCTGGTCCCAAAACGCGTTGGACTGCCCGAGCACGTACTTCGCGTAGCCCGCGTCGCGGTTGGCGACGTCGTTGAAGACGAGGTTATACGTGGAGGTCCCGGCGGGCGCCGACGTCACCCCGCTGGCCGCCGCGAACGATCCCGCGAGGTCACCTTGTGTCGTGCCGTTCAGCGCGGCACTGGGGTCGCTGCCGATGTCCGGTCCGGTGGACCAGTTGCTGACGTGGAACCCGAGCTCGACGTTGGGGGCGTACCGATCGCGGAGATGCAAGAGCGCGAGGTTAAAGCCGCGCCACGTGTTGGGGTAGGCGGCGACGTCGGCGTTCCCGCTGCTGGCAACCGAGGCGCGCAGCAGGTTCGGATCATTCCCGGTACCGGTGCAGTACCCGTAGCAGTTATCGGCTGGGTCGAGCACCGCCTGTTCGGCGTAACCCGACAGGTCGGGTTCCACCTGGACAATGACCGTGCCGCCGTACCCGGCGAGGCCACCGACCGTGGTCGAGCCCAGTCGCTGCAGCAGCGTGGTGAAGTCCTGGTAGTAGGCCGCCATCAACGCAGTGGTGTTGAGGTTGGTGAGGTCCTGCCGGGCCTCGCCGCAGCTCCCGCATGGGCCGGTCGACTGCAGGAGCATGTAGTAGGTGAGAACGGGGATCGCGCCGCGTGCTTTGGCCGCCTGGGCGTAGAGCAGCGGGAACTGCGCGTTGGCGTTCCAGGTCTGCCAGCCCCCGCCGGTGTTCACCCCACCGGCTAGGTACTGATACGCGTAGTCGAACGGCACGCCGGTGCTCGCGACCCATCCGGAGGGGGCGAGGTCGTCGGTCGAGGCGGCCAGACCGATTCCGAGCCGGTCCGGCAGCCCGGCCGGCAGCGCCCCGGGAGGGGTCATCGCCGGTGGCGTGGTGGGCGGGGGCGTCGGCGGCGGTGTCGTCGGTGGCGGGGGCAGCGGGGCGCAGGCCGTGACCAGGATCCCCAGCAGCCCGAGCGCGACCGCGACCCGCCGGCCGGCGGAGCCGGTCAGCCGGCGGGGACGAGGCACGGGCATGGCGACTCCGGATGGACGATCTCCCCACTCTTGTCGGCCGGGACAGGCCCCAGACTGAAGCCCTGATCGAGAGCCGAACCCAACCGGCGATGCCCGTCCGCTCGGGCCGCCCCCTCCGGCGGGCGCCTCACAGGGGGAGGTCGAACACCTCCAGGACCTCGATCGCTCGGATGCTTCGAACCAGCAGCGCCCGACACAGCTCGACGTGGCGTGGGTCCTCGACGGTCAGCGCGCCGGCGGCAATGACGGGATAGACGAAGCCCAGCATGGCCCCGTGCCGATACATGTCCCACGCCCAGCGTTCGTCGGGCTTGATGCCATGGTCGGCGAGGTCGGCGAGATAGGTGGAGAACGCGTCCTCGTACCCTTCGCTGCCCCCGATGTTCACGCTCTGCGTGATGAGGTACGCGAGATCTCGCGGGGCCGCTGAGCGGTCGACTAGCTGCCAGTCGACGGCGATGACCTCACCGTCCGGCGTGAAGAACAGGTTGTCGAGGCGCCAGTCGGCGTGCGAGAGCACGAGCGGAGGTTCGGAGAGCCGTGCGAACAACGCCGGGATCTTTGCGACGTAGGTGTCGCCGAAGGTCTGGACGGCGGGGCTGATCGCGTCGGGGAACAGCTCTTGTAGGCGTGGCCAGGCGAGCTCGTAGGCCATCGCGACGGCCCCGGGGTACGGGTCGTCGCAGAGGCGGGAGAGCCAGCCGACCTCCGCGAGGGTGGGATCATCCCAGAAGCAGGCATGCAACCGCGCCAGGGTGCGGATCGCCGCCCGCGCCTCGCCGAGGGTGCAGCCGACCACTTGATCCAGCGCCCGGCCGCGCGGCGCGACGTCTTCGAGGAGTAGCACCGTGTCCTGCGTCCCGGGATCGTGAGCGGCGTAGTGACAGGCCGGATGTCCGATCGTGGTGCGGTCCGAGAGCTCGGTGTAGAACCCGACCTCGCGCCCGTACATGTTCAGCACCGCCGCGACGAACCGAGTCTCGTCCGTCGGCGCGGCCAGCTTGGCGATGACCGTCGACTCTCCGTCGAGGTCGAGTCGGAAGAGCTGCCCGACCAGGCCCACGCCGACCCCGAGTGGTGTCGGCGTGACGCGCGTGATCGGGCGTCCCAGCGCCTCGCTACACCATTCCGGGGTGAGCTCGGCGACCGTCGTGGGAATTTTCACTCGGGGTCGAGTCCGGTGAGCAGCCACTCGGTGAGCCGTCGGGGGGTCTCGGTGAAGAGCGGAAACACCGCGTCCCGCCGGGGAAGCCGGACGTGGCGTCGGCCGTGCTCGATCGCCTCGACCAGGGAGACGGCGACGCGGTCCATGTCGAGATCAGCCGCCAGATGCAAGGTTTCGAGGCGCTGCAGGGCACGACGGGTCGGCTCGTGGACACGCAGACTCTCCATCATCGTGCTGTCCACCGGGCCGATCTCAACCAACGTCGTCGTGATCGGCGTTCCTTTCAGCTCGGCGCGCAACGATGCGGTGAAGTGGCTGAGTCCGGCCTTCGACGTCGAGTATGGAACGAGACCGGGCAGCGCGTTGGTCCCCGCGAGCGACGAGACGTTCACGATGTGGCCTCGGGCCTGGGTACGCATGTATGGGATAGCGGCGCGGCTCATCAGCATCGGTGCGAGCAGGTTGACCATGATCAGCTCACAGATGCGTTCCGACGCCAGCTCGGTGAACGTCCCGGTGAGGTCGAGCCCGGCGTTGTTCACGAGGACATCGATGGGACCGTCGGCCGCGATGCGGCGGACGAGTTCGGTGATTCCCTCCGCTTCGGCGAGATCGGCCGGATACGCGTCGCCGCCGAGGTCGGCGGCCAGTTTCGCGATCGGATCCTGCGACCGGGCGACGAGCGCCACCCGCGCGCCTCGGTCCGCGACGAGTGCGGCGAGGCGGGCCCCGAGACCGCGAGACGCGCCGGTGACCACGCCCCGAGCCCCCGCCAGCTTCAGACGGGTGCTCCCGCTTGGCGATCGCTCTCGATCGCGTTCAGCTCGGAGTATTCAGCGCTGGTATCGACAAAGTCCTCGTACTCGATCACACCCATGTCACGGAAGCGGTCGCGCAGCCAGGGCCGGCGTTCGTCGAGCAGCCCGAGCTTCTTGCAGTTCGGCACGATCTTGGAGAACAGCATCCGCTGGAACAGGAGCTCCTCCTCGTTGTTCTGCCGAATAAAGTACGGGACGATCGCCCGAGCGGACACGCCGAGGCGCTCCCAAACCTCCTGATGGAGAAACCGGTCGCGCATTCGCAGTGTCCCGTCGTAGACGAACTCCTGGCGCTCACGAAGCTCGGGTCCGGTCAGGTCCCGGTATGCCTCTTGCAGCGAGAGGACGCCGAACGCGACGTGGCGAGCCTCGTCGCTCATCACGTATCGGATCAGCTGCTTCAACAATGGCTCGGAGGTCGTCTTGTACATGGCACCGAACGCCGCGAGGGCGAGGCCCTCGATGAGGATCTGCATGCCGAGATAGGTGATGTCCCAGCGGGAGTCGGCGAGCACGTCGTCGATCAACGCTCGTAAGTGGGCGTTGATCGAGTAGCGGGTGGCGGTCTTCTCGTCGAGGTAGCGGGCGAAGACTTCGACGTGGCGCGCCTCGTCCATCACTTGCGTCGAGGCGTAGTACTTGGCGTCGATCCACGGGACGGTCTCGACGATGCGGGCCGTGCACAACAGGGCGCCTTGTTCGCCGTGCAGGAACTGGCTGACCCGGTGTGAGAGGTTCTCCATGGCGTAGCGGGTGATCTCTGGTTCGCCCCACGAGGCGACCGGTGACCCCGGCTCCTCGACGAGCGACCGGACGTACTGCATGCGGCGGTCGTTGCGCGAGAGCTCGACCGCGGTTCGCTCCGGATCGACGTCGATCGACCAGTCCAGGTCGACCGTGCCGTTCCATTGCGCGATCTTGGCTTTCTCGTAGAGCTTGTCGAGCGCGGGTCGGGAGCCCTTCGCGTAGTCCCAGGTGAAGGTGGCATCGAACGCCGCGCCGACCGGGTGCAGCAGCTCCCCGTCGTCGGCGGTCGCAAGGGCGAGGATGGCCTCGAGATCGTCGTGGGCACGCGGGCTCGGCACCCCGATCACCTCCACCCCCAGCTTCAGGTCACCCGATCCTCGCGCGTGTCCCTGCCCGCGTCGATAGCTCGAGCCAGGCCACGAGTCCGATCATCGCTGCGTGGCTGATCGGTCATCGCACGCGGGGTCGCGGGAGCCGACCCACGATCTCGGGCCCCGACCAGGGGCCGGGTCTCCCACCTCGACGGACGGACGCGTGGGGTTGTCAAGCCGGGGTTCGGTCCGTGCCCCCGGCCAGGCGTCGTGACCGCCGGGTCGTCGCGATCTGCTCGCGCCGACCGCCGAAACGTCTATTGGCCAGTCACGGCCCGTCCGGCGCGGCCCTCAGCTGGTGTTGTCGCTGTGCTTGATGTCCGTCTCGGACTTGTGCCAGACCGGGCTGTCGCCGGCTGTCTCCACGTTGAACCCGTAGTCGAAGGCCAGCGAGCCGCCGAGCGTGCCGCCCATGATGGTCAGGAAGGCAGCGACGAGGGACAGCACGAGCGAGACGACCGGGGTGGAGGAGTGGCCGGGGTAGGCGAGGATGCGGGTGCCGAGGTTGGCCAAGACCAGCACGGTGACGGTGACCATCGTCAGCGCGTGGGCGTTGGCAGTGCGGCGGGCCTGCGTTCCAGCCTCGGTGGAGCGCAGCCAGTCCCAGAATCCGGTCAGTGCTGCGAGGAGGGAGACGGCGCCGCCCGCCACGAGGACGAACGTGCCCGCCCGGTAGAAGTCGCGGGCCCAGCGCTCATGCTGTCCGGCGACGGAGATGACGTCGAAGGCGGCGGCGATCATGTATGCCCCGACGGGCACATCGGTGAGCGGCGGGTGCAGGGGCTTGCCGGCCCAGCCTCGTAGTCCCTTGAAGGTGCGGCCGCGAAGGGTCAGTGCCGGACGGAACGAGAGGTGACGCATTGTGATCTCCTGTCACGGGACAGCGGTTCGGCGTTCTCGGTCGGGGTTGGAGGTGGCGTGAGCTCGTGCGCAGAGTTCCTGGCGGGGGCGGGGGTCGACTCGGAGCCCGCCGCGGAGCGCCGACGTGACCGTACGCGACCCGACGGCTTGGGCGACGCCGTCGTGGACGACAACACCACCCGGCTCCCCGACTGCCTGTTCTCCGCCGTCTCCGGGGGGCGATCGCGATCTCGTCTGGCCCAAGCCTGGCGCTGAGTGTCTCCCGGCACCGACCCTCGCGGCTGATCTGCGGCCGACCACCGACTGGGGCGCTCTCCGGGCGGCCCACTCAGCGACCGAGACCACCCAGTTGTGGGCGGAGCTGACCGAGCAGCCCGTGAGGTCCCGAGCCAGGAGAATTCACGCTTGACCTTGCCACGGTGTGAGGGCGGATCACTGAGGTCGTCATGTTGAACATCGGAGAGTTCGCCCGACTCGGACAGGTCTCGCCCCGGATGCTGCGCCACTACGACGAGCTGGGATTGCTCCAGCCCAGCCGGGTCGACGCGGCAACGGGATATCGGTCCTATGCCGTGGCCCAGCGGAGCCGGCTCCACCGGCTCCTGGCGCTGCGGGATCTCGGCTTCAGCCTCGAGCAGATCGGCGGGCTGCTCGATGCGGAGCCTCCGCTCGATCAGCTGCGGGGCATGCTGCGCATTCGCCAGGCCCAAATCGAGCAGACCGTGGCCGACGAGCAAGCCCGACTCCGCCGAGTCGAAGCGCACCTCCGAGCACTCGAAGGGAGCACCATGATGAACAGTCCCAACGTCGTCGTCAAGACCACCGAGGCGATGCGGATCGCACAGGCCTCCGCCACTGCGCCCGGGTTCGGGTCTGAGAACCTGGGGCCGGTCTTCGGCCGACTGCTTCCGGATGTGTTGGCCCACCTCGACCGGGCTGGTGCCCGACCCGGTGTCTGCGTCGGATGGTATGAGGAACCCAACGACGACAGAGTGTCGTGCTCCACGCCGGCTTCGATCTCGGCGACCAGACTGTCTCTGACGATGGCCCGGTCCGGGTGGAGGAGCTGCCGAGCATTGAGGTGGCATCAGTCCTGCACCATGGGTCTATGGAAAACGTCGAGCCGGTCTACGAGGCCTTGGTGGGCTGGAGCGAAGACAGCGGCGATCGCCTCGCCGGGCGCAGCCGCGACCTCGATCTCGATCTCGATCTCGATCTCGAATGGCACGATAACAACCCCGCGGCGAATGTGACCGAGCTCCAGATGCCCATCGCCCGCCCGTAGCCACCCCAGCACCGAAGCCCCGGTGGTCACCTCGTTCACGAGCACCGAACAACCGGCCGCGATCGGCTAGTCACCAAGCGTCGTCGATCGTGCGACGGGCTCCACCGGCACGCTCCTGCGAGCCAGCAGGGCAGCGGCGTGATCGAGTTCTGACCCCCCACCGGGTTCACCGGCACGGCGGATGCGCCGGCGGGATCGGCCCGGCCGGGCTCCGAGGTCTCGGGACCCGACGGTGCTGGTCGCGGACCGCCGACGACGCGGGCTCGTCGGTAAGGAACTGGTCGCGGCCAGCGCCGAGCCCCGTTCGGGGGCGCTGGCCGCAGCGCCGACGCCAGCGCGGAGCAGCGTCGGGAGTATCGCGAGCGCGATGAGGTAGATGCCCAGCGCCAGGGCCAGCACGACACCGAAGCCGAACGTCATGGCGAGGATGGTCGACAGCACCGAGCCGATGACCGACGCGAAGCCGCTCACCGCCCATCCCCACGCGACGTACTCGCGGGCGTGGTCGGTGGTGCGGGCGACCGCTCCGAGGCCGAGCGGCATGAACATGCCCAGGCAGACACCGAGGGGGGCGAGCACCGCGAGCGCGACCAGGATCCGGGCCGCCAACGGCCAGCTCAACAGCGCGGTGGTCAGCGGCATCAGCCCGAAGAGGTAGAAGAGCGTCAGCGCCGTGATCGCTGCGACCAGCACTGGTGCGACGCTCGCGCCCCGGTCCTTGAACCGCTCGCTCAGGTACGCGCCGACGCCGGTGAAGATCAGGAGCGACATGAGCGTCACGGTGAGCGAGTAGGTCGGGTAACCCAGGAAGAGGGTGAGCCGCTCGATCAGCGTCACCTCGAAGAAGATGAACCCGAGGCCCAGCAGCCCGAAATAGGTGGCCGACCGACGTTTGTGGGGCAGCGCCGACCAGGTCTTTCGAATGGCCAGGAACGGCAGGAGGAGGAACACGGCCGCGAGCAGCACCGAGATGCCGAGCAGGAGGACAAGGACACGTTCACCGATCGCCTCTTCAAAGTCGTGGGGATCGATCGGCTTGGTGAAGTCGCGCAGAACCTGGGTAAAGGACGTGAAGTGCCAGAAGAACGGCTGGTTGTCGGTGACGGGCCGCACGTCGAACGGGTAACTGTCATAGAAGGAGTCGATCCGGCTGCCCGGCGTCCGCACGAGCTTGCTGACCTCGTTCGCCTTGCCCGCATGACCGGGGGCGTAGAGGAGCGAAGCCCCGGGAATGGTCGGAATCGCGGCCAGGAAGCGGTCCACGTCGGTCGCCGTGAACGCCTGCCGCTTGACGAGGATGGTGGTGAGTGACCGGCCCAGCACATCAGCGGATGAGGTCGCGACGAGGATATGGTCGGTCGGGTCGTGGATCCCGAGCTTGCCAAGCGCGCTCCTAGCGGTCGCGACGTAGCGCAGGGTCCGATTTGGCTTGTCGAACTCGCCGAACTGGACGGCCAGGATCCCATTCGGGGCGAGGTGGTTGAGGCTGCTGACCACGGCGTTCGTCGTGTACAGATAGCTCTCCGAGAGCACGAACGCGTCGGCGGTGGCCGCGTTCGTTGCTGAGTAGCTGTCCGGGGCGGGGAACCAGACGAGGTTGTACTGCTTGTCGCTTCGCGCGAGGTAGGAGCGACCGTCGCCGTTGACGTAATGGACCTTCGGATTCTGTGCCAGATGGCCGTCGTACGACGCGTACTTGTCAGTGACCAGCGAGTAGGTCACGGGGTTGAGCTCTACCGCGTCGATGTGGCCGGCGTTGAAGTAGAGGGAGGTGAGGATCTCGTTGCCGCCCGCGGCACCGATGATCAAGACGCGGCGGGGCGGCTTGCCTGCCACCGCGAACGGGAGCTTGCGGGGGTCCGTATTGAAACGGGTCAGCGTGGCCGGGTTGCCGTCGTAGCGGTAGATGGCCGAGCCGAGCAGCCCATCGTGGAAGAGCAGCCGCTCGTTACCCAAGTTGGTGACGTCAACCCGGAAGATTGGGCTCCAGGCGGAGTAGATCGTGTTGGCCGACGTGAGGCTGGTCTTAGTGGCGTCGTCGCGCTGCTCGGGTAAGAGCTGGGGCTGAACGACGAGCGTGCCGAGGACGACGACGAGGACGGCACCGACGCCGATGGTTCGTCGGTAGTCGCGGACGGCGATCAAGAGTCCCGCCAACGCGAGGATGAGGCCGGCGAGCATGATCGTGGCGGGCGGGCCGATCGACCCGATCAGCGCGACGACGACCGCGCAGGCCAGACCCGCGCCGAGTAGGTCGGCGAAGTAGAGGCGACCGATCCGGTCCGAGCGTCGCGCGAAGAGCGTCGCCACGATCACGCCCACGGCGAGGAACGAGCCGAAGATCGCGACGCAGATCACCAGCAGCCGGACCACACTCGAGACCTGCGCCCGTGTGCCGGAGCTCCAGATGTTCAGCGTGTCGATCGACACCCGGGCGACGACGATGTAGCCGATCACGACCGTGACCGCGCCGCTCAGAAAGCTCCAGAGCAGGACGGTGTTCGTCTTTGCACGCCGGATGCGCCCCGAGATGGTGACGATGACACCGCCGGATCCAATGCCGAGCAGGGCGAGGCCGATGACGAGATACGTGTAGTAGTAGAAGAGCTTGAAGGAGATGACCCGCGTGTAGCTGATCTCGAGCAGCAGCGCGGCGAAGCTGGCCGCGAAGATCTCGAGGCCGTAGGCGCGCAGCCCCGACTCGGCAGGCTCCGTGCCGGGGTTTGCGGTCATGGGCCCTCCGTCGAGGCGCTATCACAGCCACCGCCGCGCGCCAACTCATGGGTGACCGTGGCCGCGGTCCCCCAGGATGGCCGACGGTCACTCCCACGCGGCGACGACACGGGGCGGTGATTATGGCAGACCGAGCGCAGTTCGTCCCGCCCCGCGGTGCCGGCACGGCGGCCGCTCGCCACCCGGTCAGCCGAGGGTTTGTGCTTCCGGGCAGTCGAACGGGCTCTCCAGTCCGGAGCAACGACCAGCAGCCACACTGTCCGGGGATCGAGCCCTACCCCGGGCCGAGATGAGGTCACGTTACGCCTCAAACATATTTACCAGGCTGCCGAGCAAGGGATGTTCCGGGAAACACGTGACGCCGAGCCGACCAGCGGGTCACGAGACCCGGGTTCGGACGGGCACCGGTCGGTTAGCAGGGCAGTTTGGTCGTCTCGACACCGGACACGCCCTGCAGCCCCAAGGCGCGGAGGTCCCGCAGACCCTTCGCGGTTGACCCCGAGCCATTGACCCCGGCGAAGATGTGTAGGTACTTGCCCTTGACGCCTTCGGCGTAGGCAGCCCCTCCGGCTTTGCAGATCACGTGGAGTTGAGCAACGAGATAGGGGGAGTTGAAGGCGAGTGGTGCTCCCTTCTTCGCGTTGACGATCGCGAAGATCTGGAGTGTTCCGTCACTCGATTCGCACGACGCCAGGTAGGTGTTGTGCTTGTTGAAGAAGGCGCTCTGGGTCTTTGTGCCGCAGGTTTCCCCTAGAAGGTTCCCGTTCTCGAGGGCGCCCCCGTGCGTGCTCGCATAAAGGTAGGTCGCGATGAACCCATCACCGGTGGCCTGCGCGTTCGCCCGAGGGCTGCTCGTTGCCGCCGCGGCACCGCCAGCGACCGTTACCGCGCCGAGCGCGACCGCCACGCAGGCGACCAAACGTCGCTTTATCCCGCACCCCCGAAGCCGTCGCCCGTCGCCCCCGACCATAGGCCCCAGCAGCGCATGTGCGAGGACCAGGCCGCGAGGTTCGAAACCCCGCTTGAGCAGGGAAGACAGCTTGGAGGCGGCGGTGGGAATTGAACCCACGTCCAGGGTTTTGCCGGGCGCTCCGGATCGTCCAGACCGTCTGTGGCGTCGCGTTTGGGCTGGTCACGCCCGGGTTGGCGTCCGGCTGGTCGGTCGAGTCCTTGCGCGTCAATCCCAGTCCGTGATTACTCGCGTGATTAGTCGAAGGCCCTCTCACCTGACGCTGAGCGGTTGCTCGACGGGGCGCTGCAAGGTGGCCCGGGCGACGAGTTTGCGCCACCCTGGGATCGCCAACACCGGGATGGACCCGCCGGCGACCAGCTCGTAGGTCTTGGAGCGGGACCGCCCCAATTAGGCGGCCTCGAGAGGCTCGCGTCGCAAGGCCGCCAGCAAGGGAGGCCTCAACGGGCGACAGCCCATCACCAGTGACATAGTGTCAGCGGCGACTCGCGCCGCCCAGCGGGGAGCGCTGTGAAGATCAATCCCGACGCTGCCGGGTTCGACGGCAGCCGACTCGAGCGGATCGACGAGCACCTGCGCACGCGGTACCTCGAACCGGGAAAGCTCGCCGGCTGCCAGGTCGTCGTCGCCCGCTCTGATCAGATCGCGCACTCCAGCTCGCTCGGCCTGATGGATCGCGAACGGGCGCGCCCCGTTCTCGACGACACCATCTGGCGGCTCTACTCGATGACCAAGCCCATCACCGGCGTCGCGCTCCTCACGTTGTACGAGCGGGGCCTGTTCCAGCTCAATGACCCCGTGGACCGCTTCCTTCCGGAGTTCCGCGACATGAAGGTGGTCGAGCGGCTCGACGGTGAGACGAAGCGCTTGGTGGACGCCGAGCGGCCGATCTCGGTGCGAGACGCGATGATGCACATGACCGGCATCGGCTACGGCCCGCCCGAGGCCCGTCTCGACCTCGCCGCCATCGCCGGCGGGAAGCCCGCGCGGGGTCTCGGCAAGGGTGCCACGCTCGAAACCCTCGTCGCCGCTCTCGCCCAGGAGCCGTTGCGATTCCATCCTGGCGCCCATTGGCTGTACTCGTGGTCGACCGACGTGTGTGCGCGTCTCGTCGAGGTGATCTCCGGCGAGCGCTTCGACCGCTACCTGCAGACCACGATTTTCGACCCGCTCGGCATGGTCGACACCGGTTTCTTCGTGCCGGAGGGGAAGGCGGACCGTCTCGCCGCGCTCTACACCCGCGACGCGAGCAAGCAGCTCACCCTGCTCGACGACCCCGAGCGGAGCCGCTCGTTGCGGATGCCCTCCCTCTTGTTGGGCGGAGGAGGACTCCTCGGCACGACGGCTGACTACCTGCGGTTCTGCCAGATGCTGGTGAACGGCGGGCAGCTGGGTGGGGCCCGAGTGCTCGGGCGCAAGACCATCGAGCTGATGGCCGGAAACCACCTGCCCGGCGGCGGGACGCTGCGCGACTTCGCGTTCCGGGGTGGTTACGGCGAGGTCGGCTTCGACGGCATGGGCTTCGGGCTCACCGTCGCCGTCAGCGACGGGCCGGTCGCGACGGCGGCCGAGGGCACCCGAGGTGAGTACATGTGGGGCGGGGCAGCCTCGACCCTGTTCTGGATCGATCCAGTCGAGGAGCTCGTCGTGATCTTCATGACCCAGCTGATCCCGTCCGGCACGTTCAACCTCCGGGGCCAGCTGAAGGCGCTCGTCTACTCGGCGATCGCGCATTGAGCGGGGCAGCTGATGGTGGACCTCGTTTCATTGCTCGTCGCGGCGCTACAGCTCCCGCCCGCTGAACGTGACGACTCCTCGGTCGGCATCGAGCGTCTCGTCGACACCTTCCGAACCACGGAGGACCAATGATGGACGCGCCGATGATGGCCGACACCGTGACCTTGGTGGGCGCCGGCGGCGACGATATCGAGGCGTACTTCGCTCGCCCGCTCGGCACTGGTCCGTATCCGGGCGTGGTCGTCATCCACCACATGCCCGGCTTCGACCGCTCGATCAAGGAGATCGTGCGATCGTTCGCGGTCTCGGGGTATGCGACGGTGTGCCCGAATCTCTTCCATCGCTACGCGGCAGGCGCCACGGCGGGCGATGCTGCGGCGGCGGCGTTCGCAGCCGGCGGGGTGCCGGATCCGCGGTGCGTCGCCGACGTCGACGCCGGTGTGCGCTACCTGCGCGCGCTGCCGTATTCGAACGGGCGCGTCGGCGTCGTCGGTTTTGCTCCGGAGGACGGCAGGCGTATCTGGTCGCGTGCAGCCTCGATCTCGACGCCGCCGTCGACTGCTACGGGGGCCGCGTCATCGCCGCCGACGACGAGCTCACGCCGCAGCGGCCGGTCGCGCCGATCGATCTCACGCCGCAGCTTCACTGCCCGCTGCTCGAGCTGTTCGGCGCCCAAGACGAGAATCCGTCGCCTACACGTTGCGCGCATCGAGCGGGAGCTCCGGGTGCACGGCAAGACGTTCGAGTTCCACACCTTCGAGAACGCCGGTCATGCCTTCTTCTCGAGCGAGCGCCCGAGCTATCGCGTCGAGGCAGCAAAAGAAGGATGGAAGCGCCACTGGGCCTTCTTCGGGCAGAACCTCGCCAACGGGGTCGCGTCCAGATCATGAAGACGATGCAGTGGCCAGACCCGCCCACAACCCATACGTTCCGCGCCGCTGGCGCGAGATTCGCCTGAGCGGGCCCGTGACCGAGCACGCGCTGCGCGCCGCAGCCGCCATCGTCGGGGTCGCCGACGCCGTGTCCCCGACTGGTGAGCTCGACCTCCACGGCCGGGTCCTCGAGGCCAAGGTGGTCCGTGAAGCACTCGCCGACGCCGGTCTCACGATCGGCGACGTCGACGGCATCTGCTACGGCGGTTCGGCGCCAGGCGTCGCGGAGTATCTCGGGATCCAGCCGCGCTTCATGGACGGGACGATGACGGGAGGGTCGAGCTACGAACTCCACGTCGAGCACGCGGCCGCGGCGATCGCCTCCGGGTTGGGTGACGTCGTCGTCGGGCTGTACGCCGCGACGCCGCGCTCGGATCGCGCCCGCCGAGGCGCACGCGGGCGCCTCGGCACTCCGCCCGGGCCGAACCCCATGTTCGAATGGGAGATGCCGTACGGATTGCGGCTGCCCATTGGAGCCTACGCACTCGCGGCGAGCCGCCACATGGCCGTGTACGGCACGACGTCCGAGCAACTCGCGCAGATCGCGGTCGACGCCCGCCGCTGGGCGTCGATGAACCCGCGCGCGCGATACCAACAGTCGATCACGATCGACGACGTGCTCGCGTCACCGATGCGGGCGTCGCCGTTGCACCGGCTCGACTGTTGTCTCGTCACCGACGGCGCGGGCGCGTTCGTGATGACTTCGGCGGCGCGAGCTCATAGCCTCGCGAAGCCTCCCGTCTACGTGCTCGGCGCGGCGTCGTGCAGCGATCACTCGATGATCACCGCTATGCCCGACCTCACGGTCACCGCCGGCGCCATCTCCGGTCCGGCCGCGTTCAAGCAGGCGGGGATTACGACGGCCGACGTCGATGTGCTCATGAGCTACGACTCGTTCACCATCACGGCACTGTTGCACCTCGAAGACCTCGGATTCTGCGCCAAGGGCGAGGGTGGCGCGTTCGTCGAGGACGCCAAGCTCGGCCCAGGCGGCGCGCTGCCGATGAACACAAACGGCGGCGGATTGTCGTACACGCACCCTGGGCAGTACGGCATGTTCTTGCTGGTCGAAGCGACGCGGCAGTTGCGCGGTGAGTCCGGCGAGCGCCAGCTGCGCGGTCCACAGATCGCCGTCGCGCACGGATCGGGTGGGGTACTTTCGACCATGGGGACGGTCGTGCTCGGCGCAGAGGCGACGAGATGAGCCCGCTGCTCGAGCCGCCGGCGTCGGACGAGGTCGCGCCGTTCTGGGACGCGACGCGACGCGGCAAGCTCGTCCTGCCCTGGTGCCGGTCGTGCGAGCGGCCGTTCTGGTATCCACGCGCCACGTGTCCACGATGTCTCGGCGATACCGTGGAATGGCGCCAGGCGCGCGGCGACGGCACCGTGTATGCGGTGAGCGTCCAGCACCAGCCCGGACCTGGACGCGACGCCGCCGACGGGCCGTACGCGGTCGCGCTCATCGACCTCGACGAGGGCGTGCGCGTGATGGGCAACGTCCTGGCGTGCGCGGCCGCGGACGTCCACGTCGGCATGTCGGTTCGCGTCACTTGGCAGGCCCTGTCTGACGGAAGGCAGCTCCTGCAATTCGCACCCCGAGAGTAAGGAGGAACCATGCCGATGCAGATCGACCTCGGCCCGACCGCGAGCCACTTCCGCGAGGAGGTGCGGCAGTGGCTGCGAGTGAACCGTCCATCCAACGTGGAGGCGGTGCAGTCGGAAATCATCGGTGGTGGGCCCGACTACGACGACTGGGCGAAACGTCTGCACGAGGCGGGGCTGATGTGCGTGGGTTGGCCGAAGGAGTACGGCGGACGCGGTCTCGGTGGGGTCGAGGTCGCGGTGATGAACGAGGAGTTCGGCCGCGCGGGTCTGCCCCGCGCCACCCGCGGAATGGGCGAATGGCTCGTCGGCCCGTCGATCATCGTGCACGGCACCGAGGACCAGAAGGCGCACTTCCTATCGCGGATCGTCGACGGCACGGACCGCTATTGCCAAGGCTTCTCCGAACCCGACGCGGGGTCGGATCTGGCCGGGCTGAAGACGCGCGGCATCGTCGACGGCGACGAGATCGTGGTGACCGGCCAGAAGGTGTGGACGTCGGGAGCACACCGGGCGACCATGATGTTCTGTCTTTGTCGAACCGATCCCGACGCGCCGAAGCACCGGGGTATCTCGTACGTGCTCCTGCCCATGAAGAAGCCCGACGGCTCCTCCAATGGCTTCGAGCTGCGACCGATCCGCCAGATCACCGGCAACAGCAACTTCAGCGAGACGTTCATCACGGAAGCGCGCGCCCCATTGTCCAACGTCATCGGTGGGGTGAACAACGGCTGGCGCGTCACGATGACGACCCTTGGGAACGAACGGGGCGGCAACGCCACGACGCAGCATGCGCAGTACGAGCGCCAGTTTTGGCGGATCGTCGACGAGGCGCGGCGTCTCGGCCGCGCCGACGACTCGATCGTCCGCCAGGAACTGGCATGGGCGTACACACACGTCGAGATCATGCGGTTCGCGGGTTTGCGCACCCTCTCGGAGGTCGTCGCACACAAGGAGCCTGGGCCCGCGGCGTCGATCAACAAGATGTTCTGGTCGGAGTACGCGCGCGACCTAAACGAATGGGTGATGAACCTCCGCGGCGCGCACGCGATGGTGAGGCCGGACAATGAGGGATACGCGCTCGACCGTTGGCAAAGCGACTTCCTCGGCAGCCGCTCGAGCACGATTTGGGGCGGAACGGCCCAAGTGCAGCGCAACATTGTCGGCGAGCAGGTGCTCGGTCTCCCGAAGGAGCCGAGCGGCGACGAGGAGCGGACCCGGTGACCGACGAAGCCTTCGTGCAGGCCGCGCAGTGCGGTATGACGCTCGCGTACTGGGCCGCTCGTCAGCCCGATCGCGTTGCGATCGTCTCCGAGCAGGGCAACCGGACCTTCGGTGAGCTGAACGCGAACGCGAACCGGCTGGCCCGAGCGCTACAGGCACGGGGGATCGGCAGTGGCGACGCGATCGTGCTCATGATCGCGAACCGGGCGGAATTCGCGGAAGTGGTTGCCGCCTCGCAGCGCAGCGGCTTGCGCTACACGCCGCTCAACTGGCACCTGACCGCCGACGAAGCCGCCTACATCGTCGGTGATTGTGGAGCGCGCATCCTCGTGGCCGATGAGCGCTTCGCCGGCGTCGCGCGCGCGGTCGCGACGCGCGTCGCCGGGCTGCGCGTCCTTCTTGCCGTGGGCGGTGAGATCGAACCCTTCGAGCGCTACGACGATGTGATCGCAAATGAGGCGGGCGTCGACATCGGCGACCCGGTGCTCGGCGGGTCGCTGCTGTACACGTCGGGCACGACCGGGCGACCGAAGGGTGTCCACCGTGCGCGACCGATGGCCGACGCCGTCACGCCGTTCGGCTACGTGCCTGGCGAGACCCTGCATCTCTGCACGGGGCCGCTGTACCACGCAGCGCCGCTGGGTTTCTCGCTCGCGGTTCCCTTGAGCGCCGGCGCGGGTGTCGTGTTGATGGACGGCTGGTCAGCCATGGAGACCTTGCGCTTGATCGAAGCGCATCGGATCACGCATACGCACTTGGTGCCGACGATGTTCCACCGGCTGCTCTCGATGCCCGCCGAGGTTCGCGACCGCGCCGACGTGTCGTCGCTGCGGCTCGTGCTGCACGGCGCTGCACCATGTCCCACCTGGGTGAAGCGGTCGATGATCGAGTGGTGGGGTCCGGTGTTGTTGGAGTACTACGCCGCGACTGAAGGACTTGGCACCTGGGTAACGAGCGCGGAATGGCTGGGCAAGCCGGGCACGGTCGGCAAGCCCAGACCGCCGGACACGATTCGTGTGCTCGACGAGCAAGGCCAGGATTGCCGCCCCGGTGTCGTCGGCGCCGTGTATCTGAAGGCTCCCGCAGCGACCCGCTTCGAGTACCACAACGCTCCCGCGAAGACGGATGCGAGCTATCGCGGCGATCATTTCACGCTCGGCGACGTCGGATATCTCGACGACGACGGCTACCTGTTCCTCACCGACCGCTCCGCGAACCTCATCATCTCGGGCGGCGTCAACATCTATCCAGCGGAGGTCGAGGCCGATTTGCTCGCGCATCCGGCCGTCGGCGACGTCGCCGTGATCGGTGTGCCCGACCCCGACTGGGGCGAGATCGTGCTGGCGGTCGTCGAGCTGCAAGAGGGCAGCGTACCGTCGGAACGGCTCGCACGGGAGCTCATCGAGCATTGTCGGGAGCGCCTGGCGCACTTCAAGTGCCCGCGCCGCGTCGACTTCACCGATCAGCTGCCGCGTCACGACAACGGCAAGCTCTACAAGGAACGGCTGCGTGACGAGTACCGAACCGATGTGCTAGGGATCGCTCAATGAGCTGCATCTGCGAAGGTCGCGTCGCGATCGTCACGGGCGCCGGCCGCGGCATCGGGCGGAGCCACGCGCTCGAGCTCGCCAGGGAGGGCGCGCACGTCGTCGTGAACGATCTCGGTAGCGCGGTCGACGGCATGGGAACCGACCGCGGGCCGGCGCAGGTCGTTGTCGAGGAGATCCGTGCCGCGGGCGGCATGGCGATCGAGAACATCGACGACGTCTCGACCTGGCCGGGCGCGCAAGCAGTAGTTGCGAGCGCGATCGAGTCATTCGGTCGGCTCGATGTCGTCGTCAACAACGCGGGCATCCTGCGCGATCGCATGATCGTGAACATGACCGAAGAGGAGTGGGACGACGTCATTCGAGTGCACTTGAAGGGCACGTTCGGCCCGACCCACTTCGCCGCCGCGTACTGGCGCGAGCGCTCGAAAGCTGGTGAAGCGGTCGACGCGCGCGTGATCAACACATCGTCGACCTCGGGACTGTTCGCGAATCCCGGACAATCGAACTATGGCGCAGCCAAATCCGGAATCGCCACGTTCTCGATCATCGCGGCGAAGGAGCTCGGCCGTTACGGCGTGACCGTCAACGCGATCGCACCGGGAGCGCTCACCCGGATGACCGAGGCCCTCTCGGGATCGCGTGCCGCGCCCCAGGTTGGTGAGTGGAACGAGCGCGCGCCCGAGAACATCGCGCCCCTCGTGACCTGGCTCGCCAGTCCGGAGTCTGCCGCCGTCACCGGTCAGGTGTTTCTCGTATCAGGAGGCCGAATCGCGATCTCGACGGGATGGGGCCGCGGCCCGGGCGTCGACCGCGGTGCCCGCTGGGAGCCCACCGAGCTGGGCGCCGTGGTCCAGAAGCTGATCGCGGAGGCACAGAGCTGATGCGGACGTTACGGTCGGCGCCATGACGCTCGAGCGCTTTCCGATCGAAGCCGGGCACGTGATGCTGTTCGCCCGGAGCATCGGAGACCCAAATCCGATCTACCGCGACGACGAGTACGCAGGCGCGAGCGAGGTGGGCGCGATCATCGCACCGCCGACGTTCGTGCAGGCGGGCGCGCAGTTCGACGACAGCTACCCGTTGCGACCCAAGATCGGCGTCCCGTGGTTCGGCTCAGGCCGAGCGCCGACGAGCGCGCCGCGTGAGTCGCGCCCCGGCGGCGGCAGTGGTGGTGGCGGCGGCACCGGCTTGCACGCGGAGCAGCACTACCTCTACCACCGGGCGCTCCGCGTCGGCGACGTGCTCACCGCCACCAGCCGTCCGGGCGAGCGATGGGAGAAGGAGGGCCGACGCGCAGGAAGGCTCCTGTTCTCCGAGACGATCACGGAGTTCCGTGACCAGAACGGCGAGCTCGTCGTGACAGCCCGCGCTGTCGGGGTGCGGACCGAGCGAGTAGTGGAGGCGTGAATGGCGTTGTCGGCGAGCAAGCTCCAAGTCGGGCAGACGTTCTCGGCCGTCGTCGTCGAGGATCTCAGCCGCACGCAGATCGTGCAGTACGCGGGCGCGTCGGGCGACTACAACCCGTTGCACACCGACGAGACCTTCGCGACGGAGGTGACGGGATACCCGAGCGTCTTCGCGCACGGAATGCTGACCATGGGCATGACGGGCCGCATGGTGACCGACCTCGTCGGCGACGGACGGCTCCAGAGCTTCGGTGGCCGTTTCCTCTCGCAGGTGTGGCCGGGTGACGATCTGACGACGACGGCGAGCATCGATGCGATACATGGCGAAGCGGGGGGGCCGGTGGTCGAGTTGTCGTTGCGCACCGTGAACCAGGACGGTATGCAGGTCTTCACCGGCTATGCGACGTCGCGGGTCGACCCGTGAAGCTCGACGCGCGAGTCGCACTCGTCACCGGCGCGAGCCGCGGGATCGGCGAAGCGATCGCGCGGCGCTTCGCCGCCGAAGGGGCGGCCGTTGCGGTGTCGGCACGAACCATCAACGAGGGAGACCATCCGCTGTCGGGAAGCATCACGAGCACCGTCACGTCGATCAAGGACGCCGGCGGTCGCGCCGTTGCCGTGGCGGCCGACCTGGCCAGGCCCGAGGATCGCCGCGTTCTCATCGATTCGGTTGAGCGAGAGCTTGGCGCGATCGACATTCTCGTCAACAATGCCGCTGTTACCTACTTCGAACCCACCGAGACGTTCTCGGCGCGTCACTACGCCTTGATGCTCGAAGTACAGGTTCGAGCGCCGTTCGAGCTCGCGCAACTCGTTCTCCCGGGCATGCGCGCCCGCAAGCAAGGGTGGATCCTGAACATCTCCTCGGGCGCGGCTCGCCATCCGGAGGGCCCGCCCTATAACCGGCGCATGGGCGCCGGCACCGTGTACGGCATGTGCAAGGCCGCGCTCGAGCGATTCACGTCGGGTCTCGCGGCAGAGATGTACGAGGACGGGATCGCGGTCAACGCGCTGTCGCCCTCGGGTCTCGTGCCCACACCCGGCGTCGTGTACCACGGTCTCGATCGCGGCGTACCCGCGGACGCATTGGAACCTGCCGAGGTGATGGCAGAAGCGGCGCTCGCGCTGTGCAGCGGCGATCCGGCCGCGTTGACCGGTCGAATCACCTATGCCCGACCCCTCCTCGCGGAGTTCAGCACCAGCTGATCGCCGGGCACCTTAGGTTGTCCTCTCCCCGTGTTCTAGCGACACATGGGGTATCCGCGCTCCAATAGAACGGGCGGCGCACCCTTCTGCTTGTCCACCACAGACGAGCTGAAGGAGTACGCCGCCTTGACTGTCGATGATGCCCTGTTTCGGTTCCGGCTTCGGGTCTTCGCGTTGGCTGAGGAGCTGGGCAATGTCCGGTTGGCGTGTCGGATCATGGGGGTTGGTGCACCCCTCGACGTATTACCGCTGGCGAGCCCAGGCGTTGCGCTTCGGGCTCGAGATCTTGCGGCCTCGGGACCCGGTTCGAGTCGACGCCCTGCGCCGTCGCAACTGCGCGCGACGTGACTCCGTCCCGCGATCAGCGATGGGCATCCAGTCCGTAGCGATCGAGCGCTGCTCGGATCTGGCTGAGCCACTCTGTGCCCAGTTTGGCCCGTTCGGGAGTTGGTCGTCTCGAGAGGAGGGAGGTGGAACGGGTGACCGAACTCGATATCGATCTGATCGCCGACCTCAACGCACAGGACGACGAAGGGCTTGGCTGGACCACCCTCGCGGACGCACGCGAACCGGACCGTGTCCAGCCCGGCGTTCTGCTCTTGGCGGGCAACCCGTCCGGCCGAGCTGTCGTGCGTGTCGTGACCGTCGACGACGACGGTCAGGTCCACTTCGAGGTCCTTCCTGGGCCGGTAGCCAAGGACCTTCACCTGATCGACCGCACGGTCGCCTGACTCGGTTCGAAGAGGACTGGGCTCCGGCGCGAGCCCGATGATGGCCGTCGGTAGCCCAATCACCGTCCGAGGGCGTCCCGGCCGCGAAGTTTCGGAAGCACTCGACCGATGGCTTCTGCGGCGGCGCGATCGTTCAACCTGGAGCGGCGCGTGTATGAAGGCCATCGGGTAGTCCGCGAGCGGCGGGTAGCGGGCTCCGAGTCGGCTGCGGATGCCTTGGCCGAACCGCTACGAGGGCTGGACCGAATCGCCGTGGCGGTAGCCCGGGACGATCCCGAGTCGCGCGTCGCTGCGTGTCGGGCTATCGACGTGAGTGTCCGGCGGCGTCCCTTTTGGCCCTCAGGGTGGCCGGTGGTCGGGTCGACATAGGGGGTATGACAACTGAGGTCCGGCAGGCGGCACTCGAGGCGCCCCGGCCGGTGGGGGTTCGCCGGTGGTGGCCGCGGGGCAGCGCCGCCACCGATGACCGCCCGGTGCAGCACGAGATGACGCCGCACCGCCAGGTGCAGCTGTTGTGGCTAGTCACAACCTTCGCCGTCGTGGCCGTCGCGGTCGTCACGCCGCTCGCCCTGCACGGCGCGAAGAACGGCCTGAACACCGACACCCAACGGCTGGTACCCGCGTCGACGGAGCTGACGAACACCATCGGGAACTACACCGCCGGGGCCGCGGAGCTGTTGATAGTCGCCCAATCGACGGATGCCGCGACACGCTCGGATGGACTCAATGAGCTGACCACCTTCGACACCGCTGCAAACGCGGCGTGGAGGAACTACCAGCGCTTCGCGGCCAACCTGCCCGGAGAGACGAAGCTCCAGACACGGGTCAAGCTCGACACCCAACAGCTCTCAGCAGCGGGCCTCGCGTTGCTCACCACGCAGACGAACTCGCCCGCCGCGGTGGCCGCGTTCACCGCTGTCGGCGACCGTCAACACCAAGACCTGGACCAGATCCAGAGGCTCTATCAGGCGCGCATCAACGCATCGGTGACCAGCGCAGATCACCAGTTCAATACGAGCCAGGCCGCCCTGCTGATCGTCCTCACGATGGCGCTGGTCCTCATCATGATCGGGTTCCACATCAGAACTCACAGGGTCCGGCGTCGAGAACGCATTCAGGTCGAGGGGAATCGCATCGTCAAACTCGAGTCGGGACTCCAACGGGCCCTCGAGATGGCCCACTCCGAGCAGGACTGCTACACGCTGATGCAGAACGCCATCCAGCGGAACTCGCCGAGCCTCCCGTCCGAGTTCCTCGTCGCCGACTCGAGTCGAGCCCACTTCCGCCAGGTCATCATCACCGGCGCCGAGGGCGGACCGGGCTGCCCCGTCATGTCGCCCTACGACTGCCCAGCCACCGACCGGGGACAGACCCAGACGTGGCCCAGCAGCTCCGCGATCGACACGTGTCCCTATCTCCGGGACCGCGACACCGGCCCCTGCTCGGCGGTGTGTGTCCCGGTGAGCATCGCGGGTCAGACCGTCGGCGTCGTGCACGCCACCGGGCCCGACCACGATCCGCCCGTCCCGTCCACGACCGCGGACCTGGAGCTCATCGCCCGCAAGACGGGTGAGCGCATCGGCATCCTCCGGGCGTTCAACCGCAGCGAAAACCAAGCTCGCACCGACCCGCTGACCGGTCTGTTGAACCGTCGCAGCCTCGAAACCGCGGTCCGCGACCTCACCGCGGAGGCCCATCCGTACGCGGTCGCCTACGGAGACCTCGACCACTTCAAGTTGCTCAACGACGTTCATGGCCACGACACCGGCGACCGAGCCCTGCGCCTCTTCGCTCGGGTGCTGCGCGACAGCGTGCGACCCAACGACATCGCCGCCCGGTACGGCGGCGAGGAGTTCGTCGTCGTCCTACCCGACTGCACCATCGCCGACGCATACGCAGTCATCGACCGGGTTCGGGCCCGACTCGCCGACGCTCAGCACGGCGGGACCGTCCCCTCGTTCACGGTCAGCTTCGGACTCGCGCCCGGGGAACCCAACCTGGCCTTCGGAGAGATCGTCGAGCAGGCCGACGCCGCGCTCCTCCAAGCGAAAGCCGAGGGCCGCGACCGAGTCATCCTCGCCGGCCAGCACGACCAAACGCCAGACCCGGGGTCGGCACCCAAGCCCGCCCCCGAACTGCACGCGACCGCCTGACCTGCGCCGCCCTTCGGGAAGCAGAACCCTCAGTTCCGCCCCGCACGCTGGGAATGGACCTTTCGGATCGTCAACGCCGACAAAGGTTGGGTAGCTACGCGCGCCTCATCGTCGAGAAGCTGGGCGGAGCAACGGTCCAACTCGGCTGGCGTGATCCGATCGATCCACCGATGCCCGAATGTGGGCACAGGATCCAAGATCCCTCGGTAGCCAATTCGGGTATTGGGACTTAGGTCACGCGTCGAAGCGTCCCACCACACCTCGACCAACTCAGCGAACCGAACGGTCCGGCTCGAGCCACCTTGGCCGGCAGCCGCGTCGCCGAGAAGCTCCGCGAGGCGCCGTTCGGCGTCGCGTCTGGACCCGCGTGCGGTCTCGTATCGGTATCGGCGCTTTCGATTGGCGTCGAGGCCCGCATACACCGCCACTTGGTACGTCGTTCCCTGGGGCCCTCGCCGTGCTCGGATGTATCCCCGCACTTCGCCTCCCGAGCCGCGCGTCTGGCAAGCGCCTCAGACACCGCCGACTCGAAGACATCACCCGGACTCCCGCCACGTGATGGGCAATTGATGGGCAGACGCCGGCCGTCGCCAGCCGATTCAGCCCGCTCAAACGGCATGAAAACTGCCGCTGAGCAGGACGAATGCTGTGGAGGCGGCGGTGGGAATTGAACCCACGTCCAGGGTTTTGCAGACCCTTGCCTGGGCCACTCGGCTACGCCGCCGTCACGCCACCCGGTCGGGCGGCAGGACCGATGAGGCTATCGCTTCATTGCGAGCGGCTCCCTGCCGATGATTTCGTCCGTGGAACAACCCATGTCCGTCGAGCTCGTGGGTGTTCGACGCAGCTTCGGACCGGTGGTGGCAGTCGACGAGCTCTCGCTGAGCATCCCGTCGGGCTCGGTCACCGTGCTGTTGGGACCCAACGGAGCCGGCAAGACCACGGCGGTCCGGCTGGTGACGGGCGCGCTCGGCGCGGATGGGGGGACCGTGCGGGTATTCGGGCTGGACCCGGGCGGAGCGGACGGCACCGCGGTCCGACGCCGTTGCGGTGTGGTCCCGGCCCGCCCGGCCCTCTACGACCGGCTTAGCGGCTACGACAACCTGCGCTACGGCGCGGAATTGTTCGAGGTGGAGCCCTCGCTCGTCGACGACCGAATCCACGACGCGGCAACGCGCTTCGGGATCGCCGACGTCTTGGCGACACGGGTGGGCGGGTACTCGACGGGTATGCGCGCCCGGCTCGCGCTCGCCCGGGCCGTGCTGCACGAGCCGGATCTGTTGTTGCTCGATGAGCCGACGGCGGGGCTGGACCCTGAGTCGGCCCGGATCGTGCTCCACCTGATCGACGAGCTCGCGGAGCGGGGCACGGCGGTTCTGATGTGCACGCATCTACTCCTCGAGGCCGAAGGCCTCGCCGACCAGATCGTGGTGCTCGACCGGGGCCGCACGCTCGTGTCGGGTTCCCCGGCCCAGCTGACCCGCCGTTACTGGCCGGCGGCGCGGGTGGTGCTCGACGCGGACGACCCTGGCGTCCTTGATCGGGCGCGCACCCTGCCGTTCGTCCGTTCGTATCGGCGCAACGGCACGGCAACCGTGGACCTGAGCGAACCTGGCCGGATTCCGGACCTCGTCGATGCGCTCGTCGCCGCGGGCGCGCGGCTGCGCCGCGTCGAGCCTCAGACGCCAAGCCTCGAGCAGTTGTACTTCACGATCCGCGAGCAGGGATCGTGAGGGGCCGGGCTCGCCGGTCGCGAGCGCTCGTGATTGCCCGCACCGATCTGCGCCAGCTGCGTCAGGCGCGCGACTTCTGGGTGCCGCTGGCGGTGATCGCCGGCCTGTTCTTCGTGGTGATCCCGGCGGTGCTGCTCACGATCATCACCCATGTGTCCGACGTGCGTCTGGTCCAGCAGCTGAGCAGCGTCGTCGGCAGCCTGCCCAAGCAGCTCCGGGCGAGCGTCAAGGGTGACGCCGCCCCGGCTCAGGCGTCCTACGCGCTCGCCGTGTACCTCTTCGCCCCGCTGGCGATCATCGTCCCGCTCACCGTGTCGTCGGCGGTGGGTGCCAACACGGTCATCGGCGAGCGCGAGCGTGGCAGCGGCGAGTTCCTCGCCCACTCCCCCGCTCGGGAGCGCGACATCTACCTGGGCAAGCTCGTGGCCAGCCTGGTGCCGGGCTACCTCACCGCGGCCGTCGGGTTCGGCCTCTACTCCCTGGTCGTGAACCTCACCGTGGGCCCCCAGGTCGGCGGCTGGTTCTTCCCGACTCCGAACTGGTGGATCCTGGTCTTGTGGGTCCTCCCGCCGTTCATCGCCCTGGCGCTGGCGGTCATCCTTGCCATCTCGGCGAAGGTCTCGAGTGCGGCGGCGGCGCAACAGGCGTCGGCGCTCGTGACCCTGCCCCTGGTGCTGATCGCCTACACGGTGGCGAGCGGGACGCTGTTCCGCACCGAGCTGGCCGCGTTCCTGATCGGCGCGCTGGCGTGGGTCGGGGCGGGCTTGGCACTCTGGCAGGGTTCGCACGCGGTGCGACGGGAGCGGCTGCTCGGCCTGGGCAGCTGATCGGCGACCTCCGCCGCCCGCGAGCCGGAGGGAGGAACGTGGCGCGCGTCGTCGTCTGCGTGGCGATGCTCGGCGCGACGCTCACCGTCGCCGGGCCGGCCGCGGCGGCGACGAGCCCGAGCCGCGAACCCTTCGCGGTCGCGACCCGCGTCGTGACCTTCGTGGACACCACCCGATCGACGCCCGCGGTGGGGGCGACGCCGGCGAGCCCGCAGCGCCGTCTGGTCACGCATCTGTGGTATCCGGCGGCGGGAGCTCCGCTCGCCGCGGCGCCACCCAACAGTCCGCCGCTCCAGCGCCACGCGCCGTATCCGCTCATCGTCTTCGCCCACGGCGACGCCGGCCATGCCCTCGATTACGACCCGATGCTGCGCCACTGGGCCGCGGCCGGCTACGTCGTCGCCGCGCCCGACTTCCCCGTCTCGAGCCGCAACGGGACGGCGGGGGTCGCCGACGTGGCGAACCAGCCCGGCGACCTGAAGTTCGTCATCCGCAGCGTGCTGCGCTTCGATCGAGCCAAGCGGGGGCTGGGCCGGGTGATCGACGCGCGCCGCATCGGGGTGGCAGGCCACTCGCTGGGCGCGGCGACCGTCGTCGCGCTCGTCGAGCGCTCCTGTTGTGCCGACCGACGCGTCCGGGGCGCGATCTCGTTCTCGGGGCTCGCGCTCCTTCCCGGCGAGGACTACCCGCGCCCGTCGGTTCCGCTGCTCCTCGTGCACGGCACCGCCGACCGGAACGTCCCCTACGCCGCCAGCATCCATCTCTATGCGGCCGTCGGCCCGCCCCGCTATCTCCTGACCCTCCTCGGGCGTGGCCATCAGTCCTGGCCTCGGGGGACCGGGCCCGTCGACGCCGCGGTGCTGCGCGCCACGCTGGATTTCTGGACGGTCTACCTGCGGGGCGACCACGCGGCGGTCCCCGCCCTCGAGCACGACGCCGCAGTGGCGGACCGCACCACCATCCAGGCCGACCCGGCGTCCCCCGGGCGGTCCCACCGCTTCGCCAAGAGCCCCGGGGGGCGGGCCGCGTAGCATCGAGGCCCGTGACCCCCGGTGTGCAGCTCCTCGCCGTCGGGGCGGCGGCGCCGAGCTGGCGCCTGGCCGCCACCGAGGTCGGCGCCGCGTGGGGCCGTCCGGGCGGACGGGGCCAGGCCGCGGTGTGCGCCCCCGACGAGGACACCCTCACGCTGGCCGCCGAGGCGGCCCGCCGGGCGCTGCTCGCCTCGGGCCTCCAGACCGACATCGTGGACGGGCTCTGGTGGGGCACCAGCCGGCCACCCTTCGCCGAGGGACCGAGCCACGCGGTGCTCGCCAGCGCGGTCGGCCTGTCGCACCGCTCGGGCGGCGCGCTCTTCGCCGGCTCGTCCCACGCCGGAATCGAGGCGCTGTTCGGCGCCGCCGACGCGGTCGGAGCCGGCACGGTCCGGGTGGCGCTGGTGGTCGTCTCCGACGCCATCGTGCCCGGGCTCGGGACGAGCTGGGAACCCCGCGCCGGGGCCGGCGCGGCGGCGCTCGTGCTCGTGTCGCACGGCGGCGCGGCGTCGCTGGGCGCCCGGGTCACCCGCACCCATCCCTACCTCGACCGCTACCGGGGCGACGACGAGACCGCCACCCGGGATCTCTACGACCCGCGCCTGTTCCGCGAGGAGATCTTCTTGCCCGCGATGCGCGAGCTCGGCGAGCAGCTCGGCACCAACGACATCGACCGGTGGTCGCTCCCCGACCCCGACGGGCGCCTCGGCGCCGCGCTGGCCCGCCAGCTCGACGCGGGGACACCGGCGTCCGCGTCGGTGTACGCGGCCCTGGGTGACACGGGAGCGGCCGCGGCGCTGCTCGGCGGGGTGTGCGCCCTCGACGCGGCGGGCACGGTCGGGATCGTCGGCTGGGGCGGCGGACGCGCGACCGGCGTCACCATCACCGCCCGCGAGCCGGTGCCGGGCGCTGCCGCGGTGGCCGACGTGCTCAAGGGTGGTCGACCCGCGACGTACGCCGCGGTGCTCCAGGCCCGACGTCAGCTCGTCGCCTCTGGCGAGACGGTCCCGATGGGCGTACCCCCTCAGAGCGCGCAGTTCGTGCGCGGCGCCGACGAGATGCTCGGCCTGCTCGGGGCCCGCTGCGTCGACTGCGGGACGATCAACACGCCCCCGTCGATCCACCCCCACTGCATCAGCTGCGGCAGCGCCAAGTTCGTGCTCGAGCCGCTCGCCCGCCACGGCCGCGTCTACACCTTCGTCGTGAACCAGACCATGCCGGCCCCGTTCGTCGCACCCTTGCCGCTGGCGGTCATCGACCTCGACGACGGCGCCCGCGTCATGCTCCAGGTCACCGAGCACGAAGGGACCCTCGAGATCGGCAGCGAAGTCGAGCTCGTCGTGCGCCGCTACGCGCACGAGCGGGGCGCCCCGGTCTACGGCTACAAGGCGCGCCCCTACGCGATCCGGGAGGACCAATGAGCTGGAACCGGGTCGCGGTGGTCGGTGCGGGGCTCATCAAGTTTGGGGAGCTCTTCGACCAGAGCTACGAGCAGATGGCCGCCGGCGCGTTCGCCGCCGCGGTCGACTCGGTCGATCACGGCTTCGAGCCCTCGCAGGTTGAGGCGGCGTTCGTCGCCACCCAGCGGGGCACGCTCTGGGGCCAAGAAGGCATCGGTGGGAACACGGTGCCGTCGGCGATCGGACTGGCCGGGATTCCGTGCACGCGGATCGAGAACGCGTGCCCGTCGGGGTCGGATGCATTCCGCGTCGGCGCGATGGCCGTCGCGAGCGGCGTCCATGACGTCGTCCTCGTCATCGGCGTCGAGAAGATGCGCGACAAATCGGCCGAGGAGGGTCTCCTCGCCCGCGCCGCGGCGGGCCACCCGATCTTCACCCGTGGTGAGACCGCGCCGGTGCTGTTCGCACCGTTCGCGACGCGTCACATGCACGAGTTCGGCACCACGCGCGAGATGCTGGCGTCGGTGGCGGTGAAGAACCACTACAACGGCGCCCGCGACCCGTACGCGCACTTCCAGAGCGAGATCACGGTCGAGGACGTCCTGGCGTCGCCGTCGGTCTGCTCCCCCCTCCATCTCCTCGACTGCTGCCCGCAGACCGACGGGGCGGCAGCCACGCTGCTCGTGCGAGCCGACATCGCCGAACGCTTCACCGACCATCCCGTGTACGTAGCCGGCTTCGGTGTCGCCACCGACCATCCGTACCTGCACGAGAAGTCCAGCTTCGTGGGCCTCAAGGCGACCCAGCTCGCCGCCGAGCGCGCGTACGCGATGGCCGATGTCAGCCCGGCTGACATCGACTGCGCCGAGGTACACGACTGCTTCACGATCACCGAGATCCTCGACATCGAGGACCTCGGCTTCGTCGACAAAGGCAAGGGCGGCGTCGCCTCCCTGGACGGGGAGACGTCGCTCACCGGGCGGATCCCGATCAACACCTCGGGTGGGCTCCTCGCCAAAGGGCACCCGATCGGCGCCACCGGCGTCGCCCAGCTCACCGAGTGCTGGTGGCAGCTGCGGGGCGAAGCCGGCGACCGGCAGGTGGAACTCCGCCACGGCAACGCCCTCCAGCACAACGTGGGTGGGCGGGGCTCGGGCGTCTCGGTGATCAACATCTTGACGACGAACCAACCGTGATCCGCTACGACGTGGGAGACGACCACGTCGCACGGCTCACCCTGGACCGTCCTGAGGCCAAGAACGCGCTCACGATCGAGATGCGCGACGAGATCGTGGCCCGCGTCCAGGCGGCACGCGCCGACGCCGCGGTGCGGGCCTTGCTCATCACCGGCGCCGGTGACGCCTTCTGCGCCGGGATGGATCTCAGCGCCTCGACGATGTCGAAAGCCGCCGAGCCCGGCTTCGAGACCCGCAGCACCGCCGAGGCGCTGCGCGTCGGAGTGCAGCGCTTCATTCAGGAGCTCTGGGAGCTCGACAAGCCGACCGTCGCCGCGGTCAACGGCGCCGCGGTCGGACCCGGCGCGCACCTGGCCCTGGCCTGCGACTTCGTCCTCGTGCACGACGACACCCGGTTCCTCTGGACCTTCGCCCGCTGGGGCCTCGTCGTCGACGCCGGCGGGGCCTACCTACTCCCCCGCCTCGTGGGCCTGCCTCGAGCGAAAGCGATGGTGATGCTCGGCGACGGCGCCCGCGGCGCGGAAGCCGTCGACCTCGGCCTCGCCTACCGCTGCGTGGCGAAAGACGAGCTCGGCGCGGTCGCGACCGACCTCGCGGCGCGCCTCGCCGCCGGTCCGACGCGCTCGCTCGGCCTCTCCAAACGGCTGCTCAACATGAGCTTCGAGACGTCCTTGGAGCGTTCCCTCGAGCTCGAAGGCGCCTACCAGTCACTCGCCGCCACCTCCACCGACCTCGTCGAGGGCATGGCCGCCTTCCGGGACCGCCGCGACCCCAACTACACCGGCCGCTGACGGCGCGGCCGAGGACCACCCAGCCGGTGCCGCGGCGGGGTTCCAGTAGGATCCCTGACGCCCACGTCAGAGAGCCCGGGACGCGCCAGCGACCGGAGCCGACCTGGTGCGCTCCGAGCGGAGCGTGACGTCACCGACTGGCGGCGACAGGGCCGCGATCGCGCGCAGCGACGCGCCGAGGCGAGCAGGAGAGCCAAGCATGGGAGTGTTCGACGGGAAGGTTGCGGTCGTCACCGGCGCCGGCCGGGGCATCGGCCGAGCCGAGGCGCGCCTGCTCGCCGCGGAGGGCGCCGCGGTCGTCGTGAACGACCTCGGCGGGGAACGTTCCGGGGAGGGTGCGGACCAGCGGCCAGCCCAGCAGGTGGTCGACGAGATCACCGCCGACGGCGGTCGGGCGTCCGCGAACTACGACGACATCTCGAGCTGGGACGGCGGTGCCGCGTTCGTGCAGCAGGCCGTCGACGAGTTCGGGCGTCTCGACGTCCTCATCAACAACGCCGGGATCCTGCGCGACAAGATGAGCTTCAACATGACCGAGGAGGAATGGGACGCAGTCATCCGCGTCCACCTCAAAGGTCACTTCGTCCCCGCCCGACACGCCGCCGCCCACTGGCGGGCGGTGAGCAAGGAGACCGGCCAGCCGGTCGGCGGCACCATCGTGAACACCGCCTCCGAATCGGGCCTGTACGGCAATGCGGGACAGCTGAACTATGCGGCGGCGAAGGCCGGGATCGCGTCGATGACGATCGTGCTCGCCCGCGAGCTGGACCGGATCGGTGTGCGGGTCAACGCCATCGCTCCGGTGGCGAGGACCCGTCTCACCGAGGACCTCGCTGGCGGCGCGATGGAGGCCAAGGACGGCGGCTTCGACGCCTTCGCACCCGAGAACGCCGCCGCGGGTGCGGTGTGGCTCGCCTCGCCGCTGGCGGACGGCATTACCGGCCAGGTGCTGAAGATCCAGGGCGGCGTCGCGCAGATCATGGGGGGCTGGCGGCCGGTCACCGAGGTCACCGACGACCAGCCCTGGTCGGTCGCGACCCTGGCGGAACGCCGCGACGCGCTCTTCGCCCGCTCCGATCCGGGCGTGCCCCCGTTCTTCCCGCCGGTGGAGGCTTGAGGGGTGCAGCTCTCGTTCGGGCCCGAGGTCGAGGACTTCCGGGTCGAGCTGGTCGCGTTCCTCGACGAGCACGTGCCCGTCGAGGCGCGGACCGGCTTCGACATGATGGACAGCGGCGCCGAGGACCGAACCGAGGTCATCCCCGAATGGGCGCGACGCTGGCAGGCCACCCTCTTCGACCACGGCTGGATGATCCCCGGCTACCCGGCCGCGCTCGGCGGGCGAGACGCGACCCCGATTCAGACCCTCGCGTATCTCGAGGAGATGGCCCGGCGTCGTGTGCCCCGGTCGTTGCACTTCCCCGGGTACGCGATCGTGGCGCCGAGCCTCCTCGAGTTCGGCAACGCTGAGCAGCAGGCGCTCATCCCCGCCGCGATCCGAGGCGACACGATCTGGTGCATCGGGATGAGCGAGCCGGACGCCGGCTCGGACCTGGCCGGCCTCTCGACGCGCGCGGAGCTCGACGGAGACCGCTTCGTCGTGAACGGTCAGAAGGTCTGGACCAGCTACGCCACCGTCGCCCAGAAATGTTTCGTGTACGTGCGCACCGACCCGACCGCACCCAAGCACAAGGGCATCAGCCTGCTCATCGTGGACATGGACACGCCCGGGATCGAGATCCGGCCCCTGCGCCATCTCAGCGGCGCGGCGAACTTCGCCGAGGTGTTCTTCACCGACGTCGAGGTCCCGGCCGCCAACCTGGTGGGGGCCCAAAACGACGGCTGGCGGATCACCCAGGGGTCCCTCGCCCACGAGCGAGCCGGACTCTGGGTCGAGGGCGTGTCGCGGCTCGAGTCGACGGTGCAGTCCCTCGTCGACCTGGTCCAGCGTCGGGGCCTCACCGCCGACGCGGGGGTTCGGCGGCGCGTCGCCGCGTTCTACGAGCAGGCGGCGTCGCTGCGCGCGCTGGGCTACAAGGGGTTCGCCAGCTTCGCGCAGGGCTCGTCCGCACCCGAGCACTCGTACATGAGGCTGGCGACCGCGGAGCTCGGCAAGGCGACCTACGAGCTCGGGATGGAGCTCCAAGGCGCCGACGCGGCCACCCGCGACTCGGAGCGGGGCGAGGAGAACGGTCGGTGGGTCAACATGTTCTTCATGAGCTTCGCCAACACCATCGCCGGGGGCACCAGCGAGATTCAGCGCAACATCATCGCCCAGCGGGTCCTGGGCCTCCCCCGCGCGTAACGGCCATGGACTTCACCCTCTCCGACGAGCAGCAACTGCTGCGCGACACGGCCCGCACCCTCCTCGCCAAGGAATGCCCACCGTCACTGGTCCGCGCGCACATCGACGACCCGGCCGCCGCCGACGAGCTGTGGCTGCGAGTCGCGGACTTCGTCGCGCTCGGCGGCGGACCACTCACCGATCTGTGCCTGTTTGTCGCCGAGACCGGCTCCGTCGCCGCACCCGGGCCGTTCTTCGCGACCGCCGCGCTGTTCGCGCCGCTGCTCGCGGCGATCGACCACGAGCTGACCCCGGCGGTGCTCGCCGGGGAGACGACCGGCACGGTCGCGCTGGCCGGCGCGGACGGGGTCTGGGCGGCCAACGACGAGCCGGTGAAACATTTTGTCCCCGAGTTGGACCGCGTCGACTGGGTCGCGGTCATCGAGGCGGGCCCGACGGTGCGGGTCGTGCCCACCGACGAGCTCCCCCACCGGCTGCTCGCCACCATCGACTGGTCGCGGCGGCTGTTCGAGCTCGACAGCGCGGCGCTGCCCGGCACCGCCGCTCGGCTCGACGCGGCCACGCTCGACGAGGTCGTCCGGCGCGCCACGGTCGCGCTGGCCGCCGAGCAGGTCGGGACGGCGCGGCGCCTCTTCGACATGGCGCTCGAGTACGCCAAGCAGCGCATCCAGTTCGACGTCCCGATCGGCTCCTTCCAGGCCATCCAACACAAGCTGGCGAACGTCTCACTGGAGGTCGAGCGGGCCGACAGCGCGGTGCAGTACGCGGCGATGGCCGTCGATGCGCTCGACGACGACCGCCGGCGAGCCGCGCACGTCGCCAAGGCCGCGGCGGGAACCGCCGCGACCCACTCGGCGAAGGACAGCATCCAGATCCACGGCGGTATCGGGTACACGTGGGAGCACGATCTGCACCTGTTCCTGCGCCGCGCGTACGGCTCGGAGGCGTGGCTCGGCCCGACCGGGTGGCACCACGACCGTCTCGCCGACCTGCTCTTCAACGCCTGACCCGCCATCTCGCCGGGTGGCTCAGATGCGGGCCGGGCGGTCCGACCAGTGCTGCTCGCGCAGCACCCGCTTGAGGACCTTGCCGTTGGGTTGGCGGGGCAGCTCGTCGACGAGCTCCACGAAGGCCGGAACTTTGAAATCGGCGAGTCGAGCCCGGCAGAACCCGATCAGCGCCTCGGCGCTGGTCGGGGTGCGGGTCTCGACCACGGCCATCAGCACCTCGCCGAGCCGCGCGTCGGGCACGCCGAACACCGCGCAGTCCACGACGTCGGGGTGCGTGTAGAGGACCTCCTCGACCTCTCGCGGGTACACGTTCACGCCGCCCCGGATGACCAGGTCGACTGCCCGGTCGGTGAGGAACAGGTACCCGTCGGCGTCGACATGGCCGACGTCCCCGACTGTGAACGCGTCGTCGCGCCACGCGTCGGCGGTCTTGGCGGCGTCGTCGTGGTAGTGGAACCGGGTCCCGCCCGGCGGTCGCACGTAGACGACGCCGGTCTGACCGACCGGCACCTCGTGCCCGTCGGGGTCGAGAACCCGGACCTCGATGCCGGGCCAGGGGGTCCCGACGCTGCCCGGCCGGGCCAGCCAGTCCGCCATCGAGATGCGGGTCGCGCCGCCCTCGCTCATCCCGTACAGCTCGGCGATCTCGGCCGGCGCGAGCGCGTCGATGATGCGCTGCTTCACCGGCACGGGGCAGGGCGCGCCGGCGTGGACGATGAGCTGCAGTGACGACAGGTCACGACGACGGCGTTGCTCCTCGGGAACCTCGAGGATGCGGATGAAGTGGGCGGGGACCATGAACGTGCGGGTCACGCGGTGCCGCTCGACGAGGTCCAGCCAGGCGGCCGCGTCGAAGGACTCGAGGATCACGGTGGTCGCGCCGACGTAGAGCGCGGCCATCGCCCAGCCGCCCGGGCCGGCGTGGTACGCCGGGCCGGTGACGATGTAGACGTCGTTGGCGCTCCAGCCCCACAGGGCGAGCTGGCCTCGCATGTTCTGCCCGGCGCGGCTCCGGTCGGGGCGGCCGTGGATCACCCCCTTCGGCCGCCCGGTGGTCCCCGAGGTGTAGAAGATCGGCGCGTCGAGCGCCTCGATCGTGAGGGGCGGCCCGTCACCGTCACGGGCGATGGCCGTCACGTACTCGTCGGGCACGAGCAGCAGCTCGCAGCCGGTCGCGCCGGCGCGGGCGGCGGCGGACACCGCGGCGAGGTCGCGGTGCGCGACGAGCAGCCGAGCCTGGGAGTCCTCGAGGATGTAGGCGAGCTCGTCGGCCTTGAGGTGCCAGTTGACCAAGACCACCGGTGCGTCCAGCTTCGTGGCCGCCGCCCAGGTCTCGAAGAACTCGAGCCCGTTGGGCAGCATGATCGCCACCCGGTCCCCCGCCCCGACCCCTCGGCGGGCGAGCGCGTGGGCGAGTCGGGTCGTGCGCGCGTCGAAGTCGGCGAAGCTGCGAACCGTGTCGCCCGCCACCAGCGCGGGCCGCTCCGGGGTGGCGCGGGCGTGCGCGCTGATTCCGAGCCGGGGCTCGTCGACCATGGGCGCGGCCGCTGCCGACGGGCTACGCCCGCAGCGCGCCCGGCTCCTCCAGCCAATGGTTGAGCGCCACCGTCCGCGCGTTGCGACACATCAAGACGTGCTCGATGGCCCGACGGATGCGACGCTGCTGTCCCGCGGTGCTCGCCACCTGACGGAGAAGGAAGTCGGCCATCCGGCCGTGGTCCTCCTCGGCGTAGGCGTGCACCTTGAAGTTCTCGACCTCGATGTCGTAGTGCTGGCGCATGCCCTCGTACATCATCTTGGCGTAGTTCGTGGACGCCGCGAACCGCTCCCCGGCCCAGCCGAACGCGGCGAGGCCCTCCTCGTACGAGCGTCGCATGTAGTAGAGGGTCGTGAACACCGACCCGACGCTCTCGGGCATCGCCCGGTACGAGGCCAGCTCGTCGTCGGTGATCCCGAGCTGGCGGGCCCAGGTGACCTTCATGTCGACGTGGTTGTGGTCGCCGGTGTAGCCGGTCTCGTCGGCGAGGTTCTGGAGCCAGTGGGCGAAATGCTGGCTGGAGCCGAGCTGGAGGGAATCGGCGTCGGGAGCGAGGCTCACGATGGTCCCGAACTCGGTCGTGTACCACTTGCCGAGGAAGTAGTACTCCTTCGCGAGCCGCCCCAGGAGCTCGAGGGACAGGGTGCCGTCGGCGACGCGTTCCCACACCAGGTTCTTCTCGGTGGCGACCTCGGCCTGGAGCGCTTCGAGTGACGACATGAACTCGTCGACGCCCAGCGCCGGGCCGTTCTCGGCGTCGGCGCCCCGAATGTCTCGGAACTCACGGTGCTCGGACACGGGCCCTCCCTCGATCCCGACCAGGCCCGGTCGGGCGCTCCTCGGCAACGTCGGGTTTAGGATAGACGTGACACCGGCGTCAGGTTCTGGGCCGGCCCGGGAGGAGCGCGATGAACGTCGATCTGGTGCAGCTGGCAGGCAGCCGGGGTCGGCTCAGTGGGACGTCGGTCGACCCGGTCACCGCCGAGGTTGTGCGGGGCGCCATGGAGACCATCTGCTTCGAGATGGCGACCTACGTGTCGCGCACCGCGACGACCCCGATCCTGAACCAGAGCAACGAGCGCAACGCCACGGTCTTGGACGCCCGGGGCCGCCTCGCCGCCTTGTCGGTCGGGATCCCCCAGTTCATGCTCACCTCGACGCTGCCGGTCCGGTTCGCCCTCGAGTTCCTCGGCGTCGACGAGTTCCGGGAGGGCGACGTCTTCGCCGCCAACGACCCGTACCACGGCGGCGGGCATCTGCCCGACTACAACGTCTTTGCGCCGGTGTTTGCCGACGACGGCCACGGCGGGCGCCGGATGGTGCTGATCGCGAGCATCCAGTGCCACCACGGCGACACCGGCGGCGGCGTCCCGGGCGGGTACAACGTGACCGCGGGTGACATCTGGGGTGAAGGAGTGCGCTGGCCGGTCGTGAAGGTTCTCGACCGGGGCGTCGAGCGTCGCGACGTGCTCTACGCGTTGCAGACCAACAACCGGATCCCCGACTACATCGGTGACCTGCGAGCCCAGATCGGCGCCGCGCAGCTGGGCGCGAAGCGCCTGGGCGAGATCATGGACCGCTTCGGCGTGTCCGCCGTGGAGGCCAGCGTCGACGTGATGATCGACTACGCAGCCAAGCGGTTCCGCGAGGAGGTCACGCTGTGGCCCGACGGGGTGTACGAGGCCGACGCGTACGTCGACCACGACCCGCTCGGCCACCCCGACATCCACCTCCACGTCAAGATCACGGTCAGCGGCGAGCACCTCACCATCGACTACACGGGGAGCGACACCCGCCAGGAGATCCAGGCCTGGTCGACCTACGGCAACACCCGCGGGTACACGGTGGCGCAGATCGCCGCGATGATGGATCCCGAGATCCCCAAGAACGAGGGGTTCTTCGACCAGATGGAGCTGGTCGTGCCCCAGGGCTGCGTGCTGAACCCGCATCCCGGCAAGCCGGTGAGCGCCGGGACCCACCATCCGGGCGCCGACGTGGGCGAGGTCATCGCGGTGGCGATGCAGAACGTGCTGCCCGACAAGGCGGTCCCCCAGACCTACAAGACGGGAATTCCGACCATCATCGTGGGGATCGATCCCCGGACCGGTCAGTCCTTCACCGACCATTCGGCGGAGGTGTACGCGGGCTGGTGCAACGCGGCCCGAGGGATGGACGCCTGGGGTGCCCAGAACGCGTCGTTCGGCAATCTGTGGAAGGCGACCGCGGAGATCAACGAGAGCCTCTTCCCGCACGTGCAGTGGTCTCGTGACTACCGCACCGACTCGGGTGGCGCCGGGCAGTGGCGGGGCCTGTGCGGCAGCCACTATGAGAAGGAAGTGCTCGTCGACGCGAAGGTGTACACCTACGTCGTTGGGATGAAGTACCCGATGCCGGGGATCTGTGGCGGCCAGCCGGGTGCCCCCAACGAGATGGTGATCCGGTACGGCTCCGACGACCCGTACCCGGTGCGCCACACCGCCGACTGGGTTCCCCTCGGCGCCGGCCAGCGGGTCATGTACGACTACGGCGGCGGCGGCGGGTGGGGCGACCCGCTCGAGCGCGACCCGCAGGCGGTCCTCGACGACGTGCTCGACGAGTACGTGAGCGTCGAGGGCGCGACCCGCGACTACGGGGTCGTGCTGAGCGGATCGCTCGAGGATCTCACCTTGGCGGTCGACGAGGACGCCACGGCGAGCACGCGCGTCTCGCGACGCGCCTGACCCAACCCGGATCTCCGCTCCACACGATGGGCTATCGACTCGGCGTCGACGTCGGCGGCACGTTCACCGACCTGCTCTGCATCACCCCGACCGGGGACGTCGTGTTGGACAAGACGCCGACGACACCCGAGGACCAGTCGGGTGGCGTGATGAACGGCCTCGCGCAGCTCGCGGACCGGTTCGGGATCACCGTCGGTGAGCTCTGCGGCGAGCTCGACATTCTCGTGCACGGCACCACCACCGCCGACAACACGATGATCGAGATGAACGGCGCACCCACCGGCCTGCTGGTGACGGAGGGTCACCGCGACGAGATCGAGATGCGTCGGGTCCACAAGGAGCAGATCTGGGATCCCTCCTACCCCGCGCCGACCCCCATCGCGCGCCGGCGGGCCCGGATCCCGATCTCGGAGCGGATGAACTATCGCGGCGAGGTGCTCCTCGAGCTCGACGAGGAGGCCGTCCGGCGAGGAGTGCGTCGGCTGCAGGCCCTCGGCGTTCGATCGATCGCGATCATGTTCTTGTTCTCGTTCGTGAACCCAGCCCATGAGCGCCGAGCGGCCGAGCTCGTGCGCGAGGAGTTCCCCGACGTGGAGCACGTGTCGCTCTCCCACGAGGTCATGGCTCGAGGCCCGGAGTTCGAGCGGGTCTCCACGACGCTCGTCAACGCCTACGTCGCGCCCCGCATCGCCAGCTACGTGGAGAGCCTCCAGAGCAAGCTGCGCGCCGCGGGCTACGGCGGGTCCCTGCTGATCATGCAGGCCACCGGGGGGGTGATGCCCCCCGAGTACGTCTCCCGGCGGGCGGTCTCGCTGCTGGCGTCGGGTCCGACCGGGGGCGTCATGGGCGCGACGCTCGCCGCCCACAACGTCGGCGTCCACGACTTCGTCGCGGTCGACATGGGCGGGACGAGCTTCGACGTGTGCCTGGTGCGCGGCGGCCAGCCGGAGATCAAGACCGACTGGAACTGGCGGTACCGCTACTACCTGGGCTTGCCGATGGTGGACGTGCAGAGCGTCGGCGCCGGAGGTGGCTCCATCGCCCGGGTGCGCCAAGGCGCGCTGCTCGTCGGGCCCGACAGCGCCGGGTCCGCGCCCGGGCCGGTCTGCTACGGGCGGGGTGGGCAGCGAGCGACGGTGACCGACGCCGACGCGATGCTCGGCTACCTGCCCGCGTCGGGCTTCGCGGGCGGGCGGATGCGCCTCGACCTCGACGCGGCCCGCCAGGCCATCGTCCGCGACGTGGCGGAGCCCCTCGCGGTCGACCCGGTCGACGCCGCGTGGGGCATCGAACGAATCGTGAACGCGAACATGGCGAACTCCACCCGGCGGGTCCTGGCGTCGCACGGCGCCGACCCCCGGACCTTGCAGATGATCGCCTACGGCGGCAACGGCCCGGTCCACGCCTGGGCGATCGCCACCGAGCTTGGCATCGAGCGGGTGTTGGTCCCGAAGGCCGCGCCGGCCTTCTCGGCGCTCGGCGTGCTCGTCGCCGACTACGTGGTCGACCTGGTGCGGGCCTACGTCGTGCCGCTCTCCCAGGTCGAGCTCGAACGGGTCCGGTCGCTGATGAGCGAGCTGCGCGAGGAGGCCGCCACGGAGCTCGCGCCGACCGGCCTGCGCGACGACGACGTCGAGCTCGAGCTGTTCGCCCAGATGGCGTACCCGGGTCAGAACTTCGACATGAGTGTCCCGGTCCCGGAGGCCGAGACGCTCGGCGACGCGGGACTCCTCGACCTCGCCGAGCGCTTCCACGACCAGCACGAGCGGGACCGCGGCTTCTCGTTCCGCAACCAGCAGCCGACCCTGCGGGGGATGCGGCTCGTCGCCCGCGGCCGCACCCCCAAGCCGGACCACCTCGGGGAGGTGGGGAAACTGGCCCTCGCCGAGTCGGCCCGCCACGGCACCCGTCCCGCCCATTTCGGGCACGGGTTCGTCGACGCCGCCGTCTACGACGGCGCCGCCCTCGGGGTCGGTGCCGAGGTGCACGGGCCGGCGCTGGTGGAGGAGCCCTTCACGGTCGTCGTCGTGCCCCCGGGCGCGCACGCCCGGATCGACGACGAGGGCAACTACGAACTCGAGCTCTGAGGTGGCGGCGTCCGGGGGGCGTTTTCTCAGCGCCGAGGAGCACGCGGTCGTCGCGGCGGCCTGCGCCCGGCTGATCCCGGCCCGCGACCCGCATCCGGGTGGCGCGGCGGTGGGCTGCGCCGACTACATCGATGGGCTGCTCGGCGCGTTCGGCGTCGAGCCGCCGCGCATCTTCGCCGGTGGGCCGTTCTCGGGGCGCGCCGGGGGTGCGGCCGGGTTCGGCGACTTCCTCCCCCTCAGCCGCGTCGAGGAGCTGGCGTGGCGGACGCGGATCGAAGGCTCACGGGGGATCGCGGCGCGGGAGTTCAACGGGCCGGTGCGGGGCTGGCAGGAGGAGTACCGGGCGGGCGTCGCGGCGCTCGGCGCCGATTTCACGACCGTCGACGCCGCCATCCAGGACGCGCGCCTCGACGCGTTCCCCGACTTTCGGGCCGTGCTGTACCGCCACGCCTGCGAGGGTGCGTACGCCGCGCCGGAGTACGGCGGGAACCGTGACCAGGCGGGCTGGACCGCGATCGGCTTCCCCGGCGACGTGCAGCCCCGCGGGTACCGCGACATCGAGGTGAGCGGCCGTGCGTGACGCCGCCGCGGCCGGGCCCGTCGGGTGAGCGACGTCGACGCGGTCATCGTCGGGAGCGGACCCGCCGGCGCCACCGCCGCCGAGGTCCTCACCGGTGCCGGCTGGTCCGTCGTGATGCTCGAGAAGGGCCGGAACCACCTCTTGGCGCTCGACGAGCCGTACGGGCCGCTCGGCCACGTCTCCAACGACGAGCTGAAGTTCCTGTCGCGTCACTTCCTCGGCCCCGACCCGTTCCTCGAGCCTCGCACGTTTCGCCACCGCGAGTCCGAGGGGGACCGCATCTTCACCGGTGGCGTGAACAACTTGCCGTCCACGGTCGGTGGCGGCGGCTTCCACGCCGACGGCAAGCTGCCCCGCTTCCGAGAGGTCGACTTTCACGCCCGCTCGGAGCTCGGCCCGATCGAGGACGCCGACATCGTGGACTGGCCGGTCGGCTACGACGAGCTCGAGCCGTACTACGCGGCCGCCGAGCGCCTGGTGGGCGTCGCCGGCGACCACACGGCCAACCCGTTCGCGGCGTGGCGTTCGGGGCCGTACCCGATGCCACCCGGGGCCGACATGTACTGCGCCGTCCTCACCAGCGAGGCGGCGACGCGCCACGGCTTCCACCCGTACCGGGCGCCGACCGGCGTCAACAGCGTCGAGTACGACGGCCGCCCCGCGTGCAACAACTGCGGCTTCTGCGCGTTCTTTGGCTGCCCGATCGAAGCCAAGGGTGACCCGGTCGCGCCGCTGCGACGGGCGCTGCAGACCGGACGGCTCGAGCTGCGCACCGAGTCGTACGTCACCGACGTGCTCATCGAGCCGTCGGGTCGGCGCGCCCGCGGCGTGCGCTACCTCGACGCCGACGGGAGCCCCCACGAGGTCTCCGCCGGGACGGTCATCTTGGGTGCGGGTGCGTTCGAGACCCCCCGGCTGCTCCTGCGCTCGGGGATCGGGAATCCCGACGTCGTCGGCCGCTACCTCATGTTCCATTTCCAGACCTATGTGCTGGGGATTTTCCCGTCCCGCCTCCACGGGCACCGGGGCCGCTCGGTCACTCACCTGATGGACGACCCGATCGTGCCCGACGACCTCGCCGCCGCCGCCGCTCGCGCCGCGGGCCTCCCCTACTTCCGGGGCGGCATCGTCGAGCACGGCAGCGGCTCCCACCCGATCGTCGAGGCGATCCATCTCCCGCCCGGCGCCGCGCACACGCGGCTGATGCTCGAGTCGCCGATGCGGGACCACATGGTCGCGTTCACGATGCAGGGCGAGGACCTGCCCCAGTCGACGAACCGGGTCGACCTCGACCCGACGGTGCGCGACGTCTGGGGCGCCCCCGCGGGGCGGGTCACGTTCGCGCCGCACCGCCACGAGGCGGCGTGCGCGGCGCACTGGGCGCCCCGCCTCGAGGCGGTGCTGCGCGACGCCGGCGCCGACTCGACCTTCTGGGTGACCTCGCCCCCCCTCGAGGACGCGCCGCGCCGGTTCGGGCGCGACCCGACGCCGATCTCGCGCCACATCATGGGCACCGCGCGCATGGGCACCGACCCGCGGACCAGTGTGTGTGACCCGTGGCAGCGGGTCCATGACGTGGAGAACGTGCTCATCACCGACTCGTCGGTCTTCCCGACGTCGACCGGCTACGGGCCGACGCTCACCATCGTGGCGCTCGCGCTGCGGGCCGCTCGAGCCCTCGCCGGACTCGACCCGCTGCGCTCCACGCGACCGCCCGACGCGCCGGGCTCGTAGCCGGTCGGCTTCCCAAGGCCGGGTGCGCTCGGCGGACGGCGGGGACGCCCCTCGGGCCATCGGGATCCGGCACCCCCGTCCGGCCAACGTCCGTCCCGCTCCTGACCCTGGCGCGGCACCGCGAGGCGGTGCGGCGGGGACATTTGGTGGGCCCCCGCGTGGTGCCGGGGCGGTCGAAGTCCGTAGGGTGTCGGCTTCGGGCCGGTTGGTTGGAGGTGGCGATGATCGAGGCGCGTGGGCTCACCAAGCGCTACGGGTCGACGGTGGCGGTCCAGGACCTGAGCTTCGAGGTCCAGCCGGGCCGGGTGACCGGCTTCCTGGGACCGAATGGCGCCGGGAAGACGACGACGATGCGCCTCGCGCTCGGGCTCGACCACCCCAGCGCCGGGTCGATCACCGTGAACGGCCGACGCTTCGGCGACGTTCGCTTCCCCCTCCACGAGGTCGGCGCGCTCCTCGACGCCAAGTCCGTCCACGAAGGCCGCCGAGCCGTGGACCATCTGTGGTGCCTCGCCCAGAGCAACGGCATCTCCCGGGCCCGCGTGCGCGAGGTGATCGAGGCGGTCGGGTTGTCCAGCGTGGCTCGCAAGCGGGTGGGGACGTTCTCGCTGGGGATGAGTCAGCGGCTCGGCATCGCGGCTGCGCTGCTCGGCGACCCGCCCACGCTGCTGTTCGATGAGCCGGTGAACGGGCTGGATCCCGAGGGGATCGTGTGGATCCGCGAGCTCTTTCAGCGGCTAGCCGGCGAGGGGCGCACGGTGTTCGTGTCGAGCCACCTCATGAGTGAGATGGCAATCACCGCCGAGCACCTCATCGTGATCGGACGGGGGCGTCTCATCGCCGACGGTCCGATCCATGAGCTCACGAGCAAGACCGGCGGCCACGTCCAAGTCCGGTCACCGCACGCCGACCAGCTCACCACGCTGCTCGGCGAGCACGGGGCGCAGGTCGAACGCCAAAACGACGGCTCGCTCGCCGTGCGCGGCCTCGACGCCCCCGCCATCGGTGATCTGGCCGCCGAGCACCAGCTCGCCTTGCACGAGTTGACCCCCGAGCAGGCGTCGCTCGAGGAGACGTTCTTCGAGCTGACGAATGACACCGTCGAGTACCGCGCCGAACCCGCCGTGCCGACCCCAGGAGCGTGAGTCCCGTGGCGACGACTGTCGAGGCCAAGCCGCCCACTCCCCGCGACGCGCCCCACCCGAGCGCCGCCGCCGAGCTGCGGGCGGTGGTGGGCTCCGAGGCCACCAAGATCCGCTCGGTTCGCTCGACGATGTGGACGCTCCTCGTGGCGATCGCCGCCACCGCGGGGATCGGGTCGCTGATCTGTCTGGCCCGGGTGAGTCGCTGGGACCAGTTCGGACCACGCGAGAAGCAGATGTTCGACGCGACCATGTTCAGCCTCCGGGGCGTCTTCCTCGCCCAGCTGGCGATCGGGGTCCTCGGCGTGTTGGTCATCAGCTCGGAGTACAGCACCGGGATGATCCGCACCACGCTGGCCGCGGTTCCCCAGCGTCGCATCCTCCTAGTCGCCAAGGTCATCGTGTTCGCGGTCGTCGCCTTCGTCGTCGCGCTGGTGGGATGCTTCGGCGCCTTTTGGGCCGGGCAGGCGATCCTGGCGGGCAAGACCTTCGTGACCGCCTCCGGCGCGACCATCCCGGCGGGGGTCTCGATCAGTTACCCGGGTGCGCTGCGAGCCGTCCTCGGTGGCGCGGTCTACTTGACCGCGATCGGCCTGCTGGGCCTCGCCCTGGGCGTGCTGTTGCGCCGCACCGCAGGTGCCATCGCGACCCTGTTCGGCTTGGTGCTCGTCCTCCCCGCGCTCGTCAGCGCGCTGCCGTCCCCGTGGAACACCGACGTCACCAAGTACCTGCCCAGCGACACCGGCATGGCCCTCTTCTCGGTGAAACACACCAGCGACCACCTGCACCCCGGGGCGGCGCTGGCCGTCCTGGTCGCCTACGTCGTGGCGGGGCTCGTCGTCGCGGGCGTGGCACTCGTCCGCCGGGACGCCTGACGCCCGAGGGGCCCGGAATCCGGCCGGGGGGTGAAGATCTAGCCTCCGGAGGCGCCGAGCGGCGAAGGATCCGCGATACTGGTGCCGCGGGTGGCGGCTCGCTCCGCAGAGCGCCGCTGCCGCGGAAGAAGTCAACTTGGGGAGGTGTGCGGGAAGTGGCGCTGTGGCTCGTGCGTGCCGACGCGGGTCAAGCCGCTGCCGCCGTCGACCAGGACGCCGCCGTGCTCGGGTTCACCCCCCTCGAGGACCTCGAGGGGGTCGACTCGCTCGCCGCGGTCACCGCCCGCGTCCACGACGCCTACCCCCACGCCGCGCCGGCCACCCGCGCCACCTGGGCCGCCGGGATCTGGTCCTTCGTCCACGACATCCACGAGGGTGACCTGATCGCGATGCCCACGTCCGACGACGGGCCGGTCCGGTTCGGTCGGGTGCGCGGCGCCTACTGCTACGTCGCCGCCGCGCCCATCGAGTGTCGCCACCAGCGTCCCGTCGAGTGGCTCCGCGAGGTCGCGCCGGCAGAGCTCGAAGCGCCGCTCGTCGCCGCGCTGGACGCCGCCGACCGTCAGCTCCCCGTCTCCCGGGTGTTGAGCGCCGCCCCCACCCTCGACGCCGACCCACCCGACGCTCACCCGGTGCTCGGCGCGCTGGGACGCCGCAAGTTCCTCGTCGGCGCGCTGGGCGCGGCGGCCGCCGCCGCGGCCGCCGGCGTGCTGCGACCCTGGGACACCTCCTCGGGTCATCCGACGACCCGCCGCGCGACGCCGAAGGCGAGCCGCACCCCCTCGAGCTCGTCGGACGGGTCGGGATCGAGCATCTACGCCAACTGGGTCCGAGCCGAGAACGCCAAGCCGGGGACCAGCAGCTGGAACCTCGACAACGGCGGCACCAATCAGATCGAGGGCTACGCGAGCGCGGTCAGCGCGCAGCAGGGCGACACGCTCGCCATGTACGTCTCGACCCAGGCTCCGACGTTCACCGCGCAGGCGTTCCGGATGGGCTACTACCAAGGTCAAGGCGGCCGGCTGATCTGGTCCTCCCCGACGCTGCCCGGGTCTCGCCAGGCGCTGCCGTCCACCACCCCGGGGACGAACATGGTCGAGGCGGCCTGGACGCCGTCGTTCCAGCTGCCGATCACCCCCCAGTTCCCGCCCGGCGTGTACCTGGTCAAGCTCCAAGGCTCGGACGGGTTCCAGCACCACATTCCCTTCACCGTCCGCGACGACGCCAGCAACGCGGCGTACCTGGTGCAGAACTCCGTCACGAGCTGGCAGGCCTACAACGAGTGGGGCGGCTACTCCCTCTACTACGGGGTGCAGGGACGCGGGAAGGACTTCGCCCACCGGGCGCGGGTGGTGTCCTTCGATCGCCCCTACGACAAGGGCGACGGCTCCAGCGACTTCCTCGGCTTGGAGCATCCGCTCATCATGTTGATGGAGCAGATGGGCCTCGACGTCACGTACACCACCGACGTGGACGTGCACCAGAACCCGGCCCTCCTGACGAACCACCGGTCGTTCTGGTCCCTCGGCCACGACGAGTACTGGTCGACCGCGATGCGCGACGGCGCTGAGGCCGCGCGCGACGCCGGCGTCAACCTGGCGTTCCTCGGCGCGAACGCGGCCTTCCGCCAGATCCGGTACGAGCCCTCCGCGACCGGGCCGAACCGGTACCAGGTCTGCTACAAGTCGGCCGCCGAAGACCCGGTGGCTCGCATCAACCCCGCGCTGACGACGGTCAACTGGCGAGACGCCCCGGTCTCGCGGCCGGAGAGCATCATGATCGGCCAGCAATACGAGTCCAACCCGGTCAACGCCGACTTGGTCTTCGTCGACCCGTCGGCGTGGATCTTTGCTGGCACCGGCATCCAAGCCGGGACGCGGATCGCCGTCGGGGTCGGCTCCGAGTACGACCGCTACTACCCCGAGCAAGCCGGCCCGCACAACGTCCAGATCCTCGCCCACTCCCCGCTGGTCTGTAACAACCGTCCCAGCTTCGCCGACATGACCTACTACTCGACGCCGAGCGGCGCGGGGGTGTTCGCCAGCGGCAGCATCTACTGGATCACCAAGCTGTCCCAGCCCGGCCCCGGCTCCGACTACAACCCGTTGGCGGTCGCAGTCACCAAGAACCTGCTGACGACGTTCGGGGCGGGCCCCGCCGGCGAGCGCTACCCCTCGGTCCCGAACTACGAGCAGGTCGCGGGTGGGGGCGCCGCGGCGCCGCCCACGGTGCAAGCCAGCGCCTGAGCGAGCGGCGACTCCCGACCGACGCTCGGGCTAGGTGGCGGGCTGCTCCACCGGGCGGCCCGGTTCCGGCGCGACCGGTCCATCCGCCTCGCGGCGCGTCCACGCGACGACGGGGCCGTGCGCGACGAGCGTGACCGCTTCCTGGTCCGCCCAGTGGCCCCCGCCGGCGACGCGCACGAGGATCGGGGACCGACCCGCGGGTTCGGTCGCTTCGACGGTGACGATCGCGTCGTGGCCGTGGTACTCGCAGCCGGTGACCCGCCCCGCGAGGCCGGGGTGCCCGGCGGAGCCGATCTCGACCTGCTCGGGTCGGACCAGGACGACACCCGGCGACGGCTGGGGCGGCCCGAGGCAGTCGGAGCGCAACGCCAGTTCACCCAACGGGGTCTGCACCGCGTGGGCGGCCACGACGCCGTCGACCAGGTTGGCCGCGCCGAGGAAGGAGGCCAGCTCGGCATCGGCGGGCCGCTCGTAGAGCTCGCGGGGAGCGGCGCACTGGGCGATCCGCCCGCCCCGCACGACCGCGACCCGGTCGGCGAGCGACAGGGCCTCGTCTTGGTCGTGGGTGACGAGCAGCGCGGTGGTGCCAGCGTCGCGCAGCACCCGGGCCACGTCGGTGCGCAGGCTGGCTCGCAGGCCGACGTCGAGCGACGCGAACGGTTCGTCGAGGAGCACCAGGGCCGGACGGATCGCGAGCGCTCGGGCGAGCGCGACGCGCTGCTGTTGACCGCCGGAGAGCTGATGCGGGTAGCGGCGCTCGAATCCCGTGAGGCCCACCATGTCGAGCAGGTCGCGGACGTTCGCGCTGCGACGCTGGCGTCGGTTGAGTCCGAACGCGACGTTGTCCGCGACGCGCAGGTGAGGGAACAGCGCGCCCTCTTGGGGGACGTACCCGATGTGGCGCCGCTCGGGTGGGGTTCGATGTCGGGCGTCGTCGACGACGAGGTCACCGAGACGGACCGTCCCCCGGTCGGCCCCGTCGAACCCGGCGAGGACCCGCAGCAACGTCGTCTTCCCGCTCCCCGACGGACCGAGGATCGCGGTCAGGGAGCCGTCGGCGACGTCCAAATCGATGCCGCGCAGCACGGGTTGGCTCGCGAAGCCCTTGTGGAGATCGGTCACGGTGAGGCTCGTCATGACACGACCACCGCGGCCGGGGACGGCATTCGGTCGAACCAGCGCCCCAGCACCACGCTTGGCACCGCGGCGATGCCGACGATGACCGCCGCGTACGGCGCCGCCGCACCGTACGAGAGGTTCGTCTCGTAGGCCCAGAACTGGGTGGCGAGCGTGTGAACCCCGGTCGGGACCAGGATCAGCGTCGCGGTGAGCTCCGTCACCGCCGACAAGAAGACGAGGCAGAAGGCCGCGGCGAGGCCGGGGGCGACGAGCGGCAAGGTCACCCGCCACAGCACCCCGAGCGGCCGCCGGCCCAGCGAACGGCCCACCTCCTCCAGCCCGGACGGGGCGCGCGCCACCGAGGCTCGCACGGCCACCAACGCCAGCGGGAAGAACAACACCGCGTAGGCCAAGACGAGCAGCTCTGGGCTCTGATAGAGGAACGGGAGGTACCGGACCGAGAAGAACACGAACGCGAGCGCGATCACCAGCCCGGGCAGCGCCTGCACGACATAGGTGCTGCGTTCGAGCAGGACGGTGGTGGGGCGGCGATGGCGCACCGCGACCAGCGCGACGGGGAGCGCGAGGACCGTCGCCAGCGCCGCGGCGGCGGCGCTGTAGAGCGCGGTGTGCAGCGCGGCGCTCACGATCGACGTGCCGGGCAGCGTCGTCGAGCCGCCGCGGGCCATCCAGTACACGAGGGTGCCGATGGGAACCCCGAGCGCCAAGCCGCACAGCACGAGGAAGCCGGCCAGGGTGGGGAGCAGGGCGCGCCCCAGCGGGGCGCGCCGAGGGAGGCGCGCGACCTGCGGCCCAGTCCGGCTCGTGCGCACCCCCCCGCGACCCGCGCCGGTCTCGGCGAGCAGCACGACCAGGCCGAGCGCGACGAGCACCAGCGAGAGCGCGCACGCGGCGGGGGCGTCGAATCCGACCTGGAACTCGGTGAAGATCTCGGTCGTGAACGTCTGGAAGCGCAGGATCTCGAACGCGCCGTACTCGGCGAGCAGCGCCAACGCGACGAGCAGGCAGCCGCCGAGGATCGCGGTTCGCGCTTGGCGCAGGCTCACCCCCCAGAAGGTCCGGAGGCGACCCCAGCCGAGGCTGCGGGCGATCTCCTCGTGCGCGGGATCGGCGCCCCGCAGGCTCGCCGCGACGGGCAGATACACCAGCGGGTAGAGGGCCAGCGTCATCACCAGGACCGCGCCGGGGAACCCGTGGACGCTGGGCGCGACCGACACCCAGCCGTACCCGACGATGAAGTCGGGGATCGCCACGGGCAGCACGACCAGCACGGCGAGGATGCTGCGAGCGGGCAGCTCGGTCCGCTCGATGCACCAGGCGGTGAGCGTCCCGATCACCGCGCACAACAGCGTGACCGTCACCGCGAGCCGCACCGTGTTCCAGAGCAGCATCCCGGTGAGATGGCGAAACAGCAGGCTCGAGAGATTGGACCAGCCGACCTGGAACGCTTGGAGGGCCAGGAACGCCAGCGGCGTGGCGAGGAACAGCGCGACGAGGAGGCTCAGCCCGATGAGCAGCCGGCTGCGTCGGCGGCGTCGCGCCGGAGCGGGCGGCTCAAGAGCCGCCCGGTCGGGCCACGCCAGGGGTCCCGCGGGCAGGGTCAGAGGAGCTGCACCTCGCGCAGGAGCGCCACCGCGCCTTGACCGTCACCGATCTGGCTGACGGTCAGCGGCGTCGGTTGGAGCGTGTCGAACGGGCGCAGCGCCTGGGCGGTGCTCACCCCGGAGCCGAGCGGATACTCGTAGCTCTTGCTGTGCGCGAGGATCTGCTCGCCGGCGGCGCTGACGAGGAAGGCCACCAGCCGTTGCGCGGCGGCCCGCTGCGTGGTCGAGCGCAGCACCGCGGCACCCGAGACGTCGAGCACGTAGCCCGGATCGCGGGGGGCAAAGTACGCGATGGCGGAGTGCGTACTGGCCTTCCCGTTCTCATCGACTGACCGGTACCAGTAGTACTGGTTGATGACCCCCAGGCCGACCTGGCCCTGGTTGACCATCGCGGTCAGCGTCTCGTTATCGGGATAGGTGTGGCTGGCAGCGTTGGCCTTGATCGCCTGGAGCCAGCGCACCGCCGCGGCGTGGCCGCGCGACCGTTCGATCGAGGTCACCAGGGGCTGAAAGTCCGTCTCGCCCGGCGCGATCCCGAGCTTGCCGCGCCACTTGGGCGACGCGAGATCCATGATCGACGTCGGGAGCCGGCTCGCCGGGACGATCCCCGGGTTGTAGACGAGCACGCTAACCCGGGCCGAGACGCCGACCCAGTCGCCCCGGGGCGAGTTGTACTGGCTCGGAACCGCGGCGAGGGTGCTGCGAGCGACCGGGCCCAGCAGGCCCTTCTCCTGGAGGAACTCCAGGGGCGCCGAGTTCTCGGTGTAGATCACGTCCGCCGGCGTGTTCGAGCCCTCCTCGGCCACCTGGTTGGCCAGGACGTCCTCGTCGTCGGAGCGCACCTTGACCGTGATGCCGGTCTGGCGCTCGAAGGCCGACACCAGCGTGTCGGTGGTCTGCTCGTGCTGGCCGTTGTAGAGGGTGATCGTCGTCGACGAGGACGCCGCCGCGGGACCGGCCCCGATGGGCACGGCCACCGCCACGCTGGCCACGACGAGCGCGGCGCCGGTCAGGGCGGCCGCGCCTCGAGACCGAGAGGCTCGCATCCACTTCCCTTCCTGGGCTCCAACCGGGTACTAAGGGTAGCCTTACCAAAGTACCCGAGGCGGAGCGGCGCCGTCCAGAGGCCCTGGCGCTCCGGCTGGGCCAGCCCCCGACGGTCCGAGCCAACCCCCGACCACCACCACCACGCCCGGGCCGGCGGTGCCCGGCTGGCCCGCCATCACGGCGTCGACCGGTGGGAGGGCTGAGCGCTACAGGGACCGGAAGGTGTCCTCGACCGCCTCGACCAGGTAGCCGACGTCGTCCGACGTCAACCCGTGATGCGTCGGCAGGGACAGGGCGTGGTCCATCACCCGGTCGGCGTTCGGGAATCCGTCCGTGGGCGCTCGGTGCGGGATCTCGGCGAAGCCGGGCTGGCGCAAGATGTTGCCGGTCCAGACCATGCGGGTGGCCACGTTGCGGTCCGCGAGCGCCGCTTGCAGGTCGGTGCGGTCGACGTCGTCGGCGAGCAAGAACGGGTAGCGCATCCAGGTCGTCTCCGCCTCGTCGGTGGTCCGCGGCCGAGCCAGGCGGTCGTCATAGGCCGACATCGCCTCGTCGAGCCTCCGGAAGTTGTCTCGGCGGCGTCGGTTGAACTCGGCCAGCTTCTCGAGCTGGACGAGCCCGTAAGCCGCCATGATCTCGGAGGGCTCGAAGTTGTAGCCGAGGTCGTCGAACACGAAGATCAGGTCGTAGGGCGTCCCGTCCGCCAGCGGGCCGAACCGGTCCGCCTCACCGTGGCGGCTGCCGAACAGATACGTCTCGGACCGGCGTCCCCAGCGGCGCCGAACCAGACACGCGTCGTGCGCCCGGTCATCGTTGACACCGACCAGGCCACCGTTGCCCGCCGCGGTGACGGCGTGCGTACGCGCAAAGCTCGTCACCGAGACGTCCGCCCGCGCCCCGGTGCGGGTCCCCCGCAGCCAGGAATCCAGCACGTCACAGCTGTCCTCGATGACGACGAGGCCGTGCCGGTCCGCGATCGCCCGGATCCGATCCCAGTCGGGGCAGTTCCCGACCAGGTTCGGGGCCAGGATGGCCCGGGTGCGAGGACCCACCATCTCGGGGATCCGCTCAACGTCGATCTGGTAGGTGTCGGGCTCCACGTCGACGAACGCCGGGACCAGCCCCGACTGCACGAGCGGCGCCACGTCGGAGGAGAAGGTCACCACCGACGTGATGACCTCGTCGCCCGGCACCGCGTCGAGCAGGTCGATCGCCAGTCGCAACGCCGACGTCCCCGAGTTCACCATCACCCCGTGACGCTTCGCCAGCAGCGCCGCGACTCCCTGCTCAAACGCGGCGACTCTCGAACCCAGCTCCAGGGTCGTGGTCCGCAGCACCTCCACGACCGCGTCGATCTCCCGCTCGTCGTGGACAGCACCCGCCTCGGTGATCCCTCGTCGCTGCTCCACCGTGCCTCCCGCCACGTTCTACTCGGCCGCCGGCCCCCACTCCGCTCCCCGGCGGTCAACCGCCAAGACCGCCGGTGGGTAGGGACCGGCCGTACGCCGGGCCCCCGACCTTTCCAGACTCCCGCCCGGCCCGCCCATCCGGGCCATCCCGGCCAGCGTCCACCGGGTCGAGCGCCCGGCCGCTAGGTTGACGGGATGTTCGGCGGAGGAAGGGTCCTGATGCGGCGTGTCGTCGCGGCCGGGGCTGTGGTCACGCTCGCAGCCGGTGCCGTCGTCGCCCTGGCCAGCCCGGCGTTCGCCGGCGAAGTCTCGCTCGTGATCGACGTCACCGTGGTCGGCCCGGTGCCCGCCGGCGCGACGTTCACCGTCCATTACAGCTGCACAACCCCTGGATCGCCCAGCGGCGACTTCATGTACCACTCGGACGGCACCCCCTTCACGGAAAACGGGATCGGCGTCGGCGGGAACGGAACGTGCACCGTCACCGAGACCATGTCTTCGAATGCGGCCAACGTCGCGTTCACGTGCGTCCCCAATGGGACCGCGAAGACCTGTGGAGCGGGCGGCGACACCGTGACGTTCGGCTTAGGTACCTCGACTGGCCCGGCGACGTTGACCGTCTTCAACGCGTACCTGCCGAACCTCACCGTCTCGCCCCAACAGGGATTCCCGGGCCAGCAGTTCACCGTCAGCAGCACCGGCTGCACCAACGCGGTGTTCGGCGGGAGCAGCGGGACCGGGGGGCCGGTCCAGGTGACCGCCGGGTTCACCCCGCCGATCGTCATGAACACCACCGCCGCGGCGACGACCGGCGCCTGGTCGGTGCCGTTCACCATCCCCGCCGGCGCGTCGAGCGGTCCGGTCGCGATCAGCGCTACCTGCAGCGACCCGGTCGCGTACGCCTCCTCCTCCTTCACGGTGCTGGCGGCCGCGACGCCGCTGGTCGCGGCTCCCGCGTTCACTGGCTAGCGGTGCGGCCCGGCAGTGGGGCCCGCCACGGCCGTCCCCACCACCGTCAGACCAGCCGTCGCGTGCATCGCGGCTCGATCGCCGCGACCGTCGTCGCCACCGGCATCGCCGCGCTGAGTTGGGCGTCGCCGGCCCTGGCGGTCAGCGCCTCGGCCAAGCTCCCGCCTCCCGACAGCCCCGCGGCCGTCGCCCAGATCTTCAACCCCGCGCTAGCCCCGCTCGGCTTACATCTGACCCGGGCCATGCTCGAAGCCCCCCGCACTTACGAGGTCGATCCCCGCGGCAACCACCTCGCGCTCTACGTCCAGCCCACCGGCGCGTACACCGCCGCGCAGTATCGACGGAACTTCAACCGCGTCGCCGCGATCTTCCTCCCCGCGGTCTTTCGTCGCTGGCCGGGCCTCGCCAGCTTCGACGTCTGTCAAGAGCCACTTCCCTCGGTCGACAACCGCCCCGAGGCGTCGCCGGTGACCCAGCTCACCGTCTCGCGCCGCGGTGCCGCGCTGATCCGCTGGAGTCACACGCAGCTCAAGCAGATCCTCGCCGCCGAACGGCACATCAACGTTCGGGACCTCTCCGTGTACGTCGACAACCCCGTGCTGCGGGAGCCCGGCTACCAGGGGTCGGGGACGGGGACGGGTGCCTGACCGCGACCGCGGTGCCGCTGGGCGCAAACCTCGCCGCGCCTGAACCGGCGCTGCCCACCGCCCGGCGTCGCGGGCCGAGCGCGGGCGGCCACCGACACCACCCTGGCCGGCAGGTCGGGTCACCGGCGGCGACTAGCGTGACGGACGGTTGACGAGCCGCGTGGGTCGCCGACCCGGTGCCTCGGAAGGGACTGGTGCATGTACGTCGCTGAGTTCAGCTTGCACGCCAAGCCAGGCCACTACGCCGAAGTTGCCGAGCTCTACTCCAGCTTCGCGGCCGAGTTCCTCTCGGAGCACGACGCGCTCGAGAGCGTCCTGGTGGTGGGTGACGAGGGCAGCGGCGTGGTGCGAGGCGTGGGCGTCTTCACCGACCGTCCCGCCGCCGACCGCGTCAACAGCGACTCCGAGTTTGCCGCCTTCAACGACGCCGTCCGGCCGCTGCTGGCCAGTACTCCCGAGCGGGTCGAACTCGAGCTGTTGCACCGCTTCACGAGAACCTGAGCCGGCAGGATGCGGACACCCTGAGCTGGCCGATCCGCTGATCGGAGCGGGCGGGCTCAGCAAACGTCGGGCCGCAGCGAAAACCCCCACCGGGTGTCCGACGTCCGGGTGGCGAGCACCTGAGGTTGCGGCTCGAGTCGAACGCTCTCGCCGCGCCGGCCATAGAGCGATGCCAGACCCGGGCCCGAGCCATCAGCGACGGCGCCACCCGGTCAGGGTCAGGGGGTCGCCGAGGCTCGAGCGGCTGGGGTGCAACGCGGAAGGGGGGAGGGGACGCGCTCCCGGGTGGGCAATTCGCCGGCACCGCGAGCCCGCGGCGCCCCGGAGGGCCCGGCCACCGTCTGGTCTCCGTGGCCGCGGGCGGTGAAGCTCGAGCCGCCGGTGCGGCCCTCCGGGCCCCCGTTCTCCCCGGGCCCGTCGGGACTGTCGTCGTCGAGGTCCGCGCACCGGGTCCTCGGGTCGGCCCGGGCGAAGCGCGGGGTCCAGCCAATGAAGGCCACGGAGGGTCCTCATTCGGACACGTAGCGTGGGCTATCGTTTTTGACGGTGCCGGGGGGCAACCGGTGCAAGGAGGGGTCGATGAGATTCGCGTCTGGCCGTCGCGTTCTTCCCAGATCTCTGCTCGCAGTCGAGGGTTCCGGCCACGCCACCATGACGACCACCGCGCTGGTACCGGGAGAGGACTCCATCGCCGCCGTGTTCCTCGGCGCGCCCGGGTTCCCCTCCCCTGCCTCGACGGCACTCAGGCAAACCAGCGCTGCCACCCCGGTTGTCGCGGGCCGGCTGTTCACCGGTTAGGGGCCGGTCGAATGGTCGAAACCGCCTTGCCGTCTGGAGATCCGTTCCGCGACCCAGGACTTGGGAGCGGGGATTTCGAGATCATCGCCGAGTCGATCCCCCACCTGGTGTGGGTCGCGTCGCCCGGCAGCTCCATCGAGTACTTCAATCGCCTCGCGAGCGACTACACGGGGGTGCAGTTGGGAGCCAGCCGGAGCTGGAATTGGGTTTCGCTGGTCCACCCAGAAGACATCGACCAGGCCCGGCGCACGTGGGCGGAGGCCGCCCGCACCGAGGTTCCCTTTACGTTGGAGTATCGGATCCGGCGCGCTGACGGCGAGTTCCGTTGGCACACGGTCAGGGGCTCGCCGGTGCGTCGCGCCGATGGCCACATCATGAAGTGGATCGGGACGGCGACCGACATCGAGGATCAGAAGCGGCTGGAGGAGGATCTCCAGCGGGCTCAGCGAGAGACTGCTGAGACCATCACCCTGCTCGAAACGCTCCAGTCGGGTTCGCCGGTCGGGTTTGGGTTCGTGGATCGGGATCTACGACTCACCCGGCTCAACGAGACGCTCGCTGCCGCCAGCAACGCCTCCGTCGAGGATCAGCTCGGCCGCCGGGTGCCGGAGCTGGTGTCGGAGGCGATCTGGGCCCAGCTCGAGCCGATCTATCGGCGCGTCCTCGACGCGGGCGCCAGCGTCATCAACCTGGAGCTCAGCGGAGCATCCGCCGACGATCCCGAGCACGTCCATCACTGGCTCGTCAGCTACTACCCCGTGCGCCTCGACGACGAGATCATCGGGGTCGGCATCGTTGCCGTCGATATGACCGAACGCAAACAGGCCGAGGCGTTCCGCGCCGCGGTCACCGACAACATGGTCGAGGGCCTCTACGCCTTGGACTCCGACGGCCGAGTGACCTTCGCGAATGCCTCCGGGGTCGAGATGTTGGGCTGGACCGAAGCTGAGCTGCTCGGCGAATCGGTGCATTCCGCCGTCCACTACCAGCGTGCCGACGGTTCGCCGATCGCCGAGGAGGACTGCGAACTTCTCAAGGTCTGCTCTCGAGGCCGCCCGATCCGCATGACCGACGACGCCTTCACTCGAAAGAACGGCGCCATCGTCCCGGTCACGTATACGGCGGCGCCACTGCTCAACGGCTCCGAGATTGACGGCGCGGTCGTGGTGTTTCGCGATACCACGCACGAACGGGCCGACGAGGAGCGCGTCCAGCGCGAACTCGATTCACTCAGCTGGGTCGGTCGCATCCGAGAAGCGCTCGACGAAGACCGGCTGGTCTTGTACTCCCAGCCGATCGTCCCGCTCGGAGGGCGCGAACCCAGCGAAGAGCTGCTGGTCCGCATGATCGGGCGGGGCGGAGAGGTCATCCTCCCGGGAAGCTTCGTGCCCATCGCCGAGAAGTACGGGATGATCAGCGAGATCGACCGCTGGGTCCTCGGCCAAGCCGTCACGATCGCCGCCCAGGGACGCCGCGTCGAGGCCAACGTCTCCGCCCAGTCGATCGCCCCCCTCTATCTCCTGCCGGTCATCGAGCGCGAACTCCGAAACACCGGCGCCGAGGCGTCCAACCTCGTCTTCGAGATCACCGAGACCGCGCTCATGCAAGACGTGCACGCCGGAGAGGTCTTCGCGCGCGGCCTCGCCGACATCGGCTGCGGACTCAGCCTCGATGACTTCGGCACCGGCTTCGCCAGCTTCACCTACCTCAAGCGGCTGCCCCTGCAATCACTCAAGATCGACATCGAGTTCGTTCGGGAGCTCGCAACCAACAAGGCAAACCAACACATCGTGCAATCAATCATCCAACTCGCTCGAGGCTTCGGCTACGACACCATCGCCGAGGGTGTCGAAGACGAAGAGACACTCGCTCTGCTGCGCGGGTACGGCGTCGACTACGCCCAGGGATATCTCCTCGGGGCGCCCGCACCGCTCCAGATCGCCTAACGCTCCCGTCGCCAACCTCGCGGGCGTTGGTCAGCTGCGGGGCATCGCGGTCGGCTCGACGGCGCGGCCGAGCCCACCGCGTCCCAGACCCGCCGGCCGACCCGACCCTGGTTGGAGTGCTCACGCTGCCCCATCGGGTTCGTGGCCTGGGCGCTTGACCCGTGGCCCCGCCGCATCAGAGGCCGGCCACTGCCTCAACGGACGCTTCGATGACGCCGTCGATGCTCGCGCCTCGTGGGTACACGACGAGACGGTCGACGCCAAGCTCGGCGAACGCCGCGGCCCGATCCCGGGTGAGCCGTCCCCGCGGGGTCACCGTGATCTCGAGCTTGCCCAGACCCGGCCGCCGCTCGACGGCCGAGGCCGCCTCCCGCAGTCCGGCCAGGCAGGCCGCAGTGTCGTCGGGGGACAGCGCGAAGCCGTACCAGCCCTGCGCCCGCGCCACGGCGCGGCGATAGGCCGGCGCGCTGTGCCCGCCCACCACCGCGGGGATCGGCCGCTGGACCGGCCGGGGGTAGGCGTCGACGCCGGCGAAGTCGACGAATCGGCCGTGATACTCGGGATGATCGTCGTACCAGAGGCGCTCGAGCGCGTCGAGGAATTCGTCGGTCACCGCGCCGCGCTGGGCGAAGGGCGCACCGATGGCGCGGAACTCCGGCTCGAGGTAGCCGGCGCCGATCCCGAGCGCGACCCGTCCCCCCGAGAGCACATCGAGGCTCGCCACCTCCTTCGCCAACACGACCGGATTTCGCTGCGGAAGAATGATGATCCCGGTGCCGAGGCGCAGCGTCGTCGTGTGGGCCGCCGCCCAGGTCAGCGCCAGCAGCGAGTCGAGCGCGGGATCCTGGGGGGCCATCGGCGACGGCGACACCTGTGGGTCCGGCAGGACGACGTGTTCGCCGGCCCAGACGGACTCGAACCCGGCGGCCTCGGCCGTGCGCGCCGCGGTCACGAGGTTGTCGGGCTGCGCCGACGAATCCATGTTGATGCTGAACAGACCGAGCTTCACACCCAACCTCTCCTGGGCCACCACCAGTCGGACCGTAGCCTGACCAGCGGGGGGTCGAGTTACTCGGTGATCTCGACGGTGACCGTGTGCACGATGTCGGCCGATGACCGTCCGACGAACAGCAGATAGGAACCCGGGTCGGCGCGCCACCCGGCTCCCGTCCGCTTCGGTCTCCCCTCGCCGGCGCGCTCGGCTGGTGGTCCATCGGCACCCCGGCCCGGGACGGTGTCCGAGCCCGGGTTCCAGTATTGGAAGGCGCGCGGCCCGAGCTCCATCGCGAGGACGCGGGTCTCGCCGGGATCGAGAGTGACTTTCTCGAACCCCTTCAGCTCCTTCGGTGGCCGGCTCAGCCGAGGAGCGACCGGGGCGACGTAGCACTGCACGACCTCGCTTCCGCGCCGTGTTCCCGTGTTGGTCACCGCCACTTCGATGCGGAGGGTCTCCCCCGGCGCCAGGACCGACGTTGACGTGGTCGGCGTTGCGATCTCGAAGCTCGTGTAGGAGAGGCCGTGCCCGAACGGATACCGCGGTGTGAGCATGCGCGCGTCGTACCAGCGGTAGCCCATGAGCAGGCCTTCGCCGTAGCGGACCTCGCCGTTCTCCCCCGGGAAATTGCCGAACGACGGGTTGTGCTCGAGTCGATCCGGGATCGTCGTGGGCAGCCGCCCGCTCGGCTCGGAGGCTCCCGTCAACACGTCGGCGATGGCGTTGGCCATCTCCTGGCCCCCGAACCACACTTGGATGACCGCCGCGGCCGCGTCGGCCCAGTCCATGGTCACCGGCGAGCCCGTGTTCACGAGGACAATGGTCCGTGGATTTGCGCTGGCGACGCGGGCCACAAGCTCGTCCTGGTCTGCGGGAAGATGCATCGTCGAGCGGTCGTGACCTTCGCTCTCCCACTCGGCGTTCGTCCCGACGATCACGACGGCGACGTCTGCGCCCGCCGCGGCCGCAACGGCACGGTCGATCAGGTCGGGTGGTGATGGGAGTCGACATCCGAGCGTGGCGCCGTGCAAGAAGCCCGCCTTCGGGGACGAGTACTCGACCGCGAGGTCGTGCGGGTCGCCGGTCGTCATCTCGATGTCGACCGTCAGCTCCGAGCTGAGCAGGTCGAAGAACGCCCGACCGTCCGGATGTGACGTCTCCCCGTCGAGCATGACCTGCCCATCCACCAGCAGGCGAGCCGTCCCGCCGGCCTGCGCGAGCGTCAAGCGGTGGACGCCGTCCTCCGATGGTGTGAACCGTCCGCGGGCTCTCATCGAGAACGGCGCCGACAGCTGCGCCGGGGGCCCGCCGATGGTGAGGAACACGCCGTCGGCAAAGACCCGACGGTGCAGGGCCGTCCCGGCGGGCGCCGGCCCGGCGAAGTACTCAGCACCGAATCCCGGAGCGCCATCGGGTTGCGTGACGCGCGCCGGACCGATCGGCTCGGTCCTCCGCGCGATGTCGCAGCCTCGCTGGTAGCAAACGTCGACGTTGCCGAATGCGGCGCGGATGGCGTCGAGTGGGGCGATCCGGTAATGCGGAGCGAGCGCGGCGGAGCCCCCACCCATCATCTGCACCCGCTCAGCATTCGGGCCGATCACCGCCAGGGTGTGGAGCGTCCCGGCGTGGAGCGGCAGCAGCCCATCGTTGCGGAGCAGCACCATCGATTCCGTCGCCGCCTCGCGCGCCAATGCCCGGTGCTGCGGTAGGTCGACCGACTGCTCCTCCCCGGCGGGTCCGTCATCGAGTGCCCCCACCCGGGCCAACGTCGTGAGTAACCGTCGGGCCTGGTCGTCCACGAGCCCAGACTCGACGTCACCCGCACGCACAGCATCGGCGAGGTGCGACCCGAAGAACCGACCAGCTGGACCCGGCATTTCGATGTCGAGGCCGGCACGAGCCGACTCGATCGTGGACCCGCCGCTGTACCAGTCGGTCATCACGATGCCCTCGAACCCCCATTCGCCCCGGAGGATCTCGGTGATCAGCTGGCGGTGCTCGGAGCAGAACGGCCCATTGAGCCGGTTGTAGGCGGTCATGATCCCGAGCGTGTGGCCTTCTCGCACGGCGATCTCGAACGGGAGGAGGTAGAGCTCGCGCAGCGCGCGCTCGTCGATCACCGAGTTGATGGTCTGGCGCTCGAACTCGGCGTCGTTGCCGACAAAATGCTTGACGGTCGTGATGACACCGCGGGACTGCACGCCGCGGACGAAGGCTGCCGCGGCCTTTCCCGAGAGCAGCGGGTCCTCGGAGTAGCACTCGAAGTTTCGCCCCGCGAGTGGCGACCGGTGGAGATTGACGGTCGGTGCGAGCAGGACCCGGCAGTGCTTCGTGCGGGCCTCGTCAGCCAAGAGCGTTCCGACGCGCTCGATGAGATCAGGATGCCAGGTCGCGCCGAGCGCCGAGCCGCACGGAACGCACACCGCGGTCCCGTCACCCAACCCGAAGAGCGCCTTGCCTCGGGCTCCGTTCGGACCATCGGTGACCGCGGGCGGGACGATTCCGAGCCGCTCGACGCCAGCCATCGAGAACAAGGCGCTGCCTGCGGTGAGCGCCGCCTTCTCGTCGAGCGTCATCTCGTCGAGCAGCCGCTCGACGTCCGGCTCACTCACCCCTGGTGTCGGACTCGCTCGTCGTCGCGCACGAGACAGTTCTTAGCGCAGATGTCCCGAAGGAACCTCCCCGGCGTGCCAGGGCCGGGATCGCCCCTGGCGATCCTTGGGACTGCAGGCTGTCCGGTGCCTCGCCGAGGACGCCCGGCGAGGCGATCCCGTAGCGAAATCGATGGCACCCGCGCTTCCGAGTCGACCCCCACCCGGCACGAACTCGAGCCACGCTGGCGCAAGTCTGAGCGCGCGGTGATCCTCGCCCTGGACATCCGTCAGCCGTCGAACAGGGCGCAAACCGTCCGGTCTCTGGATGCCCAGGCTCGACCGGATCGAGGAACCGGCCGTCTCAGGCAACGCCGTGGGCTCGCCTGACCCGGGGACGCCCCCCACCTCCCCAATCCCCCACTCCCCCCACACCCCCCCAATCCCCCCAGTCAGACGCCGGTGAGCCCTCAGGTTGTCCGTCCGCGGCGTCGATCATCGGGGTATGACCGACCTCCGGGACACGGAAACCGAGGCGTCCCTGCCAGGCGGAGCTCGCTGGCGGCTTCCGTGGGCCGGCACCGATGAGCGCCCGGGCCGCCGCACGCTGGCGCCGCATCACCAGGTGCAGCTGTTGTGGCTGCTCACGCTCCTGGCCGTTGTCGCGGTGGTCGTCACCGGTCCGTTCGCCTTGAACAGCGCGGAAAGCGGCATCAAGACCGCCACCTTGCGGCTGGTGCCCGCGTCGACGCAGCTCGCGGCCGCGACGGAGAACTACACCGCCGGGACCGCAGAGCTGTTGGTGGTCGCCCAATCGACGGATGCCGCGGCACGCTCGGATGGACTCAACGAGCTGACCACCTTCGACACCGCCGCGAATGCGGCGTGGAAGAACTACCAGCGCTTCTCGGCCAACCTGCCCGGTGAGGCGAAGCTCCGGACGAACGTCGCGCTCGAGACCCAGCAGCTCTCCGCGACGGGCGTTGAGTTGCTCGCCTCGGCGTCCATCTCGCCGGCCGCGGTGGCCACGTTCACTGCACTCGCCGCCCGTCAACAGCAAGGTCTGGTTCAGCTCCAGAAGCAATACCAGACGGGCATCAACGCCGCGGTGACGCTCGCGGATCGCCAGTACGGGATCCGCAAGCGCGATCTGCTGATCGTCGCCACGATTGTGCTGCTCCTCACCATGATCTCGTTCAGCATCGTGACCCGCTCGATCCGACGCCGATACCACATCCAAGTCGACGAGGTTCGCCGCAACGAACTCGAGTCGGGACTCCAACGGGCCCTCGAGATGGTGCGCACAGAGCAGGACTGCTACACGCTCGTGCAGCATGCCATCGAGCAGAGCGCACCCAGCCTCCCGTCCGAGTTCCTCGTCGCCGATTCGAGTCGGGCCCACTTCCACCAGGTGATCACCACCGATCCCGCCGGCGGGCCCGGCTGCCCGGTCATGTCTCCCGACGAATGCCCGGCCACCAACCGGGGGCAGACCCAGAAATGGCAGTCGAACACCGCGCTCGACACCTGTCCGTATCTCCGAAACCGCGACACCGGCCCCTGCTCGGCGGTGTGTGTCCCGGTCAGCATCGCCGGCAAGACGATCGGGGTGTTCCACGCCACCGGGCCCGACCACGATCCGCCCGACCCCTCCACCACCGGGGACCTGGAGCTGATCGCCCGCAAGACGGGCGAGCGCATCGGCATCCTCCGCGCCTTTAGCCGCACCGAAGCCCAGGCTCGCACCGACCCGCTGACCGGCCTCCTGAACCGCCGCAGCCTCGAAGGCGCCGTCCGCGACCTCACGGCGGAGGCGCATCCATACGCGGTCGCCTACGGGGACCTGGACCACTTCAAGCTGCTCAACGACGTTCACGGCCACGACACGGGTGACCGGGCCCTGCGCCTCTTCGCTCGGGTGTTGCGCGACAGCGTGCGACCCAACGACATCGCAGCCCGGTACGGCGGCGAGGAGTTCGTCGTCGTGCTGCCCGACTGCGCGATCACCGACGCGCACGCAGTCATCGACCGGGTTCGTACTCGCCTCGGCGACGCGCAGCGCGGCGGGACCGTCCCCTCGTTCACAGTCAGCTTCGGGCTCGCGCCCGGTGACGTCAATCTGGCCTTCGGCGAGATCGTCGAGCAGGCCGACGCCGCACTGCTCCGAGCGAAGGCCGAGGGCCGCGACCGCGTCGTCCTCGCCGGCGAGGCCGGCGAAGCGGCGGACCCGGGCGCGGCCCACGGGCCCACCGCCGAACTGCACCCCACCCCCTGAACCGTCGTCGTCCCGATCCGGATGGTTTCGGTGTCGTTCGCCTCGCCGCGCCAGTCGAGGCGACGCGACCGCCCCCCTTTCACCTGGTTGCCACGCTGCCAGGCTCTCGGACCGGCGCGGGGTGCGGGCGGTGCGCTGCCCTTTCGGTCAAGCGCGGGGTCATGGGTGCCGAAGCAGACGAAGGAGGAAGCAGAATCTGTGATTCGGGGTGGAGAAACCATGGCCCACGGTGCGGGCGAGACGCCGCGATCGAGCTTCTCGATCGGTGAGCGCGCAGTCAGCCCGCTGCTGGGCCGCTTCGAGAGTCTCCCCGGGGTCGCAGCGGGCGCCGTCATCATTGGGCTGTTCGCGGTCACGCTGACGTTCCCGCGGTTTGGTCAACTTGAGGCGCTGCTGGCGCTGTGGCTGTTTGTACCCGTCGTGCTGGCTGCGATTCGGTTCCGTTCCCTCGGAGCGTTGGTCGCCGCCGTGCTGGCCCTGCTGCTCGCCGGCCCCCTCGTGGCGTGGCATCCCGGGCCGTTAGTGGCTGTCGACGCGCTGGGCTGGATCGTCGCGTTTCTCGCCTTCGTTGCGATGGGCCAATTTGTCGCGGTGGCGGTGCACCAGCCCCGCGGAGCTCGCCGCCAGGAACTCAAGTCCATCCGGGCGGAACGGTCCCTACGGCGGGCGCTTGCGGACGCCCAGCTTGCGGTGCACTACCAGCCGATCGTGGCGATCATCGGGCGCCCGCACATCGAATCTGCTGAGGCGTTGCTGCGGTGGCGGGACCCCGCCGCCCATGCTGGGGCGCCCACGGAGCTGGTGGCGGCGGCCGAGGGCAGCGTGGTCATGCAAGACCTGAGCCAGTTCGTCCTCAACCAAGCCTGCGCCCACATCGCCCAGTGGGCAGAGCTGTCCCCCCGCCGGTTCGTGATCTCGGTGAACCTGTCGGCGAGCGAGTTGGATGACAACACGCTGCCCGCCCGTATCCAAGACGTCATCACGCGAACTCACATTGACCCAAGCCAACTCGGGCTCGAGATCACCGAAACCGCGGCCATGGACGATATTCGCCACAGCATCGAACTTCTCCGACAGATCCACGACCTTGGCGTCCGCCTCTCAATCGACGACTTCGGGACCGGGCAGTCCTCCCTCGAGTACATCCAACTCCTGCCCGTCGACATCATCAAGATCGACGGCTCCTTCGTCGAACCCCTCTGCGAAGACCCGGTTCCCACCAAGCTCGTCTCGACGGTGATCGAACTCGCCCACACCATGGGACTCCAAACGATCGCCGAAGGCGTCGAGACCGATCAACAACTCGACGCACTACGCAACATGGGCTGCGACTACGCCCAAGGGTTCCTCTTCAGCCCCGCCCTGTCACCCGACGACGTCACCCAATGGCTCCACGACCGCCAGACCAACGAGCCGAGACGCCGACTCGCGCCCACGCCGCCCACCTCCCACCGCTTCCCCGCCGTCGCATAATCGCCGCCGACGGCCCGCGGGAACCGACCACACCGCAGGCTCGTCGACCCCGCACCCCAGTGGACCTTCTCGGGGTCGGCGCGTGCGCGCTACTGAACTCAAGCCTGCCACCTCCACCTTGTCGGGCCGCCCGGCGGTCGCGACAGCCCCGGTCACCGGCTCGATTCGCAGAGGGAACCCCGATGGTCCGACGAGCAGCGATCCGTTCCCTGACTCGCAACGGTGGCGACGCCCGTTCCTCACAGGGAAGCGCCCACTCGGGGATCTCGCGTGGACCTGATCGGCACGGGTTCGCTGGGATGCTGATGGGATCTGGAGGCCGCGTCCCCAGCGCTACCTCGGTACCAGCTCGCACATGGACCCGCCCGGCCTGCAACACGCGGCGTTCCCGGTCCGGCATCTTCAGTCCGCCGGTTTCGGCCTACCTGATGCAACGAGCAACGCCTCCCACGGGTTGGCTGCGTTCGCGGCACGATCTCGGTCGATCGCCCACAGAGCCGGCGAGGCCAGGATCGCGGCACACAGCTGCGGTGGCGGCTCGAAGCTCCCCCCGAGTCCTTCCAGCACGTCGTACGTGTGAAGGACGACCTCGTACATTGCCCGGGCCGCCCAGTCGGAGAGGTCAAGCTGCTGGACCCCGTCGGAGGCAGTGACCCCCGCGGGTGTGGCGCGCAGCACTGCGGCGAAGGTCTCGCCGACCGCGCCGAGCGCTTGGACGAGCTGCCCGGGTGTCGCGCTGGGCAAGGCATGCAATTCCTGGAGGGCCAACCAGCCATCCTGAGCGCGACCAGCAAGTTGCAACGTGTAGGAGAAGACGCAATCCACCATGTGGTCAACCGTCTGCCAGCAGCTCCACTCAACGCTTCCCGCCCGCACCGACCAGTCACCCTCCACTACCGAGGTCAGCGACTCGACGGCCAACGTGACGACAGCGACAATCCCGTCAACGCCAGCGGACGCTGCGTCACTCACCGCCAGGGACCTCGCCGCCCGGAGCCCAGGGCCCGCCCGGGACGAGAGTCCGATGTCCAGTGATACGGGATCGACGCTTGCTCGGCGTGTTCGCCGATTCTGTCCCGGTCGCGCGACTGTTCGCGCCTTCGAGGCCAGCGCAGCGATGATCCCATGCGGGAGGCGGGGCCTCCGCTCCCCTGGGCGACCGGAGCGGCCTGCTCGGGTTGCTCCCTGGTCACGAGCGGGAGACGCCAGCGAGGTCTGCCGGCTGACCGTCGCCCACGACCGGCGGCGCGGGGACGCGAGCCCCGAGCTCGACGACAGCCTGGCCGATGCTCCGCTCCCCCCTAACGACCTGGCTCGAGGCCGGCGAGCTGCTGACCAGGCCGGGATCGCCGCGATACGGCCGAGGCGCTCTCATCCCCCGGTGGTCTTGGATGTAGAACGCACGACGAGGCGGCGCAGGGCCCGCAGCTCACGTTTCATGCTGCGATGGAGGTAGGCCTTGACCAGCAGCGCGAGCGGCGCAACCCACGGGGCGAGCACGTACTGCTCGTAGTGAATGACCGTGCACTGGTCGGCACCGAGCGGAGTGACAACAAAGCCGCCTTCCACGGTCGCGTCGGCTGGTGGGACATCGGCGTCGCGGCTGTGGAAGCCCGCGGGATGGAGTTGGTACTCGAAGCGGCCCCGCCAGGGCACGCCGGCGAAATGCCCCCGCACGTCGTAACTGCCCTCCTGCGGGCTCCGGGGGTGCACCACGACGGCGTCGGCCTTGACCTCGCAGCGCTCGACGTTCTTGAGGTCCCAGACGGCAGACAGGGCGGCGGATGGCGGGCACGCAAGCTCCAGTGCCTCGACGACGGTGACTCTTCGGGCCATGGCGCCTCCCTTCGATGCCTGGCAGTTCAGGCGGATCAGCATCTCGTCCAGCAGGGCGCTGGCGCGTCCACGTCAAGCCGACAACTTGCGACGCCGGCTTCGGGAGCGCCAGTACACCACGGGCACCCTCTCCTCAGGCCACCATGCTCGGGCGCGACCTTCCAGGCCATCAGGCTCGCCGTGCTCAAATCGGGTGCCCGCCGAACGGCTTCGTCGGCGCCAGGTTGGCCTGCGCTCTCCTCCAGCGGGCATGACTCAGAAACGCACCCGCCGGTGGCGGCATCGTGGCGCGCGCCGCTCCCTCAACACGGTGCACGGCGGCCCTCGTGAACCCGCCACGAAGTCGGCCACGGCGTTTCTAGAGTGTCTCGCGCTGCCGCAAGAGGCGGTACGCGAGCCAACCCGGAAGCACGGGAAGCCAGTATCCGATCAAGCGCGCTGTGAGCACTGCCGCGATGGCCGGCGCGGTTGGCGCTCCCACTTGTGCGAGTCCGGCGACAAGGGCGGCTTCGAGTGCCCCGAGTCCTCCTGGAGTCGGTGCCGCCGCGGCGAGCGCGGTGCCGGCCACAAAGACGGCGACAACCGTAACGACTGGCAGGTGCACGCCCAACGCTTCGAGTGAGGCGACAAGGACGAAGGCTTGGGCACTGGTCACGCCGGCAGAACCACCCAGGAGCAGCAGCAGGCGTCGAGGGGATCGAACGATCGCCGCCACATCAGCGCGAGGCCATAGTGCGGCGAAACTGCTGAATCGCCGGCGCCAATTCCAAACCCCGAGGATGGCAAGCGAAACCACGATGAACACTGCAACGGCCCAATACGCATCGAGGTCCGGGGGGCTCGGCAAGCGCAGGCTGGACCGAAGACCTACCAGCGGAAGCAGGATCGCCAGCATGAGCACGTGGACGACGAACCCTGCCGTGGCGTCGGCACCCACTGCCGTGACTGCCGCAGAACGCTTGGACCCAGCCCGCTCCAGGTATCGGACGTTGGTCGCGACGCCGCCGAGTCCGGCTGGGGTGAGTCGGTTGGTGAATGCGCCGGCCAGCTGCACGACGCTGGTTCGACCTAGCGCCAACGGCTGCGGCGTAGCCCCAATGAGCGCGACTGCGGCCATGACGTAGCCGAGAGCAGCACTGGTGGCTGCAAGCATGAGCCACGCGATGTCCGCTCGGCGGGCGGCGTTGAGGGTTGTTTGGACGTTCCCGGCTTGGGTCAAGAGCAGCGCGAGTGCGACCAGGCCGAGGAGCAACGGGCCAAGATTACGGGTCAACACTCGGATTGGTCGCTGAACCGCGTCTGGCGGTTCGGTCCCGAGCCCGGCGACCATGGCCCGAAGATCTTCGAGCCTTAACGGAGTTGCGCGCAACATCGCTCGCGTCGATCGTGAGAGTGCCAGCGGCTGGAGATGCGGAAGCGCGTCAAGAAGCGCCGATGCCCCGACGACGTCTCGGGCCGCGCTGACCGCAGTAGCAGGGCCAACGATCGTTGCACTCGAGGCGAGCAATCCCGCGATGTCGTGTTGCTTGTCGTCGGCGGTCGGATCGAGGCGCGCGCGGCGCAGGTCGACGCAGCTCACAAGGCTGGGCCCGGCGACGAATGCCGAGGCGCTCGGATTCCCGTGCGCAAGCCCTGCGTCATGCAGTCGTCGCAGGGCTTGCCATGCCCCGGTCAGGGTCCCGGGGTCAGCCACCGCGGCATCGGCGAGTGGCTGACCCGACAGCCACTCGCGCGCGACGACGCTCTCTCCCTCGGCTAGACGTGCTGTCCAGTACAGCTGGGGAACGGGGACCTCAGCGCGCGACGCCACCATCAGAGCCAACGCCTCGTGCTCGACGGCATGGTCAGGGCCGCGGAGGTCCCGGCCATCGTCGCGATCGCGAAAGGCGATCAGCCTCCACGCCCGATAGAGCCAATCGGCCTCGCGACGATCCCGGTCGACGACCCGCATGTGCAGCATCGTTCCGTCGAGTTCCTGCACCCGGAAGCTTGCTGGTGCGCCCGGGAGCGGCTCGACGGCGGCCATCGGGTGGCCAATCCTGTCGAGGCGCACCGACAGGGCCCGCGGGTCGGGCAGCCCGCGCGGGGCTCCCAGGACTAGGTGGAGCGCCGAACCGACGATCCACCCGATAGCGAAGCCACCGATGACATCGACTGGAAAGTGGGCGCCGACGTAGATGCGTGCCACGGCGACAGCACCGACGAGGAACCAGGCCGACCGTCGGCCTGACCTACTGAGGTATGGGCTCGCGACGGTGGCAAGGGCCGCGGCTACCGCCACGTGGGTCGACGGGAAGGCCAGTCCGGGCGTCACCGCGCCGTGGAGCACGGCACCCGAAACGCGCTCGTCGAGCAGCCGTTGAGCGACGAGCTGCGCGAGGACCTTCGCCACTATCCATGCGGTGATGCCACCGATTGCGAGCAGCCGCGCGAGGCGCACGCGGCGCCCGAAAAGGCAGACCAGCGCTATCACGGGCACCGCGGGAAGCGCACCGAGTTGCATCAATCCGATCAGTGGCGCCCCTGCGGCGCCAGGCAACTGGTTGATGAGACGAAAGAGGTTGATCTCGATTGTGCTGGTTTCGACCGACGTTGCGGTCAGGGAGGCCCACAGCAAGACGGCCAGACCCAGCACGATCCGCACGGCATCGGTGGAATCTCGGCGCGTGGAACTGCGAACCGGCTGCGCTCCGCCCCTGGGCGCGACGGCCGGCTGCAACCTCATGGTGGCGATCGGCTTGGACCTCCCGTAGGGCGAGGATCTCAGGCTCCCAAACGCCGATCCTTACTGCGTCCAGCAAACAGCCAAGAAATGGCTAAAACGGGCGCGGTTGGGGGCGGTGTTGATCCCAGGGCTGGCGGGCTGGAACGCAACGCGACCGCGCCTCCTACGAGCTCTCCACGCACCGAACCTGTCTCATCCGGCACTCGACTGCAGGCCACCACGCGGCGTCAAGGCCGTCGTGTCAGAGTGATCAGCACACCGCGGTGATCAGCAAACGCAGGCCGGCTATCCCGGCCGGCACTCTCGCGAATTTCGTGTCTTGGCGTTTGTCACTCGGGTGGGGTGTCGGCGTCCTCTGCCATCCGCTGACCCGCCGTTTCTCGAATTTGGCGCGCTAGCTCCGGCTGCTTGGTCAGGAGGCGGCTGAAGGCGTGTCGGCTGATGAATGCGATCGCCACCGGTGTCCGAGCCATGACCTTGGCGGTCCGGTGGGCCCGCTCGTCGAGCAGAGCGACCTCGCCCACATAGGCCCCCGGTCCGAGCGTCGTGACCACTCGATCGCCGCGGATGATGTCGACCTGCCCTTCGAGCACGATGAGGAACTCGTTTCCGGGTTCTCCCTCTTTGATCAGCATCTCACCGGCCGGCTCTCGAACGCGCACAGCGACGCGCGCGACGTGGGCGAGATCCAACTCCGACAGGTTCTCGAATAGTGGAACTGTCCCGAGCTGATCTTTGAGTGACACGCGGCGACGCAGCATCAGCTGCTCCCATCCAAGCGAGATTGCGACCAGACACTCACGACTGGAACCATTTGGAGTTGGTGGGAGTGCCACCGTGACGCTTCCCAGCCAGCCCCGCGATCGAGAACATTTGTGTGATCCGCGCGGGCGTTGGAGCGCGGCGGGCAGTCACTGCCAGGTCCAGTCTCGTTGCGTGGGAGCCGGCAACGGGAGTCGCGGCGTCTCGCCCGAGCGGCATCGGCCGTCGCGCTGATGGCGGCTGATTTCGCTGGCGAACACGTCGAGTGTGCTCCGGACGAATCCAACCACACCGTCGGGATAGTTACACGCTCCCCGCCCGATCACGATGTCGCAATAGCCGTGGAGCCTTTGCAGTGTGCCGCGATCCGGGGTCTCGGTGGCGAGGCGAGTCAACGTGTCTGCCATTGCTCGCAGCCCGTACACGCAGGGCCCGCATTGGCCGGCGCTCTCCTCAGCCAGATACCGCGCCACGCGAGCTGATGCGGTGAGGCCACATGCCCGGGCAGGGAAGGCATAGATGAGCCCGCACCCCAACGAGCCTCCGCCCACCTTGAGTGCTGCGTGGGTCAACGGCAGATCCCACACGTCGGCCGCCCGGAGCCAACTCCCGTAGTACCCGCCGACGAGCATCGCGGCGAGCTCCTCGGTCGGCCCGCCAGCGGCCATGATCGTCGAGCCAAGCGGAGTCCCGAGCGCGATCTCCGCGACGCCCGGTTGGGCCACGGCGCCGGCGACCGTGACGAGCGTCGATCCGGGCTCGTCGGAGGTCCCCAGACGGCGGAACCATTGGGCGCCATAACGGGCGATCAGCGCGAGGTGGGCCAGGGTCTCAACGTTTTGGACCAGCGTTGGTTGGCCAGCGACCCCGCGCTCCGAGATCCGGGGCGGCACATATTGGGGCTTGGCGACCCCCGTGTTGACGTAGTTGACGACGGCGGACGCCTCCCCAGCGACGTACCGGCCGGGCGGCGCGACAAGACGAAACGACACTGGATCGAGCTGAGCGGCGTGGCGGGCCGCGATCGCGTGGGCAACCGCGGCCAGGGCCCGACGTGCTGGGCGTTCGACCGCGACGATCACTTCGGTGGCGCCGACCGCTTCGGCCGCCAACGCGGCGCCGTCGAGCACCAGATGGGGAAGGCCGGTGAGGAGCAGCTTGTCCTTCTGGCTGGCTGGCTCTCCCTCGGCCCCGTTCGCGACGACGACTCGAATCCCGCGATGGTCTGCGACGGCTCGCATCTTGCGAGCGGTCGGAAACCCGGCGCCGCCCCGGCCTCGAAGGCCTGCCTGTTCGATGGTGTGCAGCAGTGGTCCCCGCCCGCGTCGGTCGCTCCCCCGCCACGGGGGCGGCCCGTAACGCTCGAGGTGCTCGCCGAGCTCCACGGTGGCGTCGGGGCGGTACGCCTCGAGCAGGCGCGGGAGACACTCGGGCGCTCGGCGCTGATGCCCGATCGGAACCCCGGTCTCGACGAGAGTCATCGCGGCCCTGGTCGGCTCACGGTACGAAAACCGGATGAGTAGCGTCGCGCTCCGAGATCATCCGTATGGAGACCCTCAGCGCGGAGACCGACGAGGACCGCACCGGGCGCTCGCCGCGCGCGGCGGATCAACGTGCATCGGACCGTGGCGCCAGGCGCTTGCTCGGTTCGGACCATCAGCGTGCGGTTAGCCCTCCGTCTCGGTCGCCGCCTGGACACCGCCGGGCGGGATCAGCCATCCGGTCATCAAGGCTCAAGGTCTCGGTCGGCACGCTACGGGTCCGATCTCCAATGAGCATCAAAGGCAACTCCAAGAGTCCGTAAAGATCCGAATTGGTGACGCCGACTCGCCGGGTTTTCGACCATCCCCTGGTGGACCGCTCCAACCGTTGCGTGGCGCCCGCCAAGCAAAACCATCGACTCGCCCCGCCACAGCGTTCCACCGGGCGAGGTCAGTGGGCGGCGAAGAG
>PLJD01000113.1 GCA_003140175.1 Actinomycetota bacterium
GAGCGCGGCGTCGACGTCGGCGTCGCTGGCGTCGGGCTGCCCGACCCGGACATTGTCGCGGATGCTGCCGGCGAACAAAAATCCCTCCTGGGGGACGACGACGATGCGTTGTCGCAGCGACGACAGGGTCGCGTCGGCGAGTGACAGGCCACCGAAGCGGACGTCGCCCTCGGCGGGGTCGTAGAAGCGGCACATGAGCTTGGCGAGGGTCGACTTGCCGGCCCCGGTGGGGCCGACCAGGGCGAGGCGTTCGCCGTGGGCGACGGTGACGCTGACGTCGTGGAGGACGAGCGGCCCGGTGGCGTAGCGGAACGAGACGTGGTCCACCTCGAGCGCCCCTTCGAGGGGGAGATCGCGGGCGTCGGGACGTTCGGCGACGGCGGGTTTGGTGTCGAGGAGGCCGAGCAGTTTGCGGAGCGCGGCGCCGGCCTGTTGGAGGGTGTTGTAGAGCTGGCTGAGCTGCTGGACGGGCTCGAAGAGGTTGTTGAGGTAGAGGACGAAGGCGGCGACGACGCCGACGGTGACGATGCGCTGGTCGGCGAAGAAGCCGCCGATTCCGATGATCACCGCCATCCCGGCCACGCCGCAGTACTCGACGATGGGGAAGTAGCGGGTGGAGATCCGCACCGTCTCGAGGTTGGCGTCGTACTGGGCCTCGTTGGTCTCCTGGAAGCGGCGGGCGAAGGCCCGTTCGCGCCCGAACGCCTGCACGACCCGCACCCCGGCGAGGCCTTCTTGGAGGGTGGCGAGGTTGTGGCCGATCCGATCGCGTACCTCGAGGAAGGCGCGACTCGATTCGCGTCGGAACCATCGGCTGGCGAACGCCACCGGGGGCACGACGATGAGGACGCAGAGGGCGAGCTTCCAGCTCATGATCAGGATCACGCCGACCGCGCCGAAGAACAAGAAGACGTTCTGGGCGAACTGGGCGAGGCTCAGCTGGACGAGGTCTTCGATGGCGTCGACGTCGGAGGTGAGGCGGGCGACGAGGCGGCCGGTCTGTTCGCTTTCGAAGAAGCCGAGGTCGAGGGAGAGGAGGTGGTCGAAGACCAGGACCCGCAGATCGCGAAGGAACGGCTCGCCGACTCTGGAGACCATCCAGATCGCGGCCCGGCCGACGAAGAGCCCGGCGATCGCGATGGCGAGGTACAGGCCGGCGGAGAGGTCGAGGGCGCCTTCGTCCTTGGCTCGCAGGCCGGCGTCGATCCCGTGCGCGACGAGGGCCGGGCCGGCGAGCAGGCAGGCGGTCTGGAGCGCGACGAGGATGAGGGCGAGCACGGTGCGCCGGTGGTAGGGCTGGCCGAGGCGCCAGAGGCGGCGGAGGAGCCGCTGGGCCTCCTCGCGGCTGAGCGACTCGTCGCGTTCGACCGAGAACGGGGCGGGGACGGCGCTCATTGGTCACTCGACCCGGCGACGGGTGCGACCGCGGCGCTTTGGGCGAGGATCTCGCGGTAGCGCTCGGAGGAGGCGAGGAGCTCCTCGTGGGTGCCTTCGGCGATGGCGCGACCCTGGTCCAAGAGCACGACCCGGTCGGCGAGCGCGATGGTCGCGGCCCGGTGGGCGATGATCACGGTGGTGCGGTCGCGCATGACTTCGCGCAGCGCGGCGCGGATCTCGTGCTCCTTGGTCGGGTCGACGGAGGACGTGGCGTCGTCGAGGATCAGGACCCGCGGGTCGGCGAGCACGGCGCGGGCGATGGCGATGCGTTGGCGTTGTCCGCCCGACAGCGAGTACCCGTGTTCGCCGATCAAGGTGTCGTAGCCCTCGGGGAGGGCGTCGACGAACTCGTCGGCGCCGGCGAGGCGGGCCGCGTTACGGACCGAGTCCATCGACGCGTCGGGTTCGGCGAAGGCGATGTTCTCGGCGACGGTGTCGGTGAAGAGGAAGGTGTCCTCGAACACGATGCCGATCGCCCGGCGCAGGTCGCGCAGCTTGAGCTGGCGGATGTCGACCCCGTCGAGGCGCACGACGCCGGCGTCGACGTCGTAGAATCGGGGCAGGAGTCGCGCCACCGTGGTCTTGCCGCTCGCGGTCGCGCCGACCAGCGCCACCGCTTCGCCGGCTGGGATGACCAGGTCGAGGCCGTCGAGGACGGGCGTCCCCGACCCGTAGGCGAAGCGGACCCCTTCGAACTGCACGGCGCCGTGCCCGTCGGTGGGCAGCGTCGTGGGGTGCGGCGGGTCGGCGACGAGCGAGTCGGTGGCGAGCAGCTCGTCGATTCGGCCCGCGGCGGCCGAGGAGCGGGCGGCCTGGGCGATCTGCATCCCGGCCATCCGCAGCGGGAACAACAAGAAGAGGATGTAGGTGTTGAAGGCGACGAGGTCGCCGATCTGGAGCTTGCCGGTGAGCACGAGGTGGCCGCCGTAGCCGAGGATGACGACGAGGGCGAAGGCGGGCAAGAAGTCCACGACGGGCAGGAAGTTGGCCCGCAGCCGCGCCCCGGCGAGGGCCTCGTGCAGGACCTGGTCGGCTTCGTGCTCGAGCTGGGCGGTCTGGCGCTGCTCGGTTCCGAATCCCTTGACGACTCGCACGCCGGCCACGGTCTCCTCGACGACGCCCGAGAGGTCCCCGAGCTCCTGTTGGAGGGCCAGCGAGACGGGGTGGAGCCGCTGGGAGAAACGCGCCGCGCCGAAGCTGAGGAGCGGCAGGGCGCCGAGCGAGAAGACGGTGAGCAGCACGCTGCTTTGGACCATCACGACCGCGACGCCGATGAAGAGGAACACGCTGGCGACGCTGAGCGGGAACAGCACCATGAGCAGGTTCACCTGCTGAATGTCGCTGTTGGCTCGGGCCATGAGCTGGCCGGTCTGGGACCGGTCGTGGAACGCAAAGTGGAGCCGTTGGAGGTGGGCGAAGAGGCGCTCGCGCAGGTCGGTCTCGATGCGGTACGCGATTCGGAACGCGGTGTAGCGGCGCAGGCCGGTCCCCAGCGCCTGGAAGATCCCCACGCCGGCGATCAGCGACGCGTAGATGAAGATCTTGTGGCCGTCGTCCTTCAGGATGCCCTGGTCGATCGCGGCCGCGGCGAGCAGCGGGACCGCGATGCGACAGCCGGTCCAGACCAGGGCGGAGAACACCCCGCTGTAGAGCCAGCGCCGCTGGGTGCGCAACTCCGAGCGCATGAGCCGCCAGCCGGCTTGCCGCGATGCTCGGTCCTTGTCCAGTGTGCTCGCTCCCGCGCGTGCCCGGCACGCGACGCGCTCAGGCCGTTTCGCCAGGATACCAGCCGGACCGCGGAGCCCTTCTGGGAGTTGTGGGCACCGGCGCTGTGACGCGCCGGGCGCGTCACGCGGTCAGCTCGGGTCGGCCCGGTCCGCGTACAGCTCGGTGAGCATCTCCACCAGCGCGGCGCGCTCGCGTGCAGGGTCGCCGATGAACGCGCCGGTGCGCAGACCCTGCGCCTGGAGGTCGGCGACGACCGCGCCGACGCGTGTGGCGTCGGGGCCGAGGACGACCACGACCGGGTCGTCGGTCACAAGCTGGTCAGGCGTACGTACTCGCCACGAAAGAACACCAGCGGTCCAGCCCGGTCGGTGACACCGAGATCCAGGACCCGTCCCACCACGATGATGTGGTCGCCGCCGTCGTACTCGGCCCAGAACTCGCAGTCGACGTAGGCGAGCACGTCGTGGAGCACTGGGGACCCGCCGACACCGACGTGCCAGTCGACCTGACCGAACCGGTCGGCGCCTTTGCGGGCAAACAGGCGGGACAGGTCCTCTTGATGCTCGCCGAGCATGTTGACCGCGAAGCGTCGGGCCCGTTCGATGCGGGGCCAGGTCGTGGAGCTGCGAGCCACGCAGAACAGGACGAGGGGAGGGTCGAGGGACACGGAGGTGAAGGCGTTGGCGGCGACCCCGACCGGCTCATCGCCGTCGACGGCGGTGATGATGGTGACGCCGGTCGCGAAGTGGCCGAGAACGTCTCGGAAGTCGTCCCCGCCTGGTCGCAGGACGTTGTCGCCGGACGCGGTGTCCGTCGCCATCGTCCTAGCGGGGGGAGACGTCGAGGCGCATGCCTTCGCGTGCCGCCAGGACGTCGGGTCCGCCCGTCTTGGCCGCCAGGTCGCGGGCACCGTCGAGAATCCGGTCGAGGTCCTCATCGGTATGCGTGGGGCAGTGATGGAACAGGGCCAGGTTGCGGGCGCCCGCCTCGCGTGCGACGTGGACGGCGTAGCCGACCGTGCAGTGACCGAAGTGGCGTTTGACCTCGAACTCGCTGGCGGTGTGTTGCGAGTCGTGGATGACGAGGTCGGCGCCGTCGCAGAGCTCGAGGACGTCGTCGGGCACGAAGTCGTCGGGGTCGGAGGGACAGCAGCCGGGGCCGTGGTCGGAGAGGTAGGCGATGGAGACACCCTCGAGGTCGACCCGGTAGCCGAGCGTCGGATCGGTGTGGCGCACCCACCGGGCGCGCACCTTCGCCCCGTTGACCGCGAAGTCCTCGGCGGTGGTGTCGACGAAGCGGATCTTGCCGCCCATCTGGGAGGGGGTGATCGGGAAGTAGGGCTTGTGCATCACCCCGGTGAACGTGGCCTCGAGGCCGCCGGGCTGCTGGGGACCGTAGACGTCGAGGTGGGCGTCGGGTCGGAAGGCCGGGGTGAAGAACGGGAGGCCGATGATGTGGTCCCAGTGGAGGTGGGTCAACAGCGCGGTGGCGAGGTACGGGGTGGTGAAACGGTTGGCGGCCAACTCGGCAGAGAACCGGGCCGTCACCGCGTCGCCGTACTCGCGCAGGCCCGTGCCGAGGTCGAAGACCATCGGCTGGTGGCCGTCGGCGTCGAGGGACACGCACGACGTGTTCCCGCCGTAGCGGGCGTACCGGGCGCCGGCGCACGGCGTTGAGCCGCGAACCCCCCAGAAGGTGACGGTCACTCCCCCCGACATGGTCGATAAACCTACCCGCGGCGGGCCGGGTTCAGTCCCCGGCGTCGGAGCGAGGGGGCCTCAGCGGGGCTCGGGACCCTCCGAGCGGACCGCCTCGACGTGCACGAGCGCGGCGCGGAGCTGCTCGATCCAGTCGCCCTCGTGGTCGCGGACCAGGCGCACACACCAGGCGAGCGCCTCCGAGCGGCTGCGGGCCACGCCCGCGTCGACCAGCGTGTCGAGGACTCGGCGTTCGCTCATCCGCAGCCGGGTCATCACCGGGACCGCCAGGCTCGTGAAGACGGCCTCGTCGTCGCCGCAGCGCGCCGCCCACGCCACCTTGCGCCCGAACTGGGCCTCGGCCTCGTCCGCGATGCGCATCCGGTGCTCGCGGGTGTCCTCGCGGTGACCCTGGATGCGGGCCCGTCGGGCGGCCCGACGGGTTCCGTCATTCGCGTCACCGCCGACGTCGGGGTCGGCGAGCGTGCCCGTGACCAGGATCTCCTCCCGGTCGGCGGCCACCTCGGGGGGGCCGGTGAACCATCCTTCGGGCACTCGCCCGGCGAACCAGCCCTGGACCGATCCCGTCGTCGTCATGACCATTACTCTATTACATCATTTCGTCGGCGGCAAGGCTCGGCGGAGCGTGGCGGCGACGGCGGCCATCTCGGCGTCGGTCTCGTAGCGGCCCCGGGGCCAGAAGAACCCGCGCAGGCCGTCCTTCGGGCGGCGCGGGACGACGTGGAAGTGGAGGTGGGGGACGCTCTGGCTGACCGTGTTGTTGGCCGCCACGAAGGTGCCGGCGGCGCCGAGCGCGTCGGGCAGGGCGGCGGCGAGGCGCTGGACGACTCGCAGGTAGGGGCCGAGCTCGGCCTCGGGCAGGTCGGGAAGGGTCGGGACGTGGTCGCGGGGTACGACGAGGGTGTGGCCGGCGAAGAGCGGCCGATGGTCGAGGAAGGCGACCGCGTGCTCGTCGTCGACGACGACGTGGGCGGGGACCTCCCCCGCCACGATCCGACAGAACAGGCAGCTCGGGTCGGCCGGGCTCACCCGTCGTCGGGTGACCCGTAGGGCCGCTGACGGGGGGGCGCGTCGGCCCGGCGGGGCACCATCACCTTGCGGCGAAAGAAGCAGACCTCCTCGCCGCGCTGGTTGAAGCCCCGGGTCTCGACCGTGACCACCCCGCGGTCGGGGCGGCTCGACGACTCCCGCTTCTCGAGGACCTTGGTCTCGGCGTAGATCGTGTCGCCGTGGAACGTCGGGCGGGGATGCTTGAGCTCCTCGACCTCCAGGTTGGCGATCGCGGCGCCGCTCACGTCGGGGACGCTCATCCCGAGCACCAACGAGTAGACGAGGTTGCCGACCACGACGTTGCGCCCGAACTGGGTTTGGGTCTCGGCGTACCACGCGTCGGTGTGCAGCGGATGGTGGTTCATCGTGATCATGCAGAACAGGTGGTCGTCAGCCTCCGTGATGGTCTTGCCCGGCCAATGCTTGTACACGTCGCCGGGTTCGAAGTCCTCGAAGTAGCGGCCGAACGGCCGCTCGTACACGGTCATGATGCCGAGCGTACTGAGCGCCCGCTCACCGATCGATCCCGTAGCGCGCCAGCAAGCCCCGGGCGATGACGAGGCGTTGGATCTCGTTCGTGCCCTCGCCGATGATCATCAGCGGCGCGTCGCGGTAGTAGCGCTCGACGGGCAGCTCGGTCGTGTAGCCCACACCGCCGTGGATGCGCATCGCGTCGGTCGCGATCTCGAGGGCCGCCTCGCTGGCGAAGAGCTTGGCCATGCCGGCCTCGACGTCGCAGCGCTCACCGGCCTGGCGTCGCTCGGCCGCGTTGCGGGTGAGCAGGCGCGCCGCTTCGAGCTTCGTGGCCATGTCGGCGAGCTTGAGCTGGATGGCCTGGTGCTCGGCGATGGGCACCCCGAACGTCTCCCGCTGCTGCGCGTAGCGCAGCGACGCCTCGAAGGCCGCCCGGGCGACGCCCACCGCCCGGGCCGCGATGTTGATGCGGCCGACCTCGAGGGCGGACAGGATGAAATGCCGGCCATGGCCGAGTCCCGCCTCGCCGCCGAGCACCGCGTCGGCGGGCACCCGGTGGGCGTCGTAGACCATCTCGACGGTCTCGATTCCCTTGTAGCCGAGCTTGCCGATGTTGCGGCTCACGCTGATCCCGCCCCAGCGTTCCCCCGGCTCCTTGTCCACCAGGAAGCAGGTGATGCCCTCCTCGGTGCGAGCGGCGAGGGCCACCAGTCCCGCCCGGGCGCCGTTCGTCACCCACATCTTCGTGCCGTTGATCACGTACTCGTCGCCGTCGCGCACCGCCCGGCACGACAGGGCGCCAGTGTCGCTCCCCGCGTCGGGCTCGGACAGCGACAGGGCGCCGCGCCGCGCGCCGCTCGCCAGCTCGGGGAGCCACCGGCGCGCCTGGGCGTCGGTGCCGCTGGCCGCGAGCAGGTTCGCCACCATCACGTGGGTGTTGAGGATGCCGGTCAGCGACATCCACCCCGCGGCCAGCTCTTCGACGATCGCCGTGTACGTCAGCACGTCGAGACCCAAGCCGCCGTACTCGGGGGCGATCGTCACGCCGAAGAGGCCCAGGTCGCGCATGGTGGCCACCAGCGCAGCCGGGTACTCGTCGGCGTGCTCGAGCTCGGACGCCACGGGTGCGACGTCACGTTCGACGAACCGGCGCACGGCGGCCACCAGCTCGGCTCGGACCTCGGGATCGGTGCTCATCGTTCCTCGTCTCCTCGCGCGAGTGCGTCGCGCAGCTCCTGGCGGCTCCGCACGCCCATCTTCTCGTAGGCGCGTTGCAGGTGATTCTCAACCGTGCGGGCGCTGACCACCAGCTGCTCGGCAATCTCGCGGCTCGTGAGGTTGCGCGCCGCGAGCTCTGCGACCTCACGCTCCCGGCGGGTCAGTGACACACCCGGAACGTGGGCGACGACGCCGATCGGACGGGCGCCCTCGCACTCCTCGAGCAGCGCGGCGGCGTGCTGGGCCGACGCGGTCGCCTTGCGGCGCAGACCAGCCTGATTGTGCAACGTCGCGGCCGCCGACGCGGCCTCGCAGGCGAGCAGCACCGCCCCGCACACCTCGAACACCTCCGACGCGGCGTCGAGCCCGTCGGCGTCGCCACTGCGCAGCGCCTCCGCGTGGGCCCAGCAGGCCCCGACGTAGACGCCGTCGGTCTGGGGCACGACCACCGCCAGACGCTCGACCGCCAGGCGCGCCTCCCCGAGGCGGGCGAGGTCATGGAGCGCGCCCGCCTCGATGGCCAGGGCCCCGTCCGCCTCGGCCTGGTCGGCGGCCGCCACCAGGATCTCCCGGGCTCGGGTGTGCTCACCCCGTTGCGCGGCCACCCAGGCGCGACCCCGGGCGATCTCGGCGTCGAAGAGCCGCACCGGTGTCGGCGGTTCGGCGTCGAGCTCGGCGAAGGCGTCGTCGGCGTCGTCGAGATGACCGGCCAGGGCGAGCGCGCAGGCCAGCGCGCCGAAGCCCCAGCGCGCCGCGGGATGGCGTAGCTCGCGCCACACCACGCCGGCCTCCCGACTCCAGCGCGCCGCGCTGCCCGCCCGTCCCCGGTGCAACTCGATCCGGCCGAGGATCGACGCGAACCAGGCTTGCCCGTGCGGGGAGCCGCTCTGAATCGCGCCGTCGTAGCCGAGCTGGGCGAACTCGGTGGCTTCGTACATGCGGCCCGCCTCGAGCAGCGCCTGGGCCTCGGCGACCAGGTACACGCCGGGACTCGCGAGTTGCACGTGCTCTCCGACCGCCCGGCGGGATTCGGCACCCCGTCGGGCGGTCTCGATCGCCTCGCTGGTCCGTCCGGACAGCGCGAGCGCGACCGAGGCGGCGAGCCCACCCTGGGCGTACCCGAGCGTGGTGCCCTCCTCTAGGAGGGGCTGCACGGTCGCCAGCGCCTCTCGGAGCTTGCCTTCGAACAGCAAGAAGATGGAGCGCAACCCGACCAGCCCGTCGCGCAGCGACTCGTCGTCGAGGGCGCGCTCGGCATCCTGGATGACGCGCTCGGCGTCCTCGGCGCGGCCCAAGCCGCGGAAAAGGTTGTCGGCCCGCGCGATCGACAGGTCGCAACGCTGGCGAGGGCTGGTCGCCTCGGCCTCGCCGGCGCGCAGCACCTCCTCGGCCCGCTCGTGGGCGCCCAGCCCGTCGAGACCGACCCCGAGCACGTGGGCGGCTTCCACGCCCGCTCCCGCGTCGAAGGCCGCCTCGGCCAGGCGCACCGACAGGCGGAGGTCCTGGGCGGCGTGGGCCTGGGTCGCGGCGGCGACGAGCACCTCGGGATGTCCGGCGCCTCCGCCGTCGAGGCGCCACACCGCGATCCTCAGCACGTCCTCCCGGCGCCTCGCCCCGTGGGCCTCGAGCCGGTCGGCGAGCTCGCTGAGGAGCTCCTGGCGCCGCCGCTCGGGGAGCCCAGCGCGCACCACCTCGCCGTACAGGGGGTGCGCCATGCGCACCTGCCGGCGACGGTGCTCGACTTGCACTTCGACGAGTGCGCGGCGTTCGAGCTCGTCGATGCAGTGGCCCGGCACGAGCGACACCAGGTCGTCGAGCGAGACCGGCTCACCGACCGCGACGAGCTCCACGGTCTCGCGCTCCTCCTCGGAGAGACGCCCGAGGCGCAGCCCGACCACCTCGCCGAGGCGGGTCGAGGGGGACAGCGCGCCCGTCAGGCGCCACAGGCCACCGACCTCGCGGAGCGCGCCCGCGTCGCGCGCCCCGATGATCAGCTCGCGCAGGAAGAGGGCGTTGCCGTCGCTGGCCCGCCACAACGCCAAGGCGGTCCCGCCGTCGACTGGTCCCCCCAGCGCGCTGGCGACCAGCTCGGCCGACGCGTCGACGTCGAGCGCGGGGACGTCGATGCGGTCCAGCAGCTCGTCTTTCCACAGCGCGGTCACCGGCGGTGAGACCGCGACGTCGGCCCGCACGGTCACGACCAAGAAGACGGAGCCCGACTCGGCGAGGACGTGCACGAGCGCGGCGCTGGCATCGTCGAGCTCGTGCGCATCGTCGACGATCAGCAGCAGCCGCCCGGCGCCGGCGCCGGCCAGCAGGGCCTGGGCGGCCTGGCGGAGCGCGTCCGCCTCGCCCTGCGCGTTGCGGAAGGCCCGGGGGAGGTGGGGCGCGAACGCACCGAAGGGAATCGACGCCGCGGCCCGGTTGGCGCGGACCAGCGCACTCGACCAGCCGCGTGCTCGGCCGAGATCGAGCGACTCGGTGGCGAGGCGCGTCTTGCCCACCCCCGGAGGGCCAGCGAGCAAGACCCCCGCGACGCCGCCGTCCATGGCCGCGGCCACGGCGGCGAGCTCGGCGACTCGCCCGACGAGGGGCCAGGTAGTGGGCATGGCGCCGTCAGTGTCGCACCGCCCGGGCCAGGGGGGCGGGCGAGGAGGCGGGCCCGGCGGCCGCGCGGCGCCGCGCGCCGCTACCTTGAAGCGCGTTCTCCGAGCATCGGGCAACTCGCGGTGACGCCTCGCACGACCAGCGCCGGGCCGTCCGGTACCGACCGCCGGGGCCGGGGCGCGCCACGACCCGGCCGGCCCGCCACCCCCGAACGGGCCCGCCCGTAGCCGATGGCCCGGTCCCGACGCCGCGTTGTGCCACCCGCCGAGCGGGGACCGCTCCGGGCTCGTCGTCGCCGTCGCCGCCACCTCGCCACGCTGGGCGTCGTGGCGGGAGTCGGCGTGGTGGTCTTCGCCCTCGTGGCCAGCGACACGCTGCGGTTCGGGGGCCCGGCGCCGGTGCTGGCGAGCCGGGCCACGCCCGACCCGGTCCCCGCCGCGACGGGGACCCCCTGTCGCGCTCCCCTGACCACCACCGCGCCGCTGCGGCTCTGGATTGGTGGTGACTCGCTCGCCGGGTCGCTCGGCCCGTCGCTCGGCACGATGGCCGGAGACACCGGCATCGTGGCGCCGGTGTTCGACTCGCGCGTCTCGAGCGGCCTCGCCAACTCCGGCTTCTTTGACTGGCCGCAGCACGCCACCCAGGAGATGGCTCGTCTCGATCCCGAGGTGGTCGTCTTCATCATCGGCACCAACGACTGGATGGTCCCCCAGCCTGAGCCCACCAACCCGAGCGGCACGCCGGCCTGGAAGAGCCAGTACGCGCTGCTGGTCTCGCAGATGCTCGCCGTGCTCAGCGCCAACCACCGGTTCGTGTACTGGGTGGGGGGACCCACGATCCGCGATCCCGCCACCAACGCCGGCGTGGAGCAAGTCAACGCCGTGGCCCGCTCGGTCGTCGACCAGCATCGCGACGCCACGTACGTCGACGCCGAGCAGCTCTTCGGCGACGCGCAGGGTCGCTACAGCGCGCAGCTGCCCATCGACGGCAAGCAGGTGCTGGTCCGTACCGACGACGGCATCCACTTCACCCCCGCCGGCGGCGACCTGCTCGCCCGCGCGATCTTCTCGAACCTCGACACCCGATGCCGCCTCGACGCGCAGGCGGTCCCGAGCTCACCCCAGCCGGTGATCGAGACCGCCGGCAGCACCCAGATCCCGAACACCTTCCGCACGCCGAGCCCGACCAGCGGGTCGAGTTCGACCGGCCCCGCCACGACGACACCGACGCGGCCCGCCACGCCAACCCCGACCGCGGCGCCCACCACCGTCCCGGCAACGCCACCACCCGTGTCGTCCCCGGGCCCGACGGTGGCGATCCCGTAGGCTGGCGGCGTGTCCGAGCCGCTCACGGCCGCGGGGGCGGCCCTCGACGACGCGGCCGGTGTCGTCGACGCCGCCTGGCAGCGGCTCGCCCACCGCGTCGGGCGTGACGGCCGGGTCAGCGGAGCTGCCCTCGACGACCACCAGGTGCTCGCCTACGACCTCGCACACACGTCCAGCGCGATCGAGGCCGGCCGAGCCGTCCTCGAGTACGCCGAGCACGGCGAGTACGAGTCGATGCTGGCCCGGCTGTTCATCGCCGACGCGATCGCCGACCTCGTCACCCGCCTCGTGGGACGCGAGGCGCTCTGGGGCGTCGACGCCGCCGACCTCGACACCACCCTGCCGTTCCTCGAGTCGCACCGCTCCCCCACCTTCCTCGACGACGTCGCCGCCCACCTCGCACGCGACGGCAGCGGCCCACCCCACCTTGGCGACGAGTTCGAGCTGGTGCGCGACACATTCCACCGCTTCGCCGCGGACCGCATCCGGCCGGTCGCGGCGCCCGTCCACCGCGAGAACCTCGACCTCCCCGAGTCCGTCATCAGCGGGCTGGCCGAGCTGGGCGGCTTCGGCCTCTCGGTCCCCGAGGAGTACGGAGGATTCGCGGTCGGTGGGGAGCACGACTACCTCGCCATGGTCGTCGCCACCGAGGAGCTCTCGTGGGGGTCCCTCGGCGTGGGCGGCTCGCTCATCACCCGACCCGAGATCCTCACCCGCGCCCTGGTGCGCGGCGGCACCGAGGACCAGAAACGACGCTGGCTGCCCCGCATCGCCAGCGGCGAGCTCCTCGTCGGCGTCATGGTCACCGAGCCCGACTACGGCTCCGACGTCGCCAACCTCACGGTCAGCGCGACACCGGTCGAGGGCGGCTATCGCATCAATGGAGTCAAGACCTGGGCGACGTTCGCCGGTCGCGCCGATCTCGTCATGCTCCTGGCCCGCACCGACCCGGACCGTTCCCAGGGACACCGCGGCCTGTCGCTCTTCGTCGTCGACAAAGAGCCCGCCGCCGGGCATGCGTTCTCGTTCCGCCAGCCCGACGGCGGCGGCACCCTCGAAGGGCGCGCCATCGACACGCTCGGCTACCGGGGCATGCACTCCTACGAGGTCGCCTTCGGCGACTGGTTCGTGCCCGCCGAGAACCTCGTCGGCGAAGCCGACGGGCTCGGCAAAGGCTTCTACCTCCAGATGGAAGGCTTCGAGAACGGTCGCCTCCAAACCGCGGCGCGGGCGGTGGGGCTCATGCAAGCCGCCTTCGACGCCGGCCTCGCCTACGCGCAGGAACGTCGCGTCTTTGGCCGCCCGGTCTTCGACTATCAGCTCAGCCGAGCGAAGCTGGCCCGCATGGCCGCGCTGATCCAAGCCGGCCGCCAGTTCTCGTACGCGGTGGCGCGCCGCATGGGCGCCGGCGAGGGGACGCTGGAAGCCTCGATGGTCAAGGCGTATGTCTGCCGGGCCGCCGAATGGGTGACGCGGGAGGCGATGCAGCTGCACGGCGGCATGGGCTACGCCGAAGAGTTCCCGGTGTCGCGGTACTTCGTCGACGCGCGGGTGCTGTCGATCTTCGAAGGCGCCGACGAGACGCTCTGCCTCCGCGTGATCGCGCCTCGCCTCGCCGAGGCGGCCCGGACCCGCTCGGGTCCGAGTTAGGCGCCGAGTCGGCGGGCCTCGGCTCGGGCCTCGATCGTGAGGTCGAGACGCTCGTTGATGGCCCGCAGCGACTCCTCGACGTTGATGATCACCGGCGCCGCCGCTTCGAGCGCGGTACGCCCGATGCGGTCCCCGGTGCGTTCGAGCTCGGCGATCTGGTAGCGCAACCCGAGGAGCACCTTGTGGCGGATCCCGAGGGGCAGGTCGGCGGCGGTCACGAGCTGGGTGTCGAGGGCGGCGGCGGTGTCGGCGAGGTCGTCGCACAAGACTTCGTAGCGGTCGGTGATGGTCCCGCAGCGGCGAGCGTCGACGAGCGTGCGTCGGGTCCGGTCGATCGAGCGGTGCATGCGCCGGTGCAGGTCGGCGGCGACGCTCTGGGAGGTGTGCCACGACGCGGGCACACCCGGATACGGGCTGGGTTTGCGCGAGGTGAACCGGCGAATGGTGATCCCCATCGCGCCTCCTTCACCGACCGATCCGTCGCGGCCACGGTACCGCGCCGCCTCGACACCCCCGCCCCGGGCCGATCCCGCCCGCCGGGCGCGGCGGGTCGACCCTGCCCTCACGTCGTGGGGCTGTGGCGCATCCCGGCGCGCTCGCCGCGCACCACGAACTTCGTCGCCATCTTGCGGCTCGCCTCGTCGATCATCTCGTCGCCGAACATCACCGCGCCTCGCCGGTCCCCTTCGGTCGTCGCGGCCTGGTAGGCGGCGAGGATGTCGAAGGCCCGGTCGAACTGCTCCTGGGTCGGCGTGTACACCTCGTTGATGACCGCCACCTGATCGGGGTGCAGGGCCCACTTGCCGTCGTAGCCGAGGA
>PLJD01000029.1 GCA_003140175.1 Actinomycetota bacterium
TAGGTCGGCCACGGCGGGGTGGTGCGCGGTGCGGACGAAGCGGCGGGGTGCCGTGTCGAGCGCGGCGCGCGCCGCGGGCACGAGCAGGTCGGCGCCGCCCGGCCCGAGCCCGACGACGACGACGCGGCCGCCGCCGGCCATCAGCCGATCAGCGAGCGGGCTGCGGGCAGGGCGGGGGTCGGGATCACGTGGCCTTGGTGGACGTCGCTGGTGCGGCCGGGATCACGACGCGGCCCTGCTGGCGGTCCCAGGTTCCGTAGCGGGGGTCGAGGGTCACGTGCGCGCCCTGGGCGAGGCCGGTGACCTCGTCGAGGGCGACGCTGGCGAGGTCGACCGGCTGGGGTTCGTCGCGCACCAAGATGAGGTGGAAGCCGTACTGGCTCTGGACCGGGTCCGAGACCTGCCCGATCGGCAGCGTCTGGGCGGCCTGTTCGAAGGGGGCGACGAACTGCTCGCTGTCGAGGCAGCCGAGCTCACCGCCGCGCTGCGCCGAGGACGTGTCGATGGAGTCCTGCCCGGCGAGCGTCGCGAAGTCGGCGCCGGCGGTGAGCTGGGCTTTGATCGCCTGGGCCTCGGCCAGGCTGCTGACCAAGATGTTGGCGACGAACCGGTGCGACGGGCATTGCGCCAGCGCGGTCTGCACCAGGCGCGAGGACGGGTCCGTGAGCAGCGCCTGTTGGAGCGTCGCCATGCGGCTGAAGCGGTCGACCACGTAGTGGGGAAGGGTGCGGACGACCTGTTGGGTGCCGAGAAGCTGCACAGCGAGGGTCTCCCCCGCGCTGCGGTCCGCCGCGGTGACCGTGAGATGGTCGTGGGCGATCGCCCTGTCGACGAAGATCTGGTTGATGCGCAGCGTGATCCAGCCGGCGGCGTAGTTCGCCGCGATCGAGCCCTTTACCGGCGCGACGGGTGTGCTCTTGGATTCTTTGGCGACCCGAGCGAGCGCCTGGTTGTCGGCCAGCGCCCGCAGCTCGGCGTCGAGGTCGTGCTGAGACACCGACTGGCCGGCGACGCTGAACGCCGGGACACCCGAATCCACGGTGAGGTACGCGGCGAGCCCGCCAGCGAGGACCAGCCCGACCAGCGCGGCGATGACGACGGGGAGGCGCTTCACGGCGCCGAGGAGCCTACCGGGGCGTCTGCCGGGCGGGGCACCAGCTCCTCGAGCAGGGCGGTGAGGGTCGCGGCGACCTCGGCGGGCGGCACGTTGATCGGTACGAGGACCTCTTCGGCGCTGGACTTGGCGCCGGGCGCGAGTCGCCGGAGGCGAACCTGTTGGGACTCGCGCAGGGTGAGCCCCCGGAGGCGTGCCGCGCCGCCTCCGACGGCGAGGCTGCGCACCCCGAGGCGCACACATTCCGCCCGGAGGCGGGCGGCGTCGAGCAGCGCGGCGGCGGGTGACGGCGGCGGCCCGTAGCGGTCCTCCCATTCGGCCCGCACGTCGTCGACGTCGGAGGGTTCGGTCACCGCGGCGAGGCGGCGGTAGGCCTCCATACGGACGTCGTCGCGCGCGACGTAGTCGCGGGGCAGGTGCGCGTCGACGGGCAGGTCGATCGTGACCTCGACCGGGTCGGGGACCGTCTCGCCCTTGAGCTCGCCGACCGCCTCGGTGACGAGCTGGCAGTAGAGATCGAAGCCGACGGCGGCGATGTGCCCGGACTGGCTGGCGCCGAGCAGGTTGCCGGCGCCGCGGATCTCGAGGTCGCGCATGGCGATCCGGAATCCGGAGCCGAGCTCGGTGAACTCGCCGATCGTCTTGAGCCGCTCGTAGGCCTCCTCGGTGAGGGCCTGGTTCTCGGGGTGGAGGAGGTAGGCGTAGGCGCGTTGACCGCGCCGACCGACCCGGCCTCGCAGCTGGTACAGGGTGGCGAGCCCGAGACGGTCCGCCCGGTCCACGACCAGGGTGTTGACGGTCGGGATGTCGAGGCCGCTCTCGACGATGGTGGTGCAGACCAGGACGTCGTACTCGCGTTCCCAGAAGTCGAGCACGACTCGCTCGAGGCGGCCCTCGTCCATTTGGCCGTGCGCGATGCCGATCCGGGCGTCGGGGACCAGGTCGCGGAGATGTTCGGCGGCGAACTCGATGTCTTTAACCCGGTTGTGGACGAAGAACACCTGGCCCTCGCGGAGCAGCTCGCGGCGGACGGCTTCCGCGACGGCCCGGTCGTCGTACTCCCCGACGTAGGTGAGGATGGGCTGGCGGTCCTCGGGGGGCGTGGTCACCATCGAGAGGTCGCGGATCCCGGTGAGGGAGAGCTCCAGCGTGCGCGGGATCGGCGTCGCGGACAGGGTGAGCACGTCGACGCCGGTGCGGAGCGCCTTGATCTGCTCTTTGTCCTGGACGCCGAAGCGTTGCTCCTCGTCGATGACGAGCAGTCCCAGTTCGTGGAAGGCGACGTCGTCGGACAAGAGGCGGTGGGTGGCGATGACGACGTCGACCGCGCCGGTGGCGAGGTCGGTGACGACGCGGCGTTGCTCCTTGGCGGTGAGGAACCGGGAGAGGACCTCGACGCGCACCGGGTAGTTCGCGAATCGCTCCCGGAACGTCAGGCCGTGCTGGTTGGCGAGCAGGGTGGTCGGGACGAGCACCGCGACCTGTTTGTTGTCCTGGACGGCCTTGAACGCGGCGCGGATCGCGACCTCGGTTTTGCCGAATCCGACGTCGCCGCACACGACCCGGTCCATCGGCAGGGGCCGTTCCATGTCGGCTTTGACGTCTTCGATCGCCTGGAGCTGGTCGGGGGTCTCCTCGAACGGGAAGGCGTCTTCGACTTCGCGTTGCCACGGCGTATCGGGGCTGAACGGATGCCCGGGGCTGACGAGACGCCGCCGGTAGAGCACGACGAGCTCCTGGGCGATCTCGCGGGTCGCGGCGCGCACCCGCGCCTTTTGGCGTTCGAAGTCGGCGCCGCCCATCCGGTTCAGCGTCGGTGTCTCGCCGCCGGTGTAGCGACGCACGACGCCGACCTGATCGGTGGGGACGTACAGCTTGTCGGCCCCCTTGTACTCGAGGAGGAGGTAATCGCGGGCCACGCCGCCGATGGCGCGCTGGACCATCCCGGCGTAGCGGGCCACGCCGTGGGTCTGGTGCACGACGTAGTCGCCAGGCTCGAGGGCGTCGTAGAGATCCGCGGCGCGTTTCGCCCCCCGGGGGGCACGGTGCAGGCGTCGCCTCCCGGTCAGGTCGGATTCGGCGATGAGCGCGAGGCGGGGGCCGGCAAGGATGACGCCCCGGTTGATGGGCGCGATGGTCACCCCGACCACGCCCGGCGCGGCCGCGTCGTCGATCGCGTCGACACCGTCCTCGGCGAGCACCTGGGCCAGCCGGTCGCGCGACCCGCGGCCTTCGGCCGCGAGCACGACGGTGTACCCGTCGTCGGCGAGCGATCGGACCCGTCGGGCGAGGCCGTCGTGGTCGCCGGCGAGCGGCGCGAAGGCGGTGCCCGCCAGGTGGGGCGTGTCGGGGTGGTCGGGGACGGCGAGGAGCGCGGTCGTGCCGGCGCCGGTGTGGGCCAGCAGCCGGTCGAATGGCAGCGACAAGCGGGGGAACTCGCCCGAGGCGCCCCAGGTCTGGGCGAGCGTCTCCCCCAGCGCGGCCTCCTCGTCGAGGAGTTCCTGGGCCCGGTGGCGCATCCGGGTCGGCTCGGTGAGCAGCACGAGAGCCTGGTCGGGCAGCAGGTCGGGGAGGAGCCGCTCGTCGGGGGTCAGCCAGGGCAGCCAGGACTCCATCCCGTCGAAGAGCTGGCCGGTCGCGAGACGCTCCCACTGCTCGGCCCCCCAACGGGCGGTGGCGAGGAGCGTGTGGGCGCGCTCGCGCACCTCGGGGGTGGGGAGCAGCTCGCGGGCGGGGAAGGCGCGTACCGACTCGAGCTCGTGGGTGGAGCGCTGGTCAGCGACCGCGAAGGCCGAGAGGCGCTCGACGTCGTCGCCCCACAGGTCGATGCGGACCGGATGGTCCTCGGTCACCGGGTAGAGATCGACGATCGAGCCCCGCACGGCGACCTCGCCGCGTGCCTCGACCTGGTACTCGCGGCGGTACCCGAGGGTGACGAGACGCTCGACGAGCTCGTCGCGGTCGAGGACCTGCCCGGCGCGCACCTCGACGGGTTCGCTCACCTCGACGTGGGGGCCGAGGCGCTGCACGAGGGCCCGCACGGGCGCGACCACCACCTGGGGGGCCGCGTCGCCTCCGGTCCGCAGCCGCCACAGCACGCGGAGGCGCCGCCCCATCGTTTCCAGCGACGGGGAGACCCGCTCGAACGGCAGCGTCTCCCAGGCCGGGAACCACTCCACGGACCCGCCGCCGAGGAAGCAGCCCAGGTCGCGGGCGAGCTGCTCGGCCTCGGCGCCGGTTGGCACCGCGACGAGCAGCGGTCGACGGGTGCTGACGCCGGCGAGGGCGGCGACGAAGATCGCCCGGGCGGTGTCGGGGACCGCCACCGCGGGGGCGCGCGCGACGACGGCGCGCACCGTCGCGTCGTCGCGGAGCAGCGGCGCAAGATCAGCGAGGGGGGCACGGAAATCGGTCACGGACGCGCGGCGACGCCGGGCACGCAGGCGCGGCCCGGGTCGTGTCCCGAGCCTACCGACCGGCCCCTCACGATTCTTGGGGCTCGGCGGACCCGCGCCGGGCGCGCCACACCAGGGCTACGTTGCAGGCATCAGTGCACGCGGCTCCGCCTCATCGGCCCGGGCGGCAGTCCCCGAGTCCGCGACGGCGGCTCGTCGAGCGGCGGGCCGTGCGTTGCGCCGCAGCGTCCCCCGGTCGAGCCACGGGGCATGGACGCCCGCGGTCGGGCGGCCCGATCCGGTGGCGCAGCTCGAGGAGCAGAACCGGAGCCGGCTTCCCGCGCTGGTTCCCCTCCGGTGGGCCCGGACGTTGCCGTCGCCGTTCACGTTCCTGCGCGGCGCGGCCGTCGTCATGGCCTCGGACCTGGCCGGGACCCCCGCGACCGGGATCACCGTGCAGGCGTGCGGTGATGCCCACATCGCCAACTTCGGTGTCTTTGCCTCCCCGGAACGAAACCTCCTGTTCGACGTCACCGACTTCGACGAGACGCTGCGGGCCCCGTGGGAGTGGGACCTCAAGCGGCTCGCCGCCAGCGCGGTCGTCGCGGCGCGTGCCGCGCGGCTCGATGAGCGGGTGGGGCGCGCCGCGGCGGAGGCAGGGGTGCGCGCCTACCGGGCCGGGATGGCCCGGTACGCCGAGGAGACGGCGTTGGGCACCTGGTACGCGCGCATCGACGAGGAGACGACCCGCCGGTTGGGGCGGGGACGGTCGCGCACCCAGCTCGAGGCGCTCTTCGCCTCGGCGCGTGACGCGACGTCGGCGACCGCCCTCCCGGCGCTCGCCAAGCTGACCCGGGCCGGGAACTGGCGGATCGTGGACCATCCGCCGGTCGTCTCCCACGACGGGATCGACCAGTACGAAGCCGCGCTGCGACGTGCCTACGCGACGTATCGAGAGACCCTCGAGGACGACCGGCGCCTCCTCCTCGATCGTTTCGAGGTGCGCGACTTCGCGCTGAAGGTGGTGGGAGTCGGCAGCGTCGGGACCCGCTGCTTCGTGGCGCTGCTGGTGAGCGACGTCGAGGAACCGCTCTTCCTCCAGGTCAAGGAGGCCCAGCGATCGGTCCTCGCCCCCTACGCCCACGCCGACGGGACCGTGCGGGAGGGTCGACGGGTCGTCACCGGCCAGCGACTCATGCAGGCCGACAGCGACATCTTCCTCGGCTGGGCCGAGGCCGACGGCACCGACTACTACGTTCGCCAGCTCCGAGACATGAAGGCCTCCGCGGACTTCGCGACGATGCGGCCCGGGGTGTTCCACGACTATCTGCGGCTGTGCGGCGCGACCCTCGCCCGCGCGCACGCTCGCAGCGGGACCGCACCCGAGATCGCCGGATACCTGGGCCGGGGTCGGGGCTTCGACCGGGCCGTGACCCGCTTCGCGGTCTCCTACGCCGACCAGACCACCGCCGACCACCAGGCGCTGCGCGACGCGGTCCGGACCGGGCGAATCAGCACCACGACGACCTGAGAGCCCGTCGCCGCGCCGCCCCCGCCCCGCCGTGCGGTCAGGTCGGGTCGGGAGGCGGTACCGCGTGTCGGCGCCCGGGGGGCGGCGGGTCATCGTCGCCGCGCACCGAGCCCATGTAACGGCTGGCGTCGAGGTAGCGCAGCCCGGGCAGGTAGCGGACCTCGAGGGTCACCACGACCAGCGCCGTCGCGACCACCGCGAGGAGCGGGTAGCCGGCGCCCGCCACGACGCCGATGCTGGCCGTGGCCAGGACCGCCGTCGCGCTGGTGATCCCGCGCAGCGTGCCGCCCGGGTCCCGGAACAGCAGCGCGCCGCCGATGAAGCCGACGCCGGTGACGACCCCCGCGATGGCGTTCCCCGCGCCTTGCGCGACCGCGATGGCGGTGATCGCCGCCGCCGCGGTGCCCACGAGCGAGAAGGTCCGATCCCCCGCCGGGCCGCCCCGCAGCTGGCGCTCAAAACCGACCGTGAAGCTGAGCGCGAAGGCGACGACGACGTGCAGGATCATCTGCCACTCGGTCGTCACCGCTCCAGTGTGTCGGAGCCGGCGCCGCGAGGTCGGGACCGGCCCGTCCGCCCGCCCCGCCGGCGGGGACCTCAGGGTGAGGAGGTCGCCCCGTTGTAGCGGTTCATCGCCGCCGCGACACCCTCACCCGCGATGACCTCGACCGCGTCGGCGGCGTGTTCGAGCGTCACGGCAATCTCGGCCTGCTCCCGTTTCGAGAACCGCGACAGCACATGGTCGGCGCCCTGCTCCTTCGAGACCGGTTTGCCGACACCGACACGGACGCGCGCGAACGTGTCGCTGTGCAGATGATCCCGGACCGAGCGCAGCCCGTTGTGGCCCGCCAGGCCACCCCCCGACTTGACTCGCAGCTGCGCCACGGGCAGGTCCAGCTCGTCGTGCACGACGACGAGCTGCTCGGGGGTCACGGCGTAGCGGCGAACGAGGCGGCGCACCGCGTCGCCCGAGTCGTTCATCCATTGCTGGGGGACGGCCAGCGCGACCCGCGTTCCGCCGATGCGGACCTCGTCGACGAGCGCCCGCTCCTTCCCGGCGCGCAGGCGCGCACCGTGACGGACGGCCAGGATCTCGACCGTGTCGGCGCCGACGTTGTGGCGGGTGTGCGCGTACTCCCGGCCGGGATTGCCGAGCCCGACGACGAGCCAGTCGGCGGGTGTCCCGGTGCGAGCCGGCGGCGAGCCTCGCCGCCGCAGCACCGTCTACTCCTCGTCGCCGGACGCCTCGCCACCCTCGGCCGGCGCGACCGCCTCGGCTCCCTCACCCTCGACGGCCTCACCCTCGGCGGCCTCCGCTTCGCCTTCGACGGTCGCGACCCGGGGGGCGACAACCTGGGCGATGAGCGCGTCGGGTTCGAGCATGGCCAGCACCCCGGCGGGGAGGGCCAGGTCGGCGAGGCGCACCTGGTCGCCAATGTCGAGCTCGGACACGTCGGTCTCGATGGAGCCCGGGATGTCCTGGGGGCGGGCCTCGATCGGCAGCGCGAACACGAGCTGCTCGAGGAGGCCGCCGTTGCGGACGCCTTCGGGCTCGCCGAGGAGGTGCACGGCGACCTCGGCGGTCACCGCGACATCGGTGCGGACCCGCACGAAGTCCACGTGGACGAGGTCGCCGCGAGTCGGGTTGCGTTGGATCTGGCGGGCCAGGGTGAGCTGGTTGTCGCCGTCGAGCTGCAGCCGGATGAGCGTGTTGGCGCCGTGGGCGAGGATGTGGCCCAGCTCTCGGGCCGGGACGGTGACCGTCACCGAGTCGCCACCCAGCCCGTAGACGACGGCGGGGACCTGCCCGGCGCGACGGAGCCGACCCGCGGGACGCGAGCCTCGTTCAGCTCGGGACTCGGCGGTGAGGACTTCCTCGGCCATGGCGCGACGCAGCCTTTCCAGCGGCTCGGTGGATCGTCCATTGTGCTCGCCCGCAGCGGGTCAGGCCAAGTCTGGGTTGACCGCCCCGAGATGGCGCCGGGGCGGCTCAGACGTTGTCGCCGCGGAAGATCTCGCTGACGCTCGAGTCGGCGAAGACCGCGGCGAGGGCCTCGGCGATGATCGGCGCCACTGACAGCACGGTGAGGGAATCCCAGCGCTTGTCGTCGGGGATCGGCACGGTGTTGGTGACGACCACCTCCCGCACCGGGGCGTTCTTCAGGCGGTCGACGGCGGGGCCGGAGAGCAACCCGTGGGTCGCGGCCACGGTCACCTCGCTCGCGCCGCGGGCGTGGAGCAGGTCGGCGGCGGCGGTGATCGTGCCCGCAGTGTCGATGATGTCGTCGACGAGCACGCAGGAACGACCCGCGACCTCTCCGACCACCTCGACGGCCTCGGCGACGTTGTGGGTCCCCTTCGGGCGACGCTTGTCGATGAAGGCGATCTCGGCATCCACGCCGCGCTCGGCGAACTGGTTCACGAACCGGTGGGCGAGCTTGCCGCCACCCGCGTCGGGCGACACGACGGTGACCGCCCGCCCCCCCGCGTCGCCGAGATGCTCGGCGAGGATCGGGACCGCGGTGAGGTGGTCCACCGGCATGTCGAAGAATCCCTGGACCTGGCCGGTGTGCAGGTCCACCGTCACGACCCGGTCGCAGCCGGCCGCGGTGAGCAGGTCGGCGAGGAGCCGGGCGGTGATCGGCTCGCGCCCCTCGGCTTTGCGGTCCTGGCGGGCATACGCGTAGAAGGGACAGACCGCGGTGATCCGTTTGGCGGAGGCTCGTTTGGCCGCGTCGATCATGATCAGCTGCTCGATGATCCGGTCGTTGATCGGCGGGCAGTGGCCCTGGATCACGAACACGTCCGAGCCGCGGATGCTCTCGCCGTAGCGGCAGTAGAGCTCGCCGTTGGCGAAGCTGGACAGCACCACCGCGCCGAGCGGCACTTGCAGGCAGGTCGAGATCTCGGCGGCGAGTTCGGCGTTGCCCCGGCCGGAGAACACCATGAGGCGCTTCTTTTGGGTGAGCTCCCGCGGGGTCACGAGGTGTCGCCGCCGTCTTCTTCGGCCCGTCGGCGGGCCTCGACCCAGCCTTCCTCGATTCGGGCTGGGACCCCCTTGGCGAGCGCGCCGGGCGGGACATCGCGCGACACGACCGCTCCCGCGCCCGTGACCGCGCCGTCGCCGACCTCGACGGGGGCGACGAGCACGGTGTTCGAGCCGATCCGGGCGTCGCGTCCGATCTTCGTGCGGTTCTTGCGCCGACCGTCGTAGTTCGCGGTGATCGTGCCCGCCCCGATGTTCGCGTCGGGTCCGATCTCGGCGTCGCCGACGTAGGCGAGGTGCGGCACCTTGGCCCCCTCACCGATGTCGGCGTTCTTGGTTTCGACAAAGGTGCCGACGTGCGCGTCCGCCGCGATGCGGGTGCCGGGGCGCAGCGACACGAACGGGCCGATCGTGGCCCCGTCGCCGATCTCGGTCTCTCGGGCGACGGTCTGGCGCAACGTCGCCTGCTCGCCGACGATCGTGTCCACCAGCTGGCAGCTGGGGCCGATCACCGAGCCGGCACCGACCACGGTGCGGCCCTCGAGCATCGTGTCGGGCAGGAGCGACACGTCGGGCTCAAGCTCGACCGACGCGTCGATGTAGGTCCGTTCGGGGTCGCTCATCGAGACCCCGGCTCGCATCCAGGCCCGGTTGATACGCCGGCGCAGGACCGCCTCCGCGGCGGCGAGCTGGTCACGGTCGTTGACACCCAGCGTCTCGGTGGGGTCGTCGGCATGCGAGCCGACCACGACATGACCCGCGGCGCGCAGCACCCCGATGACGTCGGTGAGGTAGTACTCGCCCTGGGCGTTCTCAGGATCGAGGCGCCGCAACGCCGGCGCGAGCAAGCCGCGCCGGAAGCAGTAGATCGACGAGTTGACCTCGGTGATCTCGAGCTCGGCGTCGTTGGCGTCGCCCTGCTCGACGATGCGTTCGACGGCGCCGCGTGCGTCTCGCACGATGCGCCCGTACCCGGTGGGTTCGTCGAGATCGGCGGTGAGGATGGTCGCCGCGGCGTCGACCAGGCGATGCTCGGTGGCGAGCACCGCCAGCGTCTCGGCCCGCAGGAGCGGCGTGTCCCCGGTGAGCACGAGGACGTCGTCCTCCGCGTCGAGATCGAAACCCGAGCCGGTCAGGCCGACACTCGCCGCGTCGCCGGTGCCACGCTGGAGGCGCTGCTCGACGAACTCGACCGGGATGTCCGTGGCGAGCTGCTCCTGGACGGTCTTGGTGACCCGCTCCGCGCCGTGGCCGACGACCACGACGATCCGGGCGAGGGGCAGCTCGATCAGCCGATCCAGGACATGGAGGATCATCGGCCGGCCGCACAGCGGGTGCAGCACCTTCGGCGTCTTCGAGCGCATGCGGGTGCCTTCGCCCGCGGCGAGGACCACCGCGGCGAGCGGTCGGTAGGGCAGGTCGGTCACCCCCTCTCCATGGCAGCCATTCAATCGTGGTGGGGGCCGCTCGGGGGCGAGGTTTCGAACCTCGACTTGGGACTCCAAAGGACCCCGTGCTGCCGTTACACCACCCCCGACACCTCCGCCTCGACGTTAGCGCCGAGGGGCGCCAGACGATGTGACTCCGGGAGAAGCGACGGGTACGGTGCGGAGCAGTCATGGGATCCCTGATCAAGAAGCGCCGCAAGCGCATGCGCAAGAAGAAGCACAAGAAGCTGCTGAAGAAGACCCGCTGGCAGCGACGCCAGCAGGGTCGCTGAGCAGCGGCCGCCCTTCGGGGCGGCCGTTTCGCGTCCTAGGCGCTGAGGCGCACCCCGGTGGCGGCGGCGGTGGTGCCGACCACCGGCACTCGCAGCCGCCGGCCGACCCGGCGGGCCAGGTCGCTGGCTTGGGCGACGGTGTCGACCGCGGGCATCACGGCATACGCCGAGCCGCTGCCGGCCAGGATGGCGGGAGCCCGCACGATCTCCTCGAGGTCCTCGCGGAACGACCGCAGCCGCGGCTCGACGGCCTCCGCGGCGGCTTCGAGGTCGTTGGCGAGCTCGTCGATGATGCCGGCGACGGCGGGCGGCGGCTCGAGGCGACGGTCGGCGACGGGGCCGCCGAGCTCGTCCCACGCCGCGTACACGGCGGGGGTCGCGAGGCGGAAGGGCGGGATCGCGACCACGATCGGCAGGGTGCCGTCGAGGCTGACCGGTTCGAGCTCGTCGCCTCGGCCTCGCATCCATGCCGCCCCGCCGAGCAGGCAGAACGGCACGTCGGAGCCGACCCCGGCGGCGAGCTGGTGGAGGCCGGCGTCGTCGACGTCGACGTCGAGCATGCGTCGGACCGCGGCGAGGGCGGCCGCCGCGTCGGCCGAGCCGCCGCCGAGCCCGGCGCCGGCCGGGATTCCCTTCCGCAGCCACATGCGGACGCCGTGACCCGAGCGGCCGGCTTCGATCAGGAGATCTTCGGCGGCGCGGGCAGCGAGGTTGTCGCGCCCGGTGGGGACGTGGTCGACGTCGCCGGCGATCTCGAGGGTGACCCCGGCGGGGTGCGGCACGGCCTCGACCTCCACGACGTCGCTGGGGTCGCCGATCGACACCGCGAGCGCCTCGAGGTCGTGATAGCCGTCCTTGCGGCGGCCGAGCACCTCGAGGCTCAACGTGAGCTTCGCGTGTGCCGTCGCCCGTACCCTCGAGAGCCGCCCCGGCTGAGTGAGTTCGTTCACTAGTTCGCGTCGGCCGCCCGGCAGAGGGACGCCCACTCGTCGAGGCTGAGCGCCTCGGCGCGGATGCTGGGCGCGATGCCCGCCGCGGTGAGCACCGCGTGGGTGCGGGCACCGAGCTCGGAGCGCAGCGCGCCGCGGAGCATCTTGCGGCGGTGGCCGAACCCGGCCCGCACGAGCGCGAAGAGCTGCTCCGGGGATGGCACCGCCACCGGGGGGGTCGGGTGGCGGTCGAGGCGTACCAGCACCGAGTCGACCGCCGGCGTCGGGATGAACACGCTCGGCGGCACGACGCCGACGATCTGGGCCTCTGCGAAGTAGGCGACCTTCACCGACACGGCGCCCGCGGCGGGGTGCCCGGGTGGGGCGGCGAGGCGCTCACCGACCTCTCGTTGCATCATGACGACGAACCGGGTGACGGTCGGGGCCTCCTCGAGGAGGCGGATCACGATCGGCGTGGCGACGTTGTAGGGCAGGTTCGATACGCACGCCCAGGGACCGGCGTCGAGGCAGGACAGGTCGAAGGTGAGCGCGTCGCCCTGCACGACGGTGACGTCGTCGACGCCGGCGACGGCATCGTCGAGGACGGCGACGAGGTGCGGGTCGACCTCGAGCGCCCGGACGCGGGCACCGGCCTCGGCGAGCGCGAGGGTGAGGGAACCGAGGCCGGGGCCGATCTCGAGCACCTGGGCGCCCGGTTCCAGATCAGCGAGGCGCACGATGCGGCGCGCGGTGTTCGGGTCGGCGAGGAAGTGCTGGCCGAGGGCGCGGCGCGGCGCCAGCTCGTGATCAGCGAGCAGGGCGCGGACGTCGGTTGGGGTCAGGGAGGCCACAGGGGGACGGTAGCGGCTGCGTGCGAAGAGTTCGCCCTCGAGGCTCGAACTCAGCCAAAGCCCAGCTTCTTGCCGCAACCCCAGGCTCCGAACCCGTACTTGGCGCGGATGCGTTCGGCCACGATGATCTGCTGCTCGCGGGTGGCGAGGCCGGGGTTCGACGCGAACTGCGGCCCGCCGAACTCGTTCCAGGTTCCGTTGTAGATACCGAGCCCGCCGGAGTAGGTCGGGCCGACCATGGCCCAGTTGCCGCCGGTCTCGCAGCGGGCGATCTCGTCCCAGCGGGGGTCGGCCATGGTGCCGAAGAACGTGATGGTGGGTGTCGCGGGGACCACGGGGACCTGCGACACCGGAGTCAGGCCGGACGGCACCCCGTTGTTCTTGGTGACCTCGTAGGTGACCTTCAAGAAGCCGGCCGCACCGGCCTGGACGCGTGTCGTGCCGACGGCCATGGTCGCGTCAGGCAGGATCTCGGGCGGGGCGTTGTACCCCACCACCGTCGACGAGAGGTTCTGCGCCACCCGGATGACGTTGACGAACGGGTTGTCGACCGGGATGACGGAATCGACCGGCGGGCTCGTGACGTCCAGGGGACCGAGGACGACCTTGTAGTGCGCGAGGAGCTCCCGGACCGTCAGCACGGGAAGGTTGTAGTTGACGGCCGTACCGTCGACTGTGAGCGTGCCCTTGCGGAGCGTGCGCAAATGGAACACGGCGCCGGCCTGGATCTTGGTCGGCTCGCTCAGGATCCCGACCGAGGCGGGCAGCTTCAAGCTGGTGAGGAAGACCCGCGGCAGCGATTCGGCGGTGTACACCGTGCGCAGGGCGCCGTCGAGGTCGACCGTCACCGGGAAGGCCCGCAGGACCAAGACGGTCATCCCGTTAGACAGCGAGGTGTGGACGCTCGGCTCGACCTTGTCGGCGGGTCCCAGCTTGATCTTCTCTTCGGTCAAGAAGGCGCCGACGGTCGACTGGCCGCTGTCGGCGGAAATGACCCGACCGTCGACGCGCACCTGGACGTGGTCGCGGTGGCTGAAGACCTTCGGCACGGCGTAGAACCCGATCGCGACGGTGGCGGCCACGAGCGCCACCGCGAGCGCCCGTCGGGGCGAGAGTCCGGCGGTGACCCGCCGGGCGCGGCGAGGCCCCGACGGCGGCGCGCTCCGGGGGGTCTCGGTCCGATCGGGGTCGACGAGCTCGGTGATGTCGGGGAGGTCCTCGACGTCGGGCAGGGGAAGCCACGACGTCTCGTCGTGAGGCTCGGCGCGGGCCGGCGAGGGCATCACGGTGGGAAGCTCCCGGGCCGTCATCGGTACCTCGAGGGCCGCGTCGACGCTCAGCAGCTCCTCGATGGGGGGGAGGTCCTCGATCTCGGGGAGCGGCAGCCACGACGTCTCGTCGTGCGGCTCGGCGCGGGCCGGCGAGGGCTGCGCGACCGGGACGTCGCGCTGGGGCGCCGCGTCGGGGTCGGGCGGCGCGGCGAGGAGGTCATCGACGCTGGGCAACTCGTCGGGTTCGGGCACCGGGAGCCACGCGGCCGCGTCGTGAGGCTCGGCGCGTGCCGGCGAGGGCCGCACGACCTCGGCAACGTGGGCGCTCGAGGGCCGCTGCCCGGCTCGGGTCGCGTGCCGATGCGGGAATCGGCTCATCCGATTGGTGTTGGGAATGGGACTCCGCCTCTCAGCAGCACGAGTGTCCCAGCCCCACCGAGACAGGGTGGGCGGGTCACGCGGACCGTCTCAGGGGCACATCTTGTCCCGCCGAGCGCCTGGTCCGGCGAATCCTCGGGATTCGGGCAGGTCAGAGGGTCGCGAGGCCGGCGAAGACGGTCCGGGCCGACGTGGCGGTCGCCGCCGCGACCTGGGCTTCGCCGTGACCGGCGGCCCCGGCGAGGGCCGCCCCGACCACGGGTACGAGGGCCGGCTCGTTCTCGGCGCCCCGGTGAGGCACGGGGGCGAGGTAGGGGGAATCGGTCTCGACGAGCATGCGGTCCAGTGGCGTGTGCGCGGCGGCGGCTCGGACGTCCTCGGCGTTGCGGAACGAGACGATGCCGCTGAACGAGAGCCAGGCGCCGAGGTCGAGCGCACGCTGCGCTTCGACGGGACCTCCGGTGAAGCAGTGCAGCACGGTGCGCGGCGGCGGACCCTCGTCCTCGAGGATCCGGAACGTGTCGTCCCACGCGTCGCGGCTGTGCACGACGAGGGCGAGCCCCCGCGATTTGGCGAGGCCGATGTGGCGCCGAAAGGCATCCTCTTGGCGCTCCGCCGGCGCGTACCGGTAGTGGAAATCCAGACCGGTCTCGCCGACGGCCACGACTCCCGTTGTGGCGGCGAGCGCCACGATCCCTGCCCATTCGTCGTCGATACGGTCGGCGTCGTGGGGGTGCAGGCCGACGCTCGCCACGACGTCGCCGTGACGGGCCGCGAGGTCGATCGCGGCCCGCGACGAGGCGACGTCGGTTCCGACGCAGACCACGGCGGCGACGCCGGCGGCCCGGGCGCGCGCCAACGCGACGTCGGGGTCGATCGACAGGGAGCTCAGGTGGGCGTGCGAGTCGACCCAGCCCCGCGCCGCGGACCGCTCCGGGTCGGGGGTGCTCACGTCTCGATGCGTGGGAACAGCGGCGCCCCCTGCTCGAGGGACGTCCCGGACGGGCCGTGACCCCAGCCGGCCGCGTCGGGGAGTCGCTGGTCCTCGGGTCGGCCGGGCAGCCCCAGGCGACCCCACAGCGCCGCGCTGGCGCGCGGGATCGCCGGCGACGCGAGGAGCGCGACGACGCGCAGCGCCTCCAGGCAGTCGCCGAGGACCGGCCCGGTCGCCGGGTCACCCGCCTTGTGCAGCTTCCAGGGCTCCTGAGCCTCGATGTAGGAGTTCGCGGCGCGGATCAGGTCCCACACCGCGCCGAGCGCGCCCGCGAAGTCAACCCGCTCCATGCCCCGGGTCATCCCCTCGACCGCGCTGGCCACCGCGTCGACGAGTGGTCCCTCGGCCCGGGCCTCGGGCGCCACGCCGTCGCAGTAGCTCGTCGCCATCTTCAGAACCCGGTTGGCGAGGTTCCCGAAGTTGTTGGCGAGGTCGGCGTTGTACCGGACGACCATGGCCTCGTGGCTGAAATCGCCGTCGGGTCCGAAGCGCTGGTCGGCGAGGAAGTGGTAGCGCACGCCGTCGGAGCCGAAGTCCGCGACGAGGTCCGCGGGCGCGATCTGGTTGAAGGCGGTCTTGCTCATCTTCTCGCCACCGACGAGCAAGTGGCCGTGCGCGAACACGCACCGGGGCGGCGCCTCGCCGGCGGCGAACAGCATGGCGGGCCAGTACACGGCGTGGAACCGCACGATGTCCTTGCCGACGAGGTGGTAGTTGGCCGGCCAGTAATGATCGAAGCGGGCCCGGTCCTGGCCGTATCCGACCGCGGTGCAGTAGTTGAAGAGCGCCTCGAACCAGACATAGGTGACGTGGGCGGGATCCCAGGGCAGGGGGATCCCCCAGGTGAGCGAGGTGCGGCTCATCGAGAAGTCGCGCAGGCCGCTGCGGATGAAGCTGAGCACCTCGTTGCGTCGGCTTTCGGGCTGGATGGCTTCGGGATGGGCGGTGTAGTGCTCGAGGAGGACGTCTTCGAACCGTGACAGCTCGAAGAAGTAGTTCTCCTCGGTGACGAGCTCGACCGGCCGGGCGTGGATCGGGCATTTGCCGTCGACGAGCTCGTCCTCGGTGTAATACGCCTCGCAGGCGACGCAGTAGAGGCCCTCGTAGGTGCCGAGCTTGATGTAGCCGTTGTCGTAGACGACCTGGAGGAACTGCTGGACGGCCTCATAGTGGCGGGGCTCGGTCGTGCGGATGAAGTCGGTGTTCGAGATGTCGAGCTCGCGCCAGGCGTCCCGGTAGCGCGCACTCGTGCGGTCCGCCCACTGGCGGGGGGCGACGCCCTGCTCCTCGGCGGCCCGCTGGACCTTCAGGCCGTGCTCGTCGGTGCCGGTGACGAAGGCCACGTCGTCGCCCCAGAGGCGACGCCACCGGGCCAACGCATCGGCGGACACGGTCGGGTACGCGTGCCCGATGTGCGGCGCGTCGTTGGCGTAGTAGATCGGCGTCGTCACATAGAACGGGGTTGCCATCGAGTCCAGGCTACTGATCGTCGGAATTGGAGCGGTCGGGTTTCGCGCGCTGCGCGACGACCGTGTCGTACGCCCGCCGGCGAGAGACGCCGAGCCGGGCCGAGAGTTGAGCGGCGGCGTCCTTGCTCGACAGCCCGGCGTCGATCGCGGCTCGGGCTTGGGCCTCGAGCTCGCCGCCGCTCGCGTCCGGGGCGGGGGCGGCTCCCCCGAGCACGAGGACGTATTCGCCGCGGGGCTCCTCGGCGGCGACGTGCTCCAACGCCGACCCGAGCGTGCCGCGGACGACCGATTCGTGGAGCTTGGTGAGCTCGCGGGCGAGCACGACCGGGCGGTCGGCCCCGCACGCGTCGGCCAGCTCGGCGAGGGTGTCGCGCAGGCGGCGCGGGGATTCGAAGCAGACGGTGGTGCGCTCCTCGACGGCGAGCGCAGCGAGGCGCGCCCGGCGGGCCGGGCCCTTGCGGGGCAGGAACCCCTCGAACGCGAACCGGGCGCTCGGCAGCCCCGAGACGACCAGACCGGCCAGCGCGGCGCTGGGCCCCGGCACCACCTCGACGACCAGGCCGGCGTCGAGGCACGCGCGCACGAGCCGTTCGCCCGGGTCGGACACGCCGGGCATGCCGGCATCGGTCACCACCGCGACCGTCGCGCCCTGGCGGATCTCCTCGACGAGCTCGTCGGCGCGGGACCGCTCGTTGTGCTCGTGGACGGCCAGGAGCCGACCGGCGGCGGGGACGCCGGCGTGGGTGAGCAGCGCCCGGGTGCGGCGGGTGTCTTCGGCGGCGATGCGGTCGGCGTCGCGCAGGACCTGCACCGCGCGGGGCGTGAGGTCCCCGAGGTTGCCGATCGGCGTGCCGACGAGCACGAGCCGTCCGGCGCTCATCGAGCCCCGGCGGACTCCCCGGGCCGCTGGCGGGGCGTGACGCTCACACGTTGAACCGGATCTCGAGGACGTCTCCGTCCTGCACCACGTAGTCCTTGCCTTCCACGCGCAGCTTCCCGAGCTCCTTGGCTTTGGTCCACGAGCCGATCGCGAGGAGCTCCTCCCAGTCGATGACCTCGGCCCGGATGAACCCTCGTTGCAGGTCGGAGTGGATGACACCGGCGCATTCGGGGGCGGCCGCGCCGGCTCGGAACGTCCAGGCGCGCGATTCCTTGTCGCCGGTGGTGAGGAAGGTGCGCCGGCCGAGGAGGTGCAGCGCCTGACGGGCGAGGCGGGGCACGACGCTCTCGGTGACGCCGAGGTCGGCCAGCAGCTGCGCCCGCTCGTCACCCTGGGCGGCGACGACATCGGGGTCGCCTTCGAGCTCGACGCACACCGCGAGCGCGTCGTCGCCGAACGGCGCGGCGAGGCGGGACGCATCGTCGAGCTGGTCCACCTCGACGTTCACGACCACCAGGGCGGGCTTGTTGGTGAGGAGGAACACCGCCTCGAGGGCTGCCGTGTCGTCAGCGGAGAGCGCCGAGCGGTAGACGGGGACGCCGTCGCTCAGGACCGTCTCGGCGGCCTCGAGGGCGGCGATCTCGGCGCCGAGCGACTTGTCTCCCTTCGCCGCCCGGCGCTGCTTGCCGAGGCGGGACTCGACCGAGCCCAGGTCGGCGAGGATGAGCTCCTCCTCGAGGGCCCCGAGCTCTTGGGCCGGGTCGTGGCCCTCGCCGGCGCGGACGACGAGCAGGAGCGCGTCGCAGTCCCGCAACGACCCGAGGAGGCGGCTGCCCAATCCCTTGCCGGCCTCGGTCGAGAGGGCGGGCAGGACCGCGATCTGGAAGGTGGCCTGCACGACCTGCTTGGACTTCGACATCGCGGCGAGGCGGTCGAGGCGGTCGTCGGGGATCGGAACCATGCCGAGGACCCGTTCGGCGGCGTTGGCGGCGTCGTGGCCGGTCAATGCGGCGAAGACGCCCGCGTGGCCCGAATCGGAGAGGCCGACCAGGCCGAGGTGCTCCACCTCCTCGAGGCTACCGGCGGGCAGGGCAGACTCTCGGGGCCAACCGCCACACGAGAGGGGCGCACCCGATGGCCGACCTCCAAGCAATCGCCGACCGGCTCGAGATCGAGGACGTGCTCACCCGCTACGCGTGGGCGATCGACACCAAAGAGTTCGACGGGCTCGATGACGTCTTCACCCCCGACGCTCACGTTGACTACACGAGCTCGGGCGGTGAGGCGGGCGCCTACCCGGAGGTCAAGGCGTGGCTTGCCGCGGTCCTGCCCCACTTCCCCGCCTACCAGCACTTCGTCACGAACAAGCAGATCACCATCGACGGCGATACCGCGACGAGCCGATCGGAGTTCTACAACCCGATGGTGATGGCCCAGCGCGACGGCACGACCAGCATCTTCTTCGTCGGCGGCCAGTACCACGACCGCCTCACCCGCACCGCGCAGGGCTGGCGGATCAGCGAACGGGTCGAGATCAGCATCTGGACCGACGGAGCCGTGCCCGCGACACCGCCGACGTGACGGACTAGTGGCAGGCCGCGGCGACCGCGGCGGCCGCGTCAAGCTCGTGGAACCCGTACCCGGGGACGGTCGCGCCGGCGTGGTTCATGAGCTCGGCCTTGACCTGGGCCGGCGTGAACGTCGGGCACTCCTCCTTGACGAGCGCCGCCGCCGCGCTCACGAACGGCGTCGCCATCGACGTCCCGCTCAGGTAGCCGTAGGCGGCATTCGACGACGTCGTGCCGCCTTCGGGGTTGATGCAGATTCCGTTGAGGCTGCTCGGGATCGTGTTGGTCCAGGCGCACGTGGAGAGCACGCCGACGCCGGGGGCGGCGAGCGACACGAAGGGCCCGTCGTTCGAGAACGACGCTCTGTTGCCGGTGTCGTCGGTGGCGGCGACCGCGATGGCCTCGTTGCTGTAGCCCGCGGGTGAGAACAACTCGTTCGTCCCGTCGTTGCCAGCGGCGGCGACCACGACGACGCCGTCGTTCCAGGCGGTCTGCATCGCGACCTGGAGGACCGTGTCGCAGCCGGGCGCGCCCAGGCTGAGGTTGATCACGTTGGCGCCGTGGGTGGCAGCCCAGATGACCCCGTTGGCGACCGCGACGTCGGTGCCGTCGCCTGCCTGGTTGAGGACTCGAACGGCGAGGATCGTCGCGTTCGGCGCCCCTCCGAGACCGCCCACGTTGTCGTTGTCGGCGGCGATCCCGGCTACGTGGGTGCCATGGCCGTCAGGGTCACCGGTGACAGTGCCGCCGGCGACGTAGTCAGGGCCGGGGATGACCCGGCCGACCAGGCCCTGATGGCTGAGGTCGACGCCGGTGTCCACGACCGCGATCGTCTCGCCGGTGCCGCTGATGGGCGGGGTGTGGTTCCACGCCGCTGGGAAGTCGGCGCCGGGTGCCGCGTGCAGACCCCATTGCTGGGCAAAGAGCGGGTAGCTAGCGGGCGACGGGACCCCCGGGTCGGTCTGGGCCTTCACGATCTGGTTCGGCCCGACGGCCAGGACCGTCCCCGAGCTCTGGAGCTGGGCGACCTGGGCGTCCTTGTCAGCCTCCGAGGTCGCGGTGAACGAGGTGGCCTGGGGGGCAGCCCACCCCGGGCGGCGGACCACCACCGCGTAGGAGAGTGGGTGCTGGGGTGTGGGCGTGGCCTGGCTCTGGGCGTCGCAGCCCACCGGCGCGGGCGGCGGCGGGGGCGGGGGCGGGGGCCGAGCGGCGACCGGCTGGCAGGCCGCGGCGACGACGACGAGCACGGCGACGGCGCTGACCGCGCCGACACCGAGTCGTCCCCTCGCACGCCGGTGATTCCTGGCCATGTCCATTCGAATGCTCGAGGCTCTAGAAGGATGCCCTCTGGGCTTCGTCGTCACGTTCACGGACCGGCTTGAAGGGTACTGGGACCGGGGGCCGGCCCCAGGCTCACCGGGCGTCGGCCGCTAGCCTGCAGGGATGCCCAAGAAGTCCAAGAAGCGCCGCCTGCGGGCCCGGCGCAGCAAGGCCAACCACGGCAAACGGCCCAACGCCGGGCGGCGCAGCTAACCCCCGTCCCGCGTTCCCGGTCCGGCTCGCCGCGGGCCACGACCGGCCCTCAACCGCGCCCCCGGCACCTCATCGGCGGTCGGAATCACCCTCCGGCGCTCGACGCGCGCCCCGACGACGCCGAGGCCCCGGGGGCAGCGCCGCCGAATCGGACTCGGCCGGTGCGTCGCGCCGGGTCGGCCCGGCAACTGCCAGCACCACCACGGCCATGACGATCGGGACGGCGAGCGACCCGAGGGTCGGGACCCGGTCGTCGGGGCTCAGGACCTGCAGGTTCAGCGCGTGGTACGCGAAGTGCGGCGCCGAGTAGACGAGCCAGGCCAGCGCGGCGGTGATGATGAGCGGGCGGGACAGCCACAGCGCCGCGCCGGCGGTGACCGTGGCCAGAGCGAGGTTGAGGTCGCCCACGTCGCGGACCAGGTGCTCGTTGTACGGACCGTCGGTGGCGACCCACTGATGGCCGAAACCGGGGAAGTCGAGGAAGAACGACCGGGGCGCGATGGCCGCCCAGACCCCGACGAACAGTCCGGTCACGACCAGGATCCCCAGGGCGATGCGCAGCGTCGCTCGGTCGCTCATCGCGCACCCTCTCCGACGCCGCGGGCCTCGGCCGCCGCCGCCCAGCCCTCCCGGACGCTCGGGTAGGCGGGAGCCCAGCCCGTCGCGGCCCGGAACCGGCCGTTGGCGACGCGCTGGGAGGCGAGCACCACCCGGACCGCAGGCCCAGCCAGGAGCCGCAGCATCCAGCCGGGGGTGGCGTGGAGGCGGGGCAGGTCGAACGCATGCGAGAACGCGTCGAGGTAGTCACACCGGGTGAGGGGTTCATCGTCGACGACGTTGTAGGTCCCCGGGGGCGCTCCAAGCGCCGCGACCACCGCCCGGGCCACGTCGTCGGTGTGGATCGACGACTGATACGCGCCGGGCGGGCCAGCCAGCGTCGAACCCCGCACTCGGGCCAGGCGCAGACCTTCGTCCACACCTCGGCTCGTCGGCCCGTAGAAGAGCCCGAAGCGCAGCACGACTCCGCGACCGCCCGCGTCGGAAAAGGTGGTGACGACCGACTCGCCCTCGAGCGTCGGCTCGAGGGCACGAACACTCCGGTCGGGCGGGACCGATTCGTCGATCCACACGTCGGCGCGGTCGGGGTACACGAACACCACCGACTCCTTGACGATCGTGTCGATGCCGTGCGCGTCGGCCGCGGCGACCAGGTGTCGGGTCGTCTCGGTCCGCAACCGGTTGTGGGTGGACCACGCGGCCGTCCGGGCGACGCGCGACAGGGGCGGCACGTTCGTCGCGAGGTGCGCGATCGCGTCACAGCCCGCGGTGGCAGCGCGGACCGACTCGGCGTCGAAGAGGTCGACGGTCACCGGCTCGGCGCCGCCGCGCCGAAGCCGATTGGCCTTGGTGTCGTCGCGTGCGACCGCCCGGACGTCGTGGCCTGCGTCGAGCAGGGCCTGGACCGTGGCGGGACCCACGGCGCCGGTCGCGCCGGTCAAGAACACCTTCATGGCAGCACCTCCTGGAACCAGTCGAGGCCTTTCGCCAACGAGGCGGGCGGAGCGGACGCGCCGACCATCCCGACGAGGTCGGCGATCGACGTGCGACGCAGCTCGGCTCGCCACGCGTCCTCGGCGCTCGCCATCACGACGTGGATCGAGCACGGCACCCGGTACTCGCGTGTCGCCAGCCGGGTCGGTCCCTGGCGTCGTATCTCGGTGCAGCGAAACGCGGGCTCGGTCCCGTCGATGGCTTCGACGACGTCGAGCACGGTGACGTCGGTGGCGGGACGAGCGAGCCGGTAGCCGCCCCGCGGGCCAGGTACCGAGTCGAGGATCTGGGCCCGGGAGAGAGCCTGGAGGTGCTTGGCGAGGTAGGCGGGGGGGACGCCGTGGTAGTCGGCCAGTCGCCCGGCGGGCAGAGCCCGGTCGGGTGGCAGCAGGGCGACGAGGACCGCGCAGTGCAGGCCCCACTCGACGCCTTCGGAGAGTCGCATATCACGGATATTAGATATCCGGATTATCTCGGGTCCAGCCGAGGACGCGGGACGAGGCGGGGTTAGAGGCGGTCCACGAGCAGGCTCTGCGCGGCGCGCCCAATTCGGCCGCGTTCGTCGTGCAGGGCGCTCTCGGCGAGCCCCACTCCGTCGGCTTCCGCGAAGGTGCGGGCCTCGAGGGCCACCCATTCGCCGACCGCGGCGCGGTGCAACGAGATGGTCAGGTCGGGGTTGATGAACAAGTAGCGGCCCCGTTCGAGCGCGGTGCTCACGCCGTTGCCGAAGTCCGCGGCGGCCGCGACCCGCTGCAGCGGCGTCGGGGATTCGCCGGCGACCAGGGGGACGGCGAGCCGGAACCAGATCGCCGCGGCACCGACCTCGGCGAACGATCCGTCGGCGATCCGCAGCTCCATCGCCGTCCAGAACCCGACCGTCGTGCCGGGGAACGTGATCGTGTATGGGCGGCTCTCGGCCGGGAGCCGCAGCGACAGAGGCGCGAGCTCGGGCACGGGTAGGGCGAGGTCCTCGTCGACCCGCAGGCGCAGCGCCGTGGCGCGGGCGACCTCTTGTCCGTCCGCCTCGAGGGTCGCGGCGAGCCACTGCACCTTGCGCCCGGGGCGCAAGGTCTCGGTGCGCACGGTGAGGGGGGCGAGGGGAACCGGTCGGAGCAACTCGACGGTGAGGCGGGCGACGAAGCTCGCCGGGCCCGGGTCGGCTTGTTCCAGGGCGCGGGCCAACAGGGCGGCGGGCGCGCCGCCGTGCTGCGCGCTCGATGACCACGGTCCGCGGGCCAGCTCGGTGGGGACCACGCGCCCGGCGTCGAGGTGGAAGACGGCGTCGTTCATCGGCGGGAGCGTAGGGGCTGAGCACCGGGGAAGATCCGCTCCGGGAGGTCCGAGTGATCCGGTACGCCGGGCCGCGAGGAACGACGGGGGCGCTGCGCCCTCGCACGCGGGGACGGGTCGAAACCCGGGTCGGCGCGCGCCAGGCGTCGTCCGCCCGGAGGCGGATCTCGCCCGTCTCGCAGCACCCACGGTGAGCGGCCCCTCGAATGAGAGGATGAGCGCCGCTCATGCTCTTCCCGACCATCTCCTTCGCCATCTTCTTCATGGTCGTGCTGCCCGTGAGCTGGCTGCTGATGCAGCGGCGATTCCACTGGCAGCTCTTCATCATCGCCGCGTCGTACTTCTTCTACGGCTACTACGACTGGCGGTTCTGCTTCCTGCTGCTCGGCTCGACGGTCGTGAACCAGATCGTGGCGCTGCAGATCCATAGCAGCCAGAACGAGCGCACCCGGCGGGCGTGGCTCACCGTGGGGATCGTGGCCAACCTCGGCGCGCTCTCGTACTTCAAGTACTACGGGTTCTTCGTCAGCAACGCGACGAACCTGTTCGCCCGGCTCGGTCTCGGCGTCTCGCCCACCATCGTCACGGCCGCCCTGCCGATCGGCATCTCGTTCTTCACCTTCCAGGCAATGAGCTACATCATCGACGTCTACCGGCGGACGTTCGAACCGACGGGCTTCTTCGAGTTCGCCGTCTACCTGTCGTTCTTCCCCCATGTCGTCTCGGGTCCGATCGTGCGAGCCGCCGAGTTCTTGCCCCAGCTCCGAGAGCGCCACGACCCCCGAAAGGTCGACTCGAGCCGCGCCTTCTTCCTCATCTTCATGGGGCTCTTCAAGAAGGTGGTGATCGCCAACTTCTTAGGGGCGAACCTCGTCGACATCGTGTTCGCAAACCCCCGCCAGCACAGCTCCCTCGAGGTACTGGTCGCGGTCTACGCGTACGCCATTCAGATCTACGCCGACTTCAGCGGCTACACGGACATGGCGATCGGCCTGGCCCTGTTGCTCGGCTTCCGCTTCCCGCAGAACTTCGACGGCCCGTACACGGCGGAGTCGCTCCAGGACTTCTGGCGTCGATGGCACATGACCCTGTCCCGTTGGCTGCGCGACTACCTGTACATCCCCCTCGGCGGAGGGCGCGGGAAGGAGTGGCAGACCTACCGCAACATCATGATCACGTTCCTCCTCGGCGGCCTCTGGCACGGCGCGTCGTGGACGTTTGTCGTGTGGGGTGGAATCCACGGCCTGTTCCTCAGCTACGAGCACTGGCGCCAGGCACGACGAGCGCGGCACGTGCACCACCTCGAGCCGCCCGATACCGGGCTTCGGCGCGCGCTTCGACGCTTCGCGATCTTCCAGGTCGTGTGCCTCGCGTGGATCTTCTTCCGCGCCGACACCTTCAAGAACGCCGCTGACGTCCTGACTCGCATCTTCGACCCCGCCCACTGGGGACAGGGCGCGCCGCTGGTGACCGGCGGTGTGCTCCTCGCGATCCTGGCCGGGCTCCTCGAGCAGTACATTCCCAAGGACGCCCTGGCCCGAGCGATGAGCGCGTTCTCCCGGTTGACGCCCGTCGGCCAGGGTCTCGTGCTCGGCTTCGCGCTCTTGATCACCAACAGCATGGGACCCCGTGGCGTGGCCCCCTTCATCTACTTCCGGTTCTGACGTGGCGACGACGACACCCCCGGGCGACGAGCCCCCGAAGACCCCGAGCGATGAACCGTCGACGACCAAGACGGCGCCGCCGCCGGTCGAGGACATCAGCGGTGAGCACGTCACCCGACCCCGACGACCCATGGCGGCGGGCCATGTGATCGTCGTCGGACTCGTCACGCTGCTCGTCGGCGCGATGCTCAACGCAGCCGGGCTGCGCAAGACCGCGCTGAGCCAGCCGGTCGGCTTGCGTCGGGATATCGCGACCGCATTCGCCGACCCCATCTACGACGTGAGTCACGCGCTCTACATCGATCGTCTGCGCCAAGGCTTCAAGAGCCTCCTCGGGCGCAGCAGCGACGACCAGGTGGACACCAGCCTGCCCAGCCCGACCACCGTCCCGGCCGGGCCGACGCCGACGCCGACCACACTCCCGCCGCGCGAGACCTTCACCGCTGCGCACCAGCTGCGGCTCTGGATCGGCGGCGATTCGCTGTCCGAGGTCCCCGGCGATCGCCTCATCGACCAGGCGATGGCGACCGGGGCGGTGGGGCTCGTCGGGCCCGTCGACACCCACATCTCGACCGGGCTCGCCCGGCCCGAGGTGTTCAACTGGCCCTTCTACCTGGAGGCGGTGCTGACCGCCGACATGCCCAACGCGGTGGTGCTGACCTTCGGCGCCAACGACGACCAGACCTTGACCGGCGACAACGGCGGCGAGACGTTCGGCAGCCCCCAGTGGGAGACCGAGTACAGCCGCCGGGTCGGCGGACTCTTCGACGAGATCACCTCGCTGCCCAGCCACCCGCGGCTCTTCATGGTCGGCATCCCGCCGGTCAGCAACGCGCCCCGCTTCGAGGGCCACTACACGGTGATCAACAGCATCTTCTCGGCCCAAGCCCAGCTGCGACCGGGTCGCGTCTACTACGTCGACACCGTGCCGGTGCTGGGCACCCCGAGCGGCGGCTACCAGGAGTTCGCCCCCCAGCTCGACGGGACCGTCGTGCAGATCCGCACCGACGACGGGATCCACGTCACCGACGCCGGCGGCGACCGGGTGGCGGCCAAGATCCTCTCGGTGATGCGCGAGGCGTTCAACCTTCAGAGCACCGCGACCACGACGACCACGAAGGCCCACCAGGCCAAGGGCCACCGCACCGCCGGCTCGCCCACGACCACCACGACGACGACGACGGCGCATCACTGAGCCCGGCCCGGCGCCCCGACCAGGTCGGGCGCCCTGGTGCTGTCATCATGACGGTGAACCCACTGGGGCCCGAGATCCGTAGAGCCGACCATGGAACCTGAGGTGCGCCCCCCGCGCGAGACCGCGATCGGTCGGCGCGTGTTTCTCGGTCTCGCGACGTTCGGGACGGCCGGCGTGATCTTCGGTTCGCAGATCCAGGGCTGGCTGGAGCGCAACGTCGGGCCGATCCTCGCCAAGGACCCGACCGGGCTCCTCCAGCTGCTGCCCATCGGCAACTTCCGGATCTATAGCGTCACCACGGATCTGCCCGACCGCAGCCGGGCCCAGTACCGCCTCACCGTGAAGGGTCTCGTGGAACGCGAGATCGTGCTGACCTTCGACGAGCTGCAGGCCATGCCGCGAACCCGCCTGGTCCGTGACTTCCAGTGCGTAACGGGCTGGCGGGTCCCCGAGGTGGAGTGGGCGGGTGTCCGCCTCGCCGACGTGCTGGACCGGGCGGGTGTGCAGACCGAGGCCCGGGCGGTGCGCTTCGTGTCCTTCGACGGCGCGTACAGCGAGAGTCTCACGCTCCCCCAGGCCCGACGCAGCGACGTCATCGTCGCCTACGAGATGGAGCACGCGCCGCTCTCGCGGGAGCACGGCGGTCCCGCCCGCCTCTACGTCGCCCCGATGTACGGCTACAAGTCGTGCAAGTGGCTCGACACCATCGAGCTGACCCGGTCGGTCGAGCCGGGCTACTGGGAGCAACGGGGGTACTCGGTCGACGGCTGGGTCGGGCACTCGAATCATCGAGACGATGAACGCACCAGCTGAGCTCGACCGCTTCGACCGCGTCGAGCGCCTCGCCCATTGGACGACCGCCGCGCTGTTCGGGGTGTTGATGTTCACCGGGGCTGCGCTCTATGCGGGCCCGATCTCGACGTTGGTCGGCCAGCGCTACCTCGTGGAGACGATCCATCTCTGCGCGGGGCTGGCGCTGCCGGTGCCGCTGCTGGTCGGCTTGTCGGGTCGGTGGGGGCGAAGACTGCGGGGCGACCTGCACCGCCTGGGACGCTTCGACGACGAGGATCGGCGGTGGCTGCGCCGCTCGACGCGCGACCAGGCCCGACTTGGGAAGTTCAACCCGGGTCAGAAGCTCAACGCGGCGTTCCTCGGCTCGGCGATCGTCGTGATGTTGGGTACCGGGATCCTCTTGAAGTGGTATTCGCTGGTCAATCTCGACATCCGCACCGGCGCCACGTTCGTGCACGACTGGGTCGCGCTCGGGATCTTCTTCTCGGTGGCGGGTCACATCTTCTTGGCGATGCGCGACCCGATCGCGCTGGGCGGCATGCTGCGCGGCTCGGTGACCGCCCGCTGGGCGCGCACCGAGCGGCCCCGCTGGTTCGAGGCGGAGACGGGTGAAGCGGCAACCCAGCCTCGCCCTCCCGCGACGAGCAGCGCGTCGAACCCGTCGCTCTCGCGCTTCTGAGCCCGCGGCGCGAGAACGCCCCCGGCGTGCCGGTCAGGCCCCGGTAGCCTCGACGCGATGCCCGCCGACCCGCCCACGATCCGGCTGCCACCCGGGCTCGTCCCCGCCGACGGGCGCTTCGGGTCCGGACCCTCGAAGATCCGCGATGAGGCCGTGGGCCGCCTCGCCGACGCCGCGCACGGCTACCTCGGGACCAGCCACCGTCGCGACGGGGTGCGCTCGGTGGTCCGTCGGGTCCGCCAGGGCCTCGCCGAGCTGTTCGTGCTCCCCGACGGTTACGAGGTGCTCCTCGGCAACGGCGGCACCAGCGCGTTCTGGGACGCGGCCGCGTTCGGGCTCATCGAGCACCGCAGCCAGCACCTCAGCTTCGGCGAGTTCTCGGCCCGTTTCGCCGGGATCACCCGCGACGCCCCGTTCCTCGAGGACCCCGAGGTCATCGAGTCGCCGCTCGGCACGCACCCTGCGGCGCACGCGAACCCGGAGGTCGACGCCTACGCGCTGACCCACAACGAGACGTCGACCGGCGTGATGATGGACCTCGTCCGCCCCGACGGCGCGGCGGGCCTCGTGCTCGTCGACGCCACCTCGGCGGCCGGCGGGCTGCGGTTCGACCCGCGCGCCGTCGACGTCTACTACTTCGCGCCCCAGAAAGCGTTCGGGTCCGAGGGTGGGTTGTGGCTCGCCGCGTGCTCTCCGGCGGCGGTCGAGCGCATCGAGCGGCTCGCCGCGTCGGGGCGCTGGCAGCCGGCGTCACTCAGCCTGGCGGTCGCGCTCGAGAACTCGCGCTTGGACCAGACCCTCAACACTCCCGCGCTCACCACGCTGTTCCTGCTCGCCGACACCGTGGAGTGGATGCTCGAGCACGGTGGCCTCGAGTGGGCGGCGACGCGCTGCGACGCGTCCGCCGAGCTCCTCTACGGCTGGGCTGAGGCCAGCACGTTCGCCACGCCGTTCGTCGCCAAGCCAGCCGAGCGCAGCCACGTGACGGCCACGATCGACTTCGAGGGTGTCGACGCCGCCGCGGTCGCGACGGCGCTTCGCGCCAACGGGATCCTCGACACCGAGCCGTATCGGAAGCTGGGCCGCAACCAGCTGCGGGTCGGGCTGTTCCCAGCCGTCGAGCTCGACGACGTGGCGGTCTTGACCCGGGCGATCGACTACATCGTCGACGCGTGGACATGACCGTGTCGCTCCCCGACGGGCTCCTGGCCGTCGTCAAGCGCGACTGCCCGACCTGCCAGCTCGTCGTCCCGGTCCTCGCCGCGGTGCAGCAGACCCGCGACGCCCCGCCCCTCACCGTGTACACCCAAGACGACCCGGGCTTCCCCGCCGGTCTCGACGCGGTCGACGACACCGACCTCGCGGTGTCCCTCGCGCTCGACATCGACACCGTCCCGACCCTCGTGCGCATCGAGGCCGGGCGCGAGACCGCCCGGCTGATCGGGTGGAGCCGCGAGCAATGGGAGCCGTTCACCGGGGTGCCCGGCCTCGGCGCCGACCTGCCGCCCCACCGCCCCGGCTGCGGCTCGCGCACCTACGACCCCGACCTCGCCGCCCGGCGCGGCGCGATCGCCGGCGCCCGGGGCCTGCGGTCCCGGCGCGTCGAGCTCGGGCCCAGCGAAGACGAAGCCGAAGCGATGTTCGAGCGGGGCTGGACCGACGGGCTGCCGGTGGTCTCACCCACCCCGGAGCGGGTCGCACGGATGCTGACCGGCACCACGCGGGACCCCGACGCGGTCGTCGCGGTGGTCCCCCCCGACCTCGTCGAGTGCACCGTCGAGAAGGCCGCGATCAACGCGGTGCTCGCCGGCTGTCGGCCCGACTACCTCCCCGTCGTGCTCGCCGCCCTCGAGGCGGCCTGCACCGACGAGTTCAACATCCACGGTCTGCTCGCCACGACCTGGTTCTCGGGTCCGGTGATCATCGTGAACGGGCCGATCACCCGCGCCATCGGCATGAACGCGGGCATCAACGCGATGGGGCAGGGCAACCGGGCCAACGCGTCGATCGGACGGGCCCTGCAGCTCGTCATCCGCAACGTCGGGGGCGGCCGGCCCGGCGAGGTCGACCGCGCGACGCTCGGGCAGCCCGGCAAGTACACGTTCTGCTTCGCGGAGCGAGAAGCCGACTCGCCCTGGGAGCCGCTCCACGTCACCCGGGGGCTGCCCGCCTCCTCGTCGGCAGTGACGCTCTTCGCGGGTGAGGGACCACGAGGAATCGTGGATCAGCTCTCGCGCGAAGCCGACTCGCTCGCCAACTCGTTCGCGGCGTGCCTGCGGGCCACCACCCACCCCAAGATTGCGCTCGCGTTCGACGCGGTGCTCGTCGTGTCCCCCGAGCACGCCCGGGTCTTCCGCGAGGCCGGCTGGGACAAAGCCCGGGTGCTCGACGAGCTCATGGCCCGGCTGCAGCTGCCGGGGGCCGAGCTGGTTCGGGGCGCCAGCGGGATCGCCGAGGGCCTCCCCGCGAAGGTCGCCACCGCCACCCTCCCGAAATTCCGCGACGGGGGCCTCCTCATCGTCCACGCCGGTGGTGGAGCCGGGCTGTTCTCGGCCATCATCGGGGGCTGGGCCAGCGGCCCGGCCGGCAGTGCGCCCGTCACCAGGGAGGTTGGAACGTGAGCGAGCCCCGGGTCCTGCTCGACCCGACCAGCGAGCGCCAGGCACCCACCCGGGAGCGCACGGCGCGCCCGGCGACCCTGGCCGGGGCGACCGTGGGCCTCCTCGACATCTCGAAGGCTCGCGGCGACGTGTTCCTCAACCGCCTCGAGGAGCACCTCCACGCGCACGGCGCGAAGGTCGCACGCTTCGCGAAGCCGACGTTCACCAAGGTGGCACCGATCGACTTGCGCCACGAGATCTCAGAGCAGTGCGACGTGGTCATCGAGGCGCTCGCCGACTGAGGATCCTGCACGTCGTGCAGTGTGCACGACACCGTCAACCTGGAGGCTCTCGGAGTGCCCACCGTCTTCGTTGCATCGACCGAGTTCATCGATGCCGCGCAGGCGCAGGCGAGCGCGCTGGGCGCCGATCCCGCCCGCGTCTTCGTCCCGCATCCGATCCAGGACCGCACCGACGAGGAGCTCCAGACCCTGGCCGACGACGCGTTCGACGCGCTCGTCCGAGCCGTGCAGCGGTAGCGCGATGCTGTTGCTCCACGAGGTCCACCGAGTCCGTGGCGCCTGCGAGGACGAGTTCGAAGCCGCGTTCCGCGACCGCTGGCTCCCCCACCTGGCGGCCGGTGATGACGCCCGCCTCCTGTACTACATGCACCTCGCGCACGGCTCCGGCCGCGCGTACACGATCGTGACCGTCACCGCGGCGCGCGACGGCGCGGCGTGGGAACGCCTGGCCCGCTCGATCCAGGACGGGCCGCTGCGCGCCTGGGCCCATGACGTCGACCAGTACCGCCACGGGGTGACGGCGAAGGTGCTCGTGCCGGTGCCGTGGTCGCCGCCGCTCGTGGACGATCTCGACGCGGTGCCCACCGAAGCGACGGAGCATCCCCTCACGATCTTCATGGAGGACACCGCCTGGCCTCACGACGGGATGCTCGACGACTACCTGGAGGCCGCGCACACCCAGTACGCGCCGAGCCTGGTCGAGAGCCGCCACGGCGGCCGGAACATCCTCGACCTGCTCGCCGCCTTCCAGACCGCGTACGGCTCCGGGCGGCGTTCCGAGGTGGTGCTCTGGCAGCGTGTCGTCGACCACGCTCGCCTCCAACGTCTCCTCGAGACCGAGGTGGCGCCCGAGTTCCGCCAGCCCGGGTCCTGGATGCACGACGCCCTCCGGGTCCGCGACGACTGGGAGAGCCGGCTGCTGCGCACGACGGCGTGGTCGCCCCTCGCCTGAGCCCGCGTCGGGCCGGGGCGTCCCGGCCCGCGGCGTCGCCGTCACCGACGTCCGGGAACGGCCGGATGGGGCGTCAGGACAGCGCGGGGAGCACCTGGGTCGCGAACTCCTCGACCCGGGCCCGGCCTTCGGCCGGCCAGCCGGCAATGAGGTAGCCGTAGCCGGCGTCACGCCACGTGTCGACGGTCCGGCGGACGTCGTCGAGGTCGCCCTCGAGCGAGACGGAGCCAGCCCGGGTCACCGACGCCGGGTCGCGTCCCGCGGCGGCGGCGAGTTCGCCAAGTCGCTCGGCGCGGGCGGCCAAGGCCTGGGACGGCCCGAAGCAGTGCCAGACGTCGGCGTAGCGAGCCGCGATGCCCAGCATCCGGTCGCCCGAGGCGCCGATCCAGATCGGCGGGTGCGGCGTCTGGACGGGGCGGGGACGAAGCGTCGCGTCGTGCACCTGGTAGTAGCGGCCGTCGAAGGTGAACCCGTCGGTCGTGAGCAGGCCGCGGACCACCTGGACCGCCTCTTCGAACGCGGCGACGCGGGCGCCGGTGGGCGGGAACGGGATGCCGAGGGCGCGGTGCTCGTCGTCGAACCACGCCGCGCCGTACGCCAGCTCGTAGCGGCCGCCCGAGGCGTGATCGATGGTGATCGCCTCCGCCGCCAGGACCGATGGGTGGCGGTACGTCATCCCGGTCACGAGCAGGCCGAGGCGCGCGCGGGTGGTGAGACCGCTGAGCGCGGCCAGGGTCGTGTTGCCCTCGAAGCACTCACCGGGACCGGAGCCGTACATGGGTTGGAAGTGGTCGAAGCCCCAGATCCCGTCGAAGCCGGCGTCGTCGGCGAGGCGGGCTCGCGACACGATCTCGGTCCAGGGCATCCGCTGCTGGGCGACGTCGAGACCGATCCGCATGGTTGTCCCTTCACGAGCGGCCGGGCTGGCCGGCAGTGTACGGGTGTCGATCACACGTCGATCAGCGCCTCCCAGCCCGGGGGCGGTGGGGCCAGGCGCCAGTGCTGCTCGGGGGCCGGGGCGTCGAGGGTGGCGCTGATCGCCCACTCGGCTTCGAGCGCGGCGACCTGCGTCGGGTAACAAGCGATCGCGGCTCGCTTGCGGTCGTGGTCGACGTCGACGGGGACCGCGGCCGGGGTCGGCCACACCGCGCGGCGGAACAGCGTCGAGATTCGCCAGGCCAGCAGGCCGGGAATGTGCTTGTAGCCCATGTCCTCGTAGCAGAACCACGCCGGCCCGCCGTCGGCGTCGCCCGGCATCCGCTCGCGCACCAACATCGCCGCGTCGTGGGTGCAGTCGTGGTCGGGGTTGGCGAGCCCGAACGGGGCGAAGACCGCGCTCGGGTCCGGGGCGCGCACCGCGGCTTCGAGCGTGTCCACGACCTGCTCGGGCCGTACCCAGTCGGGACGCTCGAGGTACGAATGCTCGACGAAGTCGAGCCAGACCGGTCGCGCGTCGAAAGTTGCCAGCGCGGCCGCGTCTTCGGCTCGGCGGGCCACGTGGACCTCGTCGCCGGGCCCGAAGCCTCCCAGCGCGTCCCAGTGCCCGGGCGGGTCGGGATACTCGCTGGGGCGGCCCGCGAAGGCCGTCACCACCGTGACACCGGGATGCGCGGCGAGGAGATAGGAACAGCCGAGCACCGCGTCGTCGAGGTGGGGCGACACGATCACGATGCGCTCGAGCTCGGCCGATGCGACCGTGCCCCAGTCGCGCATCTCAGGCGGTGTGGGCCGGGCCATGCGCCGCAGCCTCCCAGAAAACGCCGACCCGCCGTTTGGACCCCCCCGCCGGCCGGGTTTGTCCCGATCCGCACCCTTCGTGGGGACCCGCGGTGGTCGCCGGGTCGCCGGTCTGGCCGGCCCCTGGTCCGGGATGGAATGTCCGCGCGCGCATTTCGTGTTGGAACGGGGTAGAACGACACCGTTGGGGCGTGCGCGACACGCCGCCAGATCGCTTGGTCGGTTTCAGCGAAGCCCAGCCCCGCCCCACCCGCTGAGGCTGCCAAGCGAAACGGTGGGGTCTCCCCGTCGAGGTGGGCTCTACCCACCTCCGGGGGCCCCACCAGTGCGAGACTCCCCGCGTGCCCGTACCGCGACCGACCGGCTGAGCCGGCCATGGAGCCTCGAGCCCTGGGGCCCACCGGCCTGCGGGTCAGCCCGCTGTGCCTCGGCGCGATGAACTTCGGCGACCCCACCGAGCCCGCCGAGTCGGCCCGCATCATCGACGCGGCGCTGGCCGGCGGGATCACGATGATCGACACCGCCGACGTCTACGCCGGCGGGCGCAGTGAAGAGCTCGTCGGCGACGCGCTCGCCGCCAACGGTCGCCGCGACGACATCGTGCTGGCGACGAAGGTCGGAATGCCCCGGAGCGACGCGCCACCCGGAACGTGGCACCGGCGCGATCACATCGTGCAGTCCTGCGACACGTCGCTGCGCCGTCTGCGCACCGATCACATCGACCTGTACCAGTTGCACCGTCCGTCCAGCGTCGTACCGCAGGCCGAGACACTCGCCGCGTTCGACGAGCTCGTGCAGGCGGGGAAGGTCCGCCACGTCGGCTGCTCGACTCACCCGGCCTGGATGGTGATGGAAGCGCTTGCGGTGGCGGCCCGTGACGGTCGGGCGTCGTACGCGACGGAGCAGCCGCCGTACAACCTGTTGGATCGGCGCGTCGAGAACGAGCTGCTGCCCCTGTGTCGGGCGCACGGCCTCGGTGTCTTGCCGTGGTCCCCGCTGGGGGGTGGGGTCCTCGCGGGTCGCTACCCCGACACCGAGCACATCCCCGAGGACTCTCGTGCCGCGCGCCGCCCGCAGCTGCGCGCCCGCGTGACGGCCCGGGGCATCGAGGTGGCCCGCCAACTCGCGGCGTTGGCCCGCGATCGGGGCCTCACCCCGTCCCAGCTCGCCTTGGTCTGGGTCAAGGACCAGCCCGACGTGACCGCGCCGATCGTGGGGCCTCGCACGCTCGGCCAGCTCGAAGAGGCGCTGGGCGTGCTCGACGTCGCCCTGGACGACGACGCGCGGGCGGCGTGCGACGAGCTCGTCCACCCGGGCAACGCGGTCGCCGACTTCTACAACACGTCCGGCTGGATGCGGGAACGGATCGTCTGAGGGTCAGCGGGCGAGAATCACCACCGCGCAGCACGCCGCGAAGACCAGCAGCCCGACGATCAGGAGCACCGTGGCGCGCGTGAACCCCATCGCCGCCGGTCCGGAGTCCGCGCCGGGACTCCGGCCGGCGTCGGTCGAGCGGCCCGGTGTCGCCGGGATGTCCCCTCCGCGTCGCGAGTCGCTGCCGCTCGTCACTGGCCCTCCATGATGGTCGGCGGCGGCGGCGCGGATGGGACAGCACCGCTGGAGTGTCGGGGGGCGCGGCGGAGCAGCCAGAATGGCCGCCCGTCCACTGGGAGCGACAGCCGGTGGCGAGCGCGGCACGTCGGGGCGCCAGGGGCGAGCCCGACCGGCGCTCGAGGTCGGCCCGCTCCCGTCCCGCCACCTGACCCGAGCCGCTGATGCCTTTCGACCCGATCGTGTCCCCGACGGTGCGCGTCGCGCCCCACCGCGAGCCCCAGTTCGTCCACGAGGACCAGCAATCCGCCGCGGCGCGGCGCCTCGACGAGTACCGCACCCGCACCGGCCGGCGGCCGAACGTGCTCGTGGTGCTCTTCGACGACGTCGGCTGGGGCGACTTCGGCTGCTACGGCGGTGGCGGCGCGGTCGGCGCGCCGACGCCGAACATCGACCGCCTCGCCCGCGAGGGGCTGCTGCTCACGTCGTGCTACTCGGAGCCGTCGTGCAGCCCGTCCCGGGCCACCCTGTTGACCGGCCGCCTCCCGATGCGTCACGGCCTGTTGCGACCTCCGATGTACGGCGAGGCCGGCGGCCTCGCGGGGGAGGTCACGCTGGCCGAGCTGCTCGCCGAGGCGGGCTACGTCACCCAGGCGGTCGGCAAATGGCATCTGGGCGAGAGCCGCGAATCGCAGCCCCAGCACGTCGGCTTCGACGACTTCTACGGGTTCTTGAGCGTCTCCGACATGTACACGGAGTGGCGCGACCCGTATTTCTTCCCCGAGATCGTCTACAGCGAGGAACGCACCGCCTGGGTGGAGAACCAGCCGTTCAACCGATGCTTCGTGCACGCGACGCGAGGTGGTGAGCTCGACAACGTCGAGGAGGTCACCATCCCGGTGCTGTCCCAGCTCGACGACAAGTGGTGCGAGTACTCGATCGACTTCCTGCGCCGCCAGGCCGGGTCGGACGCGCCGTGGTTCCTCTATCACTGCACCCGCGGCGCGCATTTCGACAACTACCCCCACGAGCGCTACCTGGGCTCCTCGCCGGCCAAGCACCCGTACAAGGACACCATCGTCGAGCTCGACGCGATCGTGGGGCGACTCCACGAGACGCTGCACGACACTGGCCAGCTCGAGGACACGCTCGTGATCGTGAGCTCCGACAACGGGCCCGAGATGGAGACGTGGCCCGACGCCGCCTACTCGCCGTTTCGCTGCGCGAAGGGCTCGACCTGGGAGGGGGGCGTGCGCGTCCCCGCGATCGTGAGCTGGCCTGGCCTCATCGACGCGGGACGGTCCTCGGACGGGCTGGTCGCGTTCACCGACCTAGTCCCCACCGTCGCGGCGCTCGCCGACATCGCCGGCTCGGTGCCGTCGGACCGGTTCATCGACGGCGTCGACCAGACCTCGTTTCTCCTGGCTCCCGAGGGCCAGTCGAACCGTAAGTACCAGTACTACTGGCTGCTCGACCATTTCTCGGCGCTGCGGGTCGGCGAGTACAAGTTCATGCTGGAGTCGATCTCCGATGACGACCGCGACGTGTTGAACCCCGGCGGTTTCACCGGTGTCACGCAGCGCTACCCGTACGGTCGGCTCTACAACCTCTACCTGGACCCGAAGGAGACGCGCAGCTACCTGATCCGCAAGCTCGCGTACCTCGACTCGTTCCAGTCCGGCATCCGGGAGCACCTCCTCACCTTCCGCGACTTTCCGCCCAAGCGCGTCGTGGGGGGCGGCGGGTGACCGACGCCGACCTGCGCGGCCAGCGGGTCCTGGTCATGGGTATCGGACGCCGGGCGGGCGGGGTCGGCGTCATCCGCTACGCGGTCGAAGCGGGCGCCGAGGTTCGGGTCACCGACCGCGGCGACCCGGAGGATTTCCGAGCCGTCGTGGACGAGTTCCGCGACACCACCGTGGAGTTCGTCCTGGGTCGTCACGACGAAGCTGACTTCGAGTGGGCCGACGTCGTGGTCCGCAATCCCGACGTGCGGCGCGACTCCCCGTTCCTCGCGGTCGCCGAACGGCACGGCGCGCGCATCGAGATGGAGATGACCCTGTTCCTGCGGGCTTGCCCGGCCCCGACGATCGGCGTCACCGGGACGAAGGGCAAGACCACCACGACGATGCTGGTGCACTCAATCCTGGCGCAACGCTGGCCGGCCACGGTGGTGGCCGGGAACATGGGCCGCTCGGCGCTGGCGCACCTCGGCGACGTGCAGGCGGGCGTACCCGTCGCGCTCGAGCTGTCGTCGTTCCAGCTCGAGGGCATCGGCGAGCATCGGCTCGCCCCGACGGTCGCGGTCCTCACGAACGTCTGTCCCGACCATCTCGATCGCTACCCCGACGTCGCGGCGTACGCGGCCACGAAGGGCCAGATCGTCCAGCATCAGACACCCGACGAGTGGAAGGTGTTCCCCGACGACGACGCGACCGTCTCATCGCTGGTCGCCGGCACCCCGGCCCGCCCGGTGACGTTCAGCGCCGAGCGATCCAACGGCGACCGGGCGCTCTTCGTCGCCGACGGCCAGCTCGTCGCCCGCTGGGAGGGCAGCGAGCTCGACCTGGGCCCGGTGGCGGCGCTGCGCGTGCCGGGCGCCCACAACGTCCGCAACGCCCTCGCCGCCGCGGGAGCCGCGCTCGCCGCGGGAGCCGACGCGTCCGATGTCCGCGCCGGCCTCGCCAGGTTTGCAGGCGTCGCGCACCGCCTCGAGCTCGTCGCGACCGTCGGCGACGTCGCGTTCGTCAACGACTCGACCGCCACGACCCCCGAGGCGGCCGTCGCCGCGCTCGCCGCCTTCCCGGACCGTCCGATCGTCGCCCTCGCCGGCGGCTCCGACAAGGGCCTCGACCTCGAGCCGCTCGCCGCCGCGCTGGGTCGTCACGCCCGGGCGGTGGTGCTCCTCGACGGGACCGCGACCCCGGCGCTTCGGGCCCGCCTCGGGGATGCGCCGGTGCACGGCCCCTACCCGTCGATGGCCGCGGCCCTGCGCCAGGCCGTCGCCCTCGCCTCGCCCGGGTCGGTGGTCCTGCTCTCCCCGGGCTGCGCCAGCTTCGGACTGTTCGTCGACGAGTTCGACCGCGGCGACCAGTTCCGCGCCGCGGTCCGCGACCTGGACGCCTCGGCCGTGACGCAGACGTAATACGCGCCTCACCGGTCCTTCATCGACCGGGGTCAACATTGGGTCTATGCGCACCATGACCAGCACCCAGATCGTCCCCCTCGATGGGCCGCTCGGCGCGGCGGTCACCGGGATCGACCTACGCCAGGCCCTCGACACCGAGCAGCAGGCCGCCCTGCGGGCGGCGCTCGCCGACCGGCTGATGCTCGTCTTCCCGGGCCAGGGCCTCGACCTCGACGAGGAGCGCCAGTTCGCGGCGCACTTCGGACCCCTCTGGCGTCACCCGGCGGCGCGGGGCCGGGGCGGGGCAGCATCGGTGGTCGACAGCCGCACGGCGCCCCACGGGGGCCGGGCGGCCGAGTTCTGGCACGCCGACGCCAGCTTCACCGCCCAGCCCCCCGCCTACACCATGCTGTCGGCCCAGGTCCTCCCCGCCCACGGCGGCGCGACCTCGTTCGCCAACCAGCAGCTCGCCTACACCCACCTCGACGACGCCTGGCGGGAGCGACTCGAGCATCTGGGCGCGGTGCACGAGCCCGGACCCCAGATGTTGCGGCGAGCCCCCCAGCTCCAGGGCAACGTCCACCCGGTGGTGCGGGTCGACCCGGCCACGGGCCGCCGGAACCTGTTCGTGAACCCCGGGTTCACTCGCCGCTTCGAGCACCTCAGCGCCGCCGAGAGCCGCCCCTACCTGGCCACGCTGTTCCGGGTCGCGCTCGACCCGAGCGTGATCGTGGACCATCACTGGCAGCCCGGCGACCTCGTGATCTGGGACAACCAGGCGCTGCTCCACCGGGCCCACCACGACCACGGCGACGAGGCCCGCGTCCTCACCAAGGTCACCGTCGCGGCGTGAGTCGCCTCAGGCGACCGCCGCCCCGAACGGCTCGTACGGACGGTCCTGGACGCGAGCGAGCTGCTGGCCGGCGCCCCACTGGAACTCGCTGATGCCGCCGGGCTCCCAGGGACCCACCGAGCCGGCCTGCTCGGCCCGCTCGGCCTTCGAGACGATTCCGAACTGCGCCCGGGCCTCGGCGAGGGTCAGCGGGGCGAGCTCGAACCAGTCGACGGCGAGGAAGTCGACACTGCCCTCCACCCGCGCGCCGCGGCGCATGGCGTCGGCGACTCGCGTCGCGACGCCGTCTCGCGACAGCTGCCCGGGCGACGACTCGAACAGCCCCGCGCCCGATCGCAGGTAGCCGGTCTCGAAGAGCGACACCACCATCGCGAGGAGGCTGAAGGCGCGCGGGTCGTCGTTGGCGCGCGCGATGAACGCGAACACCTCCAGCTCGGACTCGACGCGGGTGCCGTAGTTGGCCAGCACGTGGACCCAGTCGTGCTGGGCGAGCAGCGGCGGCGCCGAGCCGGGATGGCCGGGGTAGACGAACCCGCGGGCCCGGTAGAAGTCCGCCACCCGCCGTCCGAGGGTTCCCTCGGGCAGGGTCTCGAGTGCGCACCAGCGTGCGGCGAGGTCGGCGTCGTGAACCGACTGCTCCCACGCGTCGGCCAGCGGAGCGGTCGTATGCAGGGCCTCGTGGGTGCCTTCGGCCCACTCGGACGTGTAGCCGTTGCGGTCGAAGTCCAGCGCGGCGAGCCCCAGCGTCCCGGCCGCGAACTCCTGGGCGATGTGGAGCATCCCGTCATCGACGCCCAACTCGGCGGCGAAGGCCTGCACCTGCGCCGCCACCGCCGGGGGGAAGGGCCGCAGCACCAGCGCGCCGAGCAGCATCTGCTGGACCATCCGGGTGCGGAACGCCTCGTCGCGAGCGGCGAGCCGCTCGGCGAACTCGCGCGGCGTGATCGGCTCCGGCGCGGCGTCCAGGGAGAAGCCGGTCATCGCCTCGACGGTCGCCGCGGTGAGCGCCCGCTGGAGGTCGGTGGGGCCGCCGGGCGGGGCACTGGCGCTCATGACCCCCCGGGCCAAGAGGCGGGCCTCCTCGGCGTCGGGTGGTCTCAGGTTGACGGTCGCGTCGCTCGGTAACGCCACGGCCACGGCATCTCACCTTCGATCGGCGGTTCGAAGGGCTCAACGCCCACCCGCGCCCGGTGTTCCCGGGTTGGGCCCCACCGGGGCCCGGGGGGCTACTCGGGGCGGGTGAACCGGTAGACCGCCGCCCCCAGCAGCGCCGACGCCACGACGAGCACGACCCCGATCTCGAAGTAGATCGGCAGGTGCCAGTGGCCCCAGCTGAGGCCAGGACTGAGCTGCTTGCGGATCTTCGCTGGGGCGTGGACGGCGTTGAAGACCACGCGACGCATCGGGTCGACCGCGTAGGCGAGCGGGTCGAAGCGGGTGAGCGTCCCGAGCCAGGTCGGGAGCTTGGCGATCGGGAACACGGCTGCAGACAGGAAGAAGACCGGGAGCACGAAGAGCTGCATGACGACCTGGAACGACTCGATCTCTTGGATCCGAGCGGCGAGGAAGAGTCCGAAGGCGGTCAGCATGGTGGCGGTGAGCACCATGAGACCGATCAGCTCGAGGAGCATGACTGGGGAGTACGGCACGTGCACGAGCCCGGCCAGGACCAGCATGATGATGCCCTGCAGGGTGGCGACCGTCGCGCCGCCGGCGCACTTGCCGATCATGATCGCCCCGCGCCGGACGGGGGCCACGAGCATCTCGCGCAGGAAGCCGAACTCGCGGTCCCACACGATCGACACCGCCGAGAAGATGGCGGTGAAGAGGATCGTCAGACAGATGACCCCGGGGAACATGAAGGTCGTGAAGTGGAAGTGGCTCCCGGTCGGGATGACACTGCCGAGCCCGGTGCCGAGCACGAAGAGGAACAGGATCGGCTGGGCCAGCGAGGTGATAATCCGGAGGCGGTTGCGGCGGAAGCGGAGGATCTCGCGCTTCCAGACCACCGTCGCGGCGCGCAGGTCGTCGATCCAGGTGGCGCCCTGGGGGTGCTCGGCAACCGGCGCGATGTCGGGGACGGCGCCGGCCTGCAGCGTGGTGGTCGCGGTGGTGCTCATCGTCCTCTTCTCGCTCGAACCATGGGGTTGGTCATGAGACGCTCGGCGGTCGACGCCTCGGCGTCACGGATGGTCCGCCCGGTGTGGTTCATGAAGACGTCGTCGAGGGTGGGGCGGGCGATGCTCACCGCCACGATGGGCACGTCGAGCTCGGCGAAGAGGCGGGGCACGAACTCCTCGCCGCCGGGGACCTGGAAGGTCAGGCCGTCGCTCGTCGACGTCGCCTCGAGCCCGAAGCGCTCCCCCAGCTCGGCCCGGGCCTTCGGGTCGTCCTCGGTGCGCATCGAGATCCGGTCTTTGCCGACCGCGGCTTTCAGCGCGTCCGGTGTGTCCATGGTCACGATCTCGCCGTTGTCGATGATCGCGATGCGGTCGCAGTACTCGGCCTCGTCCATGTAGTGGGTGGTGAGGAAGATGGTGATCTTCTCGCGGTCACGCAGGCGCTGGATGTAGTCCCAGATGTTCACGCGGGTCTGCGGGTCGAGTCCCACCGTCGGTTCGTCGAGGAACAACACCCGCGGCGAGTGCAGCAGGCCCCGGGCGATCTCGAGGCGACGTTTCATGCCGCCCGAGAACGTCCGCACCAGGTCGTTGCGGCGGTGCGCGAGGCCGACCATCTCGATCACCACGTCGATGCGCTGCGCGGTGCGCTCCTTCGGCATCCGATACAGCTCGGCGTGGAACCGCAGGTTCTCCTGCGCGGTCAGGTACTCGTCGAGGGTGGGGTCTTGGAAGACCAGCCCGATCCGTCGGCGCACCCCCAGCGGGTCTTTCGCCACGTCGTGTCCCGCGACCCGAGCCCAGCCCCCGGTGGGGGTGATGAGGGTGCAGAGCATCGAGATCGTCGTGGACTTCCCGGCGCCGTTGGGACCGAGGAACCCGAACGTCTCCCCGGGGGCGACATCGAAGGTCACCCCCCGCACTGCCTCCAGGTCGCCATAGCGCTTCTTGAGGTCATGGACCTCGACTGACGCTTCCGCGTCCACACCGCCTCGCTTTCGTGCTCGCCCAGCGGTCTCCACTCCGGCGCCCGAACGAGGGTACTCTACCCTTGCGGTGGTCGATAACTACCTCTCCGAGACGCCGGGCGGGCCGAGCCCCCACTGGCGACGCCAGCTCCCCGAGCTGTTCTTCGGGGTGGTGCGTCGCCTCCGCCACCACGCCTCGGAGGCCGCGGCCGATTTCGACCTGTCGTTTCTGCAGTCCCGGGCGCTGTGGCGCCTCGAGCAGCCCATGGCGACCGGGACGTTGGCCGAGCAGATGGGCCTGGACCGCTCGAACGTCACGAGCGTCGTCGACCGCCTCGAGGAGCGGGGTTTGGTTACCCGCCAGGCCCACCCCGGGGACCGGCGGGTCAAGTTGCTGGTGCTCACCGACGCCGGTCGGGCGACGCGAGCCGCGATCGACGAGCGCATCTTCGCGACGGTGACCCTCTTCGAGGCGCTCTCCGAGGAGGACCAGCAAGAGCTGGCCGGGTTGCTGTCCAAGCTCCTCGAGCGAGCCGACGCCGGCGCGTCCGCTCCGGTCGTCCAGTAGCCGGGCGAGCACGAGCGGTGTCGGCGACGTGGTGCTGAGGCCCAAACGCGCCGGTCTCGACCGCGACGCCGTGCAGGCCCGGGTTCCCGAGGTGCTCCTCGCGGCCGGACTCTGCCGAGCGCCGGACCCGACGAGCGCGGCGGCACCGGGTTCGGACGGGCTGCCCTCCCAGGTATGGGTGGCGGTGAGCCGCGAGCGGATCTACGCCTTCGAAGCGCGTCCCGGCTCGGTCGGGGAGCTCGTCGGCACGTGGGATCGTCACCGGACGGTCGTGCAGACGTCCCCGACGCTCGCCACGACGCGACTGTCGTTCGGTGTCAGCGCCCACGGTCCGCGGTTCGAGCTCGAGTCCCGCCGGCTCCGGATCTCCAATCATCGCCTCGTGCGGTACCTGCTCAACCCGAACCGCACGACCTGATCCGATTCGCGACCCGCGCCGCCGGCCCTGTGATCTGACCCTTCGCACCGCGTCCCGGATCAGGGACGAGGCCTCACTTCAAGACGTCGAGCACCGATCGTTCGTAGGCGACGACCGACTCAATCTGGGCGTGACTCAGGATCCCGGAGAACGCCGGCATCACGCCTCGCCCCTGCGACACGAAGGTCACCTGATCCTGCGGGTTCGGGAAGTCCCGGAGCAGCCGCCCGCCGGTGAACGCCGGACCAAGGTTGCCCTGGCCCCCCAGCCCGTGACAGCTGGCGCACTGGGCGGTGAAGATCGTGCGGCCGGCCAGCAGCGCGGAGTTGTGCGCGTTGGCCCCCGTGGGCAGCGGCGACGTGCCGCCGCGGCTCGAACCCCCACCCCCGCACCCGGCGAGCCCCACCATCATCAGCACGCCCACGAACGCCCCGCCCAGGAACCGGCCACGACCCATCGGCGCGCACTCCTCGTCGGTCGGGCGGGCACGGTCCGAGCGGGCCCGTTGCCAGCGGCCCAGGTTGGCACGCTCCGGGGCCGCCAGTCGGCCAGCCCCGGGCCGCGAGGGTGACGGGAACGCCTCGAGCTCCCCGTCGTAAACTGACGTCCGCTCCCCGGCCCCTGGACCTGGTGATGGTCAGCTCACGACCCCCGCATCGCCGTGCCGCTCGCGGACGCGCGCTGGCGTCCCGGGTCTGGCACACGAGTACGGGCCGAGTCATGGTCTTCGCGCTGATGCTCCTCGCCCTGAGCCTGGCCGGCGTCCTCTTGTTGAAACCAGCGAGCGTCGATTCGGCAGTGGCCCCCAAGCCGCCGAATCCCCGAACCGGCTCCGGCGGCGACCACTGGCACACCGCGTTCGGGGTGAACATCTGCGGCGAGTGGCTCCCGAACCCGCCCACGTTCGAGACCGCCACCGGCAACCCCAACGTCTACGTCGGCCTCAACACCCACGGCGACGGGTACATCGACATCCATCCCTACGACCTCTCCGAGGGCGGCCGGCACGCCACGGCCGGGCTGTTCTTCAGCTACGCGGGGTGGAGTCTGTCCGACTCGTCGCTCACGGTGTGGACCGGCCCGAGCGCCGACCCGGCCGAGAAGACGTGGTCGAACGCCAAGACGTGTCCGGTCGGCACGCCCGATGCCGGCCTGGCCGGCTTGGTCCGCTGGTCGGTTGACTGTCGGGCGATGTCGGGCAACCCCGCCGACTACGAACTCCAGGACCGCCAGACCCTGGCCCTCGCATTCCTCCCCGCGACGGACCCGATCCCCGTCCCCCCGAGCGCCGCCTTCCCCCCCCAGGACAGCGCGGGAGCCAGCGCGGTCGCCACCCCGGCCTGCGCACCGACGGCCAGCCCCGACCAGCTCGCGCCCGGCGGGTGACGCCGCGCCGACGAGCGCGCGACCCCGCAGCCCTCGACGTTCGGACGGCCCGCGACACCATCGCCCGCCTTCGGTCCCGCATGCGATGATCACCATGCGCCAGGCGTTTCGCGTGCGACCACGACGAGCAGGGACATGCATCGCTTCGGACGGCGAAGCCACTCCGGCGAACTGACCGCGAGGACCTCGGGACAACCCCCCGCCCCCGCGGCGCCCCGTCGGGCCGCCGACACGCTCCGCGTGCTTGGCCCAGGCCTCGTCGCCGGCGCGTCGGACACGGACCCGACGACGGTCGGCGCGGTCGCGGTGGTCGGCGCCACCACGGTGTTCGGACTCGCCTGGCTCACCCTCCTGATCGCTCCGGCCCTCGTCGTCATCCAGGTGATCGCCACCCGCGTGGGAGTCCTCGGACGCGTCGACCTCCAAAGCGCGGTGCGGGACCGTCGCCGCCCTGCGGGTCGGTGGCTGCTGTTGACGTCGATCGTCGTCGTGACGGTCTTGACGCTCGCCGCCGACCTCGAGGCGGGCGGGGCCGCCCTCGGGATCCTGACCGGCGTCCCCACCGCGTGGCTCGTCACGCCCCTGGCCGTCGTCCTCCTCGCGTTGCTGTTCGTCGGCACGCACGCAGGAATCGTGCGAGCGCTGAAGTACGTGGCCCTCGCGTTGGTCGCCTACGCGGTGTCCGCCTGCCTCACGAACGTGCCGTGGGGCCAGGTCCTGCACCACAGCCTGGTGCCGAACTTCTCGTGGAGCCGCAACGATCTCGCCGGCGCCCTCGCCCTGCTCGGCACGACCGTGACCAGCTACGTCTACGTCTGGCAGACGATCGCGCTCGCCGAGGAACGCCCGGCCCGAAGCCAGCTGCGAGTCCGGGAGACCGACGCGGCCATCGGCATCGTGTTCGCCGTCGCGATCATCTGGTTCATCCTCGTCGCGACCGGCGCCACGCTCGGCGTACACCATCAAACCGTGAACAGCGCCCAGGACGCAGCCCGAGCCCTCCGGCCGCTCGCGGGTTCGGCGGCGAGCGTCGTCTTCGGGATCGGGCTCCTCGCCTCGGCACTCGTCGCCGTCCCCGTCCTCATGAGCACCGCCGGGTACGTCGTGGGAGCCGAGTTCCGGTGGCGGCGCGGGATCTCCGAACCGGTGAGCCACGCGCCGCGCTTCTACGCCGCCCTGGGGGTCTGCACCCTCGTCGCCGTGCTGATCACGTTCTCGAACCTCTCGGCCATCCAGCTGCTCTTCGACGCCAGCATCGCCGGCGGCATCGGAACCCCAGTGGGGCTCGCCTACCTCCTCGTCGTCGCCCAGGACCGCACCCTCATGCACGGCGAGCCGATCGGCCGCCCGTTGGCGGTCGCCGGGTGGCTCGTCACCGGCGCCGTCGGCCTCCTGAGCGCCCTCTACCTGCTCAACCTGCTCCTGAGTAGCCACTGACGCGGCGCGGGCACGGGGACCCTTCGTGCCCGCGCGTCC
>PLJD01000102.1:0-9479 GCA_003140175.1 Actinomycetota bacterium
CGTAGGCGTTCAGGACCTCCTCGCGGTAAGTACGGTTAAAGCGTTCGATGTATCCGTTTTGCATCGCGCGGCCACGCTGGATGAACAAAAGATCGATGTGGTGTCGCTTGGCCCATTTGTCCAGCGTGTCGCTGATCAGTTCGGGGCCATTGTCCATGCGCAACCTGCGTGGTTTTCCGCGTATCTCGAGCAGTTGGTCGAGCGCGCGCACGACGCGCGCCGCCGGCAAACTGGTATCGATCTCGATGCGCAGCGCCTGACGGGCAAAGTCATCGAGCACGTTGAACGTGCGGAAGCGCCGACCCGACCACAGGGCGTCGGACATAAAATCCAGCGACCAGACTTCGTTGGGGCCTGCAGGTACGGCCAACGGCTCCTTGATCCTAGCGGGCAGCCGACGTTTGCGACGGCGCTTTTTGTTCAGCCCCAGTGCCTTGTAAACCCGATACAGCACGGTTTTTCTAAAGCCCTGGCGTCGCACCACCGGGTAGAGCTTGTCGAAGCCGTGCTGTTGGTTCGCGCCGATGTAGCCCTCGATCGTGCTGATCGCCGGCGTATCGTTCTTCGGCACCGTCGGCGCGTAATACGCCGATCGGGCCAGGCGCGCTGCACGACACGCCCGGCGCACACTCAACCCGTGATCAGCGACCATGACATCCACCAGTTCGGCCCGCCGAGCGGGCGCTAGAGTTTTTTTTCGACGGCATCCTGCAGCGCTTGATGGGTCAGTGACAACTCCGCGTACATGCGCTTCAGGAGGCTGTTCTCGGATTCCAAATCCTTCAGGCGCCGCAGTTGCGATACGTCAAGGCCGCCGTAACGGGCTTTCCATTTGTAAAAGCTCGCATCGCTCATGCCGTGCTTTCGGCATAAATCGATCACTTTGACGCCGGCATCAGCCTCTCGAATGATCGAAATGATCTTCTCTTCAGTAAATCGGGACTTCTTCACTTGAGTTCTCCTGGTGGAAAACTCTACCCCCTAGCAGCCTGTCGGACTTAGTCGGCTGAAATACGCGATAATCATTGCGGGTTCCTCACGTCAATGGAAGTTATGAGCAACTTTCGACCGATCAACCGCGACACCGGATTTTTGCTGCCACCCTCGGTGGACGAGTGGCTGCCGCAGCGACACCTGGCGCGCTTCGTAGTGGAAGTGATCGACGGACTTGATTTGTCGGAGCTGGTCAAAGCGTACCGCGGATCGGGCTCGGCCTCCTACCACCCGGCGATGCTGCTGGGGCTGCTGGTCTATGGGTATGCGACAAAGACATTTTCCAGCCGGGCGATTGAGCGGGCGACGCACGACTCGGTGGCGTTTCGCTACATCGCCGGCAACGAGCACCCGGATCACGACACGATTGCGGCCTTTCGCAAGCGCTTCCTGGGGCAGATCGAGGCTTTGTTCCTCGAGGTGCTGAGGCTTGCGCGCACGCTGGGGATGCTCAAGCTCGGTACCGTGGCCTTGGACGGAACGAAAGTTCACGCCAACGCGAGCCGTCATCATGCGCTCTCGTACGGGCATGCGAAGAAGATCGAGAAGCAGTTGAAGAGGGAAGTGAAGCAGCTGCTGCGGCTCGCCGACAGGGCCGATGCCGAGGACATCCCCGACGGGATGTCGATCCCCGAGGAGCTCGAGCGCCGGGAGTTGCGCCTGGCGGCGATCGCGGCGGCGAAGGTGCAGCCCGAGCCGTGGGTATTGCGGGTGGCGACCCGGGGCGCCGACAGCTCGGTGAGGTGATCGACACCCCACACCACGTCGACGGCCTCGTCGCCCGACTGGGCGTCACCGCCGGTGATGACGACCACGCCAGCCCCCGCCGCCCCCAACGCCCGCGCCGCGTCGCGCCGCTCGTCGAGGGTACGCAGCGGTGTCCCGAGCAGCACCCCCGCCTCGCGCAGGTTCGGGGTTGCCACGGCCGCCAGGGGGAGCAGCCGGTCCCGGTAGAGCGCCTCCGCGGCGGGGTCCAAGAGCCGGTCCCCGCTCGAGGCCACCATGACCGGGTCGACGACCAGATTCGCCAGCCGGTCCGCCTCGGCGAGGTCAGCGACCGCCTCCACCGTGTCGGGTGTGGCGAGCAGCCCGGTCTTGACGGCTCGGACCGTCAGGTCTTCGAGCACGGCTTCGGCTTGAGCGACGACGAACGCGGTGTCGATGGGCAGCACGCCCAGCACCGCCGCGGTGTTCTGGGCGGTGAGCGCGGTGATCGCCGACGTGCCGAATACGCCGAGCGCCGCGAAGGTCTTCAGGTCGGCTTGCACACCGGCGCCGCCCCCGGAGTCGGACCCGGCGATGGTGAGCGCGACCGGCGGGGTCATCGGCGGGACCTCACGCGCAGGGACTCGAGCAGCGCGGCGACCGCGGCGGTCGGGTCCGTGGCGCGCATGACGCCGCCCATGACGGCCACCCCGGACGCGCCCGCGTCGACACATCCGGTGACGCGCTCGGTGGTCACTCCGCCGAGCGCGAAGACCGGCAGCGGGGGATCGCGCAGCGCGTCGACGCCGAGGGGTGGCCCGTAGCCGGGTTTCGAGGTCGACGCGAAGATCGGGGACAGCGTGGCGTAGCTGCAGCCTTCGGCGGCGGCGCGCGCCAGCGCGGCAGGGCCGTGGCACGATCGGCCGATGAACGCGGGGGGCGGGGTCGGGAGCGGCTCGTCAGCGCTCAGATGCACGCCGTCGCCGAGACCGGCGGCCGACGCGACGATCAGGATTCCCCCCGCTGGCGTCACGACGTCGCGAAGCCGCGCGGCCAGTTCCGTCCGCGCCTCGGCCGCCAGGTCCTTCTCGCGCAGCACCACGCCGCACGCCCCGCCGGCGACCGCGGCGCGCACGACCGCCACCAGGTCGCGCTCGCCGGTCTGGGTTCGGTCGGTGAGCACCAGGAGGCGGGGGAGGGTCACAGCTCGGGCTGCCCTTCCCACGACGTCGACGCCTCGGCGTAGAGGCGGCGCGGGATTCGGCCGGCCAGGCGGGCGAGGCGGCCGGCTTCGACGGCGCGACGCATCGACTCCGCCATCTGCTCGGGGTCGCGGGCGCGGGTGACGGCCGACGCGAGCAGCACCGCGTCGCAGCCGAGCTCCATGGCGAGCGCGGCGTCGGACGCGGTCCCGATCCCTGCGTCGAGGATCACCGGCACGGAGACCTGGTCGCGGATGATGGCGAGGTTGTAGGGGTTGCGGATCCCCATCCCGCTGCCGATGGGCGAGCCGAGGGGCATCACCGCCGCGCAGCCCAGCTGGGCGAGGCGCACCGCGGTCACCGGGTCGTCGTTGGTGTAGGGCAGCACGACGAAGCCGTCGTCTCGGAGCTGCTCGGCGGCGCTGAGGAGCTCGACTGCATCCGGGAGCAGAGTCCGGTCGTCGGCGATCACCTCGAGCTTGACCCAGTCGGTCGAGAAGGCGTCGCGGGCGAGCTGGGCGGTCAGGACGGCCTCTCGGGCCGTGAAGCATCCCGCCGTGTTGGGCAAGGTCCGCACGCCGGTGCGCTCGAGGACGTCCACCACCGAGCCGCGGGCGCTCGGGTCGAGGCGGCGCAGCGCGACGGTCACCATCTCGGCGCCCGACGCGACGATGGCGCGCTCGAGCCCGGTGAGGCTCGGCGCACCACCCGTCCCCAGGATGAGCCGCGACGAGAACCGCTCCCCGGCGATGACCAGCGGATCGTCCATCAACATCCTCCTTGGGCGGCGCGCAGCACCTCGACCCGATCCCCGGGACACAGCGAGGTTCGCGGCCATGCGCTGCGCGGCACGACGGTCTCGTTGACCGCGACGGCGACCCCCCGCGGATCGGGACCGAGCCCCGCCACCAGGCTCGCGACCGTCGACCCGGGGGCGACGTCGGCGGCCGACCCGTTCAACACCAGCGCGATCACGCGAAGCGCTCCAGGTCGAAGGAGCGGGCGATCGCCGGCGGGTCGGACCCCGTCACCAGATCGGCCATCACGTCGGCGGTCACCGGCGTGAGCAGGATCCCGTTACGGAAGTGGCCGGTCGCCACCCAGACGTCATCCTCGCCGGGCGCCCGGCCGAGCAGCGGCGCGTTGTCCGGCGTCCCGGGCCGCAGCCCCGTGCTCGTCTCGGAGAACTCGAGCTCGCTCACGCCCGGCACGAGGTCCACCGCGGCGTCGAGGAGCTCCCGGACTGCGCCGGCGGTCACGGTGGTGTCCGCCCCCCGCTCCTCCACGGTCGCGCCCACGACGAGCTCGCCATTCGCTCGAGGTACGAGGTACACCGAGACGCCGTGGGAGAGGCCGCGGACGGTCCGCGTCAGCAGCGACGACACGTCGCCGCGCAGGCGCAGGATCTGGCCTTTCACGGGCCGCACCGGGATGTCCACGAGCGCCGCGGAGCGCCATCCCGCGGCCACGACAACCGACCGGCTCTCGAGGACGTCGTCGCCGTCGAGCCGCACCCGCGGGCCGGGCCCGACCGCGGTCACGGCGCGGCGCACGAACTCGACGCCCACCCCGTCGCAGGCCCGCACCAGCGCGGTGGTGAGCGCGCGTGGCTCCACTTGATGGTCGCCGGTCACGAGCGCGCCGCCGCGGACCCGCGGCGACAGCGACGGCTCGAGCGAGCGGCACTCGCGACTGCCGAGCCGCTCGACGGGCAGGTCGAGCTGACCCTGGAACTGCACCAGCGCGTCGAGCGCCCGGACGTCGTCGTCGTCGAAGGCCACCGCGACGGTGCCTTCGCTGCGGTACCCGATGGAGCAGTCGGCGGCGGTCTCGAGCTCGGCGCTGAAGTCGGGCCAGCGGCGCGCCGAGTCGAGGTTCAGGCCGAGCAGCGGGACCTCGCCGTAGTGCACCTCGGTGATCGGGGCCAACATCCCCGCCGCGGCATGGGTGGCGCCGGTCCCGGGTGCGGGGTCGGCGACGACGGTGGTCAGGCCGCGTTGGGCGGCGCGCCACGCCACGGCGAGCCCGATGGCACCGCCCCCCACGACCGTGACGTCGGGTGTCACGGGGCCGCCACCTCGAGCGCTCGCAGCAGCGCGGCGGTCGCGGCGCCGGGGTCCTCGGCGTCGGAGATGGCGCTGATGACCGCCACGCCGTGCGCGCCCGCGGCGAGCAGTTCCCCGACCCGAGCCGGGGTGATCGCCGCGACGGCCACGACGGGGATCTGAACGGCCCGCGCGATGGCGCCGACCCCCGCCGGTCCGAGCGGGTCGGGAAGGCCGGACTTGGTGGTGGTCGCGTAGGCGGGGCCGACGCCGAGATACGAGGCACCGGCGGCTTCGTGCGACCGGGCGGTCGCGACGTCGCGGGCCGTTGCCCCGAGGACCCGACACGGTCCGAGCACCCGTCGGGCGGCGGGCACCGGCAGGTCGTCGGCGCCCACGTGGACGCCGCCCGCGTCGACGGCGAGCGCCACGTCGGGACGGTCGTTGACGACGCAGAGCGCCCCGTGCGCGGCACACAGCTCGGCGACCCGGCCCGCGAGCTCGTAGAGCTCGCGATCGGTGAGCTGCTTGCCACGGACCTGGACCACCGGGGCGCCGGCGTCGAGCGCGGCGGAGACGGTGCGGATCGGGTCGCGGCCCGGTCGCGTGTCGGTGACCACGTGCAGTCGCCCGATCGGCACGATCCTCCCTTCGCCGGCATAACCCGGATCAGGTTCAGACGGTCGAGGGCTCCCCAGCCCTCCTCTCAGCCCGGTGTCGCCGGGCTCCCGTGCGTCTGGGACGCTACCAGAGCCGGCGACGGCGACCGCCGGGGCCCGCTCTCGGCCTCGGCGGCGCCGCCGGGGGTCGGGCCGGACCCGTCAAGGGCGCGCGAATTCGCCGGGTCGGGCCGCTAACGGTGCGTTAAGACCCTCGTCTAACCTCGCCCGGTTTGCTAATCAGTCTCGGGCGTCGACCCGCCGGTCGCGGCCCGACGGGTGAGGCGTCGACGGGCGAGCAGATCTCACCCACCGGTGTTGCCCACCCCATCATCCGAGCACCAGAGGAGCGCGCCGTGCGTGACGTGTTGTTCGTCGCCGCGATCCTCGCGTTCTTCGTGCTCGCCGCCCTGCTGATCGTGGGCTGCGACCGCATTATCGGTCCCGACCCGCCACCGGGGCAGCTGGACGAAGCGGACGAAGCGGACGAAGCGGTGGCGGAGTGAGTTACGACAACTGGCTCGCGCTCGGCATCTCGATCCTGGCCGGCGGATATCTGGTCCTGGCGCTGCTGTTCCCTGAGAAGCTCTGATGACGCTCTCGGGCTGGGGGCAGCTGGCGCTGCTGATCGCGCTGCTCGCGGTCACCACGCCGCTGCTCGGCACCTACATGGCGAAGGTCTACGGCGGTGGCAAAGCCCCCGGCGACCGGTTCTTCGACCCGGTCGAGCGGACCGTGTACCGCCTGGTCGGCGTCGACCCAGACACGGAGCAGCGCTGGAGCGTCTATGCGCTCGCGCTCCTCGCCTTCAGCGTCGTGTCGATCCTGCTCGTCTACGTGATCATGCGGGTGCAGGGCTCCCTGCCGCTCAACCCGACCCACGTCAAGGGCGTATCGCCGAGCATCGCGTTCAACACCGCGATCAGCTTCGCCACCAACACGAACTGGCAGAGCTACGCGGGCGAGACGACGATGAGTCACCTGACGCAGATGCTCGGGCTGGCCGTCCAGAACTTCGCGTCCGCCGCGGTCGGGATCGCGGTCGTCATCGCCTTGATCCGAGGCCTCGTTCGTCGACGTCAGCGCACAATCGGAAACTTCTGGGTCGACCTCACGCGCACCACCCTGCGGATCCTGCTCCCGCTCGCCTTCGTGTTCGCCATCGTCTTCGTCGGGCTCGGAACCATCCAGAACCTGCACGGCTTCACGCACGTCCAGACCGTCACGCACCAGACCCAGGCGATCCCCGGCGGCCCGGTCGCCAGCCAGGAGGCCATCAAGGAGCTGGGCACCAACGGCGGCGGGTTCTTCAACGCGAACTCGGCGCACCCCTTCGAGAACCCGAGCGGGCTCACCGACCTGCTCGAGATCTACCTGCTCCTCGCGATCCCGTTCGCGCTCACGTTCACGTTCGGGAAGCTGGTGCACGACCAGAAGCAGGGCTGGGTGATCTTCGCCGCGATGTTCGCGCTGTGGCTCGCCTCGGTTGGTCTGGCCACCGGCTTTGAGGTCGCGGGCAACCCGCAGCTCAACAGCCGCGGCGTGACCCAGCAGGTGACCGCGACCCAGGCGGGTGGGAACCTCGAGGGCAAGGAGCAACGATTCGGCCCCGCGGCGTCGGCGCTCTTCGCGGCGAGCACCACGTCGACGTCGACCGGCGCGGTCGACTCGTCCCACGACAGCTTCACGCCGCTCGGCGGCGCCGTCCCCCTGACGAACATCATGCTGGGCGAGGTCACCCCCGGCGGGACCGGCTCCGGCCTCTACGGGATGCTCATCTTCGTGCTGCTCGCCGTCTTCATCGCCGGGCTCATGGTCGGGCGAACCCCGGAGTACCTCGGCAAGAAGATCCAGTCGAGCGAGATGAAGCTCGTCGTGCTCTACATCCTCTTCGTCCCCGTCGTCGCCCTCGGGTTCACCGCGGTGGCGGTCCTCACGAAGAGCTTGAGATCCCAGGCCCTCAACCCGGGGCCGCACGGATTCACCGAGGTCCTGTACGCCTACGTGTCCTCGGCGAACAACAACGGCTCAGCGTTCGGCGGGCTCACCGCGACGTCCAACTGGTACACGACCACCCTGGCGCTCGCCATGCTCGTCGGCCGCTACCTCTTGATGGTCCCCGCCCTCGCGATCTCGGGCTCCCTCGTCCGCAAGCAGCAGGTCCCCAAGACCAGTGGCACGTTCTCGACCAGCACGCCCCTCTTCGTCGCGCTGCTGGTCGCCGTCATTCTCATCGTCATCGGGCTGACGTACTTCCCGGCGCTCGCGCTCGGCCCGATCACCGAAGCCCTCCGGATCTAGAGGCACGGCATGGCACCGAAGCAGTCACAATCGATCTTCGACCCGAAGATCATGCGGCGCGCCATCCTGGAGAGCTTCAAGAAGCTCAACCCGCGGACCCTGGCCCGCAACCCGGTCATGTTCATCGTCGAGGTCGGCAGCGTCCTCGTCACCTTCTTGTTCCTGCGGGACCTGGGGACGTCGTCGAGCGACCAGAACGTGTTCGCGGGGCTGGTCGGCGCCTTCTTGTGGTTCACCGTCCTGTTCGCCAACTTCGCGGAGGCGGTCGCCGAAGGTCGCGGCAAGGCGCAGGCGGACGCGCTTCGACGCACGCGCGCCGACACGCTGGCCAAGGTGCGCCGCCCGGACGGGAGTCTCGAAGACGTCGTGAGCACGGCCCTCGACGTCGGCGACGAGTGCGTCGTGAAAGCGGGCGAGATCATCCCCAGCGACGGCGAGATCATCGAAGGAATCGCGAGCGTCGACGAGTCGGCGATCACCGGCGAATCTGCTCCGGTGATCCGCGAGTCGGGCGGCGACCGATCGGCGGTGACGGGCGGCACCCGTGTCCTCTCAGATGAGATCGTGGTGCGGATCACCGCCCGAGCTGGCGAGACGTTCCTCGACCGCATGATCGCCTTGGTCGAGGGTTCGGAGCGTCAGAAGACCCCGAACGAGATCGCCCTCAACATCTTGCTGGCGGGATTGACGCTGATCCTGGGCCTGGCCACGGTGACGCTCCAGCCGTTCGCGGTGTTCGCGCACGCCGAGCAGCCGATCATCATCCTCGTCGCCCTGCTCGTCTGCCTCATCCCGACCACCATCGGAGGGCTGCTCTCCGCGATCGGCATCGCGGGCATGGACCGGCTCGTGCGCCGCAACGTCCTCGCGATGAGCGGCCGGGCCGTCGAAGCCGCCGGCGACTGTCAGACCCTGCTGCTCGACAAGACCGGGACCATCACGCTCGGCAACCGCCAGGCCGCGGAGTTCGTACCCGTGACGGGGGTCAGCGAGCAGGAGCTCGCCGAGGCGGCCCAGCTGTCCAGCCTGGCCGACGAGACGCCCGAGGGGCGCTCCATCGTCGTGCTCGCCAAGGAGCGCCACGGGCTGCGCGAGCGGGAGCTCGCCGGCGCCACCCTGGTGGCGTTCACCGCCCAGACCCGCATGAGCGGCGTGGACCTCGACGGTCGCTCGATCCGCAAGGGCGCCGCCGAGTCGGTCCGCCGCTGGATCGAGGAGCAGGGCGGCACGATCCCCGCCGAGCTCGGCGAGACCGTCGACTCGATCGCTGCGCAAGGGGGCACCCCCCTCGTGGTCGCACAAGCCGGCGGCCCGGGTGGCACGCCCGCCCGAGCGCTGGGCGTCATCTACCTCAAGGACATCGTCAAGCAGGGCATCGCCGAGCGTTTCGACGACCTGCGCAAAATGGGCATCCGCACCGTCATGATCACCGGCGACAACCCGCGCACCGCCGCCTTCATCGCCAACGAGGCCGGCGTCGACGACTTCCTCGCCGAGGCCACTCCCGAGGACAAGATGCAGCTCATCCGCCACGAGCAAGCGGGTGGGCGGCTCGTCGCGATGACCGGCGACGG
>PLJD01000102.1:9534-9661 GCA_003140175.1 Actinomycetota bacterium
AAGTACTTCGCGATCATCCCCGCCATGTTCGCCGGGTTCGCCAGCGTCTCGGTCCTGAACGGCCTGAACGTCATGGGTCTGCAGTCGCCCCGCTCCGCGATCCTGTCGGCGGTCATCTTCAACGCGC
>PLJD01000050.1 GCA_003140175.1 Actinomycetota bacterium
GCCCGCGAGCTCGCCGCCCGCGGCCTGGACGTGACCTGCTCCCACGAGGTGTCGCCCGAGTTTCGCGAGTACGAGCGGACCGTGACGACGGTCGCCAACGCGCTGGTCCGCCCGGCGTGCCGCGGCTACCTGCGTGAGCTGGCCGGCCTCGCCGACGAAGTCCTGGTCATGACCTCGGCCGGGGGTCTGCTGCCCGCCGAGGAGGCCGCCGAGCGGCCCGCGGCGCTGCTGCTCTCCGGACCCGCGGGTGGCGTGCGCGCCGCGGCGTCCGTCGCCGCCGCGTGCGGCTACCCCGACGCGGTCTCCTTCGACATGGGCGGGACGAGCACCGACGTGTGCCTGATCCGCGGCGGCGTGCCCGAGCCGGCCCCCAGCCGGGTGGTGGCCGGCTACCCGATCCGGCTTCCGGCGCTCGACGTGCACACCATCGGGGCCGGTGGCGGATCGATCGCCCGCCTCGACCCGGGCGGGGCGCTCACCGTCGGTCCCCGCAGCGCCGGCGCGATCCCCGGCCCGGCCTGCTACGGGCGCGGCGGCACCGCGCCGACCGTGACCGACGCCGACCTGGTCCTCGGTCGTCTCGACGCCGCGGCCACGTTTCCCAACCTCGGACGTCTCGACCCGGCCCGGGCCCGGGCCGCGCTCGACACGGCGGACGTCGACCCGGCCGGGGTGGTCGCCGTCGTCGACGCGGCGATGGAACAGGCGGTGCGAGTCGTGAGCGTGGAGCGAGGCGTCGACCCGCGCGGGTTGGCGCTCGTCGCGTTCGGCGGCGCGGGGCCGCTCCACGCCTGCGCCGTCGCCGACGGGCTCGGGATCCCCACCGTGATCGTGCCGCCCCGGGCCGGCGCGCTGTCCGCGGTCGGGCTGCTCGCCTCGCCCCGCCGGCGCGAGCTCGTCCGGAGCTGGCCGACGCCGGGGGACGGGGCCGGCCTCGACGCCGCGCGGCGCGCCCTGAGCGCCGAGGCGGCCGCGCTCGTCGGTCCCGGCGCGGTCGTCGAGACCGCCCTCGACTGCCGCTACGCCGGACAGAGCCACGAGCTGACCGTCCCCGACGTCACCGACTTCGCCGCCGAGCACCAGCGGCGCAACGGCTACGTCCGTCCCGACGTCGCGATCGAGGTCGTGACGTGCCGGGCCCGCGCCACCCTCGCCGCGCCGCTGCGGGCCGAGGACCTGCCCGCACCAACCCGCCCGACCGTGCGCGGCCCCCAGGTGGTGGCCGAACCTGACTGCACCGTCTGGGTGCCCGACGGCTGGACGGCCCGCCCCGGCCCGCTCGGCGCGTGGCTCCTCCAGCGCGTGGGAGCCCGACGATGAGCCTCGACGCCGCGGCGCTCCAGGTGCTCATGGCCCGCCTCACCGGCATCGCCGAGGAGGCGAGCGCCGTGCTGCGCCGCGCCGCGTCGAGCCCCAACATCAAGGAGCGGGCGGACTGCTCGGTCGCGCTGTTCACCCGCGCCGGCGAGCTCCTCGTCCAAGCCGAGGCCATCCCCGTGCATCTTGGGTCGATGCCGGCCGCCGTGCGCGCCGCGGTCGACGCCGCCGCGGGGGGTGCCGAGCCGGGCGAACAGTGGGTACTCAACGACCCCTTCGCCGGGGGCACGCACCTCAACGACGTCACGCTCGTCGCGCCGGTGCACGTCGCGGGGGCCCTGGTGGGCTGGGTCGCCAATCGGGCCCACCACGCCGACCTCGGCGGCATCGCACCCGGATCGATGCCGCCCGACGCCACCGAGGTGTACCAGGAGGGGCTGCGGGTGCCGCCCGTTCGGCTCACCGACGACGTCGTCGAGATCCTCGTCGCGAGCTCCCGCGCCGCCGACGAGCGTCGTGGCGACCTCGCCGCGCAGCGAGGCGCCAACGTCGTCGGCGTCGAACGATTCGCGGCGATCGTCGACGGTCTCGGCTCCGTCACCCCCCTCGACGAGGTCCTCGACTACGGCGAGCGGCGGATGCGCGCCGCACTCCGCGACCTCCCCGACGGGACCTGGCGCTTCGAGGACGTGCTCGACTCGGCCGGCCCCCGCCCCGACCAGCAGACGCCGAGCCTGGTGGTCGTGACCCTGCGGCTCGACGGCGACCACGCCACGTTCGACTTCACCGGCTCGGCCGCGCAGCGGCCCGGCAACGTGAACGCGGTGGAAGCGGTCACGGTCAGCGCCGTCGCCTTCGCCGTGCGCGCCGCGACCGACCCGAGCGTCCCACCCAACGGAGGCGCCACCCGGCCGGTGACCGTCGTCGCGCCCCCCGGCTCCGTCGTCGCCGCCGTCCCACCCGTCGCGGTCGGGGCGGGCAACGTCGAGGTGAGCCAGCGGGTCGCCGACGTGTGCCTCGGCGCGCTCGCCGCCGCCCTGCCCGGACGCCTCGGCGCGGCCGGGCAAGGGACCATGAACAACGTGCTGCTCGGCGGGTCCGGGTGGGCCTACTACGAGACGCTCGGCGGCGGCCAAGGGGCCCGGCCGTGGGCCGACGGCATGAGCGGGGTGCACACCGCGATGACGAACACCCGCGACACGCCGGTCGAAGCACTCGAGCGGTCACTGCCGCTCCGGGTGCGCCGATACGGGCTGCGGTCAGGAACCGGCGGCGCCGGCGCGTACCGCGGCGGCGACGGGATCGTGCGCGAGCTCGAGGTCCTCGAGGACACCATCGTCTCGCTCGTGACCGAGCGGCGCGTCAGCCAGCCGTGGGGCCTGGCGGGGGGCAGCCCCGGCGCGGTCGGCGAGAACTGGCTGCTCCCAGCCGGCGACGAGTCGCGCGCGACGCGCCTCACCGACAAAGTCACCGTGGCGTTACGCGCCGGCGACGTGCTGCGCGTCTGCACGCCGGGCGGCGGCGGCTACGGCCCACCCGCGCGCTGACCTACCACGAGATCGCGACGAGCCGACCCGCCGCGTCGCGCTCGTCGTCGCCCGGCACGCGCTCGGCGGTCCCGGCCGCGAGGCGCGCCGCCGACCAGGCGACGGCGGCCGCGTCGACGACATCGTCGGGACCCGCGGTGCCCGCCGGACCCGGATCGTCGGGCAGCGCGATCCCCGCCCGGGCGAGCAGCGCCAGGCGCATCCGGAGCCCCGCCCAACTGTGCTTGGAGTGCGCGAGCGGCGCCCCCGCCAGGGCGCGGAACGACAGCTCCGGGTGGACCTCGACGATGCGGGCCGGCGCGGCGTGCCAGTGCGGCTCGACGTCGCGCATCTTGGGGGCCAGGTTCCAGGCCTGGGCGCTCACCCCCACGCCGAACCGCTCCCGCACGGCGCGGTTCGCGGTGGCGTAGTCGGGGGCCTCGAGGACCTCACGGGGGAGCGCGGCGAACACCGAGGCGCCTCGGGGACCGAGCAGGCGACGGGCCTCGCGGTCCGCGGCGCGGCTGGCGCCGATCGACCCGAGCGGGATGTCCACGCCGATCACGGCGGCGGGGTCCTCGACGAGCTCACCGAAGTGCGCGACGAGTCGGGCCTCCGCGAACGCCCCGTCGACCAACGCCACCGCCACCCAGCCGGCGCGGCATCCGTCGACGCCGAGCACGCGTGTCACACCGGTCGGACGCTCACCACCTCGACGTGGAAGGTTCGGCGCGGCCCGGCGTACTCGACCACCTGACCCGGACCGGCGCCCGCCAGCGCCCGGCCCAGCGGCGAGGAGACCGACAGCACGTCCAAGCCCTCGGGACGCTCCTCGATCGAACCGACCAGGTACTGCGTCGTCTCGTCGGCGTTGTCCATGCGAATCTCGACGATGGTGCCGGGGCCGACGACCTTGCCGCCAGAGCTCTCCACGATGATCGCCGACCGCAGGATCGCCTCGATGTGGCGGACGCGGGCCTCGTTGATGCCCTGCTCGTTCTTCGCCGCGTCGTAGTCGGCGTTCTCCCGAATGTCGCCGTGCTCACGCGCGCGTTCAATCCAGCGCGAGATCTCGGTGCGCCGGGGCCCCGTTCGGTCCGCGAGCTCCTTCTGGAGCCGCGTTTGGGCATCGGGCGTGAGGTGCACTTGGTCCATGACGTTGGCGAGCGTACCCGGCGCTCTACGGGTCGACCTCAAGGCTTTGCAACACCCGACCGGGTTTCCAGCTCATCCGAGGCAGGACACCGCCAGCATGGCGCCGTTACTAGGCACACTGGTCCACGGGTCGAAATCCCGGACCGAACCGCACTTGAAAAGATGTCGACGCATCGATCGGCCCGCGCCTCCCGAGCCACGTCCGCATCCATCCCCGCCCGGGCCGGCATCGAATGCCATCGGCTCGCGGACCCCGCCGTGCACCTTCCGGCGCCGCCGCGCCGCGCGCCGTCCACCCGACACGCGCGTCGAGCCGCTCGGAGGCTCCCGTGCGGGCGGCCTCCCGTTTGACTGGCCCCCATGCTCCTGCGAAACTGGAGCCAGCATGCAGCGTTCCAACACCATCGTCGTTATCGACTAGCAGGCGCCGACCCCGGCGTCTGCCTCGACCGTCCACCTCGGTGGGCGGTTTTTCATTCTGGCGACGAGACGCTGGCGAGCCGACGTGCGGCAACGGGAGCACACAGGTGACGCATCGGATCGGGATCGTGGGCGGCGACGGCATCGGGCCCGAAGTCGTCGCCGAGGCCACCAAGGTCCTCGACGCGACCGACGTGGCCTACACGCCGGTCGTGTTCGACCTCGGCGGGACCCGATACCTGCGGGACGGCGAGGTGCTGCCCCCCGCGGACCTCACCGCGATCCGTGAGCTCGACGCGGTGCTCCTCGGCGCGGTCGGCATCCCCGAAGTGCCGCCGGGTGTCATCGAACGAGGGTTGCTGCTCGAGCTGCGCTTCGAGCTCGACCTCTACGTGAACCTGCGCCCGTTCGTCGGCCCGCCGAGCGGCCACAACGACGGCGTCGACATGGTCGTCGTGCGCGAGAACACCGAGGGCGCGTACGCCGGCGAAGGTGGCTACCTCCGCAAGGGAACGCCCCACGAGATTGCGACCCAGGGGTCCGTCAACAGCCGCTTCGGCGTCGAACGCTGCGTCCGCTTCGCGTTCGAGCTGGCCCGGACCCGCGAGCGCAAGCACCTCACGCTCGTCCACAAGACCAACGTGCTCACCTTCGCCGGCGATCTGTGGCAGCGCACCTTCACCGACGTCGCCCAGGAGTACGCCGACGTCGAGACCGCCTACCACCACGTCGACGCGGCCTGCATCTACTTCGTCCAAGACCCCGGCCGCTACGATGTGCTCGTCACCGACAACCTGTTCGGCGACATCTTGACGGACCTCGGCGGGGCCGTGTCGGGTGGGATCGGGCGGGCGGCGTCCGCCAACCTGAACCCGGACCGCACCGGCCCGTCGCTGTTCGAGCCTGTGCACGGGTCGGCGCCCGACATCGCCGGCACCGGGGCAGCGGATCCCCGAGCGGCCGTCCTCTCGGCCGCGATGATGCTGGAATTCCTCGGTGAGGATGAGGCCGCGGTTCGAGTCCGCGACGCGGTCGCCAAATCGGAAGACGTCGCGGGCACCACGAGCGAGATCGGCGACGCGATCGCCGAGTGGATCTAGGAGGAGCGGGCAATGCCCATCGAGAAGACCGACAAGATCTGGATGGACGGCCAGCTCGTCAACTGGGACGACGCCAAGATCCATGTCCTGACCCACACCCTCCACTACGGGTCGGGAGTGTTCGAGGGAATCCGCGCGTATCCGACGTCGCGCGGCGCGGCCGTGTTCCGGCTCACCGACCACATGCGCCGCCTGCACGACTCCGCGATGCTCCTGCACATGGATCTTCCCTACTCGGTCGAGGAGCTCGTCGAAGCGACGAAGGCGACGATCCGAGCGAACCGGCTCGACTCGTGCTACATCCGGCCGATCGCCTACTTGGGCTATGGCGAGATGGGACTCAACCCGCTGCCGTGCTCCGTGAACGTGTCGATCGCGGCGTGGCCGTGGGGCACCTACCTCGGCGCCGAGGGCCTCGAACACGGGGTCCGGATGAAGATCTCCACCTGGCGGCGCATGGACCCCAACATCAACCCGGTCGCCGCGAAGGGCACCGGCATCTACATCAACTCGAGCCTGGCCAAGGTCGAAGCGATCCACGGCGGCTATGACGAGGCAATTCTGCTCAACACGACCGGCAGCGTCGCCGAGGCGACCGGGGAGAACGTCTTCGTGGTGAAGAACGGGGTCTTGCTGACCCCGCCGCTCTCCGCCGGCGCGTTGGAGGGCATCACCCGGGACTCGGCGATGACCATTGCCCGCGACCTGGGCTACGAAGTCCGCGAGCAGACCCTGCTGCGAACCGACCTGTACCTGGCCGACGAGGCGTTCCTGTGCGGGACCGCGGCCGAGGTGGTGCCGATCCGCTCGGTCGACGACCGAGAGATCGGCGAACCGGGGGAGATCACCCGCAAGATCCAGGAGACCTACTTCGCCGCGGTGCACGGCGAAGTGGAGAAGTACGCGGACTGGTTGGAGCTCGCCGATGGGTGACGACGGCCAACCAGCTCGAATCGAGATCTACGACACCACGCTGCGTGACGGCTCCCAGCTCGAGGGCATCTCGCTGACCGTCGACGACAAGCTGCGCATCGCCGAGCAGCTCGACTGGCTCGGCGTCGACTACATCGAGGCCGGCTGGCCGGGCGCGAACCCAAAGGACGACGAGGCCTTCCGACGGGCCCGCACCGAGCTGCAACTCGAGACCGCCACGCTGGTCGCGTTCGGGTCGACCCGCCGGGTCAAGGGCAAGGTCGACTCCGACGACACGCTGCGCCACCTCGTCGACGCCGGGACCAGCACCGTCTGCATCGTCGGGAAGTGCTGGGACTACCACGTCCTCGAAGCACTCGGGACCACGCTCGACGAAGGCGTGGCGATGGTCGCGGAGTCGGTCGCGTTCCTTCGCGACGCCGGGCTCGAGGTCTTCTTCGACGCCGAGCACTTCTTCGACGGCTACGACCACAACCCCGAGTTCTCGCTGCGGGTGCTGGAGGGCGCCGCCGAGCGGGGCGCGTCGCGGCTCGTCTTGTGCGACACGAACGGCGGGTCGCTCCCCGATCGGGTCGAGCGCACCGTGCGCGAGGTCGTGGACTACTTCGGTCGGGAGGTGGGGGTCGCCGTCCACACCCATGACGACGCCGGGACCGGCGTCGCCAACGCCCTGGCCGGCGTGCGCGCCGGCGCGATCCAGGTGCAGGGCACGATCAACGGCTACGGCGAGCGAACCGGCAACTGCAACCTGACGACGGTCATCCCGAACCTGGCCCTGAAGCTGGGGATCGAGACGATCCCACCCGACCGGCTCGAGCGGCTGACGCCCGTGGCGCACCACGTCGCCGAGCTCGTGAACATGGCGCTGAACCCCCAGGCTCCCTACGTGGGCGGCTCGGCGTTCGCGCACAAGGCCGGGCTGCACGTGAGCGCGATCGCCAAGCGCCCGGACGCCTACGAGCACGTCTCCCCCGAGCAGGTTGGCAACGGCACCCGGTTCGTCGTATCGGAGCTCGCCGGGCGGTCGACGATCCTGCTCAAGGCCAAGGAGCTCGGGCTGACCCTCGACGGTCCCCAGGTCAACGAGGTCGTCGACGAGCTCAAGCGGCTCGAGCACGAGGGATACCACTTCGAGGTGGCCGACGGGTCCCTCGAGCTGCTGATGCGGCGCGCCACCGGATGGCGTCAGACCTGGTTCAACGTCGAGTCGTTCCGCATCATCACCGACGATCTGCGAGCCGACGACGCCGACGTCGGCGTGAGCACCGAGGCGACGATCAAAGTCCACGTGGACGGAGCGCGGATCGTGCGCACCGCCGAGGGGAACGGCCCCGTGAACGCGCTGGACGCCGCGCTCCGCAGCGCGCTCGGGACCCGCTTCCCTGCGCTCGACCGGGTCCATCTCACCGACTACAAGGTGCGGGTCCTCGACACCGAGAAGGGCACGGGGGCAGTCACCCGGGTCCTCATCGACACCACGAACGGCGAACGCTCGTGGACGACGATCGGCGTGAGCGAGAACATCATCGAGGCCTCCTGGCAGGCTCTCGATGACTCCCTCGTCTACGGTCTGCTCCTCGCCGACCCGCCCCAGTAGGAGCATCGATGGCCGCCGACCCCTTCGTCGCCGACACGCTCGACGACGAGCCCCGCCAGCAGCCCAATCTCGCCCCGGGAGTCTCCATGCCGCCCGCCCGGCCGTGGGTCCCCGACCGACCCGGCGACGAGGTGGCGTTGGGGCAGCCGCGCGGGCGACTGTTCGGCACGCCCGGCCCGAACATCGGCTACGCCCGGACCCTCGCGCACCACCTCGCCGACCGCCTCGCGCTCGGCCCCCACGAGCACCTCGCGGACGCGCTGGCCGTGGTGAGCGAACTGGCCATGAAGCGCGCCGCATCCTACGGCCGGGCGCCGGTCATGACCGACCTCGAATGCGGCGCACTCGTCCTCGGCTATCTCGGCGGCTGCGACCCCGACGACACCCTCTGGCGCATCGAAGCCACCGAGGGCGCCGACCACGACTACCCGACGCGACGCGCGGTGTGCGACGCCGCCGACCTCGCCGTCCTGCGCCGGCCCCCCAACGACATCGCCCGGCGCGCCCGCGAGGTGCGAACCCAGCTTCGCGCCGCCTGGCGTCCCGGCGACACCTGGTAGTGGGTCAGTTTCAGTGTCATAGGCGCTTTGTAGGGTCGGGGTTGTGCGCCGGTGCCGTTCGTATCGCTTCTTGTTGAGTCCGACGGTTCGTCAGCGGGCGGCGTTGGATGGGCTTCTCGGGTTGGAGTGCGAGCTCTACAACGCGGCCCTAGAAGAACGCCGAGGCGCGTGGCGCTGGGAACACCGCTCGGTGTCGTATGTGGATCAGTGCCGGACGTTGACCAGCCTGCGGGCGGTGCGACCGGAGGTGCTGGCCTGCGGGGTGGTGGTGTGTCGGGGGACGTTGCGGCGCCTCGACTGGGCGTTCGGGGGCTTCTATCGACGCTGTGGGGCCGGGCAGCGGCCGGGCTACCCGCGGTTTCGTCCGCGGTCTCGTTGGGACTCGCTGCAATGGGAGGACCGCAGCGGCTGGCGCCTCGACGAGACCGGCCGGCGGCTGCACCTCCTAGAGATCGGAGCGATCACGGCGCGCCTCCATCGCCCGCTTCGAGGTACCCCGAAGGCGATCACGGTGCGTCGGGAGGGTCGACGCTGGTGGGTCACGGTCCGCTGCGTCGACGTGCCTGCCGAGCCGCTGCATCCCACGGGCCGGCGTGTCGGCATCGACGTGGGTGTCACCGTGCTCGTGGCGACCAGCGACGGGACCCTGGTCACCAACGAACGGTTCGCCCAGCGGGCCGCCGGACGGCTCGCCTGCGCCCAGCGGGCCCTGGCCACCAAACCGCGAGGCTCCAACCGCCGGCGACGGGCGGCGGAGCGGGTCGCGACTGCGCATCGCCACGTGCGCAACTGTCGCACCGACCGGGCCCACCAGCTCTCCCGCCGCCTCGTGGACGATCACGACCTGATCGTCCACGAACAGCTGCCCGTCGCGAACCTGGTCCGTCGCCCACATCCCAGGCCGGACCGCGCGGGTGGCTTCGAGCCCAACGGGGCGGCGGCGAAGTCGGGGTTGAACCGTTGTCTCTATGACGCCGGGTGGGGCCAGCTGCTGGCGATGATCTCCTATAAGGCTGAAAGCGCCGGTAGACATCCCACGGGTGGTTGGTGTCAAGCGGCGAGTTCGATGGGTTGGTTCCAGGCGGTGTGCTCGTCGTAGGGGGTTTGGTGTTGGAGGCATCCGTGGAGGATGCCGACGAGGCGGTTGGCGAGGGCGCGCAGGGCTTGGTGGTGGGTGTCACCGGCGGCGCGGTGACGGTCATAGAGGGCTCGAGCGCCCGGCGATGGGGTCGGGGAGGCGAAGGCCCACCAGTCGAGGGCGTCGGCGAGGCGCCGATTGCGGACGTAGCGGGCTAGGACAACCTTTCGGATGCCCGAGGCGCGGGTGATGGGTGACGTGCCGGCGTAGTTCTTGCGAGACTTGGGGTTGGCATAGCGGTTCGGGTCGTCCCCGAACTCGCCGAGCACCCGGGCGCCGAGGACTAGACCAAGTCCGGGAAGACTGCGAAGGATCTCGGCGTCCGGGTGTGCCTCAAAAGACGCGGCCAGCTGGCGCTCGAGACCAGCGATTTGAGTGTTGAGCTCCCCGAGCACCCCGACGCTGGCCGTCACACTGGCCCCGAACGCGTCGGCGACCAACGGTGGCGCTTGGAGCTGAGCGACGTGCAGCGCGGCGTGGATCTGGTCGGCTCGTTCGTCGAGGCGGCGGGTTCGCCCCCCTCGACGCAACGCGGCGACGATCTGGGTGCGAGACAACCCGCGTCCCTGGGTCGGGGTCGGCGCTCGAGACAGCACCGCCAGCGCCTCGGGGGCATGCAGGTCGCCAAACGCCTCCAGGGCGCCGGGATAGAACTCCCGCAGGGTGGAGCGCAACAGGTTGGCCTGGCGTTGACGGGTCCAGATCATCGATTGATGCGCCCGGGCCAGCACCTTGATCGCCTCGGCGAGTTCGCTGTCTCCAGCGACCGGGCGGTGGTTGTGGCGGTCGGTGCGCACCAGATCGGCGAGCATCTTGGCGTCCCCGGGATCCGATTTCGCGCCCGACACCGCGTGGCGGTCCCGGTATCGCGAGGCGGCCATCGGATTGATCGCCAGCAACTGATACCCCGCCGCCACCAACGCAGAGGGTGTCGGAATCTCTG
>PLJD01000042.1 GCA_003140175.1 Actinomycetota bacterium
CCGGCCAGCGCGACGTTCGACACCTGCACCACCGGGACTGGCGCCGGCTTCGTCACCCTCACTTTCACCGCGGGACCGGTCGTCCCCCCCACGGCGCCGGCGGCCGAGCCGGCGGTGAGTGTCGTGGCCAGCCCTACCTTCACCGGCTAGCGCGACACGGTCACGGTTCCGAGCCGACGGCGTTCGTGCCGACCGCTCGCGGCGCGGTGCGAGTCGTGTCGGATCAGTCGGTGACTCAGCGGGGTGCGCTGCGTCGACCCACCCACTTGCCGATCCAGTACGAGAAGACGCCGACCAGCAGGTAGCCGGCCAACGCGATGATGGTGCGTACGACGCCGAGCGCCGGGCCGAGCAGGAACCCGGCCGCGACCCCGACGATCACGACCCCGAGCGCCCGCCGCGACCACCGGGCGCGTTTGCGCGGCTGCGCGGACGGCTGCGCGGATAGGTCCTTGCTCACGGGCCCAGCGTACGCGCCGACCGCCGGCGCGCGTGGCGGGCCGTGCCATGCTGGGCCGCATGGAGATCGGGGTGCTGGGGGCCACCGGGCCGGCTGGGCGGGGACTCGCGGTGCGGCTCGCCGCGGCCGGTCATGATGTGCTGGCCGGGTCCCGCGACCGGAGCCGAGCCGAGGGAATCGTCGAGGAGCTGCGCGGACGGTGGGGGGAGCGCGTCGCCACGTTGCGGGCCGTGACGAACGCCGAGGCGGCCGACGCCGCCGACCTGGTCGTCGTGGCCACCAACTGGGAGGCGGCCCTCGAGACGACCGGGGCCCACGCCGCGGCGCTGGACCACAAGGTTGTCATCGCCATGGCCAACGGGCTCCAGAAGGTCGGCCGGGAGTTCCGCGCCGTGCTCCCCGAGGAGGGCTCCCTCGCCCAGGCCATGCAGGCCCTCGCCCCCAACGCCCGAGTCGTCGCCGCGTTCCAGCATGTCCCCGCCGACGCGCTCGGCGACCTCGACGAGCCGTTGGAGAGTGACGTCATCGTGTGCGCCGACGACGACGACGCTCGCCGCGAGGTGCTGGCCCTGGTGGCGAGCCTCCCGAACCTGCGGGCGCTCGACGGCGGCTCACTCGCCAACGCGAACGGCATCGAAGCGTTCGCGGCGGTGCTGCTGTCGGTCAACATCCGCCACCGCGGCAAGGGCACCCTGCGGCTGCTCGGCGTCGACAGTTGGGCACCGTGACGATCCAGCTCTTCGACACCGCGGCCCGCCGCGTCGTCCCGTTCGAACCGGGGCCGATCGTGCGCATGTACGTGTGCGGCATCACCCCCTACGACTCGACGCACCTCGGCCACGCCGCCACCTACCTCGCCTACGACCTCCTCGCCCGTCGACTCGAGGAACTCGACCACGAGGTCCGGATGGTCCGCAACGTCACCGACGTTGACGACTCGATCCTGCCGAAGGCCCGCGAGCTCGGCATCCCCTACCTCGAGCTGGCCGAAGCGGAGCTGGCGCGGTTCCACGCTGACCTCGACGCCTTGGGGATGCACCAGCCCGTCGCCGAGCCGCGCGCGACCGAATCGATCCCCGGCATGATCGACATGATCGACCACCTCCTCAACGCCGGCCACGCCTACCTCACCCACGGCACCGTCTACTTCGACGTTTCCACCTTCGAACGCTTCGGTGAGCTCTCCCACTACTCGCGCGACCACATGATCCGCCTCGCCCGCGCCCGGGGGGGCCGCCCCGAGGATCCCCACCGCCGCGACGCGCTCGACTTCGTCCTCTGGCAGCCATCGCTTCCCGACGAGCCGGCCTGGCGGGCCCCGTTCGGCGTCGGCCGGCCCGGTTGGCACATCGAATGCTCGGTGATGGCGATGGCGACCCTCGGCGAGACCCTCGACCTCCACGGTGGCGGCACCGACCTGATCTTCCCGCACCACGAGTGCGAGATCGCCCAGAGCGAGAGCGTCACCGGCCAGACGTTCTCGCGCCATTGGATGCACTCGGCGATGGTCAGCTACGAGGGCGAGAAGATGAGCAAGTCGCTCGGCAACCTCGTGTTCGTCAGCGACCTCCTCAAGGTCGCCGACCCGAGCGCGATCCGCCTCGCGCTCATGCGCCACCACTACCGGGCCGGGTTCGAGTGGTACGACAGCGACGTCGACGACGCGACCGCGCTGCTGCACCGGCTCCGGGCGGCCGGGGCCCGCTCGGGCGGCCCCGACCCCGCACCGTTCGCGGCGCGGCTCCGTGCCGCGCTCGACGACGACCTCGACGCACCCCGAGCCGTCGACGCGCTCGACGAGCTCGCCAGCGCGGTCCTCTCCGGTGGCGACGACCCTCGCGCCCCCGCCGCGCTCGGCGAGCTCGGGTCGCTCGTCGGCATCGACCTGCACCAACCCCCGGATTCTGCTCCGGGTTCGTGACACCGGGTCGGGTACCGTCAGACCCGACCATGGCCGACGACATCACCGTCACGCTTCCCGACGACTCCACCCGGTCGTACCCGAAGGGAACCACCCCCGCCGAGGTAGCGGTCTCGATCGGGCGACGCCTGGCCAAGGACGCCCTGGTGGCGAGCGTCGACGGGGAGCTGGTCGATCTCGACCATCCCCTCGACCACGACGCCCGGGTGGCCATCGTCACCCCGGCCAGCCCCGACGGCCGGGAGGTGCTGCGCCACTCGAGCGCCCACGTCCTCGCCCAGGCGGTCACCGACTTGTTCCCGGGCGCCCGGTACGCGATCGGCCCCGCGATCGACGGCGGCTTCTACTACGACTTCGAGCTGCCCGACGACGCGCACTTCACCGACGACGACCTCGAACGCATCGAGGGCCGCATGCGCGAGATCATCGCCGAAGACCAGCCGTTCGTGCGCGAGGAAGTCGCCCGCGACGAAGGTCTCGAGCGCTTCGCCGATCAGCCGTACAAGCGCGAGATCATCGCACGCGTCGACGACTCCGAGGTGGGAGGCGGCGCCGTGATCTCCCTGTACCGCAACCCGCGAGCGGGGCGCGCCGACTTCGTCGATCTCTGCCGGGGCCCGCACGTCTCGAGCACATCCCGCCTCGGGGCCTTTCAGCTCATGCGGGTCGCCGGCGCCTACTGGCGCGCCGACGAGCACGGCCCGATGCTCCAACGCATCTACGGCACCGCCTGGGAGAGCCCCGCGGCGCTCGCCGAGCACCTCCACCGGCTCGAGGAAGCCGAACGGCGCGACCACCGGCGCCTCGGCGCCGAGCTCGACCTCTTCTCGTTCCCCGAGGAGGTGGGCTCGGGTCTGGCGGTGTTCCATCCGAAAGGCGGCATGGTCCGCACGATCATGGAGGACTACTCGCGGCGTCGCCACGAAGCCGCCGGGTACTCGTTCGTGACCTCGCCCCACATCACCAAGGCGCACCTCTTCGAGACGTCGGGGCACCTCGAATGGTTCGCCGACAGCATGTTCCCGCCGATGCTCGTCGACGAAGGCTCGGGTGAGGGCACCGCCTACTACCTGAAGCCGATGAACTGCCCGTTCCACATCCTCATCTACCGCAGCCGAACCCGCTCCTACCGCGAGCTGCCGATGCGGCTCTTCGAGTTCGGGACCGTCTATCGCTACGAGCGCTCCGGGGTCGTGCACGGCCTCACCCGCGTCCGGGGCATGACCCAAGACGACGCGCACATCTTCACCACCCGCGAGAACATGACCGCGGAGCTGCGCTCGTTGCTCGTCTTCGTCCTCGAATTGTTGGGCGACTTCGGCCTCAACGACTTCTACCTCGAGCTGTCGACGAAGCCCTCCGACAAGGCGGTCGGGACCGACGAAGCCTGGGACGAGGCGACGGAAGCGCTGCGCTCCGTGGCGATGGACATGAACCTCGAGCTCGTCCTCGACGAGGGCGGCGGCGCGTTCTACGGGCCGAAGATCTCGGTGCAGGCCCGCGACGCGATCGGTCGGGCCTGGCAGGTCTCCACTATCCAGCTCGACTTCCAGCTGCCCGCCCGCTTCGACCTCCACTACGTCGGCGCCGACAACGAGCGGCACCGCCCGGTCATGATCCACCGGGCCCTCTTCGGCTCCATCGAGCGGTTCTTCGCCATCCTCCTCGAGCACTACGCCGGCGCGTTCCCCACCTGGCTGGCGCCGGTGCAGGTCAGCGTCCTCCCCGTCGCCGACCGTCACCATCCCTACGCCGACCGACTCGTCGAGCGCCTCCGGGCCGACGGGTTCCGAGTCGAGCTGCTCGGCGCGCACGAAGACACGATCAAGAAGCGGGTCCGGCGCGCCAAGCACCAGGAGCTGGTCCCGTACGTGCTCGTCGTCGGCGACCGGGACGTCGAGTCCGAGACGGTTGGCGTCAACGCCCGCGGAACCGACGACCCCGACTACGACGTGCCCGTCGAGACCTTCGTGGCCCGTCTCGCCGCCGAGGTGGCGGAGCGCCGATGACCCTCGACCGACTGTGGGCCGGGTGGCGGTCCACCTACATCGACGAGGTCGCCAACGCCGAGCCCTCCGACGCCGGCTGCGTGTTCTGCGGGCTGGCCGCAGCCCCCGACGACGACGGCCAGGTGCTCGCCCGCGGCCCGCTGACCTTCGCCATGCTCAACCTCTATCCCTACACGTCCGGTCACCTGATGGTGGCGCCACTCCGCCACGTCGGCGACCTCGAAGCGTTGACCACCGACGAGGCGGGCGAGCTCATGGAGCTGACCCGGCGGGCGACGGTCGCCGTGAAGGCCGCGTATCAGCCCGACGGCATGAACGTCGGCATGAACCTCGGCCGCGCGGCCGGCGCCGGAGTACCCGGACACCTCCACGTCCACGTGCTGCCCCGCTGGGTCGGCGACACGAACTTCATGACCAGCGTCGCCGAAGCCCGCGTGCTGCCCGAGCCGCTGACCCGCAGCTTCGAACGGCTGGGTGCCAGCTGGCCCGCTGAGCCGCCCGGCCCATGACCGACCCCGACTCCGAACGCGACGAGCTCCCCGCCGACCTCGACGTCACCGCCTACGTCGGCCCGTACCTGTTCCCAAGCCCCCGCCGCCGCCTCGGCGCCGCGGCGTGGCTCGGCGCCGGCGCACTCGGAGCACTCGGCGGCTACGCGCTCAGCAGCAACGTCGGGCTCCTGGGCGCCGCGATCGCCCTCGTCGCGATCCTCGCCTACCACGTCGCGACCGCCTGGCCGCTGGTCGTCGACCAGACCGAGGCGCTCGTCGTCGCGACCCGCACCGTCGGCTTCCCGGTCGGGCACGCGTCCGCTCAGCTGACCTGGCGGGGCCTGCGGTCGCGTCCGACCTGGCGGATCCTCCTCTACAGCGCCGATACGCCCCCAACGACTCGGGGCCTCGTCGAGCTCGATGCGGTCGACGCCCACGTCCTCGGCCAGTACACCGAGGACAACCCCGAAGACTGGTCCGGTCTCACGGGCAACGCGTCGGACGGTCCGAGCTAGGACAGACCTTCGTCACCCTGTCCCACGCGATGGTCCGCGTGGCACACGACGGGAGCGGATCCCGAGGCCGCGTCGCGGCGGTCCAGGGCCCGCTGCGCACGCGGCGACCATCGGCGGCCGGCCCAGGTGGGTTTAGGACGCGGCGGCGAGCTTGGTGGCCAGCTGGGATGGCACCGGGTCGTAGTGGGAGTGGCGCATCTCGAAGCGTCCCCGGCCGCCGGTCAGGGAGCGCAGGTCGATGGCGTAGCGCAGGATCTCCGAGGTCGGGACGAGCGCGACGATCTCGACTTCGCCGTTGCCGACGCTTCCGGTGCCTTGGATGCGGCCCCGTTTCGAGTTGAGGTCACCCATGATGTCGCCCTGGGCGTCCTCGGGTGCGGTGACGACGAGCTCGCTGATCGGTTCGAGGAGGATCGGGTGGGCTTTCGCCATCGCGTCCTTGAACCCGATCGAGCCGGCCATCTTGAAGCTCATCTCGGAGGAGTCCACCGAGTGGTACTTGCCGTCGAAGCAGGTGACGCCCACGTCGACGACCGGGTAGCCGTAGACGCCGCCTGTCCCCATCGTCTCGGCGATCCCTTTCTCGACTGCGGGGATGAACTGGCGGGGGATCGAGCCGCCGACGATGGCGTCGGTGAACTCGAAGCCCGCACCCCGTTCCCGGGGCTCGACTCGGAGGAACGCGACGCCGAACTGGCCGTGGCCGCCGGTCTGCTTCTTGTAGCGGCCTTCGGCTTCGGCGTTGGTGGTGATCGTCTCCCGGTAGGCGACCTTGACGTCGTCGGTTTCCACGGCGACGCCGAACTTGCGGGCGAGGCGTTCGAGCGCGATGCCGAGGTGGGTCTCGCCGGTTCCCCAGAGCAGGGTCTGGTGGGTCTCGCTGTTGCGCTCGACCCGGATCGCGGGGTCTTCTTCTTGGAGGCGGTGGAGCGCGTTGGCGAGCTTGTCCTCGTCGCCTTTCGACCTGGCCCGGATCGCGACCGGCAGGACCGGCTCGAGGGGCTCGAGCCGCTCGACGTCGAGGTTGGCGCCTCGGGCGCCGAGCACGTCGCCGGTGGTGGTGCTGGTCAGCTTGGCGACCGCGGCGAGGTCACCGGCGCCGACCGAGGCCAGCGGCTCCTGCTCCTTGCCGCGCAGCGACACGAGCTGGTGGAGGCGCTCGTCGGTCATCGTGCGGTCGTTCACGAGCGTGGTGTCCGACGCGATCGTGCCCTGCAGGACGCGGAACAGGTTGACGCGCCCCACGTAGGGGTCGACCACGGTCTTGAAGACGAACGCGGCTGGGGGGCCGTCACTGACCGCAGGGGCAGGTCCGTCCTCGGCCATGAACCGGGCGAGCCGGTCGACGCCGATCAGCTTCGTCGCGCTGCCGCAGAGCACCGGGAAGACGGTGCCGTCGGCGATACCGGTCGCGAGCGCGGCCTCGAGCTGCTCGACCGGGATCGTCTCGTCGGCCAGGTACCGCTCGGTCAGCGCGTCGTCGGCGACCACGATCCCCTCGACGAGCGCGTCATGGACCCGATGTTCCTCGGGGGCCATGTCGTCGGGCACCGGCCCGGTGGTGCCCCGTGCGCTGGTCGCGTCGTAGGTGATGGCCTCGTCGGTGAGCAGGTCGACGACGCCCCGGAAGGTGTTCTCCTCGCCGAGGGGCAGCTCGAGGGGCGCAACGCCAGCACCGAACCGCTCCTTGAGTTGGTCGAGCGTCCGCGGGAACGAGGCTCGCTCCCGGTCGAGCTTGTTCACGAAGATGGCGCGCGGCATCTGGCGCGCGTCGGCGAGTCGCCACGCCACTTCGGTCTGGACCTGTACCCCCTCGACCGCCGAGACGACGAAGATCGCCAGGTCGGCCACCCGCAACGCGGCGGCGACGTCGCCGACGAAGTCGGCGTAGCCGGGGGTATCGAGAAGGTTCAGCTTGTGGCCCTCCCACTCGAGCGGAGCCACCGCGAGCGACACCGAGAGGGTGCGCTTGTGCTCCTCGGGATCGAAGTCGGTGACCGTCGTCCCGTCCTCGACCCGACCCATGCGGCTCGTCACCCCCGCCGCGAACAGCATCGCTTCGGTGAGGGTCGTCTTGCCGGCACCCCCGTGACCGACCAAGGCCACGTTGCGGATCATCGACGATGGAACCGCTTTCACTCGGGCACCCCCTGGCCAGACGAGCGAAGTCCGCCCGGGATCGTACTGTCGGCGTCGACCGTCGCGGCAGGGCGATGGGCCTGCTGGTACCCTCCGAAGCGTTCGGCCGGCCCGCGTGCCAGCCCCTCAGGCGGGACGACCCGCCAGAGCGCCCCCGGACCCGGGGAGGAGTTGCCCCCCAATGCTGGATCGTCGATGGCGCGCGAACGCCGAACGTGCGTTGGAGCCCGTCGGGCGGGCACTCCACACCATCGGTGTCTCCGCTGACGGCCTGACCATCTTCGGGCTGGTGGCGGCGGCCGGGACCGCCGCGCTCATCGCGAACGGCAACCTCGTGCTCGCCGTCTTCGGGCTCATCCTGACCGGCCTCCCCGACGTGCTCGACGGGTCGGTGGCCCGCCAGAGCGGCACCGCCGGGACCCGGGGGGCGTTCTTCGACTCGGTGTGCGACCGGGTCGCCGACGCGCTCGTGCTGGGCGGCGTGGCCTGGCATCTCGCCGGACGCACCACCGAGCTTCCGGTGCTCGCCCTCGCGGTCCTCGCCGCGTCGATGGTCATCTCCTATGAGCGAGCCAAGGCGGAAGCACTCGGGCTCTCCGCCCGCGGCGGGGTGATGGAACGTGCCGAGCGCCTGGTGTTGCTCGGCGTCGGCTTGGCGTTCGACGTGCTCGTCCCGGTGCTGTGGCTGATGCTTGCCCTGACCGTCCTCACCGCGGGGCATCGCTTCGTGATGGTGTGGCGCCAGGCGAGCCGCGGCGACGCCGCGCCCGCGGCGAATCCCCCCAACGGTGCTCGTCCTGATGGTGATGGTGCGCCCCGCCTGTCGGGGCTGCGCAACCTCCGTGTCCGGCGCTCGCGGCCGCGCGGCATACGCCGGGTATCGGGCCGCCGCTGACGTCGCGCGGGTGGTCCCACCCGCGCTCGCGCAGCCGCTCGCTCGCGCCACGTCGTGGGCCTGGCTCGCTTCCCAGCGGGCCCGCCGCCACCAAGTGGCCCGCAACCTGGAGCGGATCGCACCGGAGCTGTCGGAGCGGGCCCGGCGACGCGCCCTGGTGTCGGTCTTCGAGAACTACGGGCGCTACTGGTACGAGCTGTTCTGGATGTCCGACGTTGGCGCGGCGCCCCTGCTCGCGGCCTTCGACTGCCAGGGCCTCGAGCACCTCGAGGCCGCGCACGCGCTGGGCCGAGGCGTCGTGGTCGCGCTGCCGCACCTGGGCAACTGGGACGTCGCCGGCGCGTGGATCGCCGCCCGAGGCTTCCCCGTCACCACGGTCGCCGAAACGGCGTCGCCCCCCGAGCTGTTCGACTGGTTCGTCGCCACCCGGGAACGGCTCGGGATGCGCGTCGTGCCGCTCGGCCGGGCCGCGGGCAGCGCCATGGTGCACGACCTGGGAGCGGGGCGGGTGGTCTGCCTCCTCTCAGACCGTGACATCACCGGGGATGGCGTCGAGGTCACCTTCTTCGGCGAGCCGACCCGTCTCCCGGGCGGCCCGGCGCTGCTCGCCCTGCGCACCGGGGCGCCGCTGCTGCCCGTCGGCCTCTCCTTTGGACCCCACCGGGCTCACGGCGCCCGGATCCTGGCCCCCCTGGCGACCGAGCGGCGCGCGCGACTGCGCGACGATGTGATCCGGGTGACTCAAGATCTCGCGTCCAACTTCGAACAGCTGATTCGTGCCGCGCCGGACCAATGGCTGATGCTGCAGCCCATGTGGCCCTCCGATCTCTCGCCGACCCGATGAACCACCCGCTGCGCGTGGCGCTGGTCTGCCCCTACTCCCTGTCCGTCTACGGAGGGGTCCAGATGCAGGTCCTCGGGCTCGCCCGGGCGCTGCGCGCCCAAGGGCTCGACGCCCGGGTGCTCGCCCCGACCGACGGACCGCCGCCCATGCCGGGTGTCACCAGCCTCGGACCCACCGTGCGCTTCCCGTCGAACGGGTCGATCTCGCCGATCAACTCGACGAAGGCCGTCGCGAGCCGGACCCGCGAAGCGATCCGGGTCTTCGAACCCGACGTGCTGCACCTGCACGAGCCGCTCTCCCCGGGCGCCAACACCGCCGCGCTGGTCGCCACCGACGTGCCCGCGGTCGGGACCTTCCACGCGTCGGTCGCGGGTCGCAACGGCTGGTACGAGGCGTTCCGCCTCCCGCTCCGCAAGATGGTCGACCGGCTCGCGGTCCGCACCGCGGTGTCGGAAGAGGCCCAGCGCAACGTCGAAGCGACGTTCGGCGGCGCGTGCGAGATCCTCCCCAACGGCGTGGACGTCCCCGCCTTCGATGCCGCATCCCCGTGGCCCAGCGACGTGCCCGCGATCTGCTTCGTCGGCCGCCACGAACGACGCAAGGGCCTTGGCGTCCTCCTCGACGCGTTCGCCGGCCTGGACCGCGACGCGGAGCTGTGGGTCGCGGGGGAGGGGCCCGAAACCGACGCATTGCGCGCCCGGGGAATCGAGCGAGTCGTCTGGCTGGGCGCGATCTCCGAGCGGGACAAGGCCCGCCGCCTCCGGGGGGCCACCGTCGCCTGCTTCCCGTCGACCGAAGGCGAATCGTTCGGCGTGGTGCTGCTCGAAGCGATGGCCGCCGGCACGGCCGTCGTCGCCTCCGACCTCACCGGTTACCGCAACGTCGCCCGCGACGGCCGCGAGGCCGTGCTCGTCGACCCCGACGACCCAGCCGCGCTCCGCGCCGCCCTGCGACGGGTCCTCGACGACGCGGCACTGCGCTCCCGCCTCGTCGAGGCGGGCAGCATCCGGGCCGAGGAGCACTCGATGACGCACCTCGCCGAGCGTGCCCTGGCCTGCTACGAGCTCGCCCTCGGCGGCCGGGTCTCGGACCCCGTCTCGGCCTGACCCGCCCCGCCTCGGAGCGCCGATCCCGCCGCGAGGCATGCCCGGCGGGGCGACTGGTGATGGGATCCCAGGCTCGTATGATGCGAAGCGCCGGCGCTTCTCGAGTTGAGGCAGGTCCCCGTGGTTGCCGTCCTTGTCATCATCGTGATCATCGTGGTCGTGTTGTTGGCCGTCGCGCTCTTCTACAACGGCCTGGTCCGGACCCGGAACCGGGTCGACAACGCCTGGTCCCAGATCGACGTCCAGCTCAAGCGGCGCTACGACCTGATTCCCAACCTCGTCGAGACCGTCAAGGGCTACGCGGCGCACGAGCGCCAGACCCTCGAGGCGGTGACCGCGGCGCGAACCAACGCCATCAGCGCGCAGCAGACCGGCAACGTCGGCCAGCAGGCCCAGGCCGAGAACGTGTTGAGCGGTGCCCTGAAGAGCCTCTTCGCGGTCGCCGAGGCCTACCCGGACTTGAAGGCCAACCAGAACTTCTTGCAGCTCCAAGAGGAGCTGACCTCGACCGAGGACCGGATCGCCTACGCGCGGCAGTTCTACAACGACAGCGTCTTGAACTACAACAACAAGATCCAGGTCTTCCCGCGCAACCTGCTGGCCAGCAGCTTCAACTTCGAGAAGCGCGTGTACTTCGAAGGCGACCCGGAGGCGACCGGGCCGGTCAAGGTGCAGTTCTAGACGCCACCCAGCCCTTCGCTGGAGCGACAACCTGTGACCCGATGACCGAGTCGGCCAGCCCCGTGGCGCGCCGCGACTTTCACGGCGAGATTCGACGCAACCAGTGGCACACCCTGGTGATCCTGCTCGCCTTCGGCGGGCTGATCACCGTGGTCGGCGTGATCGTCGATCTCCTGGTCGGGCTCGGGATCCTCGGCGTGATCGTCGTGCTGCTCATCGCGGCCCTGGTGACGGTGGCCGCCTACGCCAGCGCGACCGCGGTCGCGCTGGCGGGCGCCCACGCCCGTCCCGCTGACCAGTCGGAGTTTCGCCGCTACCACAACCTCGTCGAGGGGCTCTGCATCGCGGCCGGGTTGCCCAAGCCGGACCTCTACGTCGTCGACGACGTCGCACCGAACGCGTTCGCGGCCGGCCGCAGCCCGCGTCACGCGGTGCTGGTGGCGACCACCGGCCTGCTTGACGAGTTGAACCGGGTCGAGCTCGAGGGCGTGCTCGCCCACGAGCTGTCGCACGTCAAGAACGACGACATCCTCGCCGCGACGGTCGCGGTCACCGCGGTGGGCGGGCTGGTCATTTTGGGTCCCGTCGCCGGGGAGCTGATGCAGTTCGCCGTCGGCTCCCGACGAGAAGTGCTCGCCGACGCCAGCGGAGTACTGATCACCCGCTACCCGCCCGGGCTGTGCGCGGCGCTGAAGAAGATCCAGGCGAACCCGGCCGTGGTGCGCCACCACCGCCGCGCCATGTCGCAACTCTGGTTCGAGTCCCCCCAGGCTCGCGACGACCACGGGCGCGGCTCGTGGCTCGACCGCGCCTTCGATACCCACCCGCCGTTGGCGGAGCGAATCAGGTTCCTCGAATCGATGTGAGGCGCCGCGCCGCCGGGCTCGGCCTCGTGCTCGCCCTGGCCGCGGGAGTCATCGTCCCCGCCGCCGCCGCGTCGTCCGGACCGCCGGGCGTCGCGCCGCTCACCGGACTCGCCGACCCCCAGGGGATCGCCCGTCACCGACCCGCCCTGGCGGTGAAGATCGAGAACACGCCCGAGGCCCGCCCCCAGGCGGGGCTCGACGTCGCCGACGTCGTGTACGAGGAGGTGGTCGAGGGGGACATCACCCGCTTCTGGGCGGTCTTCAACTCCCGCGACCCGATCGATGTCGGCCCGATCCGCTCGGTGCGGCCCCTGGATCCCGACCTCATCGCCCCGCTCGGGGGCGTCACGGTCTATTCGGGCGGAACCACGCCGAACGTGGCGGCGATCCGCGCGCTGGGGGCCGTCTGGGTCGACCAGACCAACGCCGGCTCCGCCTTCTACCGCGACGCCCGCCGGCTCGCCCCCCACAACCTCTACGCCCACACCGCGACCCTGTGGGGGCGGGCGGCGCCGGTGCCACCCCCGCCGCTGTTCACCTACACGGCCCGCTCCGCGCCGCCGCCCGCCGGCGAACCGGTCCGGGCGGTGACGCTCGGCTTCACCCCGCCGTACAACGTCACCTACACCGACGACCCCACGTCGAAGGCCTGGACGCGCAGCTACGGCACCGTGCCCCAGCGCGCCGCGTCGGGCCGGGTGCTGGCCCCCACCAACGTCATCATCGAGTTCGTGACCTACACCGCCCCCGCGGAGGCGCGGCTGCTGGGCACCGCGCCAGACCAGACGGCATGGGTGTTGACCGACGGGCGCCTCATCGAGGGCCGGTGGTCGAAGCCGAGCCCGGCGACCCCGACGCGGTTCACCGACCGCTCCGGCGCGCCGATCGCGCTCCGTCCCGGCTCGACGTGGGTGGAGCTGCTCCCCGCCGGCGCGCCAGTCGATGTCGTGGCGGCGTCCCCGCACGCTCGACCGCCGGGTCGCTGAACCCCGGCGGGGCGACGCCAGACGGCCGGTACACTCGGCATGGTGAGTGACGAGCGCGCCGACCAGGCCCGAGGTACCGCCCGCGTCAAGCGAGGCCTCGCTGAGATGATGCGGGGCGGCGTGATCATGGACGTCGTGACCGCCGACCAGGCCCGCATCGCCGAGGACGCCGGCGCCGTCGCGGTGATGGCCCTCGAGCGCGTCCCCGCCGACATCCGCCGCGACGGGGGCGTCGCCCGCATGAGCGACCCGGCCATAATCGAGAGCATCCAAGCCGCGGTCACCGTCCCGGTCATGGCCAAATGCCGCATCGGCCACATCGCCGAGGCGCAGGTCCTCGAGGCGCTCGGCGTCGACTACGTCGACGAGAGCGAGGTCCTGACCCCCGCCGACGAGGCCCACCACGTCGACAAGTGGGCCTTCACCGTCCCGTTCGTGTGCGGGGCCACCAACCTCGGGGAGGCGCTCCGCCGCATCGGCGAGGGCGCCGCGATGATCCGCTCGAAGGGCGAAGCCGGCACCGGCAACGTCGTGGAAGCGGTCAAGCACCTCCGGTCGATCCTCGGCGACATCCGACGACTCACCGTCGCCGACCAGCCCGAACGCTTCGCGGCGGCCAAGGAGCTGCGAGCCCCCGTCGACCTCGTCTTGGAGGTCGCCGAGCGCGGCGAGCTGCCCGTCCCGCTCTTCTGCGCCGGGGGCATCGCGACCCCCGCCGACGCGTCGCTCGTCATGCAACTCGGCGCCCAAGCGGTGTTCGTCGGCAGCGGCATCTTCAAGAGCACCGACCCCGCAACCCGGGCCAAGGCGATCGTCGAGGCCACCACCCACTTCCGCGACCCCGGCATCGTCGCCAAGGTGTCGCGCGGTCTGGGCGAGGCGATGCGGGGCGAGGAGATCGCCACCCTGGACGTGAAGCTCGCTGATCGGGGCTGGTGAGCGTGCGGCCCGCCGCGCGCCCCCCAAGTCATGAAAGTCGGTGTCGTCGCGCTCCAAGGCGATGTTCGCGAGCATCGTGAGGTCCTCGACGCGCTCGGCGTCGACGCGCCCGACGTGCGGTCCCCGGAGGACCTCGCGGCGCTCGACGCGCTGATCCTGCCCGGCGGCGAGTCGACAACGATCAGCCAGCTGCTGCGCAGCTCGGGCCTGCTCGACGCGCTGACCGAACGGGTAGCCGACGGCCTCGCCGTGCTCGGCACCTGCGCCGGCGCCATCCTGCTCGCGACCGAGGTCCTCGACGGCCGGCCCGACCAGTGCTCCCTCGGCGCGCTCGACGTCACCGTGCGACGCAACGGCTACGGCACCCAGCTCCAGTCCTTCGAGGCCGACCTCGACCTGGACGGCTCCGACGGGCGGCCCTTCCCCGGCGTGTTCATCCGCGCTCCGGTCTTCGAACGGGTCGGCGACGCCGTCGACGTGCTCGCCGTGCACGACGGCCACCCGGTCCTCGTGCGCCAGGGCCCGGTGTGGGCCTCGACATTCCACCCGGAACTGTCCGGAGACTTGCGCATCCATCAACGCTTCGTCGACCAGGACCACAACCGGTATCCGAAGGGGGAGCGATGAGCGGCCATTCGAAGTGGCACTCGATCAAGCACAAGAAGGGAGCCGCCGACCAGGCCCGCGGCAAGCTCTTCGCGAAACTGATCCGCCAGATCGAAGTCGCGGCACGCGAAGGCGGCGCCGACCCGGACGCCAACCCGACGCTGCGCACGATGGTCAGCAAGGCCCGCGACGCGTCGGTGCCCGTGGACACCATCGAGCGGGCCGTCAAGCGGGGGACCGGCGAGCTCGAAGGCGTGCGCTACGAGCAGGTGACCTACGAGGGGTACGCGCCGCACGGCGTCGCGGTGCTCATCGAGTGCCTCACCGACAACCGCAACCGCACCGGCGCCGAGGTCAAGAACGTCTTCACCCGCCACGGCGGCTCACTCGCCGAGCCCGGCGCGGTGGCGTGGCAATTCGAACGGAAGGGCGTGATCCTCGTCGACCGGTCCGCCGCGACCGAGGACGACCTCATGCTCGTCGCGCTCGACGCCGGCGCCGAGGACATCACCGACCAGGGCGACACCTGGCAGGTCACCACCGCCCCGACCGACCTGGCGCGGGTCCGCGCCGCGCTCGAGGAGGCCGGTATCCCGATCGCCAGCGCCGACCTCGCGATGCTCGCGACCACCAGCGTGCCCCTCACCGACGAGAGCGCAGCCCGCGCCGTGCTTCGGGTCATCGACGCACTCGAGGACCACGACGACGTCCAAAACGTCGACGCAAACTTCGACATCCCCGACAACGTGCTCCAGGCGGTGACGGCATGAGACCCAAGGTTGGCGAGCCAGCGCCGGACTTCACCCTCCCCGGCGTCGAGGCCGGCGAGCGGCGTGACTTCACCCTCTCGCAGTACCGAGGCCAGCGGGTCCTGGTCGCCTTCTACCCGGGCGACTTCACGTTTGGCTGAAGCCTCCAGCTGCGCTCGTATCGCGACGACCTCGCGACCTTCGAGCAGGCGGACACGGTCGTGCTCGCCATCTCTCCCCAAGACGTCGACAGCCACGCCCGCTGGGCGGAGCAGGAAGGCTTCACGTTCCCGCTCCTGGCCGACCCGGACGCGACGGTCATCAGCCGGTACGGCGTCGCGGCCCCGATGATCGGTGTGCGACGCTCCCTGTTCCTCATCGACCGTGCCGGTGTGCTGCGCTGGCGGTTCAGCGGCACCGCCCGGGCCATCTTCAAGCGCCCGGCGCGGCTCACCCGAATCTTGGAAGGCCTAGACCGATGAACGTCGAAGAAGCCCGCAGCTTCGTCCGCGAGAACCACCACGCGGTGCTCTCCACCCGCCGGACCGACGGCCGACCCCAGCTCTCGCCGGTCGCGGCGGCCGTCGACGACGCGGGCCGGGTCATCATCAGCACCCGCGAGACCGCCATCAAGGTCGCGAACCTGCGACGCGACCCGACCGTGTCGCTCTGCGTCCTCGCCGACGGCTTCTATGGACCCTGGGCGCAGATCGACGGACGCGCTGAGCTGATCTCCCTCCCCGACGCCCTCGAGCCCCTCGTCGACTACTACCGGTCGGTGTCGGGCGAGCACCCCGACTGGGACGACTATCGAGCCGCGATGCAGCGCGAACGCCGCCTGCTGGTGCGGATCACGATCGAGCGGGCCGGCCCCAACCGGTCGGGCTAGGCCCGACCGGATAGATTGCGGCCCCTCGCGGAGGCACACGTGGACGTCTCGATCACCGTCAACCACCAGACCCAGCACCACGATGTCGAGGCGCGCACCCTCCTCGTCCAGTTCCTCCGCGAACACTGCCTCCTGACCGGCACCAAGGTGGGCTGCGACACGTCCTCGTGTGGGGCGTGCACCGTCCTCGTCGACGGCGAGTCGGTCAAGTCCTGCACCATGCTCGCCGCCCAGGCCGATGGGCGGCGCGTCACCACCATCGAGGGCCTCGCCACCGACGGCGAGCTCCACCCGGTGCAGCAGTCCTTCCAAGCCAACCATGCGCTCCAGTGCGGCTTCTGCACCGCCGGGATGGTGCTCGCCACCGTCTCGCTGCTCGAGGAGATCCCGAACCCCACCGAGCGCGACGTCCGCCTCGGCCTCGAAGGCAATCTCTGTCGCTGCACCGGCTACCACAACATCGTCCAAGCGGTGCTCGCCGCGGCGGGCCAACAGCCGTGATCCCCGCCCCCTTCGAGTACATCCGGGCCGGCTCGCCCGACGAGGTGCTCCGCGCGCTGACCGAGCACGGCGACGAGGCGAAGGTCCTGGCCGGCGGCATGTCGTTGCTGCCGCTGATGAAGCTGCGCCTCGCGACGCCCGGCGTACTCGTCGACGCCGGGCGCATCGAAGCCCTGTCGTACATCCGCGACGCCGGAGACCACGTGGCGATCGGGGCGCTCACCCGCCACCGAGACGTCGAGACCAGCGACGTGCTCGCCGCCCAGTGCGGCGTGCTGCGAGCCGTCGCGGCGCAGGTCGGCGACAACCAAGTGCGTCACCGCGGCACGCTCGGCGGATCGGTCGCCCACGGCGACCCGGCGTCGGACCTCCCGGCCGCGCTCGTCGCCCTCGACGCGACCTTCGTGGTGCGGGGACCAGGCGGTGAGCGCATCGTCGCGGCCGCCGACTTCTTCCGCGGATTCCTCGAAACAGCACTCGCACCCGACGAGCTCCTCACCGAGGTCCGCGCGCCGAAGACCGGACCCGGTGGCTTCGCGTACCAGAAGTTCAACCGCCGAGCCCAGGACTGGGCGATGGTCGGCGCGGTGGCGGTCCGGAACGGGACGACGCGCGTCGCCTTGGTGAACATGGGCTCCACCCCGCTGCGCGCTCACGCCGTGGAAGCCGCGCTGGCCGACGGCGCGTCGATCGCCGACGCGTCCGAGCACGCCGCCGAGGGCACCGAGGCGCCAGCCGACATCAACGCATCCCCCGAATTCCGCGAGCACCTGGCCCGGGTGCTGGTCCGCCGGGCGCTCACCGAGGCGCACGCCTGAGCCGGCCTGCGACGTCGTGACCGTCGCGGCGGCGGTCCTCGCCGCGGGCCGGGGCTCGCGTCTCGAGACCCAAACCCCCAAGCCGCTCACGCTGCTCGACGGCCGTCCCCTCGTCGCCTGGGCGCTCGACGCCCCCCGCGCTGCCCAGCTGAGCCCGGTGCTGCTCGTCGTGGGGCGGGCTCGCCGGGCGGTCGGGCGGAACGCCCCGTCGGACGTCGACGTGGTGCGGGCCCGCCGCTGGCGCCAGGGCATCGCGCACTCGCTGCGCGCCGCCCTCGCCGCCCTCGCCGACACCGCCAGCGACGCGGTCTGCGTCGGCCTCGCCGATCAGCCCCTCGTCGGACCCGACGCCTACCGGCGCCTGGCCCGCGCCCACGAGCAGGGCGCGCGCCTCGCCGTCGCCACCTATCGCGGGCAGCGCGCCAACCCGGTGCTCCTGGACCGCTCCCTGTGGCCGGCTGCCGCGCAGCTCCGCGGCGACGTCGGCGCCCGGGCGCTCATGGGCGCCCACGACGTTGTCGACGTCGACTGCACGGGCACCGGCGACCCGAGTGACGTCGATACGCTCGACGACCTGCGCGCCCTGGAGGGGAGAACCCGATGAACCTCGAGCACACATTCCGCGTCGACGCGGGACTGGATGAGTCGTGGCGGACCCTGCTCGACCTCGAGCGGATCGCCCCGTGCATGCCCGGGGCGCAGCTCCAAGAGGTCGACGGCGACGAGTACCGCGGCGTCGTCAAGGTCAAGGTCGGACCCATCACCGCGCAGTACAAAGGCGCCGCCCGAATCATTGAGAGCGACGAGGCCGGGCGTCGCCTCGTCATCCACGCCGAAGGGCGCGACACCCGCGGTCAGGGCAACGCGTCGGCGCGGATCACCGCGGTGCTGGTCGGCGACGCGAACGGCACCGAGGTCTCGGTCGACACCGACCTCACCGTCACCGGCAAGGTCGCCCAGTTCGGGCGGGGAGTCATGGCCGACGTGTCCCAGAAGCTGCTCGGCCAGTTCGTCGACTGCCTCGGCACGACCATCCTCGGGTCGCAGCCCGCGCCGGACGCGGCGCCGAACACCGACCCGACACCGAGCCCCGCCCCGGACCCGGCTCCAGCCTCGAGCGTGCCGAGCCCCGCATCCGGCCCGAGCGCCGCGCCGCCGCCGGGCCCCCGCACGATCGACGCGCCCGAGGCGGAGCCCGTCGACCTGATGCGAGCCGCCGGCGGGGCGGTCGCCAAGCGGGTCGTGCCCGTCGTGGCGGCGGTCGTCGTGGTCGTCGGCGTGGTGGTCTGGCTCCTTGTGCGCTGAAGGGTCCGCCACCCGCCAGACGGACGCCTCTAGGAGGGTTTGGCGGAACGGTTGGCGAAACTGCCAGCGTGGAAATGGCCTAGCCTCGCTCTCGACTCGGGGAGGGCGAGATGGCCGGTCAGACCTACGACGAGACGTTCGACGCCCCCAAAGACACCGTCTACACCGCGGCGGTGGAGGCCACGGCCCGTCTGGGCTACGCCACCCTTGAGGCCCGCCCCGAGGTCGGCATCTTGACGTTCAACACGGGCCGCTCCATGAAAAGCTGGGCCGGACAAGACATGACCGCCACCGTGATCGACGCGGGCGGCGGGAAAACCCAAGTCATTCTTGGCGGGACCCTCGCGCGGCACGGCGCCCAACTCCAAGTCGTGGCGTGGGGTGAGAAAAAGTCCGTCGCGAACAAGTTCCTGGCCGAACTTCGGGAGTGCGTTAGCCGCCGGACCGCTTGACGATTGGCGAAAGTCGGTCACGGGGCCTCCGGCAGGGGCAGCGTGATCCGCCAGCCGCAGTCGGCGTGCCCGTTGTGGCCTTTCTGGCGGCAGCACTCACGGTCGTCGCTGCCCTGGACGCAGTGCCAGGCGACGTACTCGGGATCGAACCGGCCGCCGCCGTCCTCGTCTCCACCGCCGCAGCGGGGGCATTTCCCGACCGTCCCAGCCGGGAAATACTGCTCCGACTCTGACCGGCCGTAGTCGCCCCGCACTGGGAGCACCACGTCCCGACCGAACTGGATCTCGCCCGACCCGTCGCAGACCGGGCAGCGGACGATCTGAGTCAAAAACTCTCCGATGATCTGGCGGGCCTGCTCGACCGTGATGCCCTCAATGGCGGTTGCAGCGAACCGCTCCGCGATGTCCTGTTTCATGCCAGCGACGGTACGGCCAGGCCGCTTCATCGGAGCGGAAATCCCCTCTGACCTGGACTTACACGCGTGTAACTTGTCCTACCCGGATGGGATGATTGCCGGTAGAGACAACCGAGAAAGTGGCCCCCACGGTGCGCTAACACCGCAGGGGCCGCGACCAACAGGAGATTGCGCCTCCCGTGGCCACAAGCAAGGTAACCCCTACCCGCGACACTCGACAGGTTGCGGACCTCCTCGCCAGCCCTGAAATCGTCGGGCTGATCGCAGAGTTGGAAGCGACCCGCTGGACCGGACGCCCGGGGTACTCGATCCGCACGATGGTCGGCATGACACTGGTCAAGTCGTTGTACGTGCTGCCGACCTGGACCCGGACCGCCGCGCTGGTCCGTGACCACGCCGCACTCCGCATGGTGCTGGGCTGCCCGAACAACCCGCCGAGCCACTGGGCTTGCTACCGCTTCACCGCGAAGATGCGCGAGAGGTCCGAGGCGCTCGACCGTTGCCTCGCCAACGTGCTCGCATCGCTCCACGCGGAGATGCCCGAAATGGGCACGAACATCGCGGTGGACGGCTCCGACCTCCCCGCCTACGCGAACGGGCAGCGGTTCCTGTCCAAAGGTGGCCGGGAACGCGAGCGGTACTCCGACCCGGACGCGTCGTGGGGCCACCGCTCCGCCATTTCGACCCGCAAGGGCGGCGGGTACTACGGGTACAAAGTCCACGCCGCGGTCTGCACCACCACGGGCCTCCCCATCGCGTGGACAGTCGAGACAGCCCGAGACTCCGAGTTGCAGTTCGTCAACCAGTTGCTCGACGCCGTGACCGACCACGGCTTCGCACCCGAGTACGCGATGCTCGACAAGGGCTACGACGGTAGGTACGTCTACGAGGCGTGCGCGGCGAGAGGGATGCGCCCGATCATCCCGCTCCGCAAGATCATCGCGGGCAGAGCCGACCCGCCGTCGTGCGACCACGGCGTCTGGACGTTCGCTGGATCGGACACCAAGCGGGACGCGTCCAAATGGCGTTGCCCGACCGCCGAGTGCTCGCCCGCGTCGACCTGGGTCAAGGCGGACCGTCTCCACCCGCTGGTGCCGCGCGAGACCAAGCGGTTCCGTGCCCTCTACCGACAGCGGGGAGCCGTAGAGCGGGAGTTCGGCAGGTTGAAACACGAATGGGCGCTCCTGCCCCTCCGCGTACGGCGGATCGAACGGGTGCGGCTCCACGCCAACCTGTCCATCCTCGGACGGCTCGCTGTGGCGCTCGACAGGGCACGGGCTGGGCATGAGACTCACCGCCTCCCGTCGGCCGCGTAGGGAGGTCCGCCGTGGGTGAACTCTCCGCTTCCGTCCGGCTCAAACTCGACCGGGCACATGAGCACTTGGACGCGCTCAAGCGACTCGTTGCTCCCTGGGGAGAGCGGGACCAGCCAGATGCCTACAGATTCGTCACTGAGATCGAGGACGACACGGACCCCTTCTACGTCCGCTTCCGGTATCTCATACGAATATTCAGCCCACTCCCGACTGACGAGTTGAGCAAGATCCTCGGTGACTCCATCAACAACTTCCGCTGCGTGCTCGATCACCTGATCTGGGAACTGTCCGCACTCCACAGCGGGACGAATCCGCCCAACCCAATGGGAATCAAGTTTCCCGCCCGACCAAGCGGTCACGGGTCCGGGGGCCTCCACGCGGTTAGCTCTCAAGTAGTCGCAGACGTTCAGTGGCTGCACGCGCACTGTGCTGCCAAGCAACCCGGCGACCCCTCGCCATTCACAATGCTCTGTGAGTTGTCGAACGTCGACAAGCACAGCGCGATTCACTTCGTCAACCACCACCCCCGAGATGTCCAAGTCGACACGGTCCCCCCGATCATTGGCACTCGCGTGGAGATCGTGGACCAGACGGGCACGCTGGAAGACGGCACAGTGATCGCGCGTATCGCTATCCCCCGGCCCATGACGATGGCCGAGGAAGTGAAGGTGCACGCGCGCACCGAGCACGGCGTAGTCATAGCCAAGACTTCCCGGACGCCAATGGCCCACCTCGGTATGACCATCGACGGGATCGAAGAGGCGGTCACACAGACCGCCGAGCGGCTCCGGCACCACCTGCCGTAGCACCCTCAACGCGCACCCCCACGGTCTACGATCCCGGCGTGAGCGACGAGGGTGGCTCGGCCACGAAGACGTGCCCGTTCTGCGCTGAGACGATCCAGGCGGCCGCGATCAAGTGCCGTTACTGCGGCGAGATGCTCGCAACGGAGCCCACAGCGTCGGTTGAGCCGCGGTACAGCTACGTGGGGCGCCACTGGCGGTGCATGGCGCACGACCACGTGATCTGTCGGCCATGTCAGGTCCAGTTCGGGAAGGTGCCGAGACGCCCACCCAGACCTGGTGAGCCGACGGTGTACCCCGCCCCCACGGCCGACCAGCCCACGGCCCACACGGGTGCCCGCGGTTCCCGGCCGCCCCTCAGCACGGTCGGACGCCCCACCAATCGGGGTCTGGCGTGCCCCAAGTGCGGGGGCACCTCGTTCGTGCCCCGACGCAAAACCTCCACAAAGGTGGCGTTCGGTGTGCTGTCTCTGGCTGGGCGCCCGCACAATGTTGAGTGCGTCACCTGCGGCACTCTCTACAAGCGCGACCAGTAGCCCGTTGGGGTAAACCCACCAGCGATCTGAGGTAGCCACCCCATCTGGTGGCCCGGAGACCCTTACTGGGAAATCCCTCAAAGTTTCACCAATCCCTCCTAGCATCGAATACATGTTCGATCCCGCGGGCCCGGTCCTCGGCATCGACCCCGGGCTCTCCCGTTGCGGGTACGGCGCGGTCCGCCGGCGGACCGGCGGCCTCGTGGCGACGGCTTGTGGGGTCATACGGACCGATCGCGACGTGCCGCTTCCCGAGCGCCTCGCCGCCCTCGAGGCCGACCTCGAGTCGTTCGTGGCCGAGACCCGCCCGTGCGCGCTGGCGGTCGAGCGCGTGTTGTTCCAGACCAACGTGCGCACCGCGATCTCGGTCGGTCAAGCGAGCGGGATCGCGCTGGCGGTCGCGGCCCGGGCCGGGATCCCGGTCACCCACTACAGCCCCAACGAGGTGAAGCTGGCGGTGACGTCCAACGGCGCAGCGGGGAAGCGCCAGGTTCAGGACATGGTCACTCGCCTGCTCGGGCTGTCCGAATCGCCGTCGCCCGACGCGGCCGACGCGTTGGCGCTGGCGGTCTGCCATCTGTGGCGCGCGCCGCTCCGCGCGGGCGTCGAGCGGGCGGTCGCGGCAGGACGCGCCCCGTGATCGGGTCGGTGCGGGGGTCGGTCTTGGAGCGGACGGCCACCGGGGAGGCCATCGTCGAGGTCGGTGGCGTCGGTTACCGGGTCCTGGTCCCGGTCAGCGCGCTGAGCTCGCTGCAGCCCGGCGAAGCGGCGTTCCTCTTCACGCACCTGCACGTGCGCGACGACGCACTGGTGCTCTACGGCTTCCCGACCCGTGACGAGCGCGACACCTTCGAGATCCTCATCGGCGCGACGGGGGTCGGCCCGAAGCTCGCGCTGGCGATCTGCTCGGTGTACAGCCCCGGCGCGCTCCGCCGGGCGCTCGCCGACGACGACGTCGACGCGCTGACCCTCGTGCCGGGGGTCGGGAAACGCACCGCGCAGCGCCTCCTGCTGGAGCTCAAGGCCCGCCTCGAGGTTCGGGGGGTCGTGCCCCTCGGGGACGAGACGACCCCCCGGTCGCGAACCCAGGTGCGCGACGCCCTCGCGACCCTCGGTTACGCGCCCGACGAGGTCCGCGACGCGTTGGTCGACGTGGCCGACGACGGGCCGGTCGAAGCGCTGCTCCGCGACGCGCTGCGCCGCCTCGCCGGCAGCCGGGCGTAGAGGCGCGCGATGCGCGAGGAGCTGCTCAAACCGGATGCCGACCCGATCGAGCGGGCCGAGGAGACCACTCTGCGCCCGCGGCGGCTGGCCGACTTCGTCGNNACGGCGACGTGCTCTTCATCGACGAGATCCACCGCCTGCCCCGAGCGGTCGAAGAAGTGCTGTACCCGGCGATGGAGGACTTCGCGCTCGACATTGTGCTCGGACGGGGCCCGTCCGCGCAGTCGATCCGCCTCGACCTGCCCCGTTTCACCCTGGTGGGAGCCACCACCCGCAGCGGCATGATCACCGACCCGCTCCGCGACCGCTTCGGGTTCGTCGCCCGCCTCGATTACTACGAACCCGAGGACCTCGTCGTCATCCTCGAACGCTCGGCGAGGATCCTTGGGGTGCCCCTCGACGTTCCGGCGGCCACCGAGATCGCCGGGCGGGCCCGCGGGACACCCCGCATCGCCAACCGGCTCCTGAAACGGGTCCGGGACTACGCCGAGGTGCGGGCCGACGGACGCGTCGACGCCATCGTGGCCGCCGCCGCGCTCACCCTCTTCGAGATCGACGCGCTCGGCCTCGACAAGGTCGACCGGTCGATCCTCTTGACCCTCTGCCAGCGATTCGTCGGCCAGCCGGTCGGACTCCACACCCTGGCGGTCACCGTGGCCGAGGCACCCGAGACCGTCGAGGACGTCTACGAGCCGTTCCTCCTCAAACAAGGGCTCGTGCTGCGCACCCCGCGCGGGCGGGTCGCGACCCCGGCCGCGTACCTCCATCTCGGTCTCCCCGTGCCATCCGACGTGACACCCAACCTTTTCGAGGCCTGAGCCTCCCCCGAGCGCGAAACGGCGCCGCGGAGGCCCTCCGCTACGATTCGGGCCCCCGAGCCCAGGGCCTCAGACCATGACCATCGTGTTCGTCTACCTCCTCATCCTCGTCGCGGCCTTCTTCTTGTTGGTCGTGCGGCCCCAGCGACGTCAGATGGCCGCCCACCGGGCGCTCGTCGCCAGCCTCGGCCCCGGCGACGAGATCATCACGACGGGCGGGATCGTCGGCACGATCCGCACCCTCAACGACGACATCGTCGAGCTCGAGATCGCGCCCTCGGTGGTCGTGCGCGTCGCCCGGGCCGCCGTCACGCGCCAGATCACCCCCGCCGACGACGCTCCACCCGAGCTGGGTGACCCGCGCGCCGACGGCGACCCGAGCTGACGAATGCAACGCCGCCTGAAGATCTATCTCATCGCGTCCGTCGTCGTGGTGATCGGCGCCATCACCGCGACCATCCTGTCCGGGAACGCCCCGGTGCTCGGCCTCGACCTCAAGGGCGGGATCTCGGTCACGTACGAGCCGATCGGCCACCCCAAGGCCTCGGCGCTGAGCGAGACGCTGAAGATCATCAACAACCGCGTCAACACCTTCGGTGTCGCCGAGCCGAGCATCAGCCAGCAGGGCAACGACATCGTGGTCGAGCTCCCCGGCGTGAAGGACCAGGCGAAGGCGTTGCGCCTCGTGGGACGTACCGCGCAGCTGCGACTCCGCCCCGTCCTCGCCGATGTCCCCCCGGTGCCGGCGAAGGCCTCGACGGCCAAAGGGGCGACGACCACCACCACGACGATCCCCGCCAACCAGACGGCGATCCAAACCGCGATCGCGACCTGCAACGCGACCGAGATCCAGTCGCTGCTCAGCGCGGCGGGCACCAACCTGCCGACGACGTCGCTCGAGAACGACAACGCCAACGACTGCGTCGTCCTCCCCCTGCGCAACAGCAAGGACCGGCTGCTGCTCGCACCCGTGAACGCCAACGCCAGCGTCGGGGTCCCCGCCGGCCTCTCGGGCGCCGACGTGAGCGGCGCCACCTCGACGTTCGTGTCCGGGCAGGGCTACGCCGTCGAGATGACGCTCAAGAGCTCCGGAGAGACGAAGTTCAACGCGCTGGCCGCCGCCTCCTTCAAACAGCAGGCGCCCCGCAACGAGGTCGCGATCGTCCTCGACGGCGTCGTGCAGTCCAACCCGGCCTTCCAGGCGTCGTCCTTCACCACGGTCCAGATCACCGGCAACTTCACGCAGGGGCAGGCGTCGGACCTGGCCACGATCATCAACTACGGCGCCCTGCCCGTGCAGCTCCGCGCCATCGACGTGCAGCAGGTCTCGCCGACGCTCGGCAGTGACGACCTCAACGCCGGCATCGCGGCCGGGCTCATCGGCCTCGGCCTCGTCGCCCTGTACATGCTTGCGTACTACCGGATCCTCGGGCTCGTGGTCATCCTCGGGCTCGGGGTGAGCGCGGCGCTGCTCTACGCGATCATCTCGGGCCTCGGCCCGTCCCTCCATCTCGCCTTGACCCTCTCGGGTGTCACCGGGATCATCGTGTCGGTCGGGATCACCGTCGACTCGTATGTCGTGTACTTCGAACGATTGAAAGACGAGGTGCGCACCGGTCGTACCGTGCGTTCCTCGGTCGACCGCGGCTTCACCCGCTCGTTCCGCACCATCGTCGCCGCCGACCTGGTCTCCCTCATTGGCGCCGGCGCGCTCTGGGCGCTCGCCATCGGCTCGGTGAAGGGCTTCGCCCTGTTCCTGGGCCTCGCCACCATCCTCGACCTCGTCGTCTCCTACTTCTTCATGCATCCGCTCGTCTCGCTCCTCGCCCGACGGCCGAACCTGGTCCGCCTGCGAGGCGTCGGCATCGCGGCGGGCCTCGACGCGCCGAAGGTCACGGCATGACCACCACCGAGGCACCCCCCAAAACGCGGCGGCGCCGCCACACGATCGGCGACCTGTTCCACGAACGAACCCGGTTCCAGTTCATCGAACGGTCGTGGCGCTGGGCGCTGCTGTCGGGGACGTTCCTGCTGATCTCGATCATCGCGTTGGCCGTCTCGGGTCTGAACCTCGGGATCGACTTCACCGGCGGGCTCTCCTACACGGTCACGGTCACAGGTACCGCGCCCACCGTGGCCGGAGTGCGCGCCGTCCTCGACTCCGTGGGCGAGGCTGATGCTCAGGTCTCATCGCAGACGACCAGCGGCGGTGCGCACGCGGTTCAGGTCGAGGCTCCTGCTGCGAGCAGCGCCGAGCAAGCCCGGATTGCTCGCGCCCTGGCGAGGGCCAAGCCCGGTTTCGACGTCACGGGTGGGGTCTTGTACACGATCACTGTGAACGGCACGCCGCCCACCGTGAGCGCGGTTCGTACCGTCCTGCGCTCGGCCGGCACGCCGAGTGCCCAGGTCTCCCTGCCCGTGGGGGTTACCGGAGCGCGCTTGATTCAAGTCCAGATACCCGCGGTAAGCAGCGCCGAGCAATCGCGGATCGCGCAGAGTCTCTCCCGCTTCGGACCTGAGTCCCGAGGCCTCTCCTACACAGTCACCGCGAAGGCTGTCCCGCCTACGGTGAACGCGGTTCGCAGCGTCCTGCGCCCGATCGGCCAGAGCGACGCTGCGATCTCGCTCGGTGTCAACCGCAGCAATGGCGTGCACTCGGTCGAGGTCCAGACCCCCGCAGTGAGCAGCGCTGAGCAGTCCCGGATCGCTGCAGCGCTCGCCCGCTATGGACCCGAGTCCGGAGTCGAGTCGGTCAGCCCGACCTGGGGTTCCACGGTCACGAACAAGGCGGCCCTGGCCCTGGTCGTCTTCTTCATCCTCATCGCGCTTTACCTGAGTTTCCGCTTCGAGTGGCGCATGGCCCTCGCCGCGATCCTGGCGGTGATCCACGACATCTTGGTCACCGTCGGCGTCTACGCCGTGACCGGATTCCAGGTCGTACCGGCCACGGTGATCGCGTTCCTGACCATCCTCGGGTTTTCGTTGTACGACACCGTCGTCGTGTTCGACAAGGTGCTCGAGAACACGCCGACCGTCGGCACCGATCGGGCCGACACGTACTCCGCGATGGTGAACCGCTCCCTGAACCAGGTCCTGATGCGGTCGCTGAACACGTCGTTCGTCGCGGTGCTGCCCGTCGCGTCGCTGGTCTTTGTCGGCAGCGGCATCTTCGGCGCCGCCGCGTTGAAGGACTTCGCGCTTGCCCTGTTCGTCGGGTTGAGCACCGGCGCGTACTCGTCGATCTTCATCGCGGCGCCGATCCTGGCCTGGGTCAAGGAGCGGGAGCCCAAGTACCGGGCGGTGCGGGAACGGGCCGAATCTCAGGCGGCCAAGGCCGCCCGGGGGCAGCGCGGCGACGCGACACCGGTTGCGGTAGCTGCCGTGCCGGCGGCGACCAGCCCCGACGCAGCGGGCGCCCGCGACCGACCGGCGCCGGCCGCCCGCCCCGACCCCAGTGCCAGCCCCACCGCCACCCGTCCGGGGGTGCCGCCCGGCGTCGTGGCGCCCCGGCCTCGCCAGCAGCGGCGGCGCAAGCGACGCTGACCGCGGCCGCACCCGTCCCCGCGCCGCGCGTCCCAGCACCGGATGCTCGAATCGGGGTCGTAGCATGGCGAGGGACATGAGCACCCTCGAGGTCCGCCCCGACCGGCGGTCGGTCCTGCCTCGGCCGTGGCGACGCCACCAGGTCGACGCTGAGCTCTCGCCACTGCTCGCGGAGTTCCAGGTCCGCCACCGCCGCACCGACACCGCGCTCATCGAGCGGGCCTTCGACGTGGCCCGGGTCGCGCACGCCGATCAGCTGCGGCACTCCGGGGAGCCGTACCTCGCGCACCCGCTCGGGGTGGCGATGGTGATCGCCCAGCTTGGCCTCGACGACGTGACCGTCGCCGCGGCGCTGCTTCACGACTCGGTCGAGGACACTGCGGTCACCGTCGCCGACATCGAGGTCACGTTCGGTGCTGAGCTCGCCGCCATCGTCGACGGTGTCACGAAGCTGGACCGGATCCAGTTCAACTCGCGGGAGGCTCAGCAGGCAGCCACGCTGCGCAAGATGCTCGTCGCGATGGCGAGCGACATCCGCGTGCTGCTGATCAAGCTCGCTGACCGCCTCCACAACATGCGCACCATCTCGTCGCTGCCCGAAGCGAAGCAGCGCCGCATCGCCCGCGAGACCCTCGACATCTATGCGCCGCTTGCGCACCGGCTCGGAATCCAAGAGCTCAAGTGGGAGCTCGAGGATCTGGCCTTCGCGGTGTTGCACCCCAAGCGGTACGTGGAGATCGAGCAGATGGTGGCCAGCCGCGCGCCGGCGCGTGAACAGGAGCTCGAGCGTGTCCTCTCCGAGCTCCGCGACCGCCTGCGCGACCTCCACATCGAGGCGCAGGTCCAGGGACGCCGGAAGCATTACTGGTCCATCTACGAGAAGATGGTCGTCAAGGGCAAGGAATTCGACGACGTCCAGGACCTCGTCGGTGTCCGAGTCATCGTCGAGTCGGTGAAGGACTGCTACGGCGCGCTCGGCTCGATCCATGCGCTGTGGACCCCGGTGCAGGGCCGGTTCAAGGACTACATCGCGATGCCGAAGTTCAATCTCTACCAGTCCCTGCACACCACAGTGGTCGGCCCGGGGGGACGTCCGGTCGAAGTGCAGATCCGCACGAAGGAGATGCACCGCCGCGCCGAGTTCGGCATCGCCGCGCACTGGGGATACAAGGAACGGTCGCCGGCCGAGGACCTGGCCTGGCTGCAGCGGATGGTCGACTGGCAACAGGACACCGACGACCCGACCGAGTTCATGGAGACCCTGAAGATCGATCTCCAACAAGACGAGGTGTTCATCTTCACGCCGAAAGGCAAAGTCGTCACCCTGCCGTCGGGGTCCACCCCGGTGGACTTCGCCTACGCGATTCACACCGNNCGACACGGTCGAGATCGTCACTTCGAAGACGGCCTCCGCCGGTCCCTCGCGAGACTGGCTCCAGGTCGCGACCTCGCCGCGGGCGCGCAACAAGATCAGGCAGTGGTTCTCCCGCGAGCGGCGCGTCGACACCATCGACGCGGGGCGAGAGGAGCTGGCCAAGGCGCTGCGCAAGGAAGGCCTGCCGGTTCAGAAACTCACCCAGTCGACGTCGCTGCGCCAGGTCGCCACCGCGCTGCACTACCTCGACCTCGACACCCTCCACGCCGCAATCGGTGAGGGCCACGTCTCCGCCCGGGCGGTCGCCCAACGGGTGCAGCGGGAGCTGCGAGGCGGGGAGGAGCAGCTGCCGATCACCACGACCCGGCCACCGCACGCCCCGCGGGCCTTGCGGTCCCGCACGGTCGGCGTCCACGTCGAGGGACTCGACGACGTCATGGTGCGCCTCTCGCGGTGCTGCACCCCGGTCCCCGGCGACGAGATCATGGGGTTCATCACCCGCGGTCGGGGTGTGTCGGTGCATCGGGCCGACTGTGCGAACGCCACCGCCCTGTCGAGCCAAACCCAGCGGGTCATCGACGTCGAATGGGATCACGACGAGACCGCGACGTTCGTCGTGTCCGTCGAGGTCGAGGCCCTCGACCGGTCCCGGCTGCTGCGCGACGTCGCCGAGGTGCTCGCGGAGCATCACGTCAACATCCTCACCAGCCGGTCGCAGACCTCCAGCGACCGGGTGGCCCGGTTCCGTTTCGACTTCGAGCTCGCTGATCCGAACCACCTCGACTCGATCCTCCGGGCTATTCAGCGAGTCGATTCGGTGTACGAGGCGTACCGTCTGCTCCCCGGTCACGCGCGGAACTGACACCCGGGCGCGCGAGCACCGCTCGATAGCATCGCCGGATGGCGGAAACCGACTACCGCGCGCCGGTGGGGACCCACGATGTCCTCCCACCCGAGTCGGGGCGCTGGTCGGCGCTCGTGCAGGCCTTCGCCGCCCGCGCCGCCCGGTTCGGGTACGGGCTGGTGATCACCCCGGTGGTCGAGCACGTCGAGGTGTTCCAGCGAGTCGGCACCGCCACCGACGTGGTCCGCAAGGAGATGTACGAGCTCACCGACCGGGGCGGCCGGGCCCTGGCCCTGCGGCCGGAGGGCACCGCGCCGGTCGTGCGCGCGTACGTGCAGCACCGGCCGACCCCGCCGTGGAAGGTGTGGTACCTCGCGCCGAACTTCCGCTACGAGCGTCCCCAGCGGGGCCGGTACCGCCAGCACTGGCAGGTGGGTGCCGAGGTGCTCGGTGTCGACGATCCCGACGCTGACGTCGAGGTGATCGCGCTGGCCCACGGCTTCTACCGTGACCTCGGGCTGCGCCAGGTGACGCTGGCGTTGAACTCGATGGGGGAGCCCGCGGACCGGGCCGAGTTCGTCACCCACCTGCGGGCCTATCTCCTCGAGCGCGGCGCGGGGCTGGGTCCCGAGTTCCTGGCCCGGGCCGACGCGCACCCGCTGCGGGTCCTCGACGCCAAGGACGAGTCGTGGCAAGACGTCCTCGACGGCGCCCCCCAGCTGACCGAGCATCTGAGCGCGCCGTCCCGTCAGCATTTCGAGCGGGTCCAGGCCGGGCTCGACGCGCTCGGGATCCGCTACGCGCTGACCCCCCGGCTGGTGCGCGGCTTCGACTACTACACGAGCACGACGTTCGAGTTCTCCAGCACTGCCCTCGACGCGGCGCAGAACGCGGTCGGCGGCGGCGGACGCTACGACCAGCTGGCCGAGGAGATGGGCGGACCTCCCACGCCCGGTATCGGGTTCGGCATCGGGATCGAGCGGGTCCTGATCGCCTGCGACGCCGAGGAGGTCCTCACCGGCGCCGGCCCGGCCCTCGACGCGTTCATCGTCGACGGGATCGGCGACCCGAGCGCCACCGTGCTCGTCGCCGAGCTGCGCGAGGCTGGGCTGGGCGCTGACCGCGCCTACGGCGGCCGGTCGGTGAAGGCGCAGTGGAAGCTCGCTGACCGATCGGGGGCCCGCTACGGGGTCATGCTCGGCCCTCGGGAAGCGGAGCGCGGCAGCGTCGGCGTCAAGGATCTCGGCAGCGGCGAGCAGGTCGAGGTACCCCGCGAGCAGGTCGCGGGCTGGATCCTCCTCCACGCCGAAGCGGCGGACCCCGCCCGGTGACCGCCACGTCGATGCGCACCGACCGGGCCGGCGACCTGCGGGCCGGCGACGTCGACCGCGCCGTCGCCCTGTGCGGCTGGGTCGCGGGACGCCGCGATCACGGCGGGGTCGTGTTCCTCGACCTGCGCGACGCGGGCGGCGTCGTCCAGGTGGTAGTCGACCCCGACGCGGCGACCGGACTCGACGCCCACACGATCCGCGCCGAGTACGTGCTCCGGGTCGAGGGCACGGTCCGCCACCGGCCCGAGGGCTCGACGAACCCCGACCTCGCGACCGGCGCGGTCGAGGTCGCGGCCCGAACCGTCGAGCTGCTGAACCGCGCCGAGCCCCCGCCGATCCCGATCGGCGAGCGGGTCGAGGCCGACGAGGTCCTGCGTTTGCGGTACCGATACCTCGACCTGCGCTCGGAGCGACTGCAGCGCAACCTCCGACTGCGGGCCCGGGTCAACCACGCGCTGCGCGCCTCCCTCGACGAGCAGGGCTTCGTCGAGGTCGAGACGCCGATGCTCATCGCCTCGACCCCCGAAGGCGCCCGCGACTTCGTCGTCCCGTCGCGTCGGCACCCCGGGTCGTTCTACGCGCTGCCCCAAAGCCCGCAGCTGCTCAAGCAGCTGCTGATGGTGGGTGGGATCGACCGCTACTACCAGATCGCCCGCTGCCTGCGCGACGAGGATCTGCGCGCCGACCGCCAGTTCGAGTTCATGCAGCTCGACGCCGAAATGAGCTTCGCGGACGGCGACGACGTCATGGCGGTGATCGGCGACGCGGTCCGCGCCGCGGTGGTCGCCGCCACGGGGCGGGAGGCACCACCGATCGGCCGGCTGACGTGGCAAGAGGCCCGGGACCGATTCGGGACCGACAAGCCCGACCTGCGCGTCCTGCTCGAGATCGTCGACGTGCACGAAGTCCTCGCCGCGACCGCCTTCCGTGCTTTTCAGGCCGAGGCGGTGCGGGGTCTGTGCGTGCCCGGTGGCGCCGAGTTGGGACGCGGACGCCTCGACGCGCTCATCGAGCGCGCCAAAGGCCTCGGCGCGGCAGGGCTGGTGTGGATGCGTGTCCGCGACGGCGCCGAGCTCGACTCGCCCGTCGCGCGGCACCTCACCGACGACGAGCGGCTCGGCATCATCGACGCGTTCGGCGCACAGCCGGGCGACCTGCTGCTGCTCGTCGCCGGTGCGCTCGGCACCGTGGCGTCGGTACTCGGCGCGCTGCGGGTCGAAGTGGCCCATCCCGTCGACCCGCCCGACCTCGCGCTGGCGTGGCTGGTGGACTTCCCGCTGTTCGAAGGCCTCGATGACGACGGCCATCCGATCGCCGCGCACCACCCCTTCACGGCACCGCACCCCGCCGACCGCGACCTTCTCGAGCACGCCACCGGCGCGGACCTGCTCGCGGTGCGGTCCCGCTCCTACGACCTGGTTCTGAACGGCTGGGAGATGGGCTCGGGCAGCGTCCGGATCCACGATCCCGACCTGCAGGCGCGCGTCCTGGCGGTGCTCGGGATCGACGAGTCACGGGCCCGGGAGCGGTTCGGCTTCCTCCTCGACGCGTTCGGGTACGGCGCGCCGCCCCACGCCGGCTTCGCGGTCGGGATCGACCGGCTGGTTGCCATCCTCGCCGGCGAGGACAACATCCGCGAGGTGATCGCCTTCCCCAAGACCCAGTCCGGGACCGACCCGCTCACCGGTGCGCCCAGTGGGATCGACGCCCGCCAGCTGCGCGACCTGGGCCTGAGCGTCATCCGACGCACCTAGTCCCGCGTCGCCGTAGCATCGGCCGGTGTCCGACCTGTTCAGCGCCGCGCTCGAGGAGCGCCTGACCCGACGGGCGCCCCTCGCGGCCCGGCTGCGGCCCCGCACCCTCGACGAGGTCGCGGGCCAAGAGCACCTCCTCGGTTCGGGCAAGCCGCTGCGGACCCTCATCGAGGCCGACCGGCTGTCGTCGGTGATCCTGTGGGGGCCACCGGGCACGGGGAAGACGACCATCGCCCGGCTCGTCGCCGGCGCGACCCGCAAGGCATTCGAGCCGCTCTCCGCGGTCAGCGCCGGGGTCAAGGAGGTCCGCGAGGTCGCGGCGCGAGCCAAGAGCCGCCTCGCCGAACGGGGACAGGGCACCATCTTGTTTCTCGACGAGGTACACCGCTTCAGCCGAACCCAGCAGGACGCGCTGTTACCCCACGTCGAGGAGGGACTCCTCGTCCTCATCGGGGCGACGACCGAGAACCCCTTCTTCTCCCTCACCGGCCCGCTGCTGTCGCGCTCCACGCTCTTTCGCCTCGAGCCGCTTGCTCCCGACGCGCTGCGCGACCTCGTCGAGCGGGCCGGCCGCGACCCCCGCGGGTTGGGTGAGGAATCGGTCTCCCTCGACCCCGACGCCCTCGAGCACCTCGTGGCGCGCGCCGACGGCGACGCCCGCCACCTCCTGACCTCCCTGGAGGTCGCAGCCGCGTTGGCCAGTGAAGACGGACGCGACCGGGTCACCCTCGCCGACACCGAAGCGGCAATGGCGCTGCGCGCCCTGCGCTACGACGACGACGACCACTACGACGTGCTGTCGGCGTTCATCAAGAGCATCCGAGGCTCCGACCCCGACGCCGGCCTCTACTGGCTGGCCCGCATGCTCGAGGCCGGGGAAGACGCCCGCCTCATCGCCCGGCGGCTCGTCATCCTCGCCTCCGAGGACGTCGGTCTCGCCGATCCCCAAGGCCTGCTCGTCGCCGACGCGGCCGCCCGGGCGGTCGAGTACGTCGGCCTCCCCGAGGCACGCCTGAACCTCGCGCAGGCCGTCCTGTACCTCGCCCGCGCGCCGAAGTCGAACTCGGTGCTCACCGCGCTGGAGGCCGCGACCGGCGACGTCCGCGACGGCGTCGCGCCTCGTGTCCCCATCCACCTCCGAGACGCTCACTACCCTGGCGCGGCCCGGCTCGGTCACGGCGACGGATACCAGTACCCGCACGCCGTACCCGAAGGCTGGGTGGACCAGGAATACCGGCCGGGCGAGGCCGCCCAACATCGCTACTACCGCGCCAGCGGACGCGGCGAGGACGTCGAGGGACCATCGGGCGCCCCGCCCGGTGGTGCCGGCCCGGCGGAGAAGGAGACTGGACCGTGAGCACGCTGGCCTGGGTGGTTGTCGGGGTGCTCGCCGCGACGCTGCTGCTCACCGTCGCCGCACTCGCGGGCGCACGGGCCCGCGTGACCCTCGTCGAACGCCGACTCGTCGACCTCGAAGCGCGCCTCGGCGATCTCGACGCCCGCGCCGCCCACGCGGTGCAGACCGCGCAGGGCGCCGCCGCGCTGGCCCGCCGCGGGGGCACCCCCGAGCCCCCGGGCACGGCACCCCGCGTGCTGCTCGAGCCGGTCACCGGACGCCTCGTGAAGGCGGTGGCGTGGGGCGCGGGCGCCCGGCGGGCCGCGACCCGACTCGCCCGCTCGGTGCGGAGCGACACCCGATGATCCGGCGGGGTTTCTGGCTCGTGACCGGCTTTGGCCTCGGCGTGGCGGCCGCGACCCGGGCGCGCCGGCGCGTCGAGGAAGCCGCCGCCCACCTCGTCCCCGCGGACCTCGCTACCCGCGTGCGACGCGACGTCACCGGCGCGCTCGACGAGGGCCGTCGAGAGATGCACGTCCGCGAGGCGCGCCTGCGCCATCTGCTCGCCGCGCCGGACGCCGCGAACGGCGAAGGCCGCGACGACCCCGAGCGGTAGCCTGACATCATGCCGCCCCGCACCGCCGGCGAGCTGCGCGCCGCCTTCCTCGACTTCTTCGCCGCGCGCGGGCACGCGCGGGTCGAGTCGGCGGGGCTGATCCCACACGACCCGACGGTGCTCTTCACCATGGCCGGCATGCTGCCGTTCAAGCCTTTCTTCGTCGGCGACGAGACACCCCCCTGGGCCCGGGCGGTCTCGGTGCAGAAATGCGTCCGAGTCGGGGGCAAGCACAACGACCTCGACGACATCGGCCGCACGAACCGCCACTTCAGCTTCTTCGAGATGCTCGGCAACTTCAGCTTCGGCGACTACTTCAAGCCCGAGGCGATCCAGTGGGCCTGGGAGTTCCTCATCGACGTGCTCGAGCTCGACCCCGAGCGGCTCTGGGTGACCGTCCACGTGTCCGACGACGAAGCCGACGAGATCTGGCGGACGCGGGTGGGGGTCCCCGCAGCCCGCATTCAGCGCCTCGGCGACGACAACTTCTGGCGGATGGGGGACACCGGCCCGTGCGGACCGTCGTCGGAGATCTTCTGGGACCTCGGCGACGCCTACGGCGCGGGCGGCGGGCCCGCCACCGGCGACCCCGACCGTTTCGTGGAGATCTGGAACCTCGTCTTCATGAATCTCGACCAGCGCGTCGACGGCCAGGTCCCACTCCCCAAACCGAGCATCGACACCGGCGCGGGCCTCGAACGCATGCTCATGGCACTCCAGGGCGTCGAGTCGATCTTCGACATCGACGTGTTCGCGCCCCTCGTGCGCGCCGCCGAGCAGGCCACCGGCGCGTCGTTGGGCACCAAGCCTGAGGTCGACGTGTCGTTGCGGATCCTCGCCGAGCACGCCCGCACCATGAGCTTCCTCATCGCCGACGGTGTCGTCCCGTCGAACGAAGAACGGGGATATGTGCTGCGCCGCATCATCCGACGCGCGGTGCGCCACGCCTTCCTCCTCGGCGCGCACGACATCGTCACCCCGACCCTCGTCGACGCGACCGTCGCCGTGATGGGCGACGCCTACCCGGACCTCGCCCGTCAGCACGACCTCGTCGTCGCGACGGTGCGACGTGAGGAGGAACGGTTCCGCCAGACCCTCGAACGGGGCGTCGAGCTCCTCGACGGGCTCCTGAACCAGGGCGACGTGAGCGGCTCCGACGCCTTCTTCTTGCACGACACGCTCGGGTTCCCCATCGACCTGACCCGCGAGATCGCCGCGGAACGCGCCCGGGCGGTCGACGTGGCCGGCTTCGAAGCCCGGATGGAGGAGCAACGCGCCCGCGCCGGCGGCCTCCGAGGCGCCGACGAACGACCCGACACCGCCGGATACCGGGCGCTGCTCGAGACGGGCGGCCCCACCGAGTTCACCGGCCGCTTCGAGACCGAGACCCCCGACGCCCAGGTGCTGGCCCTGCTCGTCGACGGCGCCCGGGTCGAGCGCGTCGCGACCGGACCGGTCGAGGTGGTACTCGACCGCACCCCCTTCTACGCCGAGTCCGGGG
>PLJD01000078.1 GCA_003140175.1 Actinomycetota bacterium
CTTCGTGGCCGGCGGCGCCGCCATCAACGTGATCGCCCGCCAGGTCGACGCGCACGTCGAGGTCGTCGACGTGGGCGTCGCCGGCGACGTCAGCGCGCTTCCCGTCGTCGCGCACCGCAAGGTCCGGTCCGGAACCGCCGACCTCGCCACCGGTCCCGCCATGACCGCGGCCGAGGCGCGCGCCGCGCTCGACGCGGGAGCAGAGGTCGCGGCGGACCTCTCCGGGCGCGGCCACGACCTGCTCGCCACCGGCGACATGGGCATCGGGAACACCACCGCCTCCGCCGCGCTGATCGCCGCGTTCACCGGACGAGACGCCGCCGCGGTGACGGGCCGGGGGACCGGCATTGACGACGCCATGCTGGAGCACAAGGCGCAGATCGTGCGCGGCGCGGTGGACCGGGTCGCCGGCTACCTCGACCCGGTCTCGATCCTCGCCGAGGTGGGCGGGCTCGAGATCGCCGCGCTCGCGGGCTTCGTGATCGGCGCGGCGGCCGCCGGCCGGCCCGTGGTCGTCGACGGCGTCATCGCGCTCGCCGCGCTGCTCGTTGCCGAACGGCTCGCGCCGGGCGTGGCGTCGCGCTGCGTCGCCGGTCATCGCTCGACTGAGCCCGGCGCGACCGCCGCCCTCGAGTTCCTCGACCTCGTCCCGGTCCTCGACCTCGGGATGCGCCTCGGTGAGGGCACCGGCGCGTGCCTGGCCATCCCCATCCTGCAGGCCGCGGCCCGGGTGCTGAACGAGATGGCGACGTTCGACGAAGCCGCGGTCGCCAACGATCCGATCGCCGAACGCTGAGCCGTCCCCGCTCCACGCCAACCCCGCAGTACGGTGCCGGGGATGGCGACGCGCACCCAAGCCTTCGGCACGGGCAAACGCGAAAGCCACGACGCCGGTGATTTCTACGCCCGGTTCGCGTCACCCGAGGTCTGCGCCGACGACACCCTTCATCCCTGTTCGGTCCCCGACCAGCTGTTCTGCGGCGACGCCCGCACCATGACCGACGTCGACGACGCCTGCGTCGCGCTCGTCGTGACCTCCCCGCCGTACTTCGCGGGTAAGGAGTACGAGCAGGCGATCGGCGAAGGCCACGTCCCGGCGTCCTACGTCGAGTTCCTCGCCATGCTGCGCGACGTGTTCGCCGAGTGCCGCCGTGTCCTCGAGCCCGGCGGGCGCCTCGCCGTCAACGTCGCCAATCTGGGCCGCAAGCCCTACCGGTCGCTGTCCGCCGACGTGATCCGGATCCTCCAAGACGACCTCGGCCTCCTGTTGCGGGGCGAGATCATCTGGCAGAAGGCGAAAGGCGCCACCGGGTCCATCGCGGTCGGCTCGTTCCTCTCGGCCGCCAATCCGGTGCTGCGCGACGTGACCGAACGCATCGTGGTGGCAAGCAAGGGCCGCTTCGACCGGGCCGTGCCCCGCAAGGAGCGCGAACGGCGAGGCCTGCCCTTCGAGAACACCACGACCAAAGAGCAGTTCTTCGAATCGACGCTCGACGTCTGGCAGATCCGCCCCGAGCATGCCCGCCGGGTCGGACACCCCGCCCCCTTCCCCGTCGAGCTGCCCGAACGCCTCCTCCACTTCTACACGTACGTCGGTGACGTCGTGCTCGACCCGTTCCTCGGGTCGGGTTCGACCGCGGTCGCCGCGGTCCGGAGCGGCCGCCACTACGTCGGCTACGACACCGATCCCGACTACGTCGCCCTGGCCGAGGGCCGGATCGCCGACGCGCGGGCACACGCGCCACCAGACCCGGAGCGGGCGGGCGGCTCCGAGGCCTGACTCCCGACCCGGGTCGGGGCCGACCGCGACCGACGAGTTCACCGGGCCGCGACGAACTGCGCGTCTCGAACACCGCGCGTTCCCTGGTGTCGACCGGTGGAACGCGAGGCGCCCACCCGGGTGCACGACCCGTCGGGTGGCACGGGTACGGTGCATCGCATGACGACGAAAACCGACTACGCGCCCGGCACCCCCTCGTGGGTCGACCTCAGCACCACCGACCCCGCCGCCGCGCAGGAGTTCTACGGAGCCCTGTTCGGCTGGAACTACGACGACCAGTCGGACGATCCCACCAACCCGTACTGGATCGCCCGCGTCGACGGCCGGGAGGCCGCCGGGATGATGGCGCAGCCAGCCGAGATGCGCGCAGCGGGCGCGCCCCCCGTGTGGGTCACCCACGTCACGGTCGCCGACGTCGACGCCACCTCCGGCCAGGTCGACGCCGCCGGCGGGTCAGTGGTGCAAGCGCCGAGGGACGTCATGGACGTCGGACGCCTCTCGATCATCGCCGACCCCACCGGCGCGGCGCTGTGCGCCTGGCAGGCCAAGACCCACGTCGGCGCGACCGTCGTGAACGAACCTGGTTCCTTCGCCTGGAACGAGCTCCTCACCCCCGACGTGGAGCGCGCCAGCGCGTTCTACCACCAGCTCTTCGGCTGGGACGCCCACCCCCTCGAGATGGGCCCGATGCGCTACACCGAGTTCCGCCTCGGCGACCAGCCCGTCGCCGGCGCGCAAGCACCACCGATGCCGGGGATCCCCCCGCTCTGGGTCGTGTACTTCGCCGTGGCCGACACCGACGCCACCGTTGCCGACGCGAAGCGTCGCGGCGCCCAGGTGCTCGCCGAGCCGATGGACATCCCACCCGGGCGCATGGCGGTCCTCGCCGATCCCCAGGGTGCGATGTTCAACGTGATCCGGCTCGCCAACCCGCCGAGCTGAGCCCCGCGCCGGCCCCGGGCGGGGGCGCCTCGTAGCATCGGGCCCGCCCATGTTCCCCCTCGTGCACGCCGTCGTCGGCGCGACGTCCGATGCCGAGCGCAACCTGTACGTCCTCACCGCGTTCGGCGGCGGGGTCATCTCGTTCCTGTCTCCCTGCGTCCTCCCGATCGTCCCCGGCTACCTCAGCCTCATGTCGGGCCTCGCCGTCGGGGAGCTCGCCGAGGCCCGGTCCCGGGCGTTGCGGCGCATCCTCGTCAACACGGCGGGTTTCGTCGCCGGCTTCACGGTCGTCTTCGTCGTCCTCGGTCTCGTCACCACCGCGGCCGGCAAGTCGCTGTTCCAGAACCAGGTGACCCTCACCCGGGTCTGCGGCGGCCTCGTGCTCCTCATGGCCCTCTACCTCGCCGGCTCGCAGCTGCTCACCACGCCTCGCCTCTACCAGGAGTTCCGCTTCCACCCGCACCTCGAGCGGTTCGGGCCCGTCGCCACCCCCGTCGCCGGCGCCGCGTTCGGGCTCGGCTGGACGCCCTGCATCGGCCCGGTCCTGGGCACCGTCTTGAACTTCGCGGCCCAGGGTCGCGATCTCGGCCGGGCCAGCGTCTTGCTCACCGCCTATTCGCTCGGGCTTGGCGCGTCGTTCCTCGTGGTCGGCCTCGCCTTCGGTCGGGTCGCGACGCCGCTGGCGTGGGTGAAACGCCACTCGCGCGCGATCACCTTGGCCTCGGCGACGCTGCTCGGCGCGTTCGGCGTCGTGTTGCTCGCGAACCAGCTGCCCCAGGTCACGGCGCGGCTCAGCGACGCGATGCGATCGGTGGGCCTCAACAGCCTGGTGAACATCGGCTGAGCGCCGGCGCGCACCCTCCTCGCCGACTCCCGCCGTGCCGCGTTTCGGTCCATGGCGCCTGCGTCGCTAGCCGGCGAGTGCGCTCTCGATGGCCTCGGTCACTTCGGCAGCCTCCGGCTCGACCTGCGGGCTGAACCGGGCGAGGATCTCACCGTCGGGTGAGACGAGGAACTTCTCGAAGTTCCAACGGATGTCGCCCGTGTAGCCCTCCGCGTCGGGCGACGCGGTCAGATCGGCGTAGAGCGGGTGGCGGTCGTTGCCGTTCACGTCGATCTTCTCGAACAGCGGGAACGTCACGCCGTACGTCGTCGAGCAGAACTCGGTGATCTCGGCTGGGCTGCCCGGCTCCTGTCCCATGAACTGGTTGCAAGGGAACCCGAGCACCGAGAAGCCCTGGTCGGCGTAGCGCTCATGGATTCGCTCCAGGCCCTCGTACTGGGGGGTGAGCCCGCACTTCGAGGCCACGTTCACCATCAGCGTCACCTTGCCCTGCTCAGTAGGCAGACGGTTGGGGGTCCCGTCGAGTCCAGCGATCTTCGTTTCATACAGCGACATGGCGTCTCCTCGTCCCGACGAACACCGGCGACCCTACCGGACCGCCGCCCAGGGGATCTCCCGAGTCGCGGCCGTCGCGCCGGCGCTGGTACGGTGAAGGGTGCGGCGCGGGGTGGAGCAGTCTGGTAGCTCGTCGGGCTCATAACCCGAAGGTCGCGGGTTCAAATCCCGCCCCCGCCACCAACGAACGCGCAGGTCAGAGGCCCCGAGTTTGAAGCTCGGGGCCTTCCTGCTGATGCTCGTTGTCACCGAGGTTCGGTGACAAGCCGGTGACGCAGCTGCCTTGGCACCTCGAGCCCACTGGCGCGCACAAGGCGCGGAACGACCTCTCACGAGGCGACCTTCGGGTTCTCGACCCGACGATTCCGCCGTCCCGGGTCTCCCTCGCGGGCTTGGTTGGGCTGTCAGACCCGAGCGATGATCGTGGTGCGGGCGACCAAGAAGTTCCTCGACCGGGCCGGTGGGGGCCAGTTCGTCAGACTTGGTGTCCACGGGTGCGTTGGGCGACTGGTACGTCAAGCCGCTCTTCTGGCGCCCGCAAGTCGCGCTGTTCGTCAGCCAACGATCCCTGCTTCCGGTCCTGGTTCCCTTCGCGCCGGTCGCATCCGTTGTGCGACGGCGTCCCAGACGCATTGCTGAGATCGCGACTCGCCTCGGGGTCGGCGCGTCAGCCCTCGGCAGCGGACTCGTGGCGATGGAGAATCACGTGCTCGCGAAGACGAAGAGTCGCAGTGTTCTCGGCGTCATCAATGACTTCGCGCATCAGGCTGATCACTACCGCTGGGGCCGCGACAGGCTGGATCTCGTCGATCTCTCCTGCTGGCTGGCCGAGACGCCCTCCGGACCGCTGTCCGCGGGTACCGGTCGGCCGGATCGAGAGCCTCCGAGTCCGTTTCATCCCACCGGAGCTAGGACCGGGCGTTCCGGGCGCCCTCGTCGAAGACCAACAAGACTGCTCCCGCTGGAGGAGGGAGCGTCACGCAGTGGTCGAAGCCCGGCGGACGAGTGCGAGCAGCAGGAGGTTAGATCGTGGAAGTACAGAGGGGTGCGCACGATGAGCAATGAAGAGGCGGCACCTGAGACGAAAGGTGTTACGGCGGAGTTACTTGCAACTGTTGACCTTGGCCCTGAGATCGAGGGGATGGCAGGGCGTCAACTTCGAATGCGTATGTTCACCTTCGAGCCTGGAGCCGTCTTCGGCCCGATTCACGACCATAAGGACCGACCAGGCATCGTCTACATACTGCAAGGAACGATCACTGACCACCGAAATGGAGTCGCTACGGACTATGGGCCGGGAGTGGGCTGGCCCGAGGATAGGAACACCACACACTGGCTTGAGAACAGAGGAACGGTTCCGGCGGTGGAGATCTCGGTCGATGTCATCCGGTTCGCCCCATAGCACCTGGCCGCGCTGCGTAACAGGAGCCAGGATGAGTGCCAGTAGCGACCCGCCGACCACGCGTTCGGCAGACGCGTTTGCTCGGCTATTGACGCTGCGGGACCCGCCGTGCCGGCGGAGCCGATCGCGTGTCCGCCGTCGGGCTCGCAAGCCGCCGTTCCAAATCGGTGAACGTCCGGATGAGTTCGGGCGCCTCGAACGCGCGGTTGCGCTGGCCGACGTTGATCTGCCGCAAGATCTTCGCCTCGACGAGGCGGTCGATCGCCTCGTTGGTCGCCTGGTACGTCCGGCCGATCAGCTCTGCCGCACCGCTCACGGTCACGATCGGTGCGCCGGGTAGTCCGCCGACCAACAGGTCGGCCGCGGACTTTGCTCGGACCTTCCCAAGACGTTCGCGCCAACGGGTCTGCAGCGCGGAGACGCGCCTCTCGAATGTCTCCGCGTCTTCAATCGCCCGGCGACACGCGGTCGCGAACAGCGCGACCCATTGGTTCACGCCGGAAAACGCCGCCTCGGACGTCGGCATTCCGATGTAGCGCGTCGCGGTCAGGCCCGCGACGTAGTCGGCGGACCACGTTGCCAGGATGAGCGAGATCGGTGGGAGCACGCGGACGGCGAGGCCGCGCCGCCGGAGCACAAGATGGATGAGCGCGCGCCCGATGCGCCCGTTCCCATCGACGAACGGGTGGATCGTTTCGAACTGCGCGTGCGCCATCGCCGCTTGGACGATCGTCGGAAGATCATCGGCGTTGCAGAACCGGCAGAGATCTTCCATGAGGTCGCGCACCATCTCCGGCGGTGGCGGAACGAAGGACGCGGAGCACGGGTTGAAGCTGCTCCCGCCGATCCAGTTCTGCTCGTTGCGAATGTGCCCGCCGTACTGGTCCAGCCGGGTGCCGGCGAGAAGACGGCGGTGCGCCTCGAGGAGATGGTCGACGGTGATGTCGTCCCCCCGGTCCACGACGCCGAGCACCCAAGTCATCGCCTTGATGTTCCCGAGCACCTCGGTCGCAGTCACGTCCCTCGCGTCCTCGCCGAGTTCGGACGCGACCTCCGCTCGGAGCAAGCGCCGACCGCCGACCTCCAGGCCTTCGATCTTGGACGACGCGACAGACTCCGCCCTCAGGAGCAGCCGGGCGAGCGCCTCGGTGTCAGCGAGCGCGACCGCCTTGGCGTCGAAGCGGGCGCCGGCCGCCTCGGCGTCGGCCACATCTGCGGCCACGTCGCCATCCAGGCGGACCGGCCGCCCGACGAGTGGGTCGGGCACGTACGCGCCGTAGTCGGAGGAGGCGCGGTCGCGGCGAGGCAGGCCCGACGCATAGTCGGTCTCCCACCGGCGCCTAACAAGTGTGGACATGGGCTCCTCCTCTTATTCAAGGTTAGCAGATATCCTTGAATAAGAGGAGGAGCCGTTCAAGGTTCCTGGCCCCCTGGTCACCTCCGCCTGAGGGTGAGCCAGCTTTGGGTCATCGCCTCGTAGCGCCGCACACCTTTGGGCCTGCCGTCGGTCTGGCCGAGGTGGCTGTCTGTCCGCCTGGCTCCGACCGCGAATCGCCTCTCATGATCTGTCACCGAACGTGTCACCAACGGAGCCGCACTCGGCGGCACCCAAGGGACTGGCCGGCAGTGTCCGGATCCCCTATCCCACCGGCCGTAACCGTCCCGCCCAAGGCTGCATTCCCCGGACGTTTGTCAAGCCCCTCATAACCCGAAGGTCGCGGGTTCAAATCCCGCCCCCGCCACCATCGAAACCGCAGGTCACAGGCCCCGAGCGTGCAGCTCGGGGCCTTCCTGTTGTTACCGGTGTCGCGCGTGGTTGGTGACACGCCGGTGATATCGGCGCTCCCGTTGTCAACTCGGGCACACGAAACGGCACGGGACGGGTCTCAGGCCCGCGGCACGGACGGATGTCGACGGTGTGAGCAACCCGACGAGTGCCTCGGACCGGACTGTGGGGTGGGCGAAGATCACCGTGCCGATCGCACGACCAGGCTTCGTTGTTCTCTCCTAAGGGTCCGAGGTGCGGGACCCGGGCAAAGCGATCGTGATGGCGATCACAGGACGGAACGGGCCGATCGATGACCGTCCGGTCCGGGCGTGGAAGTGATCGCTCACTTACCACGCCAGATCCTCCGCTTTTCGGCGCCCTGGGTCAACCGGAGCGGTACTGCCAAATCAACTCTGAACGTGGCGAGGCGGTCACCGAGCTTGTGGCGCTTGGCGACGAACACGGGCCGCGTTGCTTCCGGCGATCCCCCGATGTCGATGAGGCCGAGGAAGCGATGCTCGCCATCGCCGCCCAGCGGGTCAACGAGGCGTGGTTCGCCGTCTGGCTCCGCGAGCGCATTGGCCTCCCATGATCTGTCACCGAACTTGTCACCAACGGGGCCCCATCGGGTGACCTCGGACGGACGGGTCGGCACACGACGGATCTGAGCCCGCACCGGGCGTAACGAACGGGCTCGACGTGGCAGCCCCCGGACGGGTGTCAAGGCCCTCATAACCCGGCGGGTTCAAGGGGTCCGCGCAATTTCTCGGTGAGTCATCAAGGCTCGTGGACTCGACCGAGGAGTGGGGATGGCTGCGTGGCTCACGGTGGAACAACGGCAGTTGGCCCGGAGGCTGAGGAAGAAGGGGTGGTCGCATCGACGGATCGCTGCCCAGGTGGGCTGCTCGCATGAGGCGGTTCGCGTGGTGCTGCGACGCAAGCGGATGCGTCGGTGGCGCCCGGAGGACTGGTCGCCGGGACCGGGGCGCCTGACGCTGGCCGACCGGGAAGAGATCAGCCTGGGTGTGGGGCGCGGTGAGACGTTCA
>PLJD01000014.1 GCA_003140175.1 Actinomycetota bacterium
GCGCACACCGGTTGAGCCCGCCCCCGAAGGTCGCGGGTTCAAATCCCGCGCCACCATGTAACCCCAGATCAGAGGCCCCGGACGACAAGCCCGGGGCCTCCCGCTGTTACCGGGTGTTGCGCATGGTCGGTGACACGCGAGTGACGTCGGCACTCCGATTGTCGGCTCGGACATCTGAAACGGCACGGGAAAAGGCTCAGGCGTGTACCGCGGACGGAGGTCAGCGGCCTCGGCGACCCGAAGGTCCGGCGTCGATAAGCCTCCTCTCCCGCGATATCAACGGCTGTGACTACGCCGCTTCGCCTTCGACGTCGGAAGTGGGTATGCGGCGACAAGGAGCCGCATGAGCTTCGGGAAGGCAGGGGTGAAGCGGTCCTGGCCCCATTCGAGGTGGGGCTCGTTGGCCATGGCCTGGGTCAGTACCCCGCTGATCAACGTCGAGACGAGATAGACGGCCTCGTCGGAGTCGGCCTCGGGTCCGAGCTGGCCGACGGCAACAGCGTCGGCGAGCGCAGCGCGTTGGAGGGTGACCATCTCGACGCTCGGGGCGAGCGCTTCGGGGGAGGGCTCGAAGCTCGGGACGGGGCGCCAGAACAGCAGCTGGGCGATCGCCCGGTTCGCCAGCAGCCAGCGTCCGCTCGCCTCGAGCCCTTTCGTCAGGGCAACGAGTCCAGGCTCAGCGTCGGCCATGGCCTGGCGCATGACTGCGAGGTGTTCGCGTTGGCCTCGCAGGAACAGAGCGTTATAGACCCCCATGAGCGACGGGAAGTACTTGTAGAGCGAAGGGGGCTGGACACCGAGGCGGCGTGCCACCTCGGCCAGGCTGAGGCCCGTCACCCCTTCGTCAGTCATCACGTCTTCGGCGATGTCGAGGATTTCCTCGATGGTCTCCTGGCGGCGTCGGGCGCGCCGGTCCGGCCGTCCCGACGCCGGTGGCGCGGCGGGAGTGCGGTCGCTCTTCATTGATGTAGCCTAGCGAAAGCGTGCCTTGACAGCAACAGCTATGGCGAGTAGCTTTCGGCACGAAGAGAAGGGCGAGAGAGAGAGAGGAAGCGGGATGCCTGCGAAGAACCCACGCTGGTGGTTGACCAAGGACAGCGCAGAGACTGTCGTCGACGCACCGGCCGAGGAGATCTATCGCCTGGTGGCCGAGTTGACGCGCATGGGCGAGTGGAGCCCGGAGTGCCAGCGGGTCGCGTGGGAGGATGGCGCGACCGGTCCGGCCGCCGGCGCGAGGTTCGTCGGGCACAACCGGGGTGGACCGCTTCAACTCATGCGCTGGTCGCGTCACGGCCGCGTCTTGACCGCCGAACCGGGTCGAGAGTTCGCGTTCGTAACCGAGGAGGGCGGGCGCGAGTCCACGCTCTGGCGGTACGGATTCGAGCCGGTCGAGGGCGGCACCCGGGTCACCGAGTCCTATGAGGTGAAGTGGATCCCGGCCTGGGCCCGGATCGTCGACGTCCCCACGAACCGGCACCGCGAGCTCCAAGGAGCGATGCGCCACACGCTCGAGCAGCTCAAGACCGCCGCCGAACGAATGACAGCCGAAAGAGACAGCTCGTGATCACTGCCTACCAGCCAGCACGGGACATCGTGGCTGGTCCCAGCCTCTGTCACCGAACTTGTCACCAACGGCGGCGGACCCGACGACTCCCAACGGACCGGCCGGCATTGTCCGGACCGCGGATCCCCACAGACGTAACGAACGCGCCCGAAGCGGCACTGGCCGGACGTTTGTCAAGCCCCTCATAACCCGGCGGGCTCAAATCCCGCCCCCGCCACCATGTGCCCAGGTCAGAGGCCCCGCTTCGGCGGGGCTTCGCTGGTTTCGCGTGTTCTACCGGGCGGAACTCGGCGGGAGCGCCGAGCAGGGCTTCGAAGGTTCGTGCGGCGTGGGCTTGGATCCCCGGGAGCTCGTGCTGATCGGTCGCCATCGGCCGACCCCCGACTCCGTCTGCGTCCGTGCCGGCGCCCGCTCTCCCGTTGGGCCTATAGCGGCGGAGCTGCTCCAGGGTCGGTCGACTTCCACGCCGGCTTGCGGAACCGGTGCAGCAGGAACGGCGGGAGGACCCCGATCGCCAGGATCCCGGCGAGGATCAGCGAGGCGTACACGAGCGGGTTCGAGTGGCCGAACTGTGACGGCGAGACGAACCCGATCAGGAACGCCAGCAGGGACGATGCGGTGCCGACCACGCACAGCAGGCCGAGCAGCGGAGCCCGATACCCGCGGGCGCGATTCGGCTGCGAGCGACGCAGCCTCACCGCCGCGACGAACATCAGCACGTACATGATCAGGTACACCTGCGTGGCCATCGCCACGAAGATCCAGTAGTCGCGTGAGACGTCCGGCACAAACGCATAGAGGAGGGCGATGACCGTGATCACGACGCCCTGCGCCGAGAGGATCCGCACCTCGACGCCCTTCCGGTTGACCCGCTGGAAGTAGGGGGGGAGGAAGCCCTGCTCACGGCCGATCCTTAGGAGCCCCTCGGACGGGCCGTCCAGCCAGGCCATCATCCCGGCGAGCGCACCGACGGCCAGGGCGATGGCGATCAGCGGCGTCGCGAACGCGAGGCCAAAGTGTGCGAGGAGGCTGTTGAAGGCCTGCATGACGCCCGCCGTGAAGCTGATCTGATGCGAGGGCACCACCCACGCGATCGCGAGCGTCGGGAGGATGAAGACGGCGAGGACCAGCCCCATGGCGAGGAAGATGGACTTCGGGAACTCGCGACCGGGGTTCCGGAGCTCGTCGACGTGCACGGCGTTGACCTCGATGCCGGCATAGGTGAAGAAGCTGTTGACGATCAGCACGACGCTCGCGAGCCCGGTCCAGGGTGGCAGGATCTGGTGCGTGGTCATCGGCGCGGCCGAGTGGTGCCCCTGGAGCAGGTAGGCGATGCCCAGCGCGACGAGGATCGCCCCGGGGACCAGGGTCCCGACGAGGGTTCCGCTCGACGACAACGCGGCCACGAGGCCCAACCCGCGCGAGGAGAGGAGAACGCCGCCCCAGAACAGGATGATGATGATCGCGGCGGTGTAGACCCCGTCACTCGCCAGGTGCGGTGCGATGACGTAGGCGAGCGTCGCGCCGACGAAGGCGAGCAGCGCCGGATAGTAGAAGATCGTCTGAGCGAACTCGCACCACACTGCGAGCAGTCCCATCGGGGCAGAGACGCCTTCGCGCACCCAGTTGTAGACGCCGCCCGGCCAGCCCGACGCGAGCTCCGCGGCGACAAGCGACACCGGTACCAAGAAGACGATGGCGGGGAGGACGTACAGGAAGACCGAGGCGAGGCCCACCACCGACATCGCCGGTGCCGACCCGAGGTAGCCGACCGAACCCACCGTCATCATCGCCAGCGCCGGCCAAGCGATATATCGCCGACCCGGTGGGCGCGCGGCCCGGCGCCCTCGCACCCACATGGATCACGCTCCCTGGCTCGAGGTGGGGATCAGCTGGCGGCGTGCGCCCGAAGACGCTAGTTCGCCCGTCGCCGACTCGCTCCGCAAACCGTGGATCTTCGCGCGTCGGACCAACGCCGCGAAACCAACGAGCGGGTGCAGAGTCGGCGAGCAGCTCGGTGAGGTCCTTTCACCACCTGAAGGTCGCGGCTGCACTGAGCTTGCCGATCGGGGGATGCCCCGTTACGTTCGATTCATGGTCGAACTCGATCTCCACGCGACCGGATACAACATCGTCGCCATGGTCGATGGACCCGTCGTCGAGATCTTCGGGCCCCTGTCTGACGACTCAAGTCGCGCCCATGTCAAGTTCCTGTCGCTTGAGGTGTCCGGTCCCGACAAGAAGGGCCGGCGCGACGTCTGCCTGAAACGAGGCGGGGAGACGCTCTTCCTCGGGCTCAACAAGCTCGACGATGCGCAGTTCGAGGCAGTTCAACCGCTGCTTGAGGCATTGAGAAACGCAGGCGTGAGCACTACCCCCTGAGGAAGCCCAGCCAGTTCGTGCTCAGCCACGGGTCCGTCTCCCAACCCGCGGACGGCCGATCCGGTCACCGAGCCGGATCCGGCCGTCACCGAACTTGTCACCAACGGGGCCGCATCGGGCGACACCGGATGGACCGATCGGCACCGGACGGATCGAATGGCGCACATGTCGTAACGAACTGGCGTCGGGAAGCAGCCCTCGGACACTTGTCAAGCCCCTCATAACCCGGCGGGGAAGGTCGAAGGTTCAAATCCTTCCCCCGCCACCATCGAAACAGCAGGTCAGAGGCCCCGAACGCCGAGTTCGGGGCCTTCCTGTTGTCGCTGCTGTTGCTCGTGGTTGGTGACAAGCTGGCGACACAGCTGTCGGTGCAGCTGACCCGGTCACACAAAAGGGCACCGGGCACTACGGAGGTGCACACCCAGGACGATGTCAGTCGTGTGAGCGACCCGACGAGCATGCGGTGACAGAACGCTCGTATGCCGTGGGCGGGACTCCAAACAAAAGCCTATGGTCTAAACGGCTGGCGACTCTTGGAGGAACGGGATGCCCGTCATCGATCAGCACGTCACCTGGCGCAAGGTCGAGGAGCGCCTGGACCACGAGACCGATCCGATCCTGCGTCGAAACCTGGAGATGCTCCTCCTCCACATGAAGGCCGAGGCGGCCCTCGACATGGAGACGCTCATGGGCACCGTGTCAGAGCGGGCGATCTATCAGATGTGGCATGGCCGCCGC
>PLJD01000091.1 GCA_003140175.1 Actinomycetota bacterium
CGGGACGGCTCCGGGACTCGACGCGCAGCACGGTTGCGCCGTGCTCGGCGAAGTAGCGGGTGGCGATGGGGCCGGCCGCGCCGGACCCGAACTCCAAGACGTGCACCCCGCTCCACGCGCCGACGGTCGGGGTCGGCGCGGCACGTGCGGCGCGGGNNCGCGGGGAGCGCCGCGACGTCCCCGACCGGTGCGAAGAATCCGCGCGCCGCGAGTTGGCGACTGGCGAGGATCTCGCGCGGCGAGTTGGCCGGCGCCAGCATCAGGTTCGTCTCGCACGCGACGTCGTAGAGCTCTTGCATGGTGTGGAGGGCGAAGTACTCCGCGATGGGAGCCTCGACCGCCCGCAGGACGGCTTCATCCGCGCTGTTGGGCGACCAGGTGGACCAGTCCTGGGCTTCGAGCGCGGCGCCGTCGACGCCGGCCTCGGCGACCAGACGGGTGATGAGCGTCAAGCTCGGGACGCGCGCTTTGCCGCCCCGCAGCCCAAAGGACACGAACCCGTCCTTCGTCGGCCAGATCTCGCGCGTGCGTCCGATGCTCGCCCCGCGTCGCACGCCGCGGAACCCGGTCTGGGGGAAGCGGGCTGGCGTGCCCATGTTCGCCACAAAGACGGTCTCTTGCATGGAGAGATCGACCCGTTGGGGCTGGGCGGTCCAGCGCGCGGTCAAGGCGGCGAACGCCGCTTCGGGGCCGGTGTGCGCGTAGCCCGACGGTTCGGTGCAGCGCACCGGCGCCCGGTCGGGGTCCCCGGTGCAGTACATGTTGGCGCTGGCCGCCATGACGCCGAGGTCGCTGGCCCGCCAGCCGGCGCGGGGTCCCGTGCCGCCGAAGGGTGTCACGCTGACCCAGACCGCGTCCGGCGCCCGGCTCGGGTCGAGCTCGAGGGCCCCCGGGAAGCCCGGGGTGTCGATCACGATGTCCGCGCCGGNNCGCCGGCGAGCACGGCGCCGAGGGCGGGGTCGTCGGGGCCGGCCACGGTGAGGCTGGCCTTGCCGGCCGCCCAGGCGGCGAACCGCTCGGGCTGATCCCGCAGCGGATGGCCACCGGGAGGCTCGACCAGGACGACCTCGGCGCCCAGGTCGGCGAGGAGACGGCCGGCCAGGGCCGCCGGCTCCCCGGCGAGGTCGACGACCTGCACTCCTTCGAGCAAGGCCGTCGCCACGTGGTCCTCCTGGGCCGCGGGCGGGGGTCGGTCGAACGGGTCCCCCGCGAGAACTTTTGCTGACGCCAACGTCAGCCTACTGTGGGCCTCGCGACGGACGAGCCTGTGGAGGAGCCGATGTCTGAAGTCCGCGTCGTCGACGCCGACTGCCACATCCTGGAGCCACCGGACATCTGGACGAACTGGCTACCGGAGCGTTACCAGGACAAGGCACCCAAGCTGGTGAAGGATCCCGCGGGCGGCGACGCCTGGCTGACCGCGGTGGGCGGGCAGCCCGACCCGATCGGTCTCGTGTCGACGCCGGGGATGCCCTGGGATCACTTCCGCTGGTACGGGGTCACGTACGAGGAAGCGCGCACCGGTTGTTACAACGGTTCCGAGCGGCTCAAGGACATGGACATCGACGGTGTCCGCGCCGAGGTCCTGTACCCGCCCCAGCGCACGTTGAGTCACTTCCTCGGTGACGACGACGACGATTTCGTGCTCGCCGGTGTCGAGGCGTACAACAACTTCCTCTTCGAGGAGTTCTGCGCGCCGGACCCGAAACGTCTGATCGGTCTTGCTCAGATCCCATCGCTCGGTGTCGACCAGGCCATCGACGCGCTGCGCAAGTCAAAGGCGCGCGGCGCGAAGGGCGTCATCATCTCGAACTGGCCGTCGGGCAACGAGAACCTCTCGATGGACGACGACCCGTTCTGGGCCGCGGCGGTCGACGAGGGGATCCCGGTCGCGGTGCACATCAACATCGTCAGCCGGAGGCAGCGCGCCTCGGCGCGCAAAGCGGCCGCGGCGTCGGGGAATGCGCTCTATGACATGACGAGCGAAGCCACACGCGCGAAGGCCATCGGCAGCATGAGTCATGTGTTCTCGATGTGCGCGGGGAGCATCACCCAGATGATCTTCAGCGGGGTCTATGAGCGTTTCCCGGAGTTGCAGATGTGCTGGATCGAGACCGGCGTGGGCTGGATCCCGCACCTCATCGAGTCGATCGACGATCGGTACTGGCGGAACCGGGTCTGGGGCGACCTCCCGATCAAGGAGCCGCCGTCCTCCTACTGGTACCGGAACAACGCGGCGACGTTCATCACTGACCGGTCAGGCATCGCGCTCCGCCACGCGGCGGGGGTCGACAACATCATGTGGTCGAGCGACTACCCGCACCACGGCAACGACTGGCCGTACTCGCGCAAGTCGATTGAGGACACGATGGGTCACATCCCCAACGATGAGAAGGCCAAGATCATCGGGGAGAACGCGGCGCGCATCTGGCACCTCGACGTCTAGTCCGAGACGTCGGGCGGCGGGATGGGCAGCTGCTCGATCGCGTCGAGGGTGAGGCGCTGGATGGTCCGGTGGTGGAGGTAGTCCACGACGCGCCGCGCCTTCGGCAAGATGTCGGATGAGCTGCCCGCCGACGCGGCCTGGAACTCCTCGAACTCGCCGGGTGCCCACTCGAGGGCGCCGCCGGCCGTGAAGAGGTCGACCACGGCGCGCTGCATGGCCTCCACGCCCTCGGCGTAGAGCCGACCCATCTCGACGAGCGCCGCGGTGGGGATTCCCATCCGGTGCAGCTCGGCCATCGTCTGGACCAGGTCGAGGTCCTCGCCGTCGTACGTGTCGCGCCCGTACTCGGTCGGGTCGCGCAGCAATCCGGCCGCCCGGATCGCCGCGCAGAGCCCGGGGTCGATGCCGGAGCGCTCCACGAGGTCGTCGAGGCTGTACGCCACCCCGTCGTCGCGGTCAGCGAAGATCCCTTCGACGAGGTGCTGGCGGCCGGTGCCGAGCAGGGCCCGGATCGCGGCGAGCGAAAAGCCTCGGCCCTGGAGGTCCCGGATGCGGTCGAGGCGCTCGAGGTGTGCCGGACCGTAGAGCTTGACGCGTCCCGCCCGCTGCCCGTCGGGCATCAGCCCCTCCCGCTGGTAGTAGCGCACGGTGTCGACCGTGACCCTGGCCCGGTGGGCGAGGTCGTCGATGCGCCAGGGCTCGGTGGGGAGGCTGCTCATGGGTGATGCCAGGATGCCCGGCCGAGCCGGCCGAGCGGTGTGACCTTGGTCACGAACCTTGACAGTGACTACCGTACGAGTAGATACTATCTGAGTCAACACACTCGACCATGTGTACAAAGGCACAAGTTCGGGATGTGAAAGCGAGGAGAGGGCCCATGGGCACAAGCGTACGAGAGCGGGAACGGGCACTGGCCTGGATCGCATCCCAACTGCGCTGGGAGCGGACCCTGGCCGGGCTGCGCCACGAGACGTCCAGCGACGACCTCGAGCGCCAAGCCGCCTGAGCACCCTGGCAACCACCATCTGACGTCGGCGCCCCGGGCGGGTTTCCCCGCCCGCGCCGACCCATGTCATGAAGCCCGGCTCTTCCCCCCAGAGCCGGGCTTCATGCTCTTCTCAGCCCTTCGGCGCCCGCATCCAGCGGGGCAGCATCACGTCCTCGACCGATGCGAAGACGACCCGGACCGGCTCGCCGATCTCGATCGTCGTCGGATCAACCTCGTTGATCGGTCCCTCGGGCGTCGCGACCAGGTTCCCGACCATGCGGATCGTCGCGTCCTCGTCGAGGGCGACGACGACCACGTTGTAGGGGGCAAGTTCGCCGTAGGCGGGCAACAGGGGCGGGTGGGGCACCACGAAGGACCACACGGTCGCCCGGCCCGACGTCGCGACCCAGCGGACCTCGAGCGACCGGCAATGCGGGCACATGGGCCGGGGCGGGAAGCGCCACCGCCCACAGCCGGCGCATTCCTGCACCACGAGCTCGCCGCGCTGACACGCGGCCCAGAACTCGGCGGTGTCCTCGGCCTCGAGGTCGGGCAGCACGAACCCGGTTTCCACGGCTCGCCTCCTAGTTCCGGAGCAGCAGGGCACTGGTCGGCACCCCTTCGCCGCTCGTCACGAGGCAGGTGTCGGCCCCGTCGACCTGGCTGGTGGACGTGCCGCGCATCTGGCGGACCCCCTCGAGCACCAGGTTGAACCCGTGAACGTACGCCTCGGACATCCCGCCGCCGCTGGTGTTCGTCGGGAGCCGACCGTCGGGCCACTCGAGCGCCCCGCCCTCGGTGAAGGCGCCACCCTCGCCCCGGCCGCAAAAGCCGTAGCCCTCGAGCGACAGGGGAACGAGCGGACTGAACGCGTCGTAGATCTGGGCGACCTTCACCTCGGCGGGGCCGAACTCAGCGCCGCGCCACAGCTGGCGGGCCGCCGCCCACGACGGACCTTCGAGCGGGTCGTCGTTGAAGTAGTTGATCATCGTCTGGTGTTGGCGGGGGAGTCCCTGCGCGGCGGCGTGGACGAGCACCGGCCGATGCGGCAAGTCCACGGCCCGCTCGGCGGGGGCGAGCACGATGGCGAGCGCACCGTCGGTCTCCAGACAGTTGTCGAAGAGGCACAGCGGCTCGGAGATCCAGCGCGCGTTGAGGTACTCCTCGCGCGAGAGCGGCTTGTCGTACATAGTCGCGGCCGGGTTCCGGTTGGCGTGCTTGCGGAAGGCGAGCGCCACGTTGGCGAGCTGGTCGCGGCTCCCCCCGTACTCGTACAGGTAGCGCCGGGCGAGCATGGCCACCTCGTCGACGGGGCGCAACAGCCCGAACGGGCGGCTCCACTGCCAGTGGTCGGCGAGCCGCGCCGGCACCTGGGCCCACGGTCGGCTCGTCTTCGCGGCCCGCTTGCGGGCCCGCCACGCCACGGCCACGTGGCACTGGCCGGTCGCGATCGCCATCGCGGCTTGCAAGACGGTGCCGCAACCCGCGCCGCCGCCGTACCCGACCTGGGAGAAGAACGTGAGGTCCCCGAGCCCGACGTTGCGGGCCACGTCGACCTCGCGGTTCAGCTCCATCGTGTACGACGCCAGGCCGTCGACCTCGCCGGGCGCGATCGCCGCGTCGTCGAGCGCGGTGCTGATCGCCTGGCAGGCCAGCGAGAGCTCGCTGTCGGCGAGGCCCTTGCCGAAGGCGGTCTGGCCGATCCCGACGATCGCGACCTGGTCGCGGATGGACTGCGCCATCGCTACCAGCCCCGGAACTCGCTGGGGCGACGCTCCCGGAAGCCCGCCATGCCCTCCGTCGAGTCGACGGTGCCGGTGACCATCTCGACGAAGAGCGATTCCTCTTCGAACATCGTCGCCCGATCGGTGTCGAGCGACCGGTTCAGGAGCCGCTTCGCGAACCCGATGGTGCGGGTCGGGCCCTGCGCGAGGCGTCCGGCCCACTCCCGCGCCGTGGCCTCGAGCTCCGCGCCGGGCACCACCTTGTTGACGAGCCCGATGCGCTCGGCGTCGGGCGCCGCGAGGTCGTCGCCGAAGAAGACCAGCTCCTTGGCCCGTTGGAGACCGACCAGGCGGGGCAGCAGGTACGTTCCGCCCCCGTCGGGGATGAGCCCGCGCCGGACGAAGACCTGGATGAGTCGGGCGTGCTCGGCGGCGATCACGAGATCTGACGCCAGGACCATCGCCGCGCCGCCCCCGGCCGCGGTGCCATTCACCGCGGCGATGATCGGCTTCTCACAGTCGAGCATGGCGCCGATGAGGCGCTGGATGCCGGTCCGGATCATGCGGGCCGCCTCACCCGCGACCCGTTCCGGCGCACCCTCGGGCCTCGGTGCGGGGGCGGCCCGCCCGGCGCGCAGGTCGGCGCCGGTGCAGAAATGACGCTCACCGGCGGCGGTGAGCACGACGGCGCGGATCTCGAGTGACTCGTTCGCCGCGCTGAGGTGCTCGATCATGCGGTTGCGGACGTCGGGGGTGATCGCGTTCCCGGCCTCGGGTCGGTTCAAGGTCAGCCAGAGGACCTGGTCCTCGACTCGGGCTTGCAGCTCTTCGTCGATGTTGTCGGTCACTTGCGCACCACCAAGGCGTCCAGGGCCACCGCGCCGCGGGGCCGTACTACGAGCGGGTTGATGTCGAGCTCGGCGATGCCGTCCGGTGTAGCCGGGCCGGCGAGATCCATCGCCAAACGTTCTACATGCAGGATCACGTCGAGGAGCGCGTCGAGGTCGGCTGGTTTGGCGCCGCGGATCCCTTCGAGGATCGGGAAGGCCCGCAGCTCGCGCACCATGCGCTCCGCCTCGTCGCGACCAAAGGGCGGGACCCGGAAGCTCACGTCGTGGAGGACCTCGACGAACACGCCGCCCATCCCGCACATGACCACCGGCCCGAACAGTGGGTCTTGGGAGACGCCGACCACCATTTCGACGCCGCCGCGGACCATCTCGCACACCAGGACGCCGTCGACGTGGCCCCGCCGGCCCACGGCGCGCGCGGCGCGCCGCTGCAGGTCGGCGAACGTCGCCCGCACCTCCGTCGCGGTCGCGACCCCGACCGCGACGAGCCCCAGGTCACTTTTGTGGACCAGGGCCGACGAGCAGGCTTTCATGACGACCGGATAGCCGAGCTGCGCCGCCGCGGCGACGGCCTGGGCGGTGCTGGTGCAGAGCCGGTCCCGGCTGGGTTTCACCCCGTACGACTGCAGCACCTGCTTCGAGGCCAGCTCGGAGAGCGCCCCGCTGCGGGGTGCCTCGCCGAGGAGACGACGGACGCGCCGGGCGGCGGGGAGCGCCTCGGTCGGCGCGTCGGTGAACGCCGACCGGTAGCGCTTGGCGAACCCGGCGTAGTCGAGCACGGCCCGCACGGCTTGCACGCAGTTGTGGAACGTCCGAAACAGGGGCAGCTGCGACCCGAGCAGCACCTCGGTGTAGGCCCGCTCGGTCCCCACGGGCGAGCCCCACACCACGAAGATCGGCTTGTCGGTGGTGGCGGCCACGGCGACCAGGTCGCGGGCCAGCGGCCGGCTCATCATCTCGACCGCGCCGGTGATCGGGCACACCAACAGATCGATGTTGGGGTCGGCGAGGATCAGTTCGAGGATTCGGCGTCCGGCCGGTGTGGTGACCGGTGGGCCGCCACAGTCGACCGGGTTCGACACTCGCAGGTAGCTCGGGATGAGCCCGTCGTGGAGCGCCCGCTGGGTGGCGGCGGTCAGCCGGGGGAGGCGCAGGCCGGCGGCGGCGGCCAGGTCGGCCATGTGGGCGCCGGTGCCGCCCGAGATGGCGTAGATCCCGATGCCGTCACCCCGGGGTGGTTTGGTGCGGGCGAATGCGGCGGAGGTGTCGAGCAGCTCGTCGAGACCGTCGACGCGTGTCACCCCGAGCTGACGGAACACGGCCGAGACGACCGCGTCCGAGCCGGTGAGGTGCCCGGTGTGGGCCATTGCCATCGAGGTGCCCTCGTCGGTCCGTCCGACCTTCACGACGACCAGCGGCTTGCGCAGCCGGGCCGCATGGTCGGCGGCCAGCATGAGCGACCGTCCGTCTTTGAAGCCCTCGATGTACGCCGCGACGACCCCCACGTCGGGCTGGTCGGCGAAGTATCGGGCGAAGTCGGCGAACTCGAGATCGACCTCGTTGCCGGTCGGCGCCCAGTGCGAGAGCGCGATCCCGAGCTCTTGGCCTTGGAAGACGGGGCGACCCTGATGGCCGCTCTGGGTGATCAGCGCGATCGCGGGCCCCGGGAGGTCGTCGCGGAACTCCGAGAAGGCGTTCAGGTTCGTGTTCGGGCCGAGGAGGTGGGTTGTGTTGGCTCGGATCAGCTCGGCGAGGCGCGCCTCGAGGGCCTCGCCGTCGCGGCCGACCTCGGAGAACCCCGCTGCGAAGATCACCGCGAACTTGGCCTTGCGGGCCGCGACCTCCTCGAAGGAGTCCACCGCGCGTCCGGTCAGGATCACCGCCAGGTCGACGTCGCCGGGCACGTCGTCGATCGTGGCGTAGCAGCGGGCCCCGAGCACCGCCTCGTAGACCGGGTGCACGGGGAAGAACGACGCGTCGTGCTCGTCGGACCACTGCTTGATTCGGAGCGTCATCGCGCTGTTGGGCTTGCCGGGGGTCTCCGACGCGCCGATGACCGCCACGGTCGCGGGGTGCAGGAACGTGTCGAGGTCCACGTCTCGCAGCCGCAGCGGGCGGCCACTCACGTCGAGCACTGCGGTTCGGGGCATCGAGCGTCTCTTCGAGGACGGGCTCCGTTGGGAGCGCGGGGCGGGAAAGGATGACACGGCAGTCAGTAATCGGGCGAGTTCCCCTGATGTGTAAGGGGTCTCGGGTCGCAGTCCGGGGCCACCCGGGTAACGTCGCCCGCCGTGGCGGCCTTCGACGATGCTTCGACGATCGTGGTCGTCGGCGCCGCGCTGGCTGGCCTGCGCGCCGCCGAGGAGCTGCGGTCGGTCGGCTTCAGCGGGCGCCTCGTGATGGTGGGCGCCGAAGAGCATCTCCCGTACGACCGGCCGCCGCTGTCGAAGCAGCTCCTCGCCGGGGAGTGGGAGGCCGACCAGACCGCGTTGCGCCGCGGCCCCTACGACGAGCTCAATCTCGACTGGCGTCTCGGCCGGCCCGCCTCGGCCCTCGATGTCGCGTCGCGCACCCTGACCCTGGCCGACGGGGAGCGGATCGCGTTCGACGGCGCGGTGCTGGCCACCGGGTCGGTGCCCCGCACGCTGCCCGGGACACCACCCTTGGCGGGCATCCACGTGTTGCGCACCCTCGACGACAGTCTGGCGTTGCGGGCCGAGCTCGAGCACGACCCAGCGGTGGTCGTCGTCGGCGCCGGGTTCATCGGCGCCGAGGTGGCCGCGACCTGCCGGCGGCGCGGGTTGGCCGTCACGTTGCTCGAGGCGCTCCCGTCGCCGATGGTTCGGGGCCTGGGCCCGGTGCTCGGCGGCGCCCTCGGTGCCCTCCACCGCCTCCACGGGGTGGACCTGCGGCTCGGAACCGGCGTAGCCGGCTTCGAGGGCCACGATCGAGTCGAGGGGGTCCGCCTCGACGACGGCACGATGGTCGACGCCGACGTCGTCGTGGTCGGGATCGGCGTCCGGCCGGCCACCGACTGGCTGGCGGGGTCGGGTCTCCAGGTCGACAACGGGATCGTGTGCGACGAGACCTGCCTCGCCGCGCCGCGGATCGTCGCCGCCGGCGACGTGGCGCGCTGGCCCAACCCGCGCTTCGGTGGAGAGCTGATGCGCCTCGAGCACTGGACGAACGCGGCGGAGCAGGGCGTGTACTCGGCGCGGCGGCTGCTCCTCGACGCCGGGGCGGAGCCCTTCGACCCGGTGCCGTTTGTCTGGTCCGACCAATACGACGTCAAGATTCAGGTCGCGGGCGTCGTACGGGGCGACGACCGGATCGAGATCGTGGAGGGCTCACTGGACGAGCATCGCTTCGTCGCCGCGGTCGGCCGCGACGGCCGCCTGGTCGGCGCGGTCGCATTCAACCGGCCCCGCCCGCTCATGCAGCTCCGACGGCTGATCGCCGAGGCGACGCCATTCGAAGACGCGCTCGCCGAGATGCGCGGGAAGGACTAGTCGACATGGCACTCATCTCGGTCTCGGGCCCCGACAAGTCGGGCGTCGCCGTGCTCCGCTTGCAGCGTCCCCAGAAGCGCAACGCGCTCTCGATCGCGCTGCGCGACGAGATGAGCGACGCGCTCGAGAGCCTCGGGGTCGACGACGACCTGCGAGTTGTGGTGATCACCGGCGGCGACGAGGTCTTCAGCGCCGGGTTCGACCTCGAGGAGTTCGCCGTCGCCGACCTCGCCGAGGAGCTCTGGGCCTCCAGCGATCGCTGGCACCGCGACCTGCTGACGTTCCCACTCCCGACGGTGGCGGCGGTCGGCGGGGCCGCGCTCGGGGGTGGCTTCGACCTGGCCGTGATGTGCGACGTGCGGCTCGCGAGTGAGACGGCACGCTTCGCGCATCCCGAGCACCGCTTCAGCCAGGTCGTCTACGGGCCGCTCCACGACCTCGTGGGTGGGGCCTGGGCCCGCGATCTCGCTCTGACCGGTCGAACCCTCGACGCGCCCGACGCCCTGACCCTGGGTCTCGTCAGCCGCGTGGTGGCGGCCGGCGACCTCCTCGACGAGGCGATGGCGGTCGCCCGCGAGATCGCGCTCGCCCCCCGTGACGTCCTGACGCAGATGAAGGCGAAGATCCTGCGCCGCGCCAGCATCACCCCCGGCGCCACGCTGGACCTCTGACCGGCGCGATCGCCCGATGGCGCCCTCGCTCCTCGTCACCAACGACTTCCCGCCCAAGGTGGGAGGGATCCAGTCATATCTCTACGAGCTGTGGCGCCGCCTCCCCCCCGAGGAGACCACGGTGCTCACCACCGCGTACGACGGCGCGCCCGCCTGGGACGCCGCGCAGGCCTTCCGGGTCGAGCGGACCCACGCCCGCTTCCTCGTGCCGACCGCCGCGCTGGCGCGACGCATCGACGCACTCGCGACCGAGGTCGGGGCCGGCGTCGTGTTCCTCGACCCGATGCTGCCGCTCGGTCACGTCGCGCGCCGTCTCCGCGCCGCGCCCGCGGTGGTCGTCACCCACGGCGCCGAGGTCACCGTCTACGGGCGACTGCCCGTCACCGGGCGGCTCGCCCGTCGCGTGCTGCGCGGCGCGGTCGGGGTTGTCGCAGCGGGGGAGTTCGCGGCGCGCCAGGTGGCACGCGTCGCCGGCGAGCCGGTCCGGACCCTCCTGATCCCGCCCGGCGTCGACCCCCTCCGGTTCGTGCCCGTCGACCCCGCCACCCGCCGCGCGGCGCGACTCCGCCACGGCCTGGATCCCGATCAGCCCCTCGTCCTCGGCGTGAGCCGCCTCGTGCCCCGCAAAGGCTTCGACGTGCTGCTCGACGCCGTCGCCGGTCTCGACGACGTCCAGGTGGCCATCGCCGGCACCGGCCGGGACCGCCGCCGGCTCGAGACTCGAGCGCGACGGCTGGGGCCCCGTGCGCATCTCCTCGGACGCGTCCCGGCCGATGAGCTCCCCGCGCTGTACGGCTCCGCTGACGTCTTCGCGATGCTGTGCCGCGACCGGTGGGCGGGCCTCGAGGCCGAGGGGTTCGGCATCGTGTTCCTCGAAGCCGCGGCGTGCGGCGTGCCGGCGGTGGCGGGGCGCAGCGGCGGCTCCCACGAGGCGGTCCTCGACGGTGAGACGGGTCGCGTCGTCGATCCGACCGACGCCGCCGCGGTCCGACGCGCGATCGAGGCGCTGCTCGCCGACGACAGTCTCCGCCAGCGGCTCGGCACCGCCGCTCGTGCCCGCGCGACGCGCGACTTCAGCTACGACGTGCTCGCGGCGCGCCTCGCCCGCCTCGCCGCCGGAGACTTCGCCGGGCTCGACCCGATCGGCTGACGACCGCCCGGTACGCTCAGCGCGTGACGGAGCCGTACGAGGGACGCCGCATCGTCGTCGCGTCCTGGATGTCCGACGCGATCTTCGCCGCGACTGCCATCCCGCTCGCGCTCGGAGCCTCGGCGCTCAAGCCGGTCGCGTTGGGCCTCGCGCTGACGCTATTCGTCGTCGGGATGGCCGTGTGGGCCTGGGCGTTCGCGGTCGCGGTCGCCCGCAGCGCCCACGGCGACGACATCGTCGTGTCGTCGATGTTCCTGGTCCAGGGACCCGTCCCCAAGCCCGTGCGGGCCCAGCTGTTCTGGGCGCTCGGCCTCGCCGTCGCCGTCGGCGCCGGGACCGGCACCGCCGACGCGTTCGGGATCCTGATGCCCATGCTGCCGCTGGGTCTGATCGGCCTCTGGGGGGCACGCCACGGCACGTTCCCGCCCCGCCCGGGCCAGGCCTAAAGCCAGGTTGCGCGGCGCGCCGGGCACTTGCTTCGATAGACCCCATGGCCGACGAGGCACACGAGCGCACCAGCGTCGCGGCGTCCCCCGAGCGCTGCTACGCGGTCGCGGTCGACTTCGGCCGGTACCCCGACTGGGCCCGGGACGTGAAACACGTCGACGTGCTCGAGCGCGACGCTGAGGGTCGCGGCTCGAAGGTGGAGTACCGGGCGGCGGGCCTCGGCCAGAGCATCCGCTACGTGTTGGCCTACGACTATGGCGACGCGCCCGGCGCGTTCTCCTGGCAGCTGGTCGAGAGCGACAAGCTGCACCGCTTGGACGGCCGGTACGGGTTCGAGCCCGACGGGGACGGCACGCGGGTGACCTACGATCTCACCATCGACGTGTCAATCCCGCTGCCGGGGCTCATCAAGCGCCAAGCGGCCCGCATGATCATGGGCACCGCGCTCCGAGAGCTCAAGCGCGAGGCCGAACGCAGCCCTGCCTGACCCCACCTCGGGGCGCCGAGTTGCACCAGGGCGGGCGCCCGCCACCGGAGGACAAGCCATGACGGAAGCGGTTCCGAACGAGGAGGCGGTCCAGGCCAAGCCCGAACCCGAGTTCGCCGACCGAGACGACGACGGCCCGGGGCGTCCGCCGCCCACCGCGCTCGAGTCGCTCGTCAACGCGTTGCTCGAATCGGGACCTGAGGTCGCGGAGCACGTCGTGCGCGCCGCTCAGGAGCTGCTGCTCGCCGCGCACACCATCGTCGACGCGGCGGAGCGGGCGGTCGAGGAGCAGCAGGACCTGCACCGTCCCGCCGAGGAGACCCCGGGGACCACCGCGACGGTGCACCCCATCGACCGTACGGAGTGACCCCGAGCGCATCGCCGACGGTCGGGATCGACCTCGGCGGCACGAACGTCCGCGTGGCGGTCGTCGATCGCGACGCGCGGGTCCTCGCCGAGGAACGATCGCCGACCCCTCTGGAATGGCCGGCGCTCCACGAAACGATCGTGGAACTGGTCGGCCGCCTCCGCGCTGCCCGTCCCGACCTCGCCGCGGTCGGTGTCGGCGCGGCGGGACTCGTCGACCGGAGCGGTGCCGTGCACTACGCACCCAACATCCCGAAGCTGATCCGAGTGCCCCTCCAGGAGATCCTCACCCAGAGCCTCGGCGTACCGGTGGTGGTCGACAACGACGCCAACGTCGCCGCCTGGGGCGAGCTCTGCCACGGCGCGGCGCGCGGCATCTCGCACGGGCTCGTCATCACGCTCGGCACCGGCGTCGGTGGGGGCATCATCAGCGACGGTCACATCGTTCGCGGCGCACACGGATTCGCTGCCGAGGTAGGCCACTGGCAGTTCGACCCCCTCGGCCCCACGTGCGCATGCGGCGAGCCGGGACACTGGGAGACCGCAGCCTCCGGCAGCGCGCTCGGCGAGCTCGCCCGGGCCCGGGTCCTCGCCGGCGAGGCGCCGAACGTGCTCGCCCGCGCCGGCGGCGACGCGAGCGCGGTCACCGGCGTCCACGTCGGCGAATCCGCCGCGGCCGGCGACGCGGACGGGCGCGACCTCCTGGCGGTGTACGCCCGTCAGGTCGCGCTCGGGTTCGCTGGCCTCGCCAACATCGTCGACCCCGAGCTCATCGTCGTGTCCGGCGGTCTGGTCGAGCTCGGCGATGTGCTCCTCGGACCGCTGCGGGAGGCGTTCGGCGCCCATCTCGAGGGATGGCGCTACCGGCCCGCGATCCCGATCGTCGCCGCCGCCCTCGGCGAACGCGCGGGTGTCGTCGGCGCGGCGGCGCTCGCCCGCGACCTCGCGCGGTGAAGGTCGGCCTGACCCTCCCATCGTTCGTGTCGGATCCGGGCACGGTCCTCGCGGTGGCACGCGCGGCCGAGACCGCCGGGGTCGACGGCGTCTTCGTCTACGACCATCTGTTCCGCTCCACCCCCGAGGGTCGGCGGCGCCCCGCCCTCGAGCCCGTCGCGTTGCTCGGTGCGGTCTGCGCCGCGACCGAACGAATCACGGTCGGGACACTCGTCGCGCGTGCGTCGTTGCGTCCGGCCGCGTCGCTACACGCGGCGTTCATGACCGTGGCGCGCCTGGCTCCGGGCCGTCTGGTGGCCGGGATCGGCGCCGGCGACTCGCACAGCCGGGCCGAGAACGACGCCTTCGGCGTGACCGTCGGCTCCGCCGACTATCGAATCCAGCGCCTGCGCGACGCGGTGACCGCGAGCCGCGGTGCGGGCTACCCGGTCTGGGTCGGCGGACTCAGCGCCCCGGTGCGCGCCGTCGCCACCGAACTCGCCGATGGGTGGAACCAGTGGGGCGGCACGCCCGACCAGTTCAAGGCGCGCGCTCACGAGCTACGGGCCGCGGCCGGGCGGCCGTTCGCGTGCACCTGGGGTGGGCTCGTCGTCCTCGGCGTCGACGACGCCGACGCGAACCAGAAGGCCCGGCGGCTCCAGCCCGACCGGGGTGCCATCACCGGCGGCCCGGCCCGCGTCGCCGACGCACTCGACGCCTACGGCGCGGCCGGCGCCGAATGGGTCGTCGTGGGGCCAGTGGACGCCAGCGATGCCGGAAACGCCAGGATCCTCGGGGAACACGTGCGACCGAGACTGGCTCCCTGAGCGGGGTCGCCGCCCGCTTGGCCTTGGGAATCAACGCCACCCGCCGGTAGGTGTCGGCGCGTTCTGCTTCCAGCGATAGAACCTCGTGCGGCACATCCCATAGACCCGACAGGCTTCGCGCCGTCGGTCTTGGCTGCGTGGGTCAAGACACGCGGGGTTCCTCGGCGACGACCCACCGTTACGCCAAGTCGATCTCCCCCGAACAGTGGAGGATCTGCAACCTCAACCGGTGGACCGGAAGCGCTAGGGCAGCGGGTCGACGGGGTCGGGCGCGCCCCGCCGCTCCCCGAAGTACTCGAGCGCCCGGTCGGTGCCGATGTCCACGAACAGGCCCTCCGCCTCGGCGCAGAGCGTCTCGCCGGCGTGGAGCGTGCCCACGGTGGTGATCCGGCGGCCCTGACGGCCGGTGGTCCAGGCCTCCAGGCGCAGTTCGGTCCGCAACGGTGTGGGACGCCGGTAGCGGATGGTGAGCCGGGCGGTCATGCCCGGGTGGCCGCCCGCCACGTTGGCGACGCCGAGCGCCTCGTCGAACATCAACGCGACCCAGCCGCCATGCACGTAGCCGGGCGGGCCCTCGAACGCGGCGCCGAGCGTGCCGTGGGCGACGAAGCGGCCGTCGTGGATGTCCCAGGTCCAGGGCGCCGCCGCGGGGTGCAAGACGCCGAACAGTGGGCTGCGGGGGAGATAGGCGGCGTGGTGGCGGTCGCGGTCGCCCGACGCCCATCCCGCCACCGGCCGGCCGGCGACGCGCAGGTCCTCCACGACGCGCTCGGTCGCCCGCGCCGCGCCCGTGAGCACCGCGTCGTCCGCGTCGAGGCTCAGGACGGCGTCGAGGAGTCGCCGGGTCGCCGCTGCGAGCTGTTCGCGACCGGGCGTCAACAGCATCGGCGCGTCGGGATCGGGCGCGCCGGTTTCGGGACTCACCGGCCGTGGAAGACCGGCTTGCGCTTCTCGGCGAAGGCGCGCGGTCCCTCCTTGGCGTCTTCGCTCGCGAACACTTCCCAGCCGATCGGGTCCTGGTGTCGCATCGCGTCGCCATCGGAGAGGTGCTCGGTCTCGCGCCAGGCGCGCAGGATCGCCTTCGTCGACAGCGGGCCGCACTCGGCGACCTGACGTGCGACGCCCTTGGCGACGGTGAGGGCCATGCCGTCGGGGACGACCCGCCCGATCAGCCCGATCCGCAGCGCCTCCTCCGCGGTGACGGGTCGGGCGGTGAGCAGGATGTCCATCGCCACCGTGTACGGGATCTGACGGGGGAGCCGACACGCCGAGCCGCCGAGGGGGAACAGGCCGCGCTTGGCTTCCCACACGCCGAAGATGGCTCCTTCGCCGGCGATCCGGATGTCGGTTCCTTGCAGCATCTCGGTGCCGCCCGCCACCGCGAATCCCTCGACCGCGGCGATCATGGGCTTGGAGCACCGGTAGTCGCGCAGCAGACCCTTCCAATGCAGGTTGGGCTCCTCTTTCATGCGCCGCTCGACGTATTCGCTGCGTGGCTGGTTCATCGCGGTCAGATCCATGCCCGACGAGAAGCTGCCGCCCGCGCCGGTCAGCACCGCGGCGTGGACGTCAGGGGTGTCGTCAACGTACGAGTAGGCGTCGGCGAGCCCGACCAGCATCGTCGGACTCAGCGCGTTTTTCTTCTCGGGGCGGTTCATGGTGATGACGACGACTGGTCCGTCGCGCTCGACGGTGCAGTCCTCGGTCGAGATGTCGAGGATCTCGGGCATGCGCGCGCCTCCAAGGCAGAGCAGTGCGAACTCCGGGGAGCGGGATCCTAATGGGAGCCGATCGGCGTGCGGTCGGGCCGGGCGTCCGGCGCGACGCCGCCGATGGCGCGACCTCGATCAGGGGGTTAGTTCCAGGTTCGGATGAGCGCCGGTACCTCGGCTAAGGATCGCACGCGGGGGCACCCGATGTCGGGGTGCAGGTCGTAGGGGTCGACGAGGATCGGCGCGACGCCCGCGGCGTGCGCGCCTTTCACGTCCACGTTGGGCGTGTCACCGACGAAGACCGCGTGGGCGGCGTCTACCCCGACCGCCTCAAGCGCGAGTTGGAAGATGGCCGGGTCCGGCTTGGAGATGCTCACGATGGCCGAGTCGAGCACCGTCGCGACCGGGACTCCCGGACCCGGGCCGACTTGGCAGATCCCGTCGGCGAGGAGCTGCGCCTCGACGGTGCCGTCGGCGTTCGACACGACCGCGAGCGCGAGGCCGAGATCGCTCAGCTCTTGCAGTGCGACCCGAGCCCCGGGGATGACCCGCGTCCAGACGTCGCCCCGTCCGAACTCCTCGAGGAGCACGGTCAGGGCAGTGTCGAGGCCGTCGTCATTCACGCCGCACTCGCGCGCGTACGCGCGGTTGTAGGCGTGCCAGTGGTTGTCGCTCGGGTCGTGGCGGATGGCGGCGACGCCGCGGTAGTGCGCCTCGTCGAGGCGGTCGCGCTCCATCGCGACCTCGAGCCGGTCGAGCGCGCGGAGCATGTGCTCATGGTCAGGCAGGTAGAAGACGCCGCCGAGGTCGAGGAGGACCGCCCGGATATCGCTCACGGCCAACAAACGTTATCGGGCGCCGCCGGAGGCCCCTGGTACCGTGATTCGACATGGAGTTCCGCCGCATCAACGCCCTCCCGCCCTACGTGTTCGGCGCCATCGAGGCGCTGAAGATGCAGGCCCGGCGGGCGGGTGAGGATGTCATCGACCTCGGGTTCGGCAACCCCGACATTCCGTCCCCGGCGGTGGCCGTCGACAAGCTCTGCGAGACGGTCCGGAACCCCCGCAATCACCGCTACTCCACGAGCCGGGGGATCCCGAAGCTGCGTCTGGCGATCGCCGATCTCTACCAGCGCAAGTTCGGCGTCGAACTCGACCCCGACACCCAGGCGTGCACGACCATCGGCGCCAAGGAGGGCTTCTCGCACCTCATGTGGGTGCTCCTCGGCCCGGGCGACGCGGCGATGGTCCCGAGCCCGTCGTACCCGATCCACATCTGGGGTCCGATCCTGGCCGGCGCCGAGGTCCGCCACGTGCGCCTCGGACCCCAGCAGGACTTCTTCGCCAACCTCCTCGAGACGTGGGAGGACTCCTGGCCCCGCCCCCGGGTCATCGTCTTGTCGTTCCCCCACAACCCGACCACCGCCTGCGTCGACCTCAGCTTCATGACGCGCATGGTCGAGTTCGCCCGCGCGCACGACGTGCTGCTCGTGCACGACTTCGCCTACGCCGACCTCGGCTTCGACGGCTATCAGCCCCCTTCGATCCTCCAGGTGCCGGGCGCGTCGGACGTGGCAGTCGAGCTGTACACCCTCACCAAGTCGTTCTCGATGGCGGGATGGCGGGTCGGGTTCCTGGTCGGCAACGCCGAGGTGGTCGCGGCCCTCGCCCAGCTGAAGAGTTACCTCGACTACGGGACGTTCCAGCCGATCCAGATCGCGTCGATCGTCGCGATGAACGATGCCCCCGACTACCCGGCGGAGGTCAACGCCATCTACCGAGGCCGGCGCGACGCGCTCGTCGAAGGCCTGTCCCGAAACGGTTGGGAGATCGAGAAACCCCGCGGCACCATGTTCGTCTGGGCACCGATCCCCGAGCCCTACGCCGACTACGGCAGCCTCGAGTTCTCGAAGCTGCTCGTCGGGGAAGCCAAGGTCGCCGTCTCACCCGGGATGGGGTTCGGACCGGGCGGCGAGGGCTACGTGCGCTTCGCGCTCGTCGAGAACGAGCACCGCATCAACCAGGCGGTCCGAGGGATTCGGCGCGCTCTCCCGAAGCTCGGCTGACCGCCGTCCGGGCGAGCCGGCCGGGAACGCCAGGGCCGGGGTCGGTACTGTGACCGGCGTCACCGAGGACTGAACCCGCCGCATGCTCTACTGGACCCTCAAGGTCGTGCTGACACCGATGATGCGGATGGGCTTCCGCGTCCGCGTGGAGGGCCAGGAGAACGTCCCCGAGCGGGGCCCGGTCATCTTCGCCGCGAACCACCGCTCGTTCCTCGATTCGGTCTTCTTGCCCCTCGCGATCGGCCGCCGGCGCCTGACCTTCGTCGCCAAGGCCGAATATTTCGAGCAGCGGCGCACCGCTTGGTTCTTTCGCGCCATCGGCCAGATCCCGATCGCGCGGACCGGGGGCAGCGCCAGCGAGTCGGCGCTCGTCGCCGCCACCGCGGTGCTCGAACACGGCGGCGCCTTCGGGATCTACCCCGAAGGGACCCGCACCCGCGACGGGGTCACCCATCGCGGTCACACCGGCGTCGCCCGCCTCGCGCGCGCCACCGGCGCGCCGGTCGTGCCGGTCGGACTGGTCGGGACCGACGACTGCCAGCCCACCAACGCCAAGTTGCCCCGACTGTTCCGCCGAGTCACGATCCGGTTCGGCGAGCCCATCTCCGCCGCGCGCGACAACGGCGACGCCGACGGGCTCGCCTTGCGGGCGCTGACCGACGAAGTGATGTTCGAGATCGTGCAGCTCTGCGGCGTCTACGAGTACCGGGATGCCTACGCCACCCGGGTCGCCGAAGACGTCCCGACCGCCCCGGCCCGTATCACTGCGCTGCCCGTGTCCCAGGTCGCCTGACTGGGGAGTGGTGCAGCTTGAGTGTCGCACCCGGGCCGGAGTATCGACCCGGGCGAGCGCCGTCCGTTCCTCGGTCGCGGGGGCGTGCGATGGCCGTCGGGCTGGCGACGCAAGCCGAACGTACGCGAGGGGTGAAGCTGACCCACCGCCCGTGCCCGGCGAGCCCTGGTCGCTGATCGCTGGCCCTCGCCCGGGACCGGCCCGGCGCGGCGGGCGCCGCGGTGGTGTCGGTTCCTCACCAGCCTTGACATGTGACTATATGGTCACTTATTGTCGGATCCATGGCCGACGACGACCGCGTGTTCAAGGCGCTCGCCGACCCGACGCGTCGCTTCCTGCTCGACCAGCTCTTCGCGCGCGATAGCCGCACGCTCACCGAGCTCGAGTCCGAGCTGGAGATGACCCGCTTCGGCGTCATGAAGCACCTGCGGGTCCTCGAAGACGCGGGACTCGTCGTCACGCGCCGGTCAGGCCGGGAGAAGCTGCACTTCCTGAACCCGGTGCCGATCCGGCTGATCCATGACCGGTGGATCGACAAGTACACGGAGCGTCAGGTGTCGGCGCTCGCGGACCTCAAACACGAATTGGAGGAGATGGCATGACAACGACGGCGGAAACGACCGTGACGACCACGCAGGTCTACCGGGTGTACATCAAGGCGACGCCCGAGGCGATCTGGGATGCGATCACGAAGCCCGAGTGGACGGAGCGGTTCGGTTACGGCGGCCGCGCCGAGTACGACCTGCGCCCGGGGGGCTCGTACCGCGGGCTCACGAACGAGGGGATGCGGGCAGCGGGCGCGCCAGACGTGGCCGTCGACGGCGAGGTACTCGGGGTCGACCCGCCCCGCAAGCTCGTCCAGACCTGGCGCATGGTCATGGACGCGGAGATGGCGGCGGAAGGGTTCACCCGCCTCACCTACGACATCGAGCCGGGCCACGGTGGCGTCACGAAGCTCACGGTGACCCACGACCTCGAAGGTGCACCGCGCCTGGCGGCGGTGGTCGCGGGCGCGGCGGAGGAAGCGGGCGGTGGCGGTGGCTGGAGCTGGGTGCTCAGCGGAATCAAGACGCTGCTCGAGACCGGCNNCCGAGCCGGGCTCCCACCGGTCGCGTCCCGTGGGCGGAGCTGATCCGGCCGCCCTCGGTGGCGGCGGGCGCGTCTCCCGATGGTGGGCGAATCCGCTGTCTCGGCGCCGCGTGGCTCAGGTCTCGCGGGCCCAGCCGCCGGCTCGGTCGACGGCCCGGTGCCACACCGTGAACCCGGCATCG
>PLJD01000124.1 GCA_003140175.1 Actinomycetota bacterium
AGCCGGTCTTCGGACAGATCAAAGAGGTCCGAGGGGCGAGACGCTTCCACCGGCGTGGCCTCGGTGCCGTCGACTGCGAATGGAAGCTGCTTGCCATGACCCACAACATCTTGAAGATGTGGCGCATGGGCGCAGCAATCGGCTGAACTGACCGAATGCCCTCGTGATCGCATCGTTCACGAGTCCTTCGAACAACCAGCCGCGGTCGCAATCACCAACCGTCGTCAATAGTGCGACAGGCTCCACACGGTGCGGGTAGGTCCAATGCCGGGCGACGAGGCGACGATGCCAACCCAGCAACGTCGCCGGTGCCACGACAAACGATCCCCAACGACGCCGGTCCAGAACCTGGCTGGCGGCGGCGAGGAAGGCACGATCCGCAGGTTGCAGCTCGAGACGGCGGACCTGACGACGAAGAATTTGGACCTCATGGCGCAACACCACGAGTTCCAGGTCCTTGGAGCGCTGCGACCGGCCCCGCAGCACCAGCAGTCCAAGGACGCGCCGCAGCGCCAAGTAGATGAACGACCAGACCAATTCCCACCTCCCAAGCTCGGAGGTGAGACGCTACGCCGTCAACCGCGCGCCACAGAAAGGCCACGCACAACCAGAATCAGATTTCCGCACCCCACAGGTAGGTCCAGCGGCGACGCGCCAGATCGCGACGCCAACCCGGATCGTGGCACGGGGTGACTGCAACGCAGACCATCGGACCCGGGAAGTAAACGGGACAGCACGGCCATTTCGCCCCGATCCGCGGGCTCGAGGTCCACACAGTGAAACGGCGCAGGACCTCGAGCTCATGCCGCAAGACCGCGATCTCCACCTCCTTCGCGACACGGGATCGGAACAGCCACTGAGAAGATCTAGGCATCGACGGGCAAGCAGGTAGATGAAGCGCCATAACATCGCCCAAGACTGCTCGACACGACCTGCGACCGGCTAATGACACCCTTGAGGCAGATCAACCACGCGCATTGAGCAATTCGACACCGCGACGTGCAATGATTCCTCTCTTAGTGCACTACGACGCACTTGGCTCGGTCACGCCCACCTACCCTCGAGCGGCGGCGCACTGTGAGGCGATCAACGTTCGAGGTCCGGGGTAGCCGTTCGCCGGCTCAAGTAGCCGCCGCGTGGACGGTGTCTGTGTCGCGCCCCGAACGGAGGACAACGCCGGGGCGTTCGTGGGTCAGCGACGACTCTCGGACAACCTCGACGCCGTTGACGAGCACGTGTTCGACCCCCTCTGCGTCGCTATAAAGGCGAGCACCGCGCGCGGGTAGATCCGTTCGGAGGTGTACCTGCCCGGGGCCGATCCGTTCGGGATCGAAGATCATGAGGTCGGCGAAGGTGCCGATTCCAACCCGCCCGCGGTCGCGGATCCCGTAGAGGCGCGCCGGGACATCCGTAAGGATTTGCACGGCCTCCTCAAGGGGGATGAGCTGCCGGTCGCGCACGATCGGGCCGAGCACGGACGTCGCCATTGTGAAGGTGTCGAGCATGTCGAGGTGCGCCCCAGAGTCCGATCCGCCAACCACCGCGCGCGGATCGCGCCACGTCTCACGGCGCAGCCTCCAGCTCTCCTCATCATCGCCCATCGCCGGCGTCACGATCACGGTCCGGAGATCGTCGGCGACCACGATATCGAGCAGGCATTGGAACTCGTCGATGCCCCGCTCGGCGGCGATCTTGGCCACTCCGCGCCCGGCAAGACCCGCGTTGCCAGGCGCGAACGTCTCGCCGATCGTGAGCTCGCCCCAGCGGCTGACGGCCTGGAGCGCCGAGGTAGTCTCGGCGCTGGCGCGAAGACCCGCCCGCTGCGCCGGATCGGCCAGAACCCGCAGTCGATCGGCCGGTGGGAGCCTGAAGAGTTGCTCCCACCCGGGCAGCGCGTCCAGTATGACGCCGGACTTGAAGTTCAGCCGCATAGCGGAGACGAGCGGTAGTGCGAGGGCGACGACGCGCCCACCGCGCTCGGCAGCGTGGTCCGACGCCGAGAGTTGTTGCGCGCAGTCGGCCCACGTTGCCGCGGTGACGTCGAGAAGGTTCCAGTTGAGCGGTCGGTCGGCCGCGACCGACATTGCCGTCATCAGATCTATCTGCTCGTCGGTAAAGCGGCCGATACCCGGTATGAATTCGAGTGTAGTGCCTGTGTGCTCACGCGTCGCCGAAGACAACGCGATGAACTCGTCGCGCGTCGCGAAGCGCGATGGCACAGGATTGCCCTCGGCGTCGTTGTGGGTTCGGGCCCAGGACGACGAGAAGCCGAGGCCGCCCGCTGCAAGCGAGGCGTGGAGCACCTCGACCATCGCCGCGACCTCACTCTCCGTCGCCCGACGATGGCTCTCGTCGCCGAGTACGTAGCGCCGGATCGCGGTGTGGCCGACGAGGAAGCCGGCGTTCACGCCGATGCAGCCCTCTAGGCGGTCGAGGTACTCCCCGAACGTCTCCCAGTCCCACGGTACGGCGTCGAGCAACGTAGCGAGTGGCATGCCCTCGACGCGAGCGAGCATCCGGGTCACGTAGTCGGCGTCGCGCTCGTGCAGCGGCGCAATGGAGAACCCACAGTTCCCCCCAATCACGCTGGTCACACCGTGGAGGGACGACGGCGTCGCGTAGGGGTCCCAATGGATCTGTGCGTCGTAGTGGGTGTGGATATCGACGACGCCAGGTGCCACGACGAGACCGTCTGCGTCGATTGTGCGCACTGCTGGCTCATCAAGGTCGCCGATCGCCACGACGCGCCCGCCCTGGATGCCGACGTCGGCGGGCTGGCCCGGCGTCCCAGTGCCGTCGACGACCGTTCCCCCAAGCACTACGCAGTCAAACATACCTCTTCCTCCGTCCCCTCGCTACGACATACCGCAGCGTAGATTTGAGTATGGTTTAGTATCAATCAGTCGACCGATTTGATAGTTCGGGCGGGCGGCGTGAGCACCGCCCCGTCGAGACTCGGCCGAGCAAGGTGCTTGCCCCATGACTAGCCCAGCGACACGAAAGCTCGGTCGCCCTCGGGCGATGGAGTGGAAGAGCACTCTGGAGCCGCGTGAGGATGTACTCCGCGCCGCCGGCTGGCTGTTCACCACGCAGGGCTATACCAGCACGAGCACACGAGAAATCGCGGCCGCCGCAGGACTCCGTCAGGGATCGCTGTTCCACTATTTCAAGCGCAAGCGAGACATCTTGGCCGAGCTCTTGGACCGGACCGTCGACTTCCCAATGGGTCTGCATGCTCGCCTGGCAGAGATGAATCTCGAGCCGGAGGTGAAGCTTTATCTGCTGTCGCGGGGCGACGTGAGCAACATACTGGCCGGCGCACATAACCTCGGCGCGCTCACGCTGTTGCCCGAGGTTCGGACCGGCGAGTTCGCGTCGTTTTGGGAGAAGCGCTCCCAGGTCCGCGACGCCTATCGGGTTCTCATCGAAGCCGGTATAGCATCGAACGTTTTGGACGATCTCGAGCTGGACTTGGCCACTGATCTCGTCTTCGGTCTCATAGAGAGCACGATTACGTGGTTCGATCGATCCAGCATGCGCGGGCGCGAAGAAGTCGCAGAGGCAACCGCATCTGCGGCGCTGCGGGTTGTTCTCCGTGACTCGGGCGACCTTGACCGAATCCGACAAGCAGCGAATCTCCCAGGCGATTGGGTCGTGCGATCGGGGGCGAGCAAGGACGGCGAGTCCCCGAGCCCGGCTGCGTCGCGACTGCTCCCAATTCGGAGTGCTCGTCAAGGTCACCGCGCCTGAGTCGGAAACCGCCAACTGATGACGTCGTCGTTTCACGGCCGGCAGAGCGCGCAATCGGCCGGCCGAATTTGCGTGCAGATTCCGCAATACACGCCAACCGGGTGAAGCATTGGAGTTCTTCTGGCTAGGATGTCTTCGAGTCTTTGTCGGATAGCCGTGTCAATCGCGGGCGCCGTTATGCAGTAGAATCGTTTCTCGCTCATTGCATCAATGAGTGCGTCTGCGACATCGGCTGGACGCGCTGCCTCCGCGAGTCGCGCTGCCAAGTCCTCGTTCTCCCGTTGCTTCGGCGAAGTCGGGTCGGGGTGAGTTCGGTCTTGCTCAGGCTTGAATCTACGGGGACGGTTTCGTTCCGATTCGAGGATCCTCGTGGCCGTGAGCCCTGGACACAACAGAGTCACGCCGATTGGCGCGCCAAGTTCGTGGAGCTGCAGGTAGAGACCTTCCGCGATCCGGACTACGGCGTGCTTTGAGGATGAATAGACGGCGCTCTCGGTGTCGGACATTAAACCGAGTTCCGATGCCGTTATAACGATATGTCCCGGCACGGAGCGCTCGAGCATGCGGGGCACAAACGTCTTCAAAAGGTGTGCGAGACCCATGACGTTGACCCCATATAGCCATTGCCAGGTTGAGGGCAGCGTCTCCCATACCCGACCTTCGGTGAGATCCACAACCCCCGCGTTGCTGACGAGGACATCCACGCCCGTGGAGGAGAAGAGATTCTTCGAAAGCGACTCGACCGAGTCGAACGAGGACACATCGCATATGGCTCCTTCGACCTGGTAGCCAACGGCTTCGAGATCCCCGACAGCTCGCGCGAGGCTAGTCTCGTCCACGTCCGCGAGGACAACGCGCAGACCGCGACTTCCGAGCCGCTCCGCGATCGCGAGCCCGATGCCGCTCGCAGCTCCTGTGACGAGCGCGGTGCCGGACCACGGTTTTCTAGACATCGATACTTACCTATCTCTGTGCGGGGAGTTTGTGGAGTGGGGCGCGACGAGTGGACATCACCGAGCGGAAGAGACGCACCGTGGACATCACGAACCAGACCGCTTCGAGAACGGCGAAGGGCGCGACGCCCAGCATGACAGACGCGATACACGCCAGGCTTGAACCGAGGATGTTCAGCGCGTGATAGGCAACCGACTCACTCTGCAGGACGCACCAGAGATTTAGCCCAAACGCTACGAGCAGTGCCGCGACGCCGATCGAACCCAAGACCTGTCCGTACGTGCTCACTTCATCAGCTTGCCCGGAAACTTTGGGTCAGCCGTCATGACCGCGTGACGACGAAGGAGCTCCGAACTCAAACACCAGGATGCCGGCTATGCGCTCGGCGGCAAGTTGAAGGTACTTCTCCCCGGCCTCGGGTGAGGAGCCGACGGCTGTGGACCCGATCCCATGCTTCCAAATGATGTCTGCGGGGGGTGGGAAGATCTCGTAGGAGACCTTCCGTTGCGCTCGCCCATCAGTCTTGAACTGCGAGCGGACGAGTTGGGGCGCGATCGCCTCCATCACAGACGTCTCGACGATCGAAGCATGCTCAGTGTCGGGATCTTCGACGGCATCACCGAAAAGCGCCACGGTCTCCTCGTGGGTAAGCGGTGCCCACCAGTTGAGGAGCAGCGCCTTGTGCGTCTCAAGGTGCGGCTCAGTGGCCAACTCGATCCCCGAAAGAAGGGGCGCGTAGTTCTCATAATGGCCATTCAGCGCTACGGCCGTTCGGAAGCCTTGGCGGAACCAGTCCTCGAGAATGTTCTTCGTGACCAGTTCGAGCGTGCGATCGGGAAGGCCCGTCGAACCCGGGAACTGGCGCCCACCCCCCGTGCGCGGACGGGAGAAGCCGCCGTAAAAGAGGGGTGGCGCCACGACCGCCGGATAAAGAGCGCCGACTCGCCGCGCTACGTCCTGAACCGTGTAGGCATCGACGCCAAGGGGCAGGTGCGGTCCATGCTGTTCGATCGAACCAACCGGGAGGATGATGGGCAGGTCGGCCTCCATCGCCTGCAGCACCTCCGGAAAGGTCATCTCTTCCAATCGAAGTGAGGCCTGTTTGTCCTTCACCGCGTGCCTCCAGGCAGGACCGCGCGCCGGCCAGCGTTCTCCGGCGGCAGAAATAGGCCGCAGCTCTCATACTCCACCGCGGGTTCCCGCCCCCTTCTGACTTCGACCGCGACCGTGTGTGTCATCAGATACTCACCGGGCTGGCGTTCCTCGACCGCGCGAACTGTGACGCAGGCCCGGAGCGGCTCACCTACGCGGACGGGTTGGCGCCATTCCACGTAATTGAAGCCGTAGTGAAAGGCGGTGCTGTACTCGGTCGTCTCGGAGGGGAATCCCAGGGGTCGGATGAACCAGACCTCCATGGCGAGAAGCAGGGAAGGGTGCACGATCGGTGCACCGAATGGGCTGTGCTCGGCACACCACCTGCTATCGGTGTAGATGGGTTGGAAGTCCCGCGCGAGGTGGCAGAAGACATCGTTCATCACTTTGTCAACCGTGATCCAATCGGTGACCGACTCTGCCCCAATCCGGGCCCGGAATTCGTCCATCAAGGCAGGAAGGCCGACCACTTAGGTCACCTCGGGCATTACTGTATATGCCGAGACGAACGACGAGACGGTGATGTACGGTCGTTCGGAGCCCTCAATCTCCACCACGTGACGTGTTGTGACGATGTAACGGTCCGCAGGATCCCGTTCGACGGCGATCAGGTCACAGTGGTCGCGGAACCGGTGCCCGATGGGCAGGGGGGCTGGTAACCGGATTTTCCCCAGGCGTACGGGATACCACAGCAGCCGCTCCGTAGAGGTGGTTGGTAATCCATACTCCCGAAGAAAGGCTGCCAGCAGGTCCAACACGAAAGATCCAGTAGCGACGGCCCCTCCGAGTCCGACGCGCTCACCCCAGCTCGGATCGTCGTGCATCGGGTCGTAGTCACCCATTAGCGATGAGTGGATATCCGCCTCAAGCTGACTGACAATCCGCCATTGACTGGTTCCGAGCGGCCTACCAACGCGCGCTGCCAGTGATTCGAGCATCATCACGTCGTCGGTGACGTCGATCGAGTGGCTGTTCACGCGTCACCCCCGACGCGCTTGTGCCGGCTCCGAGATGACATCCGCGTCGACGATCGCATTCGACACCGGCTGCTGCCGGTGTAGCTGGAGGAGTTCGCGGAACAGCCGCCGGTACGCGGTCGCGTTCCTGTCGGCGCGAACATGTACGTGCTCGTCCGAGCGAAGCGGTACCTCCGGCGGATCGAGCGACTCAATCACCGGTACATCTTCGGCGAACACCGTCGCCTGGTATGCGACCTCCTCCGCCAGCCCACGGTGGCGCTCGCGGTAGGCGGGATTGGCGGCGACAAACCAGAACGAACGCGATCGCACCGGCTGTGTCCCGAGCGGAGTCACGACCTGGACCAGAACAAACCAAGCTCCGTCCGGGCAGAACATCGCGAACTGTGCGACGGAGGGAAGCGTGACCTCGTAAGAGAGCAAGGCCTCATCAGCATCGAGCACAGTGAAGGGAAACTCCCAGCTGAGTGTCCAGCCGTTCCGTTCGACCGTGAACGACGGAACGATGGGGGTTTCGGGTGCGATCGTGACCGGATGCACGAACGCGAAGTGGCTGCTGTCGAAGAAGTTCTCTGTGACGGTTCGCAGCCCACACCGGACGTCAAACGGCGCACCCTGAGCAATCTCCTTCGTGCTCTCATGATCCGCTTGGTCGATGAGCGGCAGGGATGGCACTGGGATAAGCGGCGGTCCCAGGCATGTCCAGATCAGGCCGTACTTCTCGACGGTCGGCCACGTACCGAGGATCGTATGGGGTCCGGCCTCCGGTTGCGACGGAACGCACACGCAGTTCCCGTCGCTACTGAACCGCCAACCGTGGTATGGGCATTCGATTGCCCCGTTGACCATCCGGCCCATTGACAGCTTCGAGCCACGGTGTGGACAGCGGTCCGTCGCGACCGTTGGGGGCCCGGAGCCTCGATACACAACGAGTTTCGTGTCCAGCAGTTCGGCAGCGGCCGGTCGCTCGTGCCCGACGTCTTCGACCCGCGCGACCGGAAACCACAGGCGCCTCAGCAGCTCTAACTCATCTCGGAGCACACGTCTCCCCAGTTTCGCCGAGTTCCCAAGGACACTACCCTACCTTTCGATTGCTTGAAATACAATGGGTCATGGCGCTGACTCCTCGCCACCACCAAGACCGAGATAGGTCGCATCGAGGAAGCCCCGATCGTCACGCAATGTCGAAGCCGGCCCGTCGAAGACCAGATCGCCATGGCTGAGGAGGTACGCACGATCGGCCTGCTCCAGTGCGAGGTCCGCGTGCTGCTCAACGATAAGCACACCCGCGCCGGTCTCGTCGGCCATACGCCGCACGATAGGCAAGAGTTCCTCACAGATGATCGGCGCGAGCCCGAGGCTCATCTCGTCCACCATCAAGAGACGCGGCTCCGATAACAGCGCTCGGCCAAGCGCCAGCATCTGCTGTTCGCCGCCAGAAAGTAGCCCGGCGCGTCGAGACATAAGCGACTCCAGCACCGGAAAATAGCTCGCTGCCCGATCGAGGTCGACGCGACCGTGTCGCGTCGCCAACCGTAGGTTCTCCTCCACCGTTAGACCGTAGAAGATGCCACGCTGTTCGGGAACGTGGTGTACTCCCCATCGACCGATGAGGTGGGCGCGCCGAAGCTTGGGCAATGGCCGACCGAGCACCCTCACCGTCCCACGCAGAACCTCAGCAAAGCCAGACACTGTCATGAGAGTCGTCGTCTTGCCCGCGCCGTTGGGTCCGATCAAGGCGACGACCTCGCCCGCGTCGACAAACAGCGTGAGGTTTCGGACGACGGCTACACCGCCGTACCCCGCGTCGACGTCTTGGAAGTCAAGGATCCGTTGACTCATGCTCGGCTCCCCGACGACCCAAGGTAGGCACGGATCACCACCGAGTCAGCCCGGATTTCCTCTGGCGTTCCCGACGCGATCAGACGGCCAAACTCGATTACATGGATGCGCTCACAGACACGAAGCACAAGACTCATGTCGTGGTCGACTAGCAAGATTGTGTGACCCAGATCGATGAGCCCGCGCAGCTGTGACGCAAGCCGCACCGTTGCCGTTTGGTCAAGACCGGCCGCAGGCTCGTCTAACAACAGCAGGTTCGGGCCACCCGCAAGCGCTCGTGCCACCCCGACAAGTTTGCGCTGTCCCTGGGAGAGCTCCCGTGGCTTCCGTTCAGCCACATCCATCAGGTCGAGCACTTCAAGCGCCCACCGGGCCCGCTCGTCGACAACTCGGCGACCACCGAAAAAATCGCGCAATCCCCCAGCGAACGTTAACCGCCGACTCGCCACTTCCAAATTTGCCCGAACACTGATGTCGTCGAACAGTTCCATTGACTGCCACGTTCGCGTCAATCCCCGATGTGCCCGACGATGGGGGGGAAGTGCTGAGATTTCTTCGCCTTCGAGGAACACTTGGCCCGTCGCGCGGACGAATCCGGTGACAGCGTCGATGAGCGTCGTCTTTCCGGCACCATTCGGACCGATTAGGCCCGTCAGCTGACCGCGGTGACAGTCAATCGAGACATCACAGAGTGCCAACAGGCCGCCGAACTGGACCGTGAGCTCACGCGTTTCCAGGACCACGGACTCCGTCATCTGACACGATCGGCCAGCGCTAGGGCTTTTCATGCACCACGGCCGGTGGCTCTGGCCGGCGCCATCGCCGCTTAAGGGCGCGGCCAACCTCTCGGTGGTACGCATCGAGACCCTCCGGCACAGTAACCAGCGTCACAAGGAGGGCAAGCCCGAGCACATAGGTCTGGTACGTACCGAAGTTGGTGAAGCGATCCGTCACCACGGTCCAGAATCCCTGCGTGAAGAGCGACCCTGCGACGAGGGCACCACTGACGGTGCTGATACCACCGAGGTAGGCGACCACGAGGAGGGACACCGACGCCAGCACGTCGAACGAGCCGGGGGAATATGTTCCGAGCTGAACCGCTCTGAGCGCGCCTGCGGCACCGGCAAGACCGGCAGCGATTCCAAAGGCAGTCAACTTGATCACCCGAACGTTCACGCCGGCTGCAGCCGCAGCGTGTTCGTTCGCCCGTACGGCCAGCATCCGCTCACCGAGATGGCTGCGGCGAAGAGCGGTCACCACGAGACAACAAGCCGCCGTCACCAATACTACGAAGATGCCGAAGCCGGGCTGTGGGATCTTGCTGTCACCGATAGGGAACCGTGTACTGGGGCCGAAGTACAGCCCGAGGATTTCAGGTGGGGGAACTGACTTGCGCCCGAGGGCTGAGACTCCGAACCAACCCGTTCGCTCGAACAGCAAATACTGGATAGCAACGGCGCTCGCGAGGGTTATGATGGCCAGATTGGCTCCCCGCGTCCGCAGGGACGGCAGCGCGACGACCAAGCCAAAGCCCACGGCTGCGACCACCGCCAAGACGAAGCCGAGCGCGAACGGCAGCCCGGCGTTCTGCACAAACGAGCCGATGCCGAATGCGGCAATTCCCGCCAGCGCCATCTGAGCCAATGAGATCTGACCGACGAAACCCGTTACCACGACCAGCGACAGACACAAGATCGCACCGATCAACGAGACCGTCACACCATTGCGAAAATCGAACGGTAGGAAGATCGCGGCGGCTACAACACACAGCACTAAAACGATGAAGGCGCGGAAACTCATGCCCGAGGCGTAGGCATCCGGGAGATTCCTCGTCTGTACCGCGCCCCGCGACGGCAACGCGCGGCCGCGCATGATCATCGCCAGGGCGATCACGATGAAGGGCAGCGCGTCCACAAGGTCTAGCTTCGGCATCCACGCAAGCCGCTGCTGCATGATTAAGAGGAGGCTCTCCACCATGCCGAAGCCGACGCCCGCGCCCGCAGCAATGACGAACGAGGAGAATCCGCCGAGTAGCGCCGCTCCGAGTGCGGGGATCACGAGTAGCGTCAACAGGTTTGGCGTTAACCCTGTTATCGGCACGACCAGAATCCCCACGAGACCCGCCAGAGTGCAGGCGAGCACCCAGTTCGTACCGGCTTGCCAATCGGCGGAGAAGCCCAGGAGCGTCACCGAGCGCTCGTTCTCGGCGGCGGCCCGCGTCGCAATGCCAAAGCGTGTGTATTTGAAAACGAGCCAAAGGACAGCGGTGGTGACGCTCACCAGGCCCAGTAGAACAAACCGGTCGGCAGGCACCGTGGCTCCAAAGGCACGGACGGGGGTAGTCGGCAGGATCGCCTCAACCTGGCGGGCTTGGGCCCCGAAGCGCAAGAGGACGACCGACTGCAGCACGATCATGACCCCGATCGCCGCGACGATCTTCCCCAATACTGGCGCGTACCTCAAAGGGCGGAACACGAGCAAGTGCAAGAGGAGCCCGATCAGCGCCGCCGTGGCCAGCGCCATCGCAATCGCCGGCGTCTCCGCAACCGAGCTCCCAAACCGTACCGAGGTGGGAAGGCTCGGCCCACCCGCAATCGCGAGGGGGTTCGGCAGCGGCGGAATCGGATAGGTTCCGGCGGTCCGCAGTGAGGAATAGACGTAGGCAGAGTACGTGGCGACCGCGCCCACGGCGAAGTTGATGACGCCTGAGGACCGGTATGTGAGAACGAGGCCGATGCCAAGCGCCGCAATGATGGCGCCTGCACCTATGCCTAGGATCACGAAATCGAAGTAGATGCCTATAGCTGGATCTCCTTTCGATCACGACGTGATGCAACCGACTGTCGCCGCGAACGTGCGGCGCGCTACCTCAGCCTGCTATTTGGTCAGGAACGCCTTGAAGGGCGCTAGGTCGGGCGTTTCATACCCGCCTACCGGTACGATCTGCTTTCCCTGCTGGCGTAGCTCCAACGCGGAGGTGACGCAGGCACCGATAAAGGGAGCCGGCCCGGGACAAGAGATCGGCGGGTAAAATCCGTACGAGTGATGGTAGCCGGCGGCTGCCTTCGCCACGTCTGTTCGGGTTGCCTTAGCTCCGCCGGCGGCCACGAACATATCGCGCGCGCTGAGCGTGCTGACCATCGCTAGGCTGGCAAACCCAAATTGCGACGTGTCCTTCGAACCGTATTTGGCGAGGATCCGCTGGGCGGCGACCACGGTGGAAGAACGACTTACGGTCTGGGAGAGCCGGCTGGAGAACTGGAAGTACCAGCCGTTATACGCCGAGGCCCCGACACTCTGCTTGTTAACACAGACATCAAACGTGAAGACCTTCACGTTGACATTCGCCGCTTTGAGCGAATTGGCTAAGGGCAGGCATTGCGTGGGATAGGTCAAAGCGTAGATGGCGTCGCCTTTGTCAGCCTGGAGCTCCGCGACAGTGCCTGTGAAATCGGCTTCGTTCGGGTCGATCAATATCTGCTTCGCCATCTTGATTCCGTGCTCCTGCCCGAGTTTCTGCATCACGTCGCAAAGGGGCGTGTACCCGGGGTCGTTAGTGCAAGCAATCACCATGCGATTCACATGCTGTAGCGATGCCTCAAGGATTGGCACTGCAAGAACACCAAGACCCAGATCGAACGAGTACACGTTCTTGTACGTCCAGTCATTCGCCGCGAAGGCAGTGCCTAGAGTGGCAATGCCAGCTTTGTTCAGAATCGTGTACGCAGGCGTGTCATTGTCGGAGACGACTATGACCAGCTTGATGCTCGGGTCATTGATGAATTGCTGCGCGCACGCAACCGTCGTTTCCGGTGTATCGCCAGCTTCGCACACCTTGAGCTGGAGAGGATGGCCATCAATGCCACCGAGTTCAGAATTGATGTATTTGACAGCCGCCTGGGAGGCAAGGCGCCCCTCGACGTAGGAGACTAGTTCTAGCTCCTGCGAGATGAAGCCGATCGTGATCGGCGAGAGGTTTGGGTTGGCCTTCGTTCCAGCAGTCCCTGCTGTCGCGCTGGACGGGCCCAGGTAGGCGATTGCGATCACCGCTGCGAGTGTCGCCGCGACCAGTGTTCGCGTCGGTCGCCTCCAGAATCTGCTCATCATGCTCCTTTGCGCTCATGAGTGACCGTCAACGTGACGCGGCCAGGCTTTCGATGGTTGGTGACTTCGTTCCTGCGACCTAGGCTGCACCGAGAACGCTGTGACCGGAAGAAGTGCGCGTAAGTCGCTTGATTTCGGTCTTCGGAAACTTCCGCCGGTTAACGAAGATATCCATTCGTGTTGCCGGTAGCCTCATGGTCGCCGAAGCCGCGGTACTACCTCTTCAGAGAACACTCTCAAGCTCCCAAAGTAGTTTCCGGCATTCCCTGCCAAACCTCCTGCGTCGACGGGGCTGCTCAGTGAGAACGGCAAGACAGCCAACTCATTGAAGCCAACCGCGAGCGCGCGGGCGTTTAGTTGCTCTGCAATAAACTCTGGGCGGCCGTAGATCGTCTTGAGGGCTTCCTCGTTCTCCTTGACGGGGATCAGGGACCCGTACCGCGAGTAGTCGAACTCGATCCCGATCACCTCTTGGCTCCGTTGCAAGTTCGCGTCGCTCGGACCGTCGGTGTCGGAGAAGAAGACAAAACACATCAGGAGGGCCCGAATGGAACTCTCGCTACGACCCAACGCAGCCCACCGCTCCCTAAAGGAGCGGAGAATCGATTTATTCACCTCATCGGTGCCCCAATGACAAGCAATCGCATCGCCCTCTTCGGCCGCGAGATAGGGCATCGTCTTTCGACTGCTGCTCAGTGAGACGTAGAGCGGTGGCCACGGCTGTTGAACCGGTTTCGGATACATCACGGCGTTTTTCAACCGCACATACTCGCCATCAAAGTCGGCGTCGTCCCGGGACCACAGCAGCTTCATTACCTGGAGCGTCTCGCGCAGCATTGCGCGTCGGACTTGCCCTTGAGGTGGGAACTGCCAACCAAGCATCTCGTGCTGATGAGCGTCGTCGCCGGCGCCCACGCCGAGATTGAGCCGCCCCCCGGAGATAACATCGAGCGACGCCGCAGCCTTTGCAAGTTGCGGCGCATACCGGCGGGTCACTGGGGACGCGAGTGGACCGAGCCGGATCGTGGTTGTGCGTGCAGCGAGGGCGGGTAATAAGACCCATGGGTCAAATAGTTGGATCTCGGGCGGACTCGGTGAGTGCCCAATGATGTTGTCCTGGCACCAGAGAGCTGAATAGCCCAACCGCTCAGCTTCCTCAGCGATCGTGACCCAGGCGTCAAAGTCCCAGTCCGACCCCATCCAACCGAAGAGACCCACATCGCAATCCGGCAAGACGGCACCCCCCTTAACCCGACCGTACCGGTTAAACCTATCTTTCGATCACTCGAATGTCAACCCCGGGCGCGTCGCCGGCGCGGTCCCCAGAGCCCGGTCCGCTACGTGTCCGCCGCAGCCTGGCGGCGAAGTGTGAGGCGATCCACCTTGCCGTTCGAGAGCGTAGGGAGCTCCTCAGCGAAGACGAACCGCTTTGGGATCTTGTAGTTGGCGAGCTCAGCCGTGCAGCAATCGCGGAGCCACTCCGGCGTCAGCCGAGACCCTGGCGCTGGGACGATGAACGCGACACCGACTTCTCCCCAGGTCTCGTCGGGAATGCCCACCACCGAGACCGCCGCGACCTCTGGCTGATCCACAAGGACCCTCTCGACCTCGGCGGGATACACGTTGTACCCACCCGACTTGTACATCTCCTTGATCCGACCGACCAGACGCAGGTTGCCATCGCCCCGATCTAGCGCGAGATCCCCGGTATGAAGGAAGCCCTCGTCGTCGAGGACCTCGGCGGTGGCATCAGGGCGGTTGTAGTAACCCGAAAATAGATACGCAGAGCGCACAACGATCTCGCCGGGAGTGTCGTCGCTTGCGGCTTGACTCGCGGCGGAAACGATCCGCAGCTCCAGCTCCGGGTCTGGGTGGCCCACGGTGGTCGCAACGGTCTCAGGATCGGCAGCGTCGTCGGTCATTGTCCCAAGCCCGACGGTCTCACTCATACCCCATCCGGTTCTGACAACGGCTCCCGTTCGTTCACGTAAGCGCATGATGAGTTCCGGCGTTATGGTACCTCCCGCACATACGATGCGTGCCACGCTCGTCAGGTCGCATGACGCGAACTCAAGTGTTTCAGCGCACGCGGCCAGCATCATCGGCGCGCCCCACCATACATTGAGCCGTTCCCGTTCAATCAGCCGCAGCGTCTCCCCCGGGTCGAAGCGTTCTCGAAACACCACCGTTCCGCCGAGAAAGAGCGAGCCCAGACAGGTTTCGTGCACAAACGAAACGTGATTGATTGGATAGTCACAGAGGGTGCGCTGAGCCACGCCGCGGCCAGCCGCCTTCCGGGCGAGAATTGGCGTATTCGCGCACAAAGCACGATGGGAAAGCATCGCCCCCTTCGGAAACCCGGTGGACCCAGACGTGTGAATTATCACCGCAGTGTCCGTGGGCTCGACACACGCCCTGGCGGCGATCAGTGCCTCGTCGGTGCCATTTACAGCCTGGAGAAACTCGTCCAGCGACGAGCCAACTGGTCCGCGTTGGGGCAGCCGGTAGAGCACGCGCGGCGAGCTTGCATAGCCCATCCGCCCAAGGCGACCCTCCAAGCTTGGACCGTCGGCCAGCATGTCGAACACTATGCTCGGCTCAACGTCTTCCATCACGTAGAGCAGCTCGCGATCGGAGTGCTTTGGGTTCAAGCCGACGTACGTTGCCCCGATGCTCACGACACCCAGAAGCGCAAGCAAGCACTCGGAACGCGAGTAGCCGAGAACGGCGACCCGATCGCCGCGACGCACGCCAGAAGCGACGAGACCCGCCGCATACCTCTCGACAAGCTGACTTACATCCCGATAGGAGAGGCGTTCACCGTCTTGCACGAGCGCTTGGGTTGCCGGCGAGCGCCGTGCGTACCAGTGCACGCACTCATCGACACGATTGAAGGAGACCCCTAGAGAGGCCATCGGCTGCTCCGATACACGGTTGATACTCTGGGACCTGCGGGTTTCGCCATGAGGCTCCGCAATTGGCTGGTCATGGTGGGCAGCAAGAAATCGTGGACTCGATCGCCGCTGGGGAGTAGGGGCTTCAACCAGCCCCGGTGGGGGCCCTCTTGCCTCGGCCGCGGGCTCGCGATCGGGGGCTGACGCCAACGTCGCTGGTCGGCCGCCCTCACTCGAGCGCTCAACTCAGCCGACGTTGTCATCGGGACCTCCCACGAAAAAGTCGCCGCTGCTCGCCAAGTCTCAAGATTCCGACACGTTTACCATATCGGTCAACCGAAAGACAGCTGTCCGGCGCGTCCCTGTGGGGTGTGAAGGGCGCGCCACAGATAGGCCGCGCACAACCAGAATCAGATTTCCGCACCCCAGAGGCAAGACGACTACATACCGGCGGCGCAGATCAGCGACTCGGATTCTCCGTGCGCGTCCGTCCGCGTCGAAGTTCCCGCCATGTCACCAGTCGTGCCGCGTCTTCGTCCCAGAGCTTGAGGCGGGTCGCTCGCAGCCCGTCCGCGAGCGAGACCTTCGGCACGCTGTGAAAGATCGGTTCCCGATCGTGAGCGCGTTGGAGGTTGTAGTTGGGGATCTTCGCGCCGAGGTGGTGGACGTGATGGAGGCCGTGTGGGTGCCGAGAACCTCATCCGACCGTCTCATGCCACGAGGCGATACTCGTGAATGAGACCGCCGAGCTTGTCGCTGCGTCGTAGTCGCGCTGGATCTGGATGGCTGATCCGCTGCGGCGTCATCCTCACCGCTACCGGTGCCTGCTGACCAAGGGAGCGGTGCGGGCGGTGTCGGTTGTAGTGATCGACGAATTCGCTGAGGATCGTGTCGAGTTGCGCGCGATGGAACACCAGCAGCCGGTCGAGACACTCGCGTCGTGCAGTGCCGACGAACCGCTCGGCGAACGCGTTCGCACGAGGGGACCGAATAGGCGTGCGAATGATCCTGATGCCTTCTGTGGCAAACACCTCGTCGAAGCTCGCAGTGAACTTGGCATCTCGATCCCGGATCAAGCACGTTCTCGGGCGGGCCTGGTCGGCCAGGACGAAGCTCAGATTGCGAGCCTGCTGGGTGACCCACGCCCCCACCGGGCTGGTGGTGATGCCACTCAAATGGACGCGCCGGGTGTCGAGCTCGATGAAGAAGAGCACGTAGAGCCGCCGGAGGAGCACCGTGTCGACGTGGAAGAAGTCACAGGCCAGCATCGTCGTCGCCTGGGCACGCAAGAACTCTGACCAGGTTGGTCCGCTGCGTCTCGGCGATGGCTCCACGCCGTGACGGCGCAGGATCGCCCACACGCTCGACGGTGCGAGGCGAATACCCATCGTGGTCAGCTCACCCTGGATTCTCCGATAGCCCCAGGTCGGGTTCTCCGTGGCCAGCCCCAGCACCAACTGGACCGTGCCCGCGGGCAGCGCCGGCCGGCCCGACCGGGCGCGTCGGTACGTCCATCGGCGCCGGACCAGGTCTCGATGCCAGCGCAGCAACGTCTCGGGCTGGACGAAGAACCGACCCCGGCCAGCCTTCGATACCAGACGGCTCAGCCCGGCCAGGACCGCACGATCAGCGGGCCGCAATGACGGACGGTTCACTTGACGGCGAAGGATCGCCACTTCATGGCGCAGCATCACAACCTCGATGGCCAGTTCGTCTCGTTCCCTCCGGCGGAGCCGGAGTAACTGGAGTAGGCGCACGAACGCCACGTAGAGAAAGGGCAACGCCATAGCCCATCCTTGCTAGCCCTGTGCCCCCGAGGAAAGTCCAGATGGATGGCTCGGATGGGGTTTTCGGCACCCACACGATCCGCAGGCTTTCGATCTCATTGCGGTTCAGTAGCTTGTACAGCATCCCGCGCGAGATGCCGAGGTGCGTCGCTGCGTGTGGGGTGTCAAAACTCGATCAGGCCCTTGACCAGCAGTGGCCGTTTAGACGAGCCGGCCGGTCTGGCGTGCCCACCGCTCGATCTCGGGACGCAGCCAGAGGCGGCAACGGCCAACGCCGAGATCGACTGCCGGTCGCGGCATCGTGGGGTACCGCTTCTGGTAGGTGCTCACGCTGTTTGGATGACTGAGGCCTAGAAAGTCCGCGATCCACCGAGCGTCGACCAAGTCCTCGGTCTTGACGTTCGGCGACATCGCCGTGAGTCTAAAACCATTGACACATGTTCGCCCAGCATTGTAGTCTAAAAGCGTAAACAACGAAAACACAGAGTGGCCCCGGCGGTGCGAGAACACCCCGGGGCCGTGGCCGGAACCTGATTGGAGGTCCCGACGGTGGTTGACCCTACGGCCCGGGAGGCGGTTCGCCTAGCTCCCCCGGGGGAGGCGACAACCACCCGGCTGGTCGAGCCTGAGGTAACAGGCGCCGCCGGGGGTCGTATGAGCGGGAGCGCGACGCTCGTCGATGCCACCGTCCAGGTCATGCGCCGACTGCAGCACGCGGGACGGCTCTCGCAGCAGAGTGAACCTCGAGTGTTCGGGTTGATCGAACGGTTCACCACGTTCGTCCAGCGCGCTTACGGCGTCGAGCGCCTCGAGAGAGTCATGTCGGCACACGTCGAGGCGTTCGTGCAATCCTCAACCGTTCGCGATGGTGCCGTGCCGAGCGTTGCGACGATGCGGCTGCGCCGCTCGACGGTGCGCCTCTTTTTTAGGACCGCCCGCGATCTCGGCTTTATCGCCGGCGATCCGACCCTGGATGTGGTGTTGCCGTCGCGCACCAACCGTGCTGCGCGACCACTGAGCGACGAGGAGGTCCAGCGCTGCCGGCGTGCCGCCCTGCATGACCTGACGAGCACGAGGCTTTCGGTTCCATGGGCGCTGGGTGAAGCCACCGCCCGTACGGCCGAGATCCCCCGCCTGACGGTCTCGGATCTTGATCTCACTAGCGGTCGCGTCTGGATTCACGGGAGCCACAACACCGAAGCCCGCTGGGCGATCCTCACGTCCTGGGGCCTCAGCCAGGTGGTGCGTCGAGTCAGCGAGCTCGGCCGCGATCCCGACCCCACTGTCCCGCTCGCCAAGAGCGGGTTCGGCAACGCGGAGAGCCACCGCGCGTATTCGTCCCAGGCGCTGCGCGAGACAATTACCCGCGCCGGACTCGGCGACAAGGCCAAGGTGCAGCCGGCGTCGCTGACCGCGTGGGCTGGCGTCCAAGTTCTCACGCGCACACGGCGCATCGACGCCGTCGCCAGGGCGCTGGGGGTGCGAAGCCTCGACGCCGCCGCACGCGCCATCGACTGGAACTGGCGCCACCCCGACCCCAACCCAGCGGATGGCTAGCCGCTCATCGGGTGTCGCCGCGCTCGAACGCGTCGAAGCCATCCTGGCGAATCGCGGGATCTATGAGCTCGCCGAGCTGATCCCACCCGCGGACCTGACCCGTGGGGGTCGTCGGCGGCACTATCCGGAGTTCATGTGGCTGGTCTTCGAGGCGCTGCTCAGCGTCTACGGCAGTGCCCGCCGGGTCGAGGCCGAACTCTCGTACCCCCTCGTGTGGGAGTTGCTGCGCCGCAGCGTGCGCCAGCGGTTCCGGAGCGACCGCTCCAAGTGGCTCCCCGACGCACCGATGCGACGCCATCACTACATGTACGCCCGAAACCGATACCTGACCGACCCGGCCGTGTTCGCCGAGCTCGCCGGGACGCATCGCGAGATCGCCGCCCGCCAGGCCCGCGAACTCGGTCTCCTCGACCCCGACGGCCTCGGCTCCTGGACCCACCCTGACCTGTCTCGGATGCTCCACGCCGACGGCAAGGTCATCACCCCGCTCTACACCGCGAAACCCGGCGAGACTCGCCTCAACCCGACCACGGGTGAGTTGCGCTCGCTGCGTCACGAGCCCGACGCCGGCCTGCATGTCGAAGGCGACGGAGAAACCGCCTGGGGCGTCAAATTCGTCCTCGTTGCCGCCCGTAGCACCGACGTGCACGGCCGCATCATCCTCGATATCGACTGGGTCCCCCGCCCGGGCGGCGAAGCCCACACCGCCATCGGCTGCTTCACCCGCCTCGCGCCCCTCGTCCCCGGCGCCCAGGGCGTCATCTACGACACCGCCCTGCGCGGTGTGCACCACCAGACCCTGCTGCGCGACCTCGGCCTGATCCCGGTCAACCGCATCAGCGCCGCGAGAGCCGACGACAACCGGCCCCGCCGCGGGGCCGGGAGACGCGTCCCCAAGAGCGCGCACCTCGAAGACAAGACCATCACCATCGGCGGCCACAAGGAGACGGTCGCGCTTTACGCGCGTGACGGTGCCGTCGGCATCGGTCAACTCACCGAAACCGGCGAACTCAACTTCGAAGAACTCCCCCGGGTCCGCACGCACCGCAACCCCGACAAGAACGGCAAATACCGCTGGTACAACGACTACCGGCTCCCCGACTCCCTCGGCGGCCAGACCATGACCGTGCGCCTGCACGGCACCGATGCCGACCGCGCCCGGCGTCTCAACCGGCCCGAGAACGTTCGGCCCATCCCCCCCACCGACCCCGACTTCGCCCGTCTCTACCCGCGCCGCAACGACGCCGAATCGATCAACCGCAACCTCGTCGACACCCTCTGGCTCGGACGCGCCCACAGCCGCGGCCACAACCGCCAACACCTCAACCTCCTCGGCTACGCACTCATGGTCAACGGCCTCGCCCTCCACCGCCACCGACGACGCCACCCCGACCAAATCGCCGCCTAAACCCGGCCGGCCCTCGCAGACCCCCCCCCGATACCCGACGACCGCTCCGACGCGGCACAACGGCCCCCAAGAGCCCTCAGACGCACCCTGCGGCTCCCCGGCGTACCCACGACCACGGAATCACCTCCGGTGCGGCACAGCCTGCGGAGTTTTCTGCCAGGTATTCTCCATGCTCGGCCCTCGTAGCTCAGCGGATAGAGCATCGGCCTCCGGAGCCGTCCGTCGAGCGACTGATTGCCTAGCGCTGGTAAGGGGAAACGCCCGCAAACCCGGGATTTTCGGGCCTTTCACACCCCTTTGGTTGTGCGCCCTTCCTCATCCATCCACTCATTTTCATTGTCTATTCGTTGTCAGAGACGGGGCCCGGCGTTCGCTGGTCTCGGCCTCTGTTCTCTCCGCCTCCTTTCTCTCGACCATGTTCTAGCGCCTCGCGGGCCGACTGGACGAAGACGCCGGTGGGGAAGCCCCAGGGGGACTCCGGAGCACCGTCCAGGATCTCCTGCGGGATTGCCCATCCCGCCAGCATGTGGGACCAACGCTCACCCGCCGACATGCCGCTCATTCTCTCGCAGGCTGGCCATCACGTCCCCCAGCGATCGCCGAACCGACGTCACCGTGTTTCGCTCAGGACCGCAGCTAGCACAGAGAACCAGACCGAGTCATCGTCGACCTCGGGATGCGCGCTCCGCACGTCGAGCGACGCCGCACCGGCGGCACGATTGTGCGCAGTATCGATATCGACCTCGGGGGGATCGTGCTCTCGGTCCCGTGGGTGGAGGTGCTTATCGGTGTGCTCGCGCCGTGGCGGCCGGAACCGGGTCGGGTGCCACGGCGGCGTACCCGCCGTAGATGTCCGCGACCGTGGTGAAACCACAGGACCGCAGCAGCGACGCGGCGGTGGCTAAGCGGTAGCCGCCCGCGCAGTAGACGATTGTCGGACGGCTGGGATCGAGTTCGTCGATCCGGTCCAAGAGGTTTGGCAGTGGCAGGTTGATCGAGCCGTCGACGATTCCTGCGTCGCATTCGTTGGGGTTGCGGACGTCGACGAGCTGCAGATCCGGAGCGGAGCGCTGCCATTCGTTCAGTTCCGATGCGGTGACCCGCCGGGCTTGTTCCGTGAGTTCGGGGTGGTCGAAGAGCAGCCGGTCGATGTCGTGGAGGGCGGCGGTCACCTGGTCGAAGCCGATGCGGGCAAGTCGGATCCGCGCCTCGTTCTCTCGGCCCGGCTCGGTGACAACAATGACGGCTTGCCCGGGGCGCAGGATGTCTCCCGCGTATTCCGCGAACCGCCCGTCGAGCCCGACGTTGATCGCACCTCGGAGATGTCCCGAGGCGAACACCTCGGTCGGGCGTCCGTCGATGATCACCGCGCCGTCGGCCTGGTGCTGCAACGTGAGCTCAAGGTCGAACTGCGGGGTCTCGCGGTGGTCGTCAAGCAAGTCGCGCTCGCGCCGGTTCGAGTTCGCGGCGAACGCAAAGTACAGCGGGGCAACGGACTGGCCTTGCGTGACTGCCTCGACGAACGCATCTTCGGTCATCGGCGCGAGGGCGTAATTGGTGCGTCGCTGCTCGCCGATCGTGGACTGCGACGCCGTCGAAAGGTTCTTGCCGCACGCCGAGCCCGCGCCATGCGCCGGGTACAACCGGGTCGCATCTGGGAGGCTGAGCAGTTGCTCGTGAATCGAGCGACGCAGCTGGCGGGCGAGATCNNCCCCGGTGAGCACACCCCACGGCTCCGAGTCGTTGGCGTGTTCCTTCACCACGATGGAGATCGATTCTGGGGTGTGACCTGGGGTATGACGAACTTCGAGGGTTACATCACCCAGCGACAGCCACTGGCCGTGGGCCAGCGAGTCGATCGGGAACTCGGCGTGCGCTTCGTCACCGAACGAGATCACCGCGCCGGTGGTCGCCGCCAGTTCCAGATGGCCGGAAAGGAAGTCGGCATGGAAGTGCGTTTCGAGCACCCGCTCGATGCGCAGACCGAGACGCTGCGCGTCGTCGAGGTACTGCGACACGTCGCGCTGCGGATCGACCACGACGGCGCGGCCAGTGGTCTCATCCCCGATCAGGTAGCTGAACAGCGACAAGCATCCGAGTTCGTACTGCTGGAAGATCATCGGTCGATCTCGCGGAATGGTCGACGACAGCGCATCAGGCGAGCTTGAGAAACATCTTCTGGACGTCGGCGACGTCGTAGCCAGCGGCGGCAGATCGGTCCGGTTCTTCCAAGCACCACGTGAGCCCGGCGGAGACAAGCATGAACCCGACCTGTTCGAGCGCCTTGGTGGCGGCGGCGATCTGGTTCACCACCTCCCTGCAGTCGCGGCGATCAGCGAGCATCTGCTGAATGCCCTGGACCTGGCCCTCCACCTTGCGCAGCCGGCGCTGCAGGTTGGTGACGGTCTGTTCATCGAATTCCATTCCAGGAGATCCCTGACCAGCCTGATCGCTCATGCAGACATTTTACATGTACCCCGGGGGGTAGGCAAATCTACCCCCCGGGGTATAGGGTGCAAGGGTGCATTTCGCCGAATACGTCTTGGCCGGCCTCGGTGTTGGCGTCGTCTTCGGCATGTTCGGCGCCGGTGGTTCTGCGTTCGCCACACCGATCCTTGCGGTACTTGGGGTGCCCGCCCTCCTGGCAGTGGCATCCCCCCTCCCCGCGATGGTGCCGGCCGCGTTCGTGAGCGCTCGACGCTTCCTCCGCTCCGGAAACCTCGACCGCCGCGTCGCCCGCCTCGCCGTGTACGGCGGCCTGCCCGGCACCGTGCTCGGCGCGCTTGCGTCCAAGATCGTCGGGGGCGACCGGCTACTCGTCCTCTCCGGCCTGCTGCTCTTTGTGATCGGGGTGCGATTGTTGCTGCCCGACCGGGCTGGTGCTACCGGGCGCGCCACCCGCCGCCGCGACAACACCACGATGGTGGTCGGCGCGTCCTTCGGTGTCGGGCTGCTCACCGGTCTGCTGGCCAACGGCGGCGGCTTCCTCCTGGTGCCGCTCTTCGTCCTCGTTCTCGGCCTGACCGCGGTGGAAGCCGCCGGCACCTCGATGGTCGTCGTCGGCATCCTGACCGTTCCGACCCTCGCGATCCACTGGGCTCTCGGCCACATCGACTGGACCGTCGCTGCGGGATTTGCCCTCGGGCTCATCCCCGCCTCGCTCGTCGGAGCAGGGCTCATCCAACACGTTCCCGCCGAGCGGGCACGCAAGGCCTTCGGCCTCATGCTCGCCGTGTTCTCGACGTGGTTCCTCATCCGACAACTGAGCTGAACGGGCCCCGCACCTGGCCTGGTACCCCCAGGGGTATGACTTTGGACCCTAGTGGGGTTCGGACGCCGGTCGTACCGTCGACTCAACGGACATCAACACCCGACGCCGTGTGCGGACACTCCGAACCCGCACCGAGGAACGGAGAATCACCTCATGGGTGAGTACACGGATATGGCCTCTGAACTGCGTGAACCGACGAGGTCGCTGCGAACCGCCAGCCCCGACGTGTGGAAAGGGTTCGGCCAACTACACCAGGCGGCGGTCGCAGACGGATCACTTCCCGCCAAGGTCAAGGAACTGATGGCGTTGGCTATCGCCGTGGTCAAGCAGTGCGACGGATGCATCGCATACCACGCCAAAGCCGCTGCCACCCGGGGGGCAACCGCCGAGGAGGTCGCCGACGCTCTCGGGGTGGCGCTCCTGATGGACGGTGGTCCCGCCTCGGTGTACGGACCACGCGCGTGGGCCGCGTTCCACGAATTCGCCGACACCGCCCCCTCGGCCGCAACGCTATGAGCGACGCGACCAGCTGGGATGATCGGTATCGGACCGCGGAATTCGTCTGGAAGCCCGAGCCGAACCGCTTCCTCCCGGTGGAGGTCGCAGGCCTGCAACCCGGCCGGGCTCTCGACCTCGCGTGCGGCGAGGGTCGCAACGCCGTCTGGCTCGCTACCGAGGGATGGACCGTCACTGGAGTCGACTTCTCCGAGGTCGGGTTGCAAAAGGCGGCCCGCCTCGCCGACTCAAGACACGTGACCGGCGAATGGATCCGCGCCGATGTGACGCAATGGCGCAGCCACACCCCGTTCGACCTTGCCATCGTCTTCTACCTGCACCTCCCCGCGGCCGACCGCAGAGCGGCGTTCGCAGCGGCGACGCGATCCCTCGCCCCAGGCGGGACCCTGCTGATCGTCGGACACGACCTCGCCAACCTGACCGAGGGAACCGGCGGCCCGCAAAACCCGGCCGTCCTCTACACACCTGACGACGTCCGCGCCGATCTCGAAACGTCCGGCGTCAGTGACCTCGTCATAGACCAAGCAGAGCGGGTCGAGCGACCCGTCGACACCGAGACCGGCACGATCGCAGCCATCGACTGCCTGGTCCGCGCCCACCGATCTGCCTCCTCCCCGGGAAGCTGAGCTCATCCGCTACAAGCAGCTGGGCGAGGACGGGGCCTACAGTCGCCTACTGGCACAGAAGCCCCACCGCTCCAACGAGACCTTGTCGAGTGGCTCGGCTTGCCCCCGCGGTGCGGCAAGCCCAAAAACTTGACGTCCGAGCCCCTGGAGTCGAGTCGAGGACTACGGCCATCGGTAGAGACCACCTCCATCCGGCACGGCGATCTGGCTACGCGTCGGACCGTCTATCGTCCGCAGCGGCTGCGATCAGACCTTGAACACTCCTCCCTACGCAGGCCATCGCCCTGCAAGTGGGACGCGGTCCGTGGGCATGTGCTCGCACAGGTCACAACTCTCGGGGGGGGACGTGATCCGTCGATCTTCGGGTTAGGAGGGCCTTGACAGACGTCCGCCCAGACCCGCCGAGTACGCCCGAGTCCGGCGCGCAGTCCATCCAGTGCCACTACGCCCGCCCAGACCCCCTAAGTCCGGTCCCGCCGGTGACAAGTTCGGTGACAGGAGGCAAGACCAGAACTCTAGTTCCCATGGCCCCTGCCGGCGGCCCGGCCAGCGCGACACGATCAGGGGCGGATCTCGTAGAACGCGTTTACTGGATGGTCGATGTCGAGTCGGCGGAATCGGCTGAACCCTGCGGCGCGTGCCATCTCTTCGGCCTTGGCGGCCGATAGACCGAGGGTTCCGAGGCCGGTGCCGTCGGGGGTCGACATTGCCGACGACATGCACGACAGGACGCTGATGCCGTACATCAACGATGCCATCGGGTTCTCCGACGCGTTCAGAGCAAACGTGTCGTGTGCCTTGATGTCGACGAGCAGCCACGTGCCGTCAGGGGTGATCGCCCGGCGCAGCGTCTGCATCATCTCGAACGGATGGGTCATGTCGTGGATGCAGTCGAACGTAGTGATGAAGCCGATCGACCCGTCTTCTGGCAACGGCTCGTCGCACGCGTCGTGGAACGACACGTTGGCGGCGTTGGCTTCCAGACGCTTCTCCTCAGCGCGACCGAGCGCGAAGTGGCTGATGTCGTAACCCAAGAAGCGGCTGTTCGGGAACGCCCCGGCCATCAGCAGCAGTGCTCCGCCGGCGCCGCAACCCACATCGATGGTGGTCGTGCCCGCGGCGAGTCGTTCGGTGACGCCCGCCAACGCGGGCAGCACGACCGGCAACAGGTTCGTGCGGTTCCATGGTTCGAACGAGCGCTCGATGCCGACAGCCGCTTCTGGACCGTGACTGTCGTAGTCGTGTCCGAGCCCGGTACGGAAGCTCTCGGGCATTGCTCGAAGGGTGTCCATCGTGCTCGGGAACCGGTGAAACATCCCCATCCCGTAGGACGGATGGTCGGGTGTCGCGAGGACCGCGGCGGCCTCGTCGGAGAGCGAGAAGCGTTCGTCGTCGTCGCAGTCGATGATGCGCGCGGAAGCCTGGTTGTACGCCCATTCACGGACCCAGCGCTCATGGAGCCCGGCTCGTCGGGCGAGCTCCTCCGAGTGCAGTGGCGTTGCGGCAGCTCGCATCGCCTCGTAGAGACCGAGCTTGTCGCCCAGGTAGATCATCCCTGTGGTCACCGCGCCCTCGAGCTTGGTGAAGACGAGGAACGAGAACATCTGGAGCTTCGTCTGATCCATCCCCTGCGACCTCCCTCGAGCGGCGGCGCCCGGCGCCTGTGGACGTTACCGAGGAGTCGTGGTCGCCGATGTCACGTGCTCGGCCTTCGCCTGTTGCCATCGGTGCAGCCAACGCCTTGGCGCGGAAGCCGTGTCGTCAGGGCCATTATTGGCAGAGTTCGGAGGGCGGCACGTGGCCGCGGACCTGTTCCACCTGGGCGCCGCAACCCGCCCAGTTCGGTCGTTCGCACTTCGAACATCTCGCCTGTCTGCACATACCCCATGGCATCGGATCGCCGGTGCGGACTCGGGTCGATCGGCCATCTCGTTCGGCGACCCATGCGAGCGGACGTCGAGCGAACCGTGCCCGGCGCGCCCGGACACCCGTGGCAGGAGCCCTACCGGCAGTCGCGCACCGTGTCCTCGATGAAGGATGTCACCCCCGGAGCCGCTAGGAGAAACGCATCGAGGGAAGTATGGTCCGCCTCCGGCACGATGAGCACTCGGGCGCGGCCCGTGGACGCCCGCGCGAGGCGCGTCGCGTCGGTTGGTGGGACCACGTTGTCGCGTCCGCCGTGGACGAGGAGGACGGGAGCTCGGATTCGCGAGATGGTCGAGATTGGGGCGAAGGTGTCGAATGGCAGGCCCACGGTGCGTTCGATCTCCCGAAGGATCACGGTGAGCAGTGGGGCAGGCACGCCGAGTGCGTGCATGTTGGCGCGCATCAGCGTTCCGGGATGGGCCATCGCGGCAATGCTGACGACTCCCGCGACGCGGGGATCGCGACTCGCGGCGAGCAGACTCGCTCCCGCACCGACGGAATGCCCGAGCAGCACGACGCAGGTGGGTTCGACCCGCGCATCGTCCCGGAGCCACCGGAGCCCGGCGTCGATGTCTTCGGCGAAGCGGGGCATCGAGGCGAACCGGTCGTCGTCGCTTCGTCCATGACAGCGCGCGTCGAGGAAAAGCGCGTGCGCGCCCGCGTCGTGGACGAGTGATGCGATGGGCAACATCAGACTGGCCGCGCTGTTCCAGCCGTGGATGACGAGCACAGCCGGCCGCGGTCGGTCGTCGCCGGGAGAGACGACGAACCATCCCTTGAGCGCGCGGTGGTTCGATCCCGCGATCGTGACGTCTTCCGCGTCGAGCCCGAAGTCCGACGGTCCGAGCGCAAGACCCGCCCGCCGGACCCGGAAGAACCGGGCGAGCACCAGAGGCACGGCGCGCCGCAAGCCAGCGACGAGGACGGCGATCACCGCGACGCTCGTGAGAAGACGAACGGTGCGCGTCGGGTCCGTCACCGGTCGGGTCCGGGAGCGTCTCGACCACGTCGCGGTCCTCGTCGCTGGGATCTCAACCCGAGCGTCGTGGGCCTCAGGGTGTTGCGCGGTTGGCGCGCATGAGGCAGTCGATGGCCATCACCGGGCCGGTGTCGGTCTCGACCGACCGCTCGATCCTGTGGGGTGCGGAAATGCGTGCGCGTCATGCGGCGAGGTTGTATTCGTGGATNNGCGGTCGATGGGTGTTGTAGTGCTCGACGTAGGCCTGGAGCACGGTGTTGGCATGGCGGCTCCCGCGGATGAGGATCCAGTCGAGGCATTCGCGGCGGATGGTGCCGACGAAGCGTTCGACGTAGGCGTTGGCCTGGGGAGCGCGAATCGGGGTGCGGATCACGGCGAGCCCCTCGGCGCGGAACACCTCGTCGAACGCGGCGGTGAACTTCGTGTCGCGGTCGCGGATCAGGAACCGGACCCGGAACGGCAAGACGCGCACATCCAAACGCAGATCGGGTGCGGTCCGCACCCAGATCGGCGTTCGGGACCAGATCAGGATCGGTACGACGACCTCAGCAGTGCTCTGGTCAGCGAAGACCGCGACCGGACTCACCGAGACCCCACTAGTCGATGGCCACACGGGCCATGTCGACGGGATGCCCGTCGGCTCGGTAGGGAGATTGCCATTTCGTCACCAGCTCGGCTCGACCGTCCACGCCCTCCTCGCGCCGCCCACCGATCATCTCCTCGGCCAAGCGCGTGTCGTGTTCTCGTCGCTCCCCCACCTGTATGGGCGAAGCTTCGAGCCGGGTATGAACTAAGTGGCATGGCCGTCGGGCTGGGCGGCTAGGTCGCGTGCCATGTCGCGGAAGTGGGCCGCCGCGGGGGACAGTGGTCCCTGTCTGTGCACCAGGCCGATGGTGCGTCGCAACGGCGGCTTGAGGAATACCACCACCGCGCCGTGGGTGGCCGCGATCGTCCCGAGCGCTCGTGGCAGCACGGCGGCCCCGGCGCCGGCTAGCACGAGGGGGACGATCGCTTCGCGTTGGCCAGTCTCGACCGCGATCGTCGGCGCGACGCCGGCTGCTTCGAACGCGTCGGTCAGCAACCGACGTGTCGAGGTGCCTGGGGGGGTGGCCACGAGGGGAGACTTGGCCAGCTGTTCAATGGTCATATCACCGGTTTGGTGTCCCGGCGGCAGAATGACAACCAGGTCCTGATCAAGGAGCGGCTCGCTAACGAGCTCCTCTCGGAGGACGGGGAGTTCGGCGAGGCCGATCTCGGCTCGGCCGTCCCAGACTCGCTGGGCGACTCCGTCGGCGGTCTCGGGTTCGGCGATGTGGACGGCGACACCGGGATAAGCACGGCGAAACGAGCCAACGATGGCAGCGAGAGGATCCGCGGCCAGGGTCGGTAGCGCGACGATGTCCAGCTGTCCCGTTTCCAGGCCTGCCGCCGCACGCACCGAGTCGTGGATGACCGCGGCGTCTCGTAACAATTGTCGAGCCGGGTCGACGAATGCTTCGCCGGCTGAGGTTAGGGTCACTCGCCTGCCGACTCGTTGGAACAGTTCGACGCCGAGTTCGGCTTCGAGGCGCGCGATGCCCTGGGAGAGTGAGGGTTGCGAGACGTGCAGGGCTGCGGCGGCGCCGGTGAAGGTTCTGGCGTCGACGGCGGCGACAACGTATTCCACCTGTCGCAACTCCATCAGCGTCTCCTCGCCGTCTCCGAGGTTCGGGTCGGTTTCATGGTCGGCTCGAGCTCAGCCGACCAGGAGGGTGGTCACGCCGATAATGAGGAGGGCAGCGCCGAAGTAACGCTCGAGCCTCGCGGCCTGGGTTCGTACGGCAACGCGAGCACCGAGATACGACAAGGGGACGGACGTCGACCCCAGCACCAGGACGACGCTCCAGTCGATGTGGCCCAACGCGGCGTGCACGATGGTGCCCGGCACAGCAAGCGCTGCCGCCACCGCCAACGACGACGCGAACGCCTGCTTGATGGGCAAGCGCAGCACGAGCGCGTAGAGCGGCGCGAGGAGGAATCCACCACCGTTGGCGAGCAGTCCGGCCAGGAACCCCACCGCCAACGCCACGCCGGCTAGACGGGCTCGATAGCCACGGCGAACGGCGTTGCCTTCGTGTGGATCGCCTGGACGCACCACGAAGCGGAGGCCCACCAGGGCCACCAGGATCTCGGTCCCCACGACGAGCGCGCCGCCGCCGATCCAGCGGGTGGCGTAGGCGCCGAACGCGGTGGCAGGCACACCCAGGGCAATCGACCAGCGGACCACGGTCCAATCGACCAGTCGCTCTTGCCAGTAGGCGTAGGAGGCGACCAGCGTTCCCGGGATGGTCGACGGCAGCGGCGAGGCCACCGCCACAAAGGCCGGAATGCCCGCCACTGCAAGGAGTGGCGTCGCAACCGCCGATCCACCCTTGCCGAACAGCCCGCCCAAGAACCCGACCAAGCCGCCGATGACCGCCACTTCGAGGATCTGGGTCCAGGCCACCGACCCATCGTGAGTCCCCATGACCCGAGGTCCAATACGAAAGTCCTGTGACTCTGATAGGCGCTTCCTATCAGAGTGACAGTGCGGCACAGATAGGCGTCGCCAATGGCGCTGATTGGAGATTCGAACTGGACACTGGAGGTGACAGGACGGTGAATAGGTTTCGACGCTCTCCCGACCAGCGGGTCGGCCGCGCAACTCCACGAGAGGGATCCTGTGTCCACCGACGGCTTCGCCGACGACGACACCCCCTCACCGACCCTGACGGATCGGGCGCCCGCCGGGGACGGCGAGCCCTCCGAGATCGGCCAAAGAGAACGGAGCCTGGCCTATCGGCGGCGCGCCTTGCTGGGCCTCTATGCACTGGGCGCGGGGGCGTATCTGGCCACGTCGCACTTTCCACCCAGTGAGGACGCGCTCTTCCTCCTCATCGGAGCCGGCTTGCTGGTCGGAAGTGTCGGGGAGCCCAAGCGCAGCGTGTGGCTGCGACTGGTGATCGATTGGCTTCCGCTGTTTCTCCTACTCAGCGTCTATGACCTGTTGCGGCGCCGCGTCTCTGACGTGGCCGGCGCGCATCTCTTTCCCCAGCTGCACGCCGAACGGTGGCTCTTCGACGGGAACGTCCCAACCCTGGTGCTACAACACGCGTTCCTCACACCTGCTGATCCCCACTGGTGGGATTACGTCGCCTTCGTCGTGTATCTCTCGCATTTCGTAGTCCCGATCGGCGTCGCCGCAGTCCTCTGGAAATTCGCCTATCCGCGGTTTCATCGCTACGCCGTACTGTTCGTCACGTTGACCTTCGCTGGGTTCGCCACCTACGCCCTGTATCCGGCTGTTCCGCCGTGGATGGCCAGCCTGCGCGGGTCGATCGGGCCAACCACCAAGGTCATCGACGACGTCTGGATTCACCTCGGCTTACGCAGCGCCGCCAGCGTGCTGTCGAGCAACAGTCATCTGGCAAATCCGGTCGCCGCGATGCCGTCGCTCCACGCCGCATATCCGTTCTTGCTGATGCTCTTCTTCTGGCGATCGGCGGGACGCTACCGCTGGCTTCTACCGCTATATCCACTCGCTATGAGCTTCACCCTCGTGTACTCGGCGGAGCACTTTGTCATCGACATCCTCGCCGGGTGGCTCTACGCGGTCGTCGTCTTCATCGTCGGCAACTGGGCCTTCGACCGATGCGTAAAACGCAATCGATCCCGCGCGGGCTGGCACCTCCGACGGGCTGGGTGGCTGAGCGCTAACAACGAGCTGGGCACCGGAATTGACAGCCCGACGACCAAGAACGAAGTGGATACCCGCTGATGGGTCTGCCACCGTCATGGCCGTCACAGCGTCATGCTTCCGTGTGGGTGTCAGGACCCGTACCTCGCAGTGTGACCCGGGCACAGGACACGCCACCCACGTCGGCTCCCCGATAAAAGGTTCGAAATGGCGTTACTTGAGGAGCGGACGCTTCGACGGATTGCCGAGCGGTGAGCCGCGAGTTTGACGGCGCCATCGCCACGGAACTTGTGGAACAGGTGGTCGAAGACGCCCACGCCCGCCTGGCCGCGAGTGCCCGACTCGGCGAGTTCCTGTCGATGCTCACCGAGCGCTACGCACGTGACCGCTTGCAAAGGATCGCTCGTACCGACCGACGCGCTTGTGGCGCGGAGCCACTACCCCGTTGGTAAGTCATCGAGTCACAAGACTCCACGAGCTCGCCTGGACTGCTTTTAGAGACCGGCTATCAGGTCGAGAGGCAGGCGTTATCAGGAGTTGGGACACGGACATCGACCACGCGTGTCCAGGCGTGCTGGTAGCAGCCCAGTAGCCTCCTTGGGCGTGCTGGTGGCATCGATTCCGAGTCCTGCGCACGGGACGCTCGATCTCGGCCCGATCCCCCTGCACATGTACGGTCTGCTGCTCGCCGTCGGGGTCGCGGCCGGAGCCATCATCGGGAGTCGGCGCTGGAGCGCCCGAGGCCATCTNNTTCGAAGTGTGGCGCGGTGGGCTATCCATCTGGGGGGTGATCATCGGCGGTATCGCCGGCCTGTACTTCGCCTGTCGCGCGAGAGGCTATGACTCGCTCGCCATGATGGACGCCATCGTGCCCGGCCTCCTCGTCGCCCAAGCGATCGGCCGCTGGGGCAACTACTTCAACCAGGA
>PLJD01000110.1:0-619 GCA_003140175.1 Actinomycetota bacterium
CAGCACGCCGCCGGCCTCCATCCGCACGGTGCGCCCCGACCTTCCCCCGACGCTGGCCCACCTGGTGATGGCGTGCCTGGCCCTGGACCCGGCCGACCGGCCGCCGAGCGCCGCGGTGGTCGCCGAGGTTCTCTCCGGACGTGGTCGGGCCAGCCCGGCTGAGCCACGCCGGGCTGAGCGACCCCGCGCGGTCGTCCCGGCGCCGCCTGAGCCTGCCCCGGTGCCGGCCCGTGGCGCGCCGCCNNCCGGGCCGCCGACGCCGGCGCGAGCACCGTGGGCGGAGCCCCGCTCACCCACGCCACCCGCCGCTGAGGGTCCACCACCGCGACCTCGGGGGGTCGGGCAAGCCCCGGGTACGCTCCCGGCGCTGACGAGAGCCGAGAAACCGATGGCCGACTGGACCACCCAAGCCGCAGACGCGATCGAGGCCGCCGTTGCGGCCGTCCGCGACCGGGCCGTGTCGCCCGCCCAGCGCGCCACCCGGGCTGTCGTCTACGGCACGCTGGTCGCGTTCTTCGCCCTGACCGCACTGGTCCTGCTCATCGTGGGCGCGTTTCGCGGCCTCGTGATCCTGACCGGCGACGCATGGATCGCCTACTTCGTCGTGGGTGGAATGCTC
>PLJD01000110.1:659-47840 GCA_003140175.1 Actinomycetota bacterium
CACCACCGACGTCGAGAACTATCCGGGGTTCCCGGACGGCGTCCTGGGCCCCGAGCTCATGACGAAATTTCGCGAGCAGGCGGCGCGATTCGGGGCCGACTTCGTCACCGCTGACGCCGATCGGGTCGACCTGGCGTCGGCGCCGTTCGGTGTCTGGGTCGACGGCACCGAATACCGCGGTGAGGCACTCATCATCTCCACCGGAGCGACCGCGCGCATGCTGGGTCTCGAGTCCGAGCAGCGCCTGTTGGGCCACGGCGTGTCGACGTGCGCCACGTGCGACGGGTTTTTCTTTCGCGGCAAGCGGCTGGCCGTGGTGGGCGGCGGGGACTCCGCCGTCGAAGAGGCCACGTTCCTCACCAAGTTCGCGACCCAGGTGACTCTGGTGCACCGCCGTGACGAGTTGCGGGCCTCGAAGATCATGGCCGAGCGCGCCTACGCCAACCCGAAGATTGACTTCCGCTGGAACGCCGTCGTCGACGACGTCGTCGGCAACGGCCGGGTCGAGGCCGTGCGGCTCCGGGACACCCTGACCGACGAACACTCCGATCTGGCGGTGGAGGGTGTGTTTGTCGCCATCGGGCACGACCCCAACTCGGCCCTGTTCCGCCAACAGCTGGACTGCGACGACGCCGGCTACATCGTGACCGGCGCCGACTCCACGAGTACTTCCGTCGAGGGCGTATTCGCCGCCGGCGACGTGCAAGACCATGTCTACCGCCAGGCCATCACCGCCGCCGGCAGCGGGTGCATGGCGGCCATCGAAGCCGAACATTGGCTTGCGGCACAGGAGCCCACGGCGAGGCAGTGACGACGAGCCCGCACGCGGCGGAATGCGGGTCGAGGCCGCGGCGTTCCCCCCTTCTAGACTCGGCGGCGATCGCCCCGGGAACTTGACGAAAGGTGTTGGCGTGTCCGACCACATCGTGGCACTCACCGACTCGACCTTCGACGAAACCATCAGCGGAGCAGACAAGCCGGTGCTGGTCGACTTCTGGGCCGAGTGGTGCGGGCCCTGCAAGATGATCGCCCCGGTCCTCGAGGAGATTGCCTCCGAGAATGGCGGGAAGCTCCAGATCGCGAAGCTGAACGTCGACGACAACCCCAACGTTGCGATGCGCTACAACGTCATGAGCATCCCGACGTTGCTCGTGTTCAAGCCGGGGGAGTCGGCGCAAGAGGCGCGGCGCCTCGTCGGCGCGAAGGGCAAGGCTCAGCTCCTCCAGGAGCTGGCTGAGTTCGTCGCCTGAGGCGGAGTGCCGGCCCCGCTCCGAACCGGCGGCCACGGCGAGGCGGTCCGAGATCTCCAGCAGCGCCTCGCCGCCCTCGGTCACGACGCGCAGCCCGACGCGCTAGGAACGTACGCGTCCGGGACGGAATCCGCGGTTCGGGTCTTCCAGGACACGCGCGGACTCCGGGTCGACGGCATCGTGGGGCGCCAGACCTGGTCGGCCCTCGTGGAGAGCGGCTACTCCCTCGGTGACCGGCTCTTGTATCTCCGCCGCCCGATGCTGCGCGGCGACGACGTCTTGGAGCTCCAACGAAGCCTGAACGGACTCGGCTTCGACGCCGGACGCGAGGACGGCATCCTCGGCGAACAGACCCGCGGCGCGCTCGCCTCCTTCCAGCGTGACGCCGGGATCGCGGCGGACGGGATCTGCGGACCGGCCACGATCGGAACCCTGGGCCCCCTGGGCACGAAAGCCGAGGGCTCGATCGCCACCGTGCGCGAACGAGAAGGGCTGCGCCAGGGCGGGCGTCGCCTTGCCGACCGGGCGGTCTACGTCGCCGCCGCTCCCGGCCTCGCGGTCCTCGGCGAGCAGGTGGCCCGGGGTCTGCTCGACGCGGGGGCCGAGACGATCCTGGACTCCTCGGGAGCCGAGGATTCGCTGCTCGTCGCGTCCGCCAACCGCTACCACGCCGACGTCTTCGTCGGGCTGCGACCGGGCGACGCGGTGGGGTGCCGGTGCGCCTATTTCGAGTCCGGTCGTTTCCGTTCCGAAGCCGGCCACGCCCTCGCCGACGCCATCCACGACGAGCTCGCCGGCATCCTGCCGATCGATGCCGAGGTGTCCGGTCGGACCTACGCGGTGCTGCGCGAGACCCGCATGCCCGCGGTCGTCTGCGAAGTCGTGCCCGACGGTGACGTCGACGCCATGCGAGGCCTCGTCGCTCGAGCGGGTGATGTAGCACGGGCGATCGTGCGCGGGGTGCGCCGCGCCGTCGAGGAGCCGGCCGGGATCGAGCCTTGACGCGCGCTAGGCCGTAGCTGCGCTCGACGAGCTTCGCGGTGCCGACATCCGTCGATAGATTCGCTCGAGGTCCTCGAGACCGGCGAAGTCGATCGTCAAGGTCCCCTTGCCTCCGGCGCCGAGGCGAAGTTTGACGCGTGTCTGGAGGTGTTCGCCCAGGGTCTCCTCGAACTCGAGGAGTCCCGGCGGACGCATCCGCGTGGGCGCGGTGCGCGCCGACTCGGGCTCCGCGCCGTCGTTGCGGGCGCGGACGGCTTCCTCGACCGCGCGCACGGAGAGGTCCTCTTTGACGATGCGGCGCGCGACTGCCTCCTGGAAGGCGCGGTCGGGCGATCCGAGGAGCGCCCGCGCGTGGCCCATCGACAGCTGCCCTTCGCGCAAGGCGAGCTGAATCGACGGGGGGAGTTGCAGCAGGCGCACGGTGTTCGTCACTCCGGCCCGGCTCTTGCCGACCGTGGCCGCGACCTGCTCGTGCGTCATCGAGAAGTCCTCGATCATCTGCTGATAGGCCGCGGCCTCCTCGAGCGGATTGAGGTCATCGCGCTGGAGGTTCTCGACGAGCGCCTGCTCCAGCGCCTTGCGGTCCTCGGTGTGACGAACCAGGGCGGGAATCACCTGGAGTCCGGCCCGCTTCGCGGCGCGCCAGCGACGCTCGCCCGCAATGAGCTCAAAGCCGTCCCCGGCCGGTCGGACCAGGACCGGTTGCAGCAACCCGACCTCGCGGATCGAGTCGGCGAGGGCACCGATGCTTTCCTCATCGAACCGATCGCGGGGTTGATAAGGGTTTGGGCGAATTGCGGCTATTGGGAGCTCTTGGAGGCCGGGGCCCGCCGCGGCGCCCCCGCTCCCCCGCTCGGCCGCGCCCTGGGGGATGAGCGCGCCGAGACCCTTACCGAGGCCGCCTGGTCGCGCCACGACTCACCTCCTTCGCGAGATCGCGGTAGGCCTTCGCACCCCGTGACGCGGAGTCGAAGACGATGATCGGCTGTCCGAACGACGGCGCCTCGGAGAGTCGTACCGTCCGGGGCACCACGGTCCGGTACACCCGGGGCCCGAAGTACTGGCGCACCTCGGCTTCGACCTGGTCGGCAAGCTTGGTGCGAGCGTCGTACATCGTGAGCACGATCCCGCGCACTTCCAACGCCGGGTTCAGGTTCTCCTGCACGAGGCCCACGTTTCGCAGCAGCTGCCCCAGCCCCTCGAGGGCGTAGTACTCGCACTGGATCGGGACGATCACGTCGTCTGCGGCACCCAGGCCGTTGACGGTGAGCAGGCCGAGCGACGGGGGGCAGTCGATGAGGACGATGTCGAAATGGTCGCGGACCGAATCGATGGCCCGACGCAGCCGCAGCTCCCGACTCATCTGCGAGACGAGCTCGATCTCGGCCCCCGCGAGGTCGATCGTGGCCGGCGCCACAAACAGGTTCTTGACGCTGGTCGGCTCGATGCAGTCCTCGAGCGCCGCGTCGTTGAGGATGACGTCGTAGATCGAGCTGGTGACGTCGCGGGGGTTCAGACCCAGGCCGGTCGTGGCATTGCCCTGAGGATCAAGGTCGACGACGAGCAGCCGGAACCCGTCCTCGGCGAGGGCTGCGCCGAGGTTGACCGCGGTCGTGGTCTTGCCCACGCCACCCTTCTGGTTGGCGATCGCCAGGACCCTGGGCAGCTCCAACGGTGGGGCGGCGCCCGCCGTCTCGCTCGGGAGGCTCTGAGGGTCGAGAATCGGCCCCTCAGGGAGCCGGGCGGGCGCGTCCTGCTCCTCCTCCAGCGTGGTGTCCCTCACCGCGTCCTTCCGCTTTCGCGAGTCTCGACTTCGACTTGAGCCTATAGCTTTGTGAGGATACGCGACTCGGAGCCGCTTAGCCAGCGTTCGGCGCAGAAGCCTCTGCTCGCGCTGTTTCACGTGGAACCTCGGAGAGGCCGGGGGCGGGTTCCACGTGAAACGTCAGGCCCTCCAGAGCGGGCGCCGCTCCGGCACGCCGGTGCGGCGCGGCCAGCGCATCGCCGCGGCCTCCGCCAGCGTGAACACGGCACAGGAAGCCTGCCCGGCGGTCACGATCTCGGGCCCGCCCAGTCCCAGCTCGGACAGGCCGGCCGGGTCCCAGCGGCCCGGCGCGCCGCCGGGAGGCTCTGAGACGACGAGGGACCCCCCGGCGGCGAGAAACCCCACCGCGCACTCCGCGGTGACGGCGGGCGGACCGAAGCTGCGGGCTACCACAAGCTCGAAGGCTCCGCGCCAGCGCTCGTCCCGAGCCGCGTCTTCGGCCCGGGCCGCGATGACGCTCACCCGGCCGACGAGCCCCAGCTCGGCGCACGCCGCCTGGAGATGCTCGGCTCGACGCTGCGCCGAGTCCAAGAGCGCAGCCTGGGCGACCGGCCAGCGGAGGGCGAGCACCAGGCCCGGAATGCCGCCGCCCGATCCCAGATCCAAGAACGACGCGGGCGGGTCGACCAGCTGCGCCAGCGCCTCCGCGTGCTCGACGTGGGCCGCTACCGGTCCTGGCCCGAGGAGCCCCAGCCGCTGCGCCCGCTCCAGCGCCGCGGTGAGCGCACTCGGCACGGGCGGCTCAGCCCGGCCGGACGACGACTCGACGTCGAGGCTCCTCGCCCTCGGAGATGGTGCTGACGCCGTCCATCGCCGCGATCGTGTCGTGGACCACCTTGCGGTCGGAGGCCGGCATGGGCTCCAGCGCCCGCTCCTGGCCGGTCTCCTGCACCGTGTGGGCGAGTTCCTCGGCGAAGCCGGCGAGCGCCTCCCGGCGTTTCGCTCGGTAGCCGGCCACGTCGACGTTGATCCGAGTCCCGTGCCCTTCCGTGCGTCGCTGGACGACCGTCCGCACCAGTTCCTCGATCGCCTGGAGCGTCGCCCCCCGCTGTCCGACGAGCAGCCCGAGGTCCGGTCCGGTGACGTCGACGAGCACACCGCCGTCCTCGTCGATCTCGACCGCCACCGTCCCCGGCGACCCGAACGCCTCGATCAGGCCCCGCGTGAAGGTCTCCGCCTCCCGGGCCTGCTCCTCCACCGGCACTTCGCTCACCATGGTCTCCTTCGTCGCTGCTGGGGTCGATCGGACGCTGCCGGCCGCGGCTCGGCCGCCGCCTCGGCCACCGGAGCGTCGCCGCCGGTCCGAGGTTCCGCCGCCCCCCGTGGCCGCCGGGACCGCCTCCGAGGTTGGTCGTCGGGACCGGCCCGACCCGCCCTCGCGGGTCCGGCGCGGTCGGGCTCGGCCCTCCCCGGGCTTGGCCCGAGAGATTGGCCGCACTCGGGCCCGGATCCGGGCCTCGCGCCGGCCCCAGAGGCCGCCTCGCGGCTCCTCGAGGACCTCGAAGTCGGCCTCATCTTCGTCGACGCCGAGCGTGTCGAGCGCTACGTCGAGCGCTTCTTCGACCGTCCGGCCGGTGGTCTCTACCCATTCCATCGCCTGGCCCCGCTCAGCGCTTCCGCTTCTTCTTCGCGCGGGGTCTCGGCGGCGGCGGCGATCCGGACCGGCTCGCGCCACCGGATCCGGTCGGCTTCGCATCGGCACCGCCAGCACGGCCCGCGCCGCTGGGCCGACCGCCGCCGCCGTTGCCGCCCGGAGGGGGCGGGAGCTGGAAGAACCCTCGCAGACCGCCCCGGCCCGATTCCTGGGCCGCGGGACGCGCCGCCGGCGCGCGTCGCGCGGGCGGGTTGGCCGAACGGGCCCGGCTCTTAGGCGGCGTCTCGGGTGAGCGGGCAGGAGGCGTCTTGGCGGCGGGAGGCCTCTTGGCGGCTGGGGGCGGGTCGGCCTCTCGCGCCGCGTCGGCCGCGGCCTTCGCTTTCGCCTCGTTCACCCGTTCGGTGCTCGCCACATCGAGCGCCCCGCCGTTCTTGTCGGGGCTCCCCAACTTCCCCACCGCCCCCGCCGCGGGGCTTGCCCCGGTCCCGAGCCGGCGGAAAATCAGCTCCTGCTGGCCGAGACGCCAGGTGTTGCTCACCAGGAAGTACAGGACCAAGCCGGCCGGGAAGCTGAGCGAGATGAGCCCGAAGAACACCGGCAGGACCTTCATCACCGTGCCCATTTGCTTGTTGGCGGCGGGCGTGCGGGCCGTGGCCTGCTTGGTCTGCAGGTAGCCCGTCAAGACCACCAGGAGCACCAGCACGAAGTAGGGGATCGCGCTCGAGAAGTTCAGGCTGTGGTCCGTCGCGGTCTTCTGGAGGTCGACGCCGATGAACTTGAGGTGATGGACGTTGCTGCTCGTGCAGCTCTTCAGGTGCCCGGCACACATGGTGCTGTAGAGCTGCGAGAAAGTGCCCTTCTTCGGCACGTGCGAATAGGGGGTCCGCAGTACGCGGAACAGCACGTAGAAAATCGGGAGCTGCACCACGAGCGGCAAGCAACCCGCCAGGGGATTGATCTTGTTCTCTTGGTAGAACTTCATTACCTCTTCGTTGAGCTTCTGGCGGTCGCCCTTGTACTTCGCCTGAAGCTTCTTCACCTCGGGCTGCACCCGCTGCATGGTGATCATCGACTTGGCCTGTTTGGCCGTCAGTGGGTACAGCACGATCATCGTGACAATCGTGGCGAGGATGATCGCGACACCGAGGTTGGGCACCAGCGAGTAGAAGAACGCCAACAAATACCCGAGGGCGTTGTACAGCGGGTTCAGGAAGCTCATCGGATGCCTCTCAAGGGGTCACGGCCTTGGCCGCGGAGGGGGAACGTCTGTTCGAAGGTGGGACGGGGTCGAGCCCGCCGTCGTGCCAAGGATGGCAGCGTCCCAGCCGCCGCAAGGCCAACCAGGAACCGCGGCCGGCGCCGTGCTCCGCCAACGCCTCGAGGGCGTACTCCGAGCACGACGGGTAGAAACGACAACGGGGTGGGAGACGGGTGCTGACCACTCGCCAGGCCCGCACCGGGGTCATCAGCACGCGGGCGCCGCGGGTCGGCTGCCCGCTCATCGCCGCGACCCCGGGTTGGTCCGAACGAGCTGGGCCACGGCTGCGTCGAGTTCCTCGAAGGACATCGTCATGGCCGACCGGGCCGCGCTGAACAGATACGCCCCGCCTGGGCGGAGCTCCGCTTCGTGTCGCTGCACCGCCGCGCGAAGCCGGCGCCGGGCACGGTTCCGGGCCACCGCGTTGCCGAGGTTGCGACCCACCGCGTAGGCAACCTGGGCTGGACCCTCGCCCCCGCCGTCGACGGCCCGCAGCGCGACCGCGCCTCGGCGAAGCGGTCGGGCCCGGGCGAGGGCCGCAAAGGTCCCACGGTCGCGGATCGACCGGGTCAGGCCGCGAGCCGCTTGCGGCCCCGCGCGCGTCGCGCCTTGAGCACCGCTCGGCCTCCGCGTGTCCGCATCCGGCCGCGGAAGCCGTGCGTCTTGCTGCGCTTCCGGTTGTTGGGCTGAAACGTGCGCTTCACGCATGGCCTCCTGTAGGGCTGGCGCCCAAGACGCTCGGCCTCCGCCGAAGAAGGGGCGGGGCGCTGCCGAGCCGGCGCGCCGCAATCCCATTCAGTCTACGGGCGTCATACCCCGAGTCGCAACGCACGCCGTCGCGAGCGCGAGCGCGCGTCGAGACACTCACGGCGACCCTCTTGTCGCTCCTCGTGGCCGGTGCTACGTTCCGCCTTCGTCGTCGCACCGGCCTGCAGCGGCGCACTTCCCCACGAGGCTCCTGCCTCGCCTGGCCGGCCAGACCAAAAAGGGGAAGGCGCCCCGGCGCCACTCCCGTTCTCCACACGATTGTGGAAGCGCCTGTGGACAACCCCGAACGGGTGGACTCTCCGCCCCCTGACGAGCTCGCTGACCGCATCTGGGAACAGGCGTGGCCTCGTGTCCGCGCCGAACTGGCTGACTCGACCTGGGCCACCTGGTTCCCCGGCATCCGCCCGTTGCGGTTCGAACACGACGTCTTCGTCCTTGGGGTCCCCAGCACCCTCGCCGCCGACAAGATCCGCTCGCAGTATCTGCCCATCCTCGAAAGCGCGCTCCTCGAGCCCACGGGGCGGGACCTCGCCGTGGACCTGGAACTCGAGACCACCGCCCGAGCCGAGGAGATCCCGGTCCCCCCCACCCCAGTCGCCGAGCCCGATCCCGAGCCGACCCCGTTCACGTTCGCTCCCGAGCGGTCTCCCCTGGCCACGACCACCCTGAACCCCCGCTACACCTTCGACCAGTTCGTCATCGGCGCGTCGAACCGTTTCGCCCACGCCGCGGCCCTCTCGGTTGCCGAGGCACCGGCTCAGGCCTACAACCCGCTGTTCATCTATGGCCCGGCGGGACTGGGCAAAACCCACCTGCTCCACGCGATCGGCCACTACGTCCGCGCCCTGTTCCCGAAGGTCCGGGTCCGCTACGTCACGACCGAAGCGTTCATGAACGACTTCGTCGAGGCGATCCGCGACCGCACCCGCATGCCCGTGTTCAAGCGGCGCTACCGCGACCTCGACGTTCTCTTGATCGACGACATCCAGTTCCTCGAGCGGACCCAAGAACTCCAAGAGGAGTTCTTCCATACGTTCAACCAGATCCACAACGCGGGCGGCCAGATCGTCATCTCCTCGGACCGATCCCCCAAGTCCATCGCCACCCTCGAAGTTCGTCTCCGCAGCCGCTTCGAGTGGGGCCTCCTCACCGACGTCCAGCCCCCCGAGTTCGAGACCCGGCTCGCCATCCTCCGCAAGAAAGCCGAGGCCGACCATCTCCACGGCATCCCCGCCGAGGTTCTGGCCTTCATCGCGAGCAGCATCCAAGACAACATCCGTGAACTCGAGGGAGCCCTGATTCGGGTGGCCGCGTATTCGAGCCTGAACCGAGCCCCCCTGTCCGAGGAAGTCGCGCGCTCCGTGCTCGCCGACCTCCTGCCCGCGACCAAGCCCCGCGAGATCACCGCTGAGCTGATCCTGGACGAAACCGCCAAGCAGTTCGGTTGGACAGTCGAGGAGCTCACCGGCAAAAGCCGCCGCCGGCCGTTGGTCACCGCTCGCCAGATCAGCATGTACGTGATGCGGGAACTCACCGACTTCAGCTACCCCCGCATCGCCAGCGCCTTCGGCGGTCGGGACCACACCACCGTCATGTACGCCGTCGACAAGATCCGTGGGCAAATGACGGAGCGCCACCACACCTTCGAGCAGGTCAACGAGCTCATTGCCCACATCCGCCTCGGGAGCAACAGCTAAGCGCTCATGTGGACAACGCTGTGGACTGCTGGGGATACCGTGCGGCCCGCCATGGAGGTACCCGCCCAACTGCCGGCCCCGGCGACGCTCCGGTGGACGACCGCGCCAACCTGGGGATTGCTGGGGACAACCGATTCGCCCGCTGAGCAGCCTGCGGAACCACTTCTCCACAATCCACAGCCCCTACTACAGCTACAACCTTGGTATAGGTAGTAGTGATAGGCCGCACTCCCCTGAAGGAGTCATCGTGAAGTTCCGCTGCGAACGCGACACTCTCGCCGACGCCGTTGCCACCGCGTACCGAGCAGTCGCGTCCCGGACTGGAGCCTTGCCCGTCTTGGCCGGTCTGCTCCTGCGCCTCCAACCGAACGAGGTGGAATTAGTCGGCTCGGATCTCGAGCTCACGATCCGGGTCCGTGTGCCAGCCGAGGTCGACGGGGTGGGCAGCGCGGTGCTCGTCGCGCGTCTCCTCCAAGAACTGATGAGTCGCTTGGCTGCCGGCGCGGTGCGGGTCGAGATCGGTGAGGACCAGGCGAAGATCGAAGCCGGCCGTTTCCGTTCCGAGGTACGCACGCTGGCCGCCTCGGATTTCCCACGCCTCCCCGAGGCTGAAGGCGAGGGCGTGAAAGTCGCGGCGGGGCCGCTCGCGCAAGGACTCCGACAAGTTGTTCCCGCGGCGTCGAAAGATGACGCCCGACCGATCCTGACTGGCGTACTCATCGCGGCGACCGCGGACGGGGTCCGCCTCGTCGCGACGGACTCGTATCGCCTCGCGGTACGGGATCTTCCTGGACTGAATCTGCTTGGTGAGGGGCGATCGGTGCTGGTCGGCGCCAAAGGGCTGAGTGAACTCCAGCGCCTACTTCCGACCGAGGGCGAGGTCGAGGTCTTCTTGGGTGAACGCCAAGTGACGTTCCGGCTCGACGGCACGGAACTGACCGCGCGTCTCGTCGAGGGCGAGTTTCCCAACTACCAACAGCTCGTGCCGAGCGGTTACCCAAACCGGTTGACTGTCCAGCGCGACGCCCTCGCCGACGCGGTCAACCGCGTCCGTCTCGTCGGAGGCCAGAACCGAGACTCCAGCCCGATCCGCCTCGCGATGAGCGCGGAGGGCCTGGAACTCTCCGCCACCGCCCAGGACGTCGGTCAGTCATACGAGCCCGTCGAGGCTAAATACGAAGGGACGGAACTCACCGTCGCCTTCAACTCCCAGTTTCTCCTCGACGGGCTCGAAGCGACCGGATCATCGGAGCTGGTGATCGAAAGTGTCGATCCCCTCAAACCCGCGGTGCTGCGGGCCAGCGACACCAGCGACTTCCTGTACCTGTTGATGCCAGTTCGGATCGCCTGACTCGCCGGCCTGTCCGCCGGCGGAGTCGCGAAGCGCTCGCCACGTGCACCTCGCCACGCTCGAGCTCCGCGACTTCCGCTGCTACGAAGCCGCCGCACTGGAACTCCCGGCGGGCGTGATTGCCATCACCGGCGCCAACGGCCAGGGCAAAACCAGCCTGCTCGAGGCCGCGGGCTGGATCGCGCTCGGCCACTCATTCCGGGGCGTGCCCGACCACGCCTTGGTCCGCCAGCAAGCCGAGCGCGCGATCGTCCGAGCCGGCGTCCACGACGGAGAAAGCATCCGCCGAGCCGACGTCGAGCTGCGCGCGGCGGGCCGCCACCGAATCCTGGTCAACGGCAATCCGGTCAGTCGGACCCGGGACTTACTGGGTGTGCTGCGAGTCACCGTGTTCGCCCCCGACGACCTCCAGCTGGTGAAAGGCGGTCCCGCCGACCGCCGCGCGTACCTCGACGAGCTGCTGACGAGCTCCGCACCGCGGTACGCGTCCGTACGCGCAGACCTCGACCGTGTCCTCCGCCACCGCAACGCGCTCCTGCGCGGCGGGGTACGCGACGCGGAAGCCCGCGCGACCCTCGCGGTGTTCGACGACCAGCTGGTCCACACCGCCGGGCAACTCGCCCGGGGGCGCCTGCGACTCCTGGACCGCCTGGCCCCCGCGGTCCACGATGCATACCAGCGCCTGGCCCCCGACCAGGGAACGGTCGACGCCGTCTACGAAGCCGAGTGGAGTCCCGACGGCCCCCCAGGCGAGGAAGACGTCGACACGCAGCTGCGCGCCGCACTGGAGCGGCACCAACGTCAGGAGATCGAACGCGGTCTGACGCTCGTGGGACCCCACCGCGATGAGTGGCACCTAACGATCGGAGGCCGCGAGAGCCGAACCCACGCGTCGCAAGGCGAGCAGCGCTCCCTCGCGCTCGGTCTGCGCCTCGCCGCGCACCGCGTCGTCACCGAGGTCGTCGGCACCCAGCCCGTCCTGCTCCTGGACGACGTCTTCAGCGAACTCGACCACGCCCGTAGCCGAGCACTCGTCGCCGCGTTGCCCGACCAGACTCAGACCGTGATCACCAGCGCCGGCGCACTACCCAGTGGCGTAACCCCGTCGCTCCACGTCCACGTCCACGCCGGGCGCATCCTGGACCGGGCCCCCGCATGACCCCGGACCGCCGGGCGCGCTCGGACGACGACGGACCGACCCCGCTCGTCGACGCGTTGCGCGAGGTCGGCTCGCAGCTGGGGCTCCCCGAGCCAGATCTCGTGGCGTCGCTCGGGGACCGGTGGGCGGAGGTGGTCGGCCCCGCCGTGGCGGCCCACGCCCGCCCGCGCAACTTCCGGGACGGCACGCTGACGATCGCGGTCGACGCACCACCGTGGGCCACCGAGCTGCGGTATCTCGAAACCCAAATCCGCGCGCGCCTGGCCGCAATCAGCGGCGGGGATTCGGTCCAGCACGTCCGCGTCGTCGTCGACCCGCCGCGTTGAAGACGCGTTGACACCAGCCAACGAAGGACCCTCTGGTACACTGGACCGTGTCGTTCGGACTTGCTGCGGTGCGGCGTGGCGGTCTCCACCCCGCTACTTGCTGGAGCCCCGAACGGCCGCCCTCCCCTGAACGTGTCACGACGGCGTTGATCGCCATTGAGGTACGCGCGCGTTGACCGCGAAGTCCACCTACACCGCGAAGGACATCACGGTCCTCAAAGGCTTGGAGCCGGTACGCGAACGCCCCGGCATGTACATCGGGTCGACGGGCCTGACCGGCCTCCACCACTTGGTCTACGAGACCGTCGACAACTCCGTCGACGAAGCAATGGCCGGCGAAGCCACCCGCATCGACGTGATCCTCCTCGCCGACGGCGGCTGTCGCGTGATCGACAACGGCCGAGGGATTCCCGTCGACCCTCACCCAGAGAACCCGAAGAAATCGGCCGCCGAAATCATCATGACGACACTCCACGCGGGCGGGAAGTTCGGTGGGGACGGCTACAAGATCTCCGGTGGACTCCACGGCGTCGGCGTGTCCGTCGTGAACGCGCTGTCGGCCCGCCTGGACCTCGAGATCCACCGCGACGGAGCGCGGTGGGAGCAGCACTACGCGAAGGGTGGCGTCCCGCAAGGTCGACTGAAAAAGGTTGCGCCGTCGAAACGGCGGGGGACCACGGTCACGTTCTGGCCCGACCCGGCGGTGTTCGAGGAGACCGACTTTCGCGCCCAGACGCTCATGGAGCGTCTGCGCGAGATGGCGTTCTTGAACAAGGGCCTCGAGATCCGCTTTCGAGACGAACGACCCAACCCGCCCGTCGAGCAGACGTTCAAGTTCACCGGCGGGATCGTGGACTTCGTGAAACACCTGAACGGATCCAAGGAGCCGCTGTTCAAGCGGGTCGTGTCGTTCGAGGAGCGTGGACCCGACTCCGAGATCGAGATCGCGATGCAATGGAACACCGGCTACTACGAAGGGATCCACTCCTTCGCGAACAACATCGCTACCACCGAGGGCGGCATGCACGAAGAGGGCTTCAAGAAGGCACTCACCAACGTGCTCAACAAGTACGGCCGAGGCAAGGGTTTGCTGAAAGAAAAAGAAGACAACCTCCTTGGCGAAGACATCCGCGAGGGACTGACCGCGATCGTGTCGGTCAAGCTCCGTTCGCCGCAGTTCGAGGGACAGACCAAAGCGAAGCTCGGGAACACCGAGATGCGATCCTCAGTCGAGCGGGCCACGAACGACAAGCTCGCCCAGTGGCTCGAGGAACACCCGGGCGAGGGCCGCCAGATCGTCAACAAGGCCGTGCAGGCCTCCCGGGCCCGCCTCGCCGCACGCCAAGCCCGCGAACTGACGCGGCGCAAGTCACTGCTCGAGTCCGCCGCGATGCCCGGCAAGCTCGCCGACTGCGCGTCGAACGACCCGGCCGAATCGGAGTTGTTCATCGTTGAGGGGGACAGCGCCGGCGGCTCAGCGAAACGAGCCCGCAACCCCAGGTTCCAAGCCATCCTGCCCATCCGAGGCAAGATCTTGAATGTCGAGCGGTCCCGCATGGACCGCATACTGAAGAACGAGGAAATCCAGACCTTGATTCAGGCGATCGGGGCTGGGGTGGGCGACGACTTCACCGGGTCGAAGGCCAGGTATCACAAGATCATCCTCTTGGCCGACGCCGACGTCGACGGAGCGCACATCCGGACGCTGCTCCTGACCTTCTTTTACCGTCAGCTGGTCGAGCTGGTGCGGTACGGATGTATTTACATCGCCCAGCCGCCGCTGTACCGGGCCGACATCGGCAAGGAACGGACGTACCTCAAAGACGACGCCGCGCTGCGGGTCTTCGAGGCCGAGCACGAAGGCCGCAAGATCGACATCAACCGTTTCAAGGGTCTTGGGGAAATGGACTGGGGTGAGCTGGGCGAGACCACGATGGACCCCGCCACGCGTACGCTCCTCCGCATCTCGGTGGAGGACGCCGCCATCGCCGACGAGATCTTCTCGACCTTGATGGGGGACGACGTCGACACCCGACGCCATTTCATCCAGGACAACGCGAAGGACGTGCGTTTCATCGATGCCTGACGGCGACCCACTGCAGTCGACGCTCGGCAACGTCGAGCTGGTCGAGATCCAGGAGGAGATGGAGCGATCCTTCCTGGACTACGCGATGTCCGTCATCACGGCGCGCGCCCTTCCCGACGCCCGCGACGGGCTCAAACCCGTCCATCGCCGCATCCTCTACGGCATGTACGACCTCGGGCTCCGTCCCGATCGGAAGCACCAAAAGTCGGCGCAGGCCGTCGGGGAGGTCATGGGCAAGTACCACCCCCACGGCGACAGCGCGATCTATGACGCGCTCGCGCGCATGGCCCAGGAGTTCTCGCTCCGGTACCCGTTGATCGACGGCCACGGGAACTTCGGCTCGCCCGACCCCAACGACCGCCCGGCGGCGCAGCGCTACACGGAGGCTCGCCTCGGGCCGCTCGCGATGGAGCTGATCGGCGAGATCGACGAGGACACCGTCAACTTCGCGGCCACGTACGACGGCCAGCGCGAGGAACCCGTCGTCCTCCCGGCGCGCTTCCCGAACCTTCTCGTGAACGGTGTGGGTGGCATCGCGGTCGGGATGGCCACCAACATCCCGCCACACAACCTCCGAGAGGTCGTCGACGCCGCGATCTACGTCCTCGATCACCCAGAGGCGCGACCCGCCGACCTCATGAAGATCGTCAAAGGCCCCGACTTCCCGACCGGAGCGCTCATCCTCGGCAAGGAAGGCATCAAGGACGCGTACACAAAGGGCCACGGCTCCATCAAGCTCCGCGCTGTCGCCGAAATCGAGGAAGGCCGTCGCGGCGAGCAGCGGATCGTGGTGACCGAGGTCCCGTATCAGACGTCCGTCGAAGTCATCGGCCAGAAGGTCGCCGAGCTCGTCAACGATCGCAAGATCGACGGCATCCGAGACGTTCGCAACGAGTCCGCAGGGGTGACGAACCGCCTCGTGGTCGAGCTGCGCCGCGACGCGAACGCCAACGTGGTGCTGAACCAGCTCTATAAGCACACCCCGATGCAGACCAGCTTCGCGGTGCACATGCTGGCGCTCGTTGAGGGTGTGCCGCGGCTGCTCTCACTGGACCAGGCGATCCTCGTCTACGTCGCCCACCAGATGGAGGTGGTGACGCGACGCACCGAGTACCGGCTCCGCCGGGCCCGCGACCGCGAGCACATTGTCGAAGGACTGTGCCGGGCACTCGACATGCTCGACGAAGTCATTGCGCTGATCCGCGGCGCGGCGGACGTGGAGGCGGCGCGCGCGGGCCTGATGGCGAAGCCGTTCAGTTTCACCGAAGTGCAGGCGAACCACATCCTCGACATGCCGCTGCGACGCCTCACGGCACTCGAGCGCCAGAAGCTGGTCGACGAACTGGCCGAGCTCCGGGAGACGATCAAGGAGCTCGAGTCGATTCTGAAGAGCAAGCCGAAGCTCCGGAAGGTGATCAAGGACGAGCTCGTTGTCCTGCGGGACAAGTTCGGTGACGATCGCCGCACGAGGCTCACCGCGGACACCGGAGAGATCGACCTCCTCGACCTCATCGAAGACGAGGAAGTCGTGGTCGTGCTCACCAAGGGCGGGTATATCAAGAGCGTCGCAGCCGACGCGTTTCGCCGTCAGGGCCGCGGCGGGCGGGGCGTCAAGGGAAGTCGCGCCCGAAGCGACGACTACGTCGACCAGCTGCTCACGACCAGCGCGCACTCGTACCTGCTGATGTTCTCGAACCGCGGCAAGGTCTACCGGCTCCGGGCGCACGAGCTTCCCCAAAAGGACCGGACCGCTCGCGGGACCGCCCTCGTCAATCTGATCGCGCTGGCCAGCGACGAGCGCGTCGAGGCGATCATCGACACCCGCACCTACGAAGACGGCGCGTACCTGTTCTTCGCCACCAAGAAGGGCACGGTCAAAAAGACACGGATGTCCGAATACGACTCGTCGGTCCGCAACGGCCTCATCGCGATCAACCTGCCGCGCGGTGACGAACTCGTGCGCGTCATCCAGACCACCGGGAAAAACGATGTCGTCATGGTGAGCCGGGCCGGCCAGACGATCCGCTTCGCCGAGTCGAGCGTCCGCCCAACCGGGCGAGCGACCGCGGGCGTCAAGGGGATGCGGCTGCGCCCCGACGACGAGGTGGTTGCCTGCGATCTCTACCGTCGGGGTGCGGTCATGCTCTTCGTGAGCTCCAGCGGCCATGGCAAGCGGACCAAGCTCGACCTCTTCCACCGCCAAAACCGAGGCGGCCAGGGGGTGCGGGGCATGAGGATCACCGCCGCTCGGGGGTCTGTGGTGGCGGCCTTCACGGTGACCGAGGACGACGAGATTCTGGTCTTCTCGTCGGCCGGCAATATCATTCGGTTGCCCGCCGCCGAGGTCTCGGCTCAGGGTCGTGACGCGACCGGGGTCCGAGTCGCCCGGCTCGGCGACGGCGACACGGTCGTAGCCGTCGCCCCCGTGCTCGAGGGCGAAAACGGAGAGGAACCTGAGGCGTAGTCCCGATGAGTACACCCTCCGACAAGCCGCCGGTGTCCGCTACCGACTCTGGCCCCGAGCCGCCGAAACGGCGCCGCGGCCGCGGCGCCGACGGACCTGGCGACAGTTCCGGGACGGTCGCTTCGACCGACGACGCCCCCGCGCCACCTCGCCGCGGCCGCCGAGGTGCGGGCGCCGCGGCGGGCGCGGTAGCCGCGGCTGCCGCGACGGCTGCCGCGGTTACTCCCGTCACCGAGACCGCCCCCAAGCCCGCGGCCTCGCCGAGCCGCCCGCTCAGCCCGGTCAATCCGACCCCGACCCCGCCGGCCGCGAGGTCAGCACCCGCCGCGACGCCGCCGTTCAGCGCCAGCACCCCTGCACCGTCGCGGGCGTCGAGTGCGCCGCGGGCCGCGACGTCCGAATCTGACGCCGAGGCAGTGCTCGTCGACGACACCGATGTCAAACCTGCCCGGCGAGCTCGCGAGCCGCGCACCGCGACCGCGTCGGTGTCCGTGCCGGTCGTGCCGTCGGCACCCGCGACTCGGCCACCTGGGGTCACGTCCACGCCGGTGTCGTCAGGCGTTCCAACCGTCCTCACCGCTGGGGTCGGGGCCCCGGCGCGCCACTACCGCCAGACTGTCACCAAGGTTGATCTGTGGTCGGTCACGAAACTGTCGCTGTGCTTCTACCTCAGCGCAATGTTCGTGACCGTCGTCGCGTTCGTCGCGCTGTATGCCATAGCCGCGGCGGCCGGGATCGTGAACAGCGTCGAGAAGTTCCTCGGCGATCTGCTGTCGGCGAAGAACTTCCACTTCCTGTCCGCCACCGTGCTGCGCGGGGGAATCCTGGTTGGACTCGTGGTCGTGATGCTGCAGGTCGTCGTCACGGTCATCGGGGCATCCTTCTACAACATCTTCGCCGAGCTCTTCGGCGGCATCGAGATCACCGTGAAGGAAGACGCGACCTCCGAGTAGCCTGACGATCCGTTGGGGCTATAGCTCAGTCGGTTAGAGCGCACCCCTGATAAGGGTGAGGTCGGTGGTTCGATTCCACCTAGCCCCACTAGTCGAACGACGACACACCGAGAGCACTTCACCGTTTGGAGGTTGTCGTCGCGGACACCAGCACGCCGGCGCGGTTCGGAGGGTTGACGGCGGGCCCGGCCGAGCAGGGCGCGGCGGCGGCACGGTACGCTCGATGACGCCAGATCGAGGCGACCCCTTCGACCCCGGACGACCGACGCTGCTGCGATGCGACCTGATGCAACTGCCCGCCCGCATGACGCACGCGTCATCGCGCTAGCTCGACGATGAAGAACTCTCGTCGCTGGGTCCTCGTCGTCCTCTGCGCACTGCTGGCCGGTGCCTGGGTTCGCCTCCGCAGCAAGGGCGGGGTTCCCCCAACCACGGGCGCATGGCGGCAGCTTGAGGGCCCCGACTTCCGGTGACCACACTGCTGCTCGTCGGCGCCGGCGCCGTCGGTGTTCGGGCCGCCCGTCAACTCGTCGACACGCCCGGAATTGACCATGTCCTGGTCAGCGCCCGCCGCGCCGAGCGCGCCGCAGAGCTGGGACGCGCCGTGGGTGCGGAGCCCGTTCCGTTCGGGGAGCTCCCATCCGGGGTCGACGCCGTGGCCCTCGCGGTGCCGGGCGCACCGGCCGTGGAGTTCGCCCGGCGCGCGGTGAGCGCCGGCGTGTCGGTGGCCGCGGCGAGCGACGACGCGGAAGCAGTCGGGGGCCTGCTCGCGCTCGACGCCGAGGCGCGGGACCGGGGCGTCTCGGTGGCCACCGGGTGCGCCCTCGCGCCGGGGCTCGCCGACGTGCTGGCGCGCCACGCCGCCGACGCGCTCGAGCGGGTCGACGAGATCTACGTCGCACGGGCCGGGATCGGCGGCGACGCGTGCGCTGCGGCGCTCCGCAAGGCGCGCCGCGACCGTCCAGTTGAGTGGCGTGGCAGCTCGGCGCAGGTCGAGCGCCGACAGGGCGCCGAGCTCGTCTGGTTTCCCGATCCAGTCGGCGCTCGGGAGTGCGTCACGGTCTCGGTCGGGGTCGAGTTGCTCCACGAGGCGGTTCCGTCGATCACGCGCGCGACGGTGCGTGCAGCGGAGCCCCCGGCCACTCGCCGGCGAGGTCTCGCTCCTCGTCGACGCACCGGCGAGGATTGGGGCGCGGCGCGGGTTGAGGTCTGGGGTTGGCGAGACGGTGCGCGTGAGGCGGTTGTGTACGGCGTCATCGAGCCCGCGGCCGTCGCCGCCGGCATGGTCCTCGCCGTGGCGACCGCCCGGGTCGCGGGGCTGTTGCCCGAGATTCGTCTCCGCACGTCGACACCGGGATCCCGTGGCCTCGGCGCGCTCGTCGAGCCGGCTCCGTTCCTCGCCGAACTGGCCCGCCGCGGAGTGACCGCGGCCGCGTTCGAGGGCGTCGTCGTCGCCTGATCCCCGAGCGGCGCCCCCGACACGCCGACCCAGTCGGGGAGGAACGCGCCCGTCCCCAGCGCCTTCGACGGTCGTCAACCTCGACCGCATCCCCGATACGCTCAACCGCCGGCGAGGGGCGGTAGCTCAGCTGGTAGAGCGTCGGCTTTGCAAGCCGAAGGTCGCCGGTTCGACCCCGGTCCGCTCCACTCGTCGTGAGGCGTCGTCTGGAAGACTCGCCGGCTTGGACGAGCACCCCCATCCCAGCGTGCGCGGGCGAGAGCGCGAGCTCGGCCGGTTCACCACGGCCCTCCGCCGCCTCGTCGCGTTGTCCGTGACCAGCGCGGCTCCCGCGACGGCCACCGCCGAAGCTGCCCGGGCGCTGGAGGCCATTAGCGACCGGCTCCAGGCGTTCGTGCCCGACGAGCTGCCATACCTGTACGTCACCGACGTTGACGCCGCACCTGAAGTGCTCGCGCCCTTCGACGTCGTGACAGGCCCGTATAACCCGCTGGCGCTGCCCGTCGAGATCGCGCTCGACCCGCCGCGCGCGCTGGGCCACGCCCGCTTCACCAAGCCGTACGAGGGCCCACCGGGATGCGTTCACGGTGCGGTGCTGTGCGGAGTCTTCGACATGGTCTTCACCGCAGCCAACGGCCTCGCCCAGGCTGCCGGGCCGACGGTCGAGCTCAACGTCCGCTACCGCCGCCCGACGCGCCTCGAGACCGACACCACCTTCGAGGCGTGGATCAGCGGCCGGAGCGGACGGATAACCACCACCACGGGACGCGCGCTCCAGAACGGCGTCGTCACCCTGGAAGCCACCGGCCGGTTCGTTCGGCTGTCTCGGGAGCGGGTCTTGCGACTGGGCCAGGAAGGCTGAGCGCAGCGGAGCGGGCGGCGGCTCGCTCAGCAGCCGGTCAACGCGCGCACGAGTGCATCCAAGGTGAACTCGAAGAGCTCGCCCGGCTCGATGGATGGCTCGGGGGGCTGGCGCTGCTCCGGGGCGCGGGCCACTTGCTGCTCGATGAGGACGGACCCGATGACGTGGTGCAGGACGGCTTCGCCGGCCAGCGCGGCGTCGCGCTCCTCGAGGCCGCTGGCTGCGAACTCGCGGGCGAGGACGAGCCGGGCGGGGCGGAAGATCTCGGCGGTCCTGCCCTGGTGGTGGACGACCGCGACCAGGTACGGACGCTCGAGCAGGTTGTGACGCAGCGAGCGAGCGGTGGAGCAGATCCGTTCGAGCGGCTCGACGCCCCCGACGTGCACTTCGCCCACGTCCGCGGTGATGTGGTCGACCACCGCCTCGAGCAGCGCGGCCTTGTCGCCGACATGCCAGTAGATTGCTGTCGGCGCGACCCCCAGCTTGGCGCCCAGGGCACGCATCGTGAGGCCCGCCGGGCCCTCGCTATCAAGCAGCTCGAGGGCCACCTCGACGACCCGGTCCCGAGTCACCCCAGTTCCTCGCCCGCCTTGACTGGGCACACCGCTCATGGAACGATCTTACAGGAACGGCGTTACAGAGGGGGAAGCTATGGCGCCGAACGCCATCGTCAACGACCGCTACGTGGTCATCTCCGCGGACGGCCACGCCGGCAACGAGATCCACGGGTACCGCGACTATCTCGAGGCCGCCTACCGCGACGACTTCGACGTCTGGGTCAAGACCTACGAGATCCCATTCCCCGACCTCAAGGGCCCGAACGCCAGCCGCAACTGGGACAGCGACCGGCGTCGCGACGAGCTCGAGGGCGACGGGATCGTCGCCGAGGTCCTCTTCCCGAACACCGTGCCGCCGTTCTACCCGAAGGGCTCCCTCACCGTGCCGCCGCCCGCCGTCGACGCTGCTGACCAAGCGCGCCGCGCGGCGGGGCTTCGCGCCCACAATCGTTGGCTCGCCGACTTCTGCGCGGCGACGCCCGGCCGCCGGGCCGGGATCGCCCAGATCACGCTCCAGGACCCCGCCGGCGCCGCCGCCGAGATCCGCTGGGCGCGCGAGGCCGGCCTGACCGGCGGCGTCCTGCTCCCCGGGGCTCCCCCCGGCGTCGGGCTGGCCCCGCTCTATGACCGGGTCTACGAGCCGATCTGGACCGCCTGCGAGGAAACAGGTCTCCCGGTGAACCATCACAGCGGCAGCGCCGTCCCGCCCCTGGGCGACGCGGCGATGGACAAGGTCGTCTTTCTCCTCGAGGTGACCTGGTGGGCTCACCGGGCCTTGTGGCACCTGATCTTCGGCGGAGTGCTCGAACGCCACCCCGACCTGCAGCTCGTCTTCACCGAGCAAGGCACCGCGTGGATACCCGACGAGCTCGCCCGCCTCGACTATTTCTACGACCGGATGCTCTCGGGCGACGCGTCCCAGGAGGTGGAGTGGGGCGCGGCGGTCGCCGGCGGACTGTCGCTGCGCCCGAGCGAGTACTGGGCGCGCCAGTGCCACGTCGGCTCCAGCTTCATCCGACCCGCCGAGGTGCCGTTGCGACACCGGGTCGGTGTCGACCGGATCATGTGGGGCGCCGACTATCCCCACAAGGAGTCCAGCTTCCCGTTCTCCCGAGAAGCGCTGCGGTTTGCGTTCGCCGGGGTGGATCCGGCCGAGGTGCAGGCCATGGTGGGGGCGAACGCCGCCGCGCTCTACGGCTTCGACCTCGACACCCTCGCCCCCGTGGCGGCCGATGTCGGACCGACGGTGGCCGAGGTGGCCAAATCCCTGCCCCGCGAAGAGATCCCCAGCGAGGCGACCCGGTGCCCGGCCTTCGCCGGCGGGTGAGGAGCGCGACGCGCCCGGCGCGTCGCGTGAGCTGAAGGAGCAGCGTCATGTCCAAGATCCGCTACGGCGCCCGTTCCGAGGCCGAGTTGCGCAACCGGGAGCTCGAGGCGACCTCGGTCGGCGCCTGGGCGACGACCCTGACCGTGTTCTACGAAACCGATCCGGACGTAGTCGCCGCCGTGCTGCCGCCGCCGCTCGAACCGGGCGACGAGCCGCTCGCGCGCGTGACGGTCGCCCGCGTCGACATTGCCGGCCGGCCGACGTTCGGGGCGGCGACGTTCGCGGTCACCTGCCAACACGAAGGGACAGTCGGGGACTACGCGCTCGTCATGCCGATGTCGACCGAGCAGTCGGTGATCGGGGGACGCGAGACGTTCGGGGAGCCGAAGAAGATCGCTGAGGTGACGCTGACGCGAGACGGCGGACGGGTGGTCGGCCGCTGCACCCGCCTGGGGGTGACCTTCTTGGAGGTCGACGGGCAGGTGCGAGGAGAGCTCCCGCTCCCTCCCGACGGTAAGCGCACCAGCTTCTACTTCAAGTTCCTGCCCGCCCCCGACGGCAAGGGCTTCGATGCCGAGCCGTCGCTCGTCTACTGCCATCGGGAAGAGACCACCCGACGCCTCGACGTCGTCGACGCCGACGTGGTCGTGCGCGACTCCAACTTCGACCCGGTCGCCGACCTCCCGGTCCGGCGGGTCGTCGAGGCGACCCTCGCCGAGCGTCGCAGCGTCCAGACCGCCGAGATCCATTCCCGGGTTCCTGGCGAATGGCTACTGCCGTACGTGCACCAGCGCTACGACGACCGATCCCCAGTCGGCGAGGACTGAATGCGCGACCTCGCCGGGCGGACCGTGGTCCTCACCGGTGCCGCCAGCGACATCGGCCGGGCCACAGCACCCAGGTTCGCCAGCGAGGCGATGCTCCGCGCCCGGGCCGAGTCGATCCTCACCCGCGCCGAACCCGAGTACCTCCAGCGCTGCTGGGGAAGAGAGGAGCACCCGCGATGAGCCGATACCTGGTGATCTCGGCGGACTGCCACGCCGGGCTTCCAAACGCCGACTACCGAGACTGGCTGGAGCCGGCGTATCGGAACGCGTTCGACGAGTACCAGACCGAGCGGATCGTCCTCAACGAGGAGCTGCGCGAACGCGGGCTGCGCAACGAGGAGTTCGCCGAGGAGTGGGAGCGCGAGAACGAGGAGGGCCTGCGAGGCGGCTGGGACGCCGGCCGGCGCGACAAAGAGCTCGACGCCGACGGGGTCGCCGGCGAGGTGATCTTCCCCGACGCCGACGCCGTCACCGCGGGCGCCTCGGCCCCGTTCGGAGCCGGGCTCGGCGCGTCGGGAGAGCACGACCCCGAGCTGCTCATGGCCGGCGCCCGCGCCCACAATCGCTGGCTCGCTGAGCTCTGTACCGACTCGCCCCACCGCCGGGCGGGAGTGGCCATCGTGCCGATCCTCCACGACGTGGACGCCGCCGTCGTCGAGATCAAGCGAGCGGCCGACTCGGGCCTGCGGGGCGGGATCCTCATCCCGTCCATGTGGCAGCCCTACCCGCCGTACCACGACGCCCGCTACGACCCGGTGTGGGCCACATGCCAGGACCTCGAGCTTGCGGTCCACGTGCACTCCGGCGCAGCCGACCGCGCCGCCTACGGGGAGCACGTCGGCATCTACGTGTCGGAGGTCCGGTGGTGGTCCACCCGCCCGCTGTGGTTCCTCCTGTGGGCCGGGACGTTCGAACGGTTCCCCCGGCTGCACTTCGTTGTCACCGAATGCGGCGCGTTCTGGGCCGCCGATCTGCTCTGGACGTCAGACATCGCCTACGACCGTGAGCACGCGGCCCGCAAGCTCGGCGGCCAGCTCAGCGAACACCTGACCATGCGCCCGAGCGAGTACTTCGACCGGAACTGCTTCATCGGCGCATCGAACACCCGCCGCCGCGAGCTCGCCCGCCGCTACGAGATCGGCATCGGCAACCTCATGTGGGGCAACGACTTCCCCCACCCCGAGGGCACCTGGCCCCACACCAAGGAATGGCTGCGGCGCGCGTTCTGGGACCTGCCCGGCGACGAGACCCAAACGATCCTCGGCGGCGCCGCGGCCGCCTGCTACGGCTTCGACGTCGAGGCCCTGCGTCCGGTCGCGGAGCGGATCGGGCCCACCACCACCGAGCTCGGCCAGACCGGCGAGGGCCTCGAACAGTGGGTGAACCTCCGAGCTGCCGGGCGGCCCTGGCTCACCGGCATCGAGGCTCCTGCGGTCCCCGCCGGCGACTGAGGGCGCGGGGCCCGCACCCCTCGCGCGAGCGCGAAGATGGGGCGATGACCAAGCGTCCGGCGTGTCGTCGGCTCGGACCCCGAGCCCTGGGGCTCGGGGTGCTCGTCGGGGTGCTGGCCGCCGCCGCGTGGAGCGCGCCGGCCGGCGCGCAGCCGTCGCCGCCGGGACCGCTGAGCTCCCTGCAAGGCAACCAGTGGATCGCGTTTACCCCGAGTTCCTCCGGCCAGACGGTGACGCTCAACGTGCAGGTGGGCACCAACCCCCCCGGCGGGGCAAACCTCGCTCCCCCCTTCTTCACCTCGCCGTACTGGCCGACCGAGTGGAGCGCCGACGACGGCGCCGTCATCCTCGACTACTCGGGCCCGAGCCCCGGGTGCCCCAGCACCGCGACGTCGTGCACCTTCACGATCAATCCGATGTCCGCGGCCGGCTCGCACTCAGGCGTGATCTTCGAGGCGGGTCCCGTCCCCGACAGCGTGACCGACCCTGGCGGTGACCCGAACCCGTGGACCGTGACGATCCCGACCACGCCGACCACGACGACCACGACGACGTTGCCGGTCCCGACCACGACGCCGGGACCCAACGCGACGTTCACCGGACCGCCGAACAATCAGCTCACCGGGCCGGGCGCGTTCATGTTCACCGCTCCCGGGCAGACCAGCGAAGGCAACTCCACGTACGCCTGGCAGCTGAGCAGCAACGGCGGGCCAGTGTCGCCCGGCGGTTCCGGGAGCCAGCAGAGTTTCACGGTCCCGGCGAGCATTTTCTCGATGCCCACCGCGACGTACACGCTGACGCTCACGGTCACCGACGGGCTCGGCGCCTTCGCCAGGAACAGCGTGCAGTTTGAGGTCGAGACTCAGGTCGGGCAAACCCCGACGCCCCAGGCGCCCAGCAGCCCGCCCGCGGCGGGCAGACCCTCGGGGCCGGTGCTGGGCCGCACGACGCTCAACGCGGTGTCGTACGCGCCCCAGTTGGCGCGCTTCGCGACGCCGACGCCAGGAGCGGTGCAGCCCGTCACCGTCATCTGGCTATGGCGCCCCAACTGGTTCCAGTCCGCTCAGACCGCCAAAACGGACGGGCGGCCCTCGGCGGTCAAACGGGCCGACGTGAGCGTCGACCCATCCCGCAGCGGGAGCGGGCAGAGCGCCACGCCGGAGTTGGCGGCACTCGCGGCGTTCGGGATCTTCGGGTTCGGGTGGGTCTTGTTCAAACGCCGGCGGGTTCGATCGGCCCTGCTCGACTGAGCGTCTTCGAGGGTCTTCGCGACGCGCGCCACGCCAGGGACACCTGCTCGAGGATCCGCGCGCCGTCGGCGGCGGGACCGTGGCCCCCGGCGCGCGAGGGCGGTCGGCGGGGGTCCGTCACGCCGTTCGCCGTCGAACGAAGAACGTCGCCGTGGCCCTGGAGACCAGCGCCTGGTCAGCGTCTCGGACGGTGGACTCGAGGTAGGCGACGCTGGTGGCGAGTCGGACCATCTCGCCCCGGACGGCCAGGGGGTCGCCGCTGCTGCTGGGCCGGATGGTCTGGTAGGCGACGTCGAGGGTTGCCGCCCGGTCGCCGCGCTCCAGCGCGCTGCTGGCGGCGAAGTTCATCGCCGCGTCGTGGACGACGCCGTAGACACCACCGTGCACCGTCCCCAGGGGATTGCAGGCCAGCGCGGTCGGTCTCCACATCGCCTCGGCCCAGCCCTCGCCGTAGCGTTCAAAGGACAGTCCGAGCTCGGCGAGGAGGGGCATTCCCCCGTCACCGAGCGCCTCGTCGAGGTTCCGGGGCATGTTCGGGAGCGTATCGTTGGCGCTACCGGCTACACAGTTCGACGGAGGTCGTTCCATGGCAAGCGCCGTGATCGTTGACGCCGTCCGCACCCCACTCGGTCGGCGTAACGGCAAGCTCCGGGACTGGCACCCAGTCGACCTGGCGGCGCACACCCTGCGCGCCGTGGTCGAGCGCAATGATCTCGACCCTGCGCTGGTCGACGACGTGATCATGGGCTGCGTCTCCCAGGTCGGCGACCAGGCCGTCAACATCGGGCGCAACGCGCTCCTCGCCGCAGGATTCCCCGAGTCCGTGACTGGCACCACCGTCGACCGTCAATGCGGATCTTCGCAGCAGGCCGTGCACTTCGCGGCGCAAGGCGTCATGGCGGGCGCCTACGACATCGTCATCGCAGCCGGCGTCGAGTCCATGACGCGGACACCGATGGGATCGTCGCTCCTGCCCGGCACCAACCCGTTCGGGGGCCAGCTGAGCGCCCGCTACGACCTCGTCCCCCAGGGCATCTCGGCCGAGCTGATCGCCGAGAAATGGGGGATCTCTCGCGACGAGAACGACGCGTTCTCCGTCCAGTCGCATCAGCGGGCCGCCCGCGCCACCGACGAGGGCCGGTTCGAGCGCGAGATTGTGCCGGTGGACATCCACGACGGGGACCACCGCGAGACGATGACCCGCGACGAGGGCATCCGGGCCGACTCCACCCTGGAGACCCTCGCCAAGCTCAAGCCCGCGTTCCAAGCCGACGGGGTCGTCACCGCGGCCAACTCGTCGCAGATCACCGACGGCGCGGCGGCGGTCCTCGTCATGAGCGAGGAGCGGGCGAAGACCCTCGGGCTGATCCCCCGAGCTCGCTTCCACGCCTTCGCGCTCGCCGGCGTCGACCCGGTGCTCATGTTGACGGGCCCGATCCCGGCCACGACGAAGGTGCTCGACCGGGCGGGCCTGACGCTCGACCAGATCGACCTGGTCGAGATCAACGAGGCCTTCGCCCCGGTGGTGCTGGCCTGGGAGCGCGAGCACCATCCAGACATGGCACGGGTGAATGTCAACGGCGGCGCGATCGCTCTGGGTCATCCGCTCGGCTGTTCGGGGGCCCGTCTCATGGCCACCCTGCTGCACGAACTTGAGCGCACCGGCGGACGATTCGGTCTCCAGACCATGTGCGAGGGCGGCGGCATGGCCAACGCCACCGTCATCGAGCGGCTCGGCTGAGACGGAAACCGGCGTCCTTGTCCTCTCCGTTCGCCGTCAGCGCCATCGGGTGGGCCGCAAGGTCCTTCGTCGCGCTCGTGGCGATGCTGGCGATCTACCTGCTCGGCGCCGGCACGCTCCGCAAGTTCAAGATCGCGCCCGACCAAGAACCCGACCCCGAGCAGGTGGTCAAGGTCAATGCCCGGTTCCGCTGCATCGTCTGTGGGGCCGAGGTCACCATGACCGCGGCTCAGAACGCCGAGGAGCTCGATGCCCCTCGCCATTGCCGGGAGGACATGATCCCCGTCGGCCCCATCGGCCCCATCGGCTGACAGTTCTCCCCAGTTCTCCGGGGATGTGCGGGTTGACAAACCCAATCGCCCATTTCACTCATCGTGGCCCGCCGAACGCTGCGCGCGGTCCGCGCGAGGTCGACTACTCTGTGTGATAATTACACGCATGGCATTCCCTTGGGCGCTATGGCGGCGGCTCCGGGACCAGCGTTACCGTAAAGACATGGGGCTTGCCCGCCAGCCTGAGTTGCGTGTCCACGCTGAGATGCGCCCCCCCGACCTCGACCGATTTGAGGGTTGCTGGGTCGCGGTGAAGGACGGGAAGGTCTTGGCGGCCGCTGACACGTCGCGTGCACTCGCTTACGAGGTCCGCAAATTGGCGGACCGAGGGCGTGGGGCCATCGCGCAATACGTGCCGCCGGAGGCGACCAGCCTCACGGTCGGGGCGGGCTAAGTCGCCCGCCGGTCGCTACAACGTCTACCCGTATAGGGAGGACGGACGCTGGCGGTCACCCACTGGCGTCGTGCCGGTACTGCGCCCGACGCTCGACATCATTGTCGAGCGAGGTGATCTCAGCTGGGGTGTGCGGGCGCTCATTGACACGGGGGCCCCGCACACGATGTTCGACCGCGGTACGGCCGACATGCTCGATATCGACTTTGCCTCGGGTGCCGGACGCGAGCAGTTCAACCTCCTAGGCGCACCACGCGAGGCACAGGTTGAGCGCGTCACCCTGATGTTGCCGGATTTCCCCGACCTGAAGTGGGAAACGGAAGTGAGCTTCCTGGAGGACGATCTCAACCTCACCTGGGGCGGCTTTCTCGGAACGAGGGGTTTCCTGGACCGCTGGGTGGTCACGTTCCACCGGGCAGAGGAGTATTTCGTTGTAGAGGAGCCTGAGAGCTTCAAGGCTCGGCTGCCCCCGGACGTGGCAGAGGAGTACGAGCGCCGGGACTCCGGCTACCGAGGGCCTTGAGGCGGGGGCGGGCCCTCCTCCTCAACGGGTTCCGCGTCCGGATCCACCTGCATGAGCGCCCTGATGGCCTCCTCCGGATCCTCAACCGGGAGGGCGTGGCGCTCATCCATGTCCCGCTTCTTCTTCACCATTAGTCACCCATGTTAGAGAAGCTCGTGTTGCTAGCCGAGCGCGAATATCTGCGAACAGCCGCGAACATAGGCCGACAGGCGGAAACAGGGCCCCTGTGTCGCAGATGTGTTCGCTATGATGGGGCTATGTCCAGTGGTGATGCCCTTACCCACCTCAAGGAAGCCCGGGCTTCGCTGCAGGCGCAGCGGAGTGACATCGACAAGGCGCTTCGCGACATCGACCGGATGCTTGCCGAACTCAGCCCGAGCGCAGAAGCGGCATCGAACGGCAAGACCGGTACGACATTGAGTCTGCGGGACGCTGTGGTCGAAGCCCTCTCGGACCACCGTTCGCGGCGTGCCTCGGAACTGCATCAGGAACTCAATGAGGCGGGGCACGATGTCACCGAGGGGCGGCTGCGCGCCGAGTTGATGAACATGGAGGCTGCGGGCCTTGTGAAGTCGCCGGGACGTGGCTGGTACGCGACCGGGCGCGCCGCGCGCCTGTAAGGAGTGTGGCCGGAACCGCGGATTCCAACCCCGCTGCCAGCCGGTCGCATTAGGAAGGGGTGGGGGGTTGCTCNNTTGCTCCCCCACCCCTCCGAGCCGGGCCACGTCTGGTTTGACTGCCGCCGTTTTGGAAACTCCTGGCATCGGGTCCGATCCCCGAGTGGTCCACTAGAGATTCTACGCACGTTCGGTCAGTGGACGGTACGTCAATCTGCGCCCAGCCGTCTGGCCCATGAGCCGCGCCATCCGCTGCGTGTCCGACATCTTCCGGGTCGAGTACAGGTAGTCGAACTGCGCCAGGTAACGGTGAAGGTGCGTACGACTCACTGCGTGGTGGGTGCCGTCGAGTGACCGCTTGAGCTGGCTGAAATAGCCCTCGGCGTGGTTCGTGGTGACGTCGCCGCGGACGTACTCGCCCATGATGTGGTTCACGCTTTCGTGGCGAGCCGCCTCCCAGCCGAGGTGCGTGTAGGCCAGGGAGTTGTCGGTGTGAAGCACGGTCTCGGGCAGATTGACCTCAGCCTCGATGACCGCCTTCAGCGTCTTGCCCCGCACGTTCGGGACGACCTGCGAGCGGACCTCGCCGGTCTCCCGCTGAACCAGGCTCAGCACGGCGGTCTTGTCCTCGCGCCCATAGTGGTCCTTGCTGTGACGCTCGCGGGCGTGCTTGTTCTTTGGCTTGCCACCGACCCAGGTCTCGTCCGCGGTGACGGTGCCACTGAGGAGTCCGGCCAGTGGCTCGCGCTTCATGGCCTCGCGGATCCGGTGGCACATAAACCAGGCGGCCTCGGCGGTGACGTTGTACTTCCGCTGAATCTCGCGGGCCGAGACCCCGTTCTTGCTGGCACACATCTCGTACATCGTGAACACCCAGGCCCGGACCGAGATCTTGGTCCGGTGCATGATCGTCCCGGTCAGGACCGAGAACTGCTTGCGGCAGGCTCCCTCGGAGCATTTCCAGACACGCCGGGTCGAGATCGTCCCGGTGCGGGTCTTTCGGCCGCCGTTCTTGGGGGCCAGGAAGTAGGGCCGCTTGGCGCTCCCACAGTGGGGGCAGACGGGCCGGTCGCCCCAGCGCATCTCCTCAAGGAAGCGGTAGGCCGAGTCCTCGTCGGGGATCTTGGCCGCCAGGGCCGGGATGTTGAGGCTGTCCATGGCCTCAAGGATGACACACCCACTTGGGTTTGTCAACCCGCACATCCCCAGTTCTCCACAGTCTGTGGATGAACCTGGGGAGAATGACAGCTGTGTCATTCATCCGAGGCACCCGGGGGGTCAGCGCAACTGGGTCGAGAGGACGAAGCCGGCCACGAGGAGCCCGAGACCCAAGAAGAGATAGCCGTTGCGGGCCTGGCCCCCGGGGAGCAGCTCCAGATAGTTCCCGAGGATCACGAGCATCCCGCAGCCCAGCGTGCTGAACATCGCGCAGGGAACCCACAGGGGACTGCGCTTGGCGGTCTTGGGCTTCGGGGGCGTGTAGCGGCCCGGCTTCGCCGGCGGCGGCTTGCGGCTTGACGTCTTCGGCACCTGCGAGAACTTAGTCGGCGCTCCCGATCGGGCCCTCTACTGTCGTGACCGTGACATCCCGCGTCGTCGTCGTCGACAACTACGACTCGTTCGTCTACAACCTGGTGCAGTACCTCGGGGAGCTCGGCGCCGAGCCGCTCGTGTACCGCAACGACGAGCTCACCGTCGCGGCATTGCGGGCCCTGACACCCGACGCGGTCGTTGTGTCACCCGGTCCTCGGCGCCCGGAGGATGCCGGGATCTCGAACCAAGCGATCGCCGAGCTCGCTGCCCGAGGAGTGCCGGTCCTCGGTGTCTGCCTCGGGCATCAATGCATCGGCCAGGTGTACGGCGGCGTCGTGGTGCGCGCGCCTCGGGTGATGCACGGCAAGACGTCGGTGATCACACACGACGGCGACGGGGTGTTCGCGGGCTTACCCAACCCGTTCACGGCCACCCGCTACCACTCGCTGATGGTCGAGCGGGAGTCGCTGCCCGACGACCTCGTGGTCAGTGCGGAGAGCGAGGACGGCCTCGTCATGGGGCTGCGCCACCGCCAGCTCCCCGTCGAGGGTGTGCAGTTCCACCCCGAGTCGATCCTCACCGAATCTGGTCACTCGCTGCTGCGGAACTTTCTGGACCGGGCCGGCGCCGCGGTCTCGGGATAGGGCAGATCACGGCAACCGGGCGGTGACGCCGTCGATCACGGCGAGGCCGTCTCGACGCAGCGACTCGAGCGCGTCGGCGTCGAGCAGCACCCGCGGCGTCGGCCCGGCGCGTAGCCGGGCGAGGACGATGCCGCGCCGCTGACGGAAGGATCCCTCGAAGGGCCGCGCCGGTGGACGTTCACCTTCGGACGTCAATGGTCCTCGGGTGACGCATCGGCGCCGCAGTGGGCACGTGGGGCAGCGAGGCGCGGTGGGGCGACACACCAGCGCACCGACGTCCATGAGCGCCAGCAGCCGATCGCGCCCCTGGAGCGGCCCACCGAGGCGGACCATCGCGGTGTCCGCCTCGGTGGGGGTGAGCCGGCGCCCGGTCACCCGGTCGACCACTCGGCGGACGTTGACGTCGACCGCGGGCACGTCGACGTCGTCGGCCTGGGCCCGCACCGCGGCGGCGGTGTAGCGGCCGACGCCCGGCAGCTCGCGCAGGTCCTCGGGCCAGCCCCGCGCGGCGATCTGGCGTGACGCCTCCCACAACCGGCGCGCGCGGCGCGGGTAGCCGAGCCGACCCCACGCCTGGATGACGTCCCCGGGGGTCGCCGCCGCCATCGCCTCGGGGGTGGGGAACTTGGCGAGGAACGCCGGCCAGGCCACCTCGACGCGGGCCGCCTGGGTCTGGTGGAGCATCACTTCCGACACCAGCACCGCCCAGCGGTCGCGGGTGGCGCGCCAGGCCAAGGCGTGCCGACCGTGTGTCGTATACCAGGCGCCGAGCGTGGACGCGCGGCCCGCCACTAGCCGACGCAGGTGATCGCGACCGTCGACCCGGGGTTGACCTGGCTGCCGCCCGCTGGACTCTCCGTCACCACGGTGCTGGTGCCCGACGCGCACGAGGCTTGGACGCTGAGACCCGCCCCGGTCAAGGCTTGGATCGCGGGATCGCGGGCCTGCCCGATGACGTTCGGCACGGCGATCGTCTGGGGCCCGGTCGAGACGAGCAGCTGCACGGGACTGCCCTTGTCGAGCATGGTGCCGGCGGCCGGGTTGGTGTTGATGACCTTGCCGGCGGGGACGGTGGCGCTCATCTGGGGGACGATCTGGGCCTGCAAGCCGAGCGACTGCAGGGTGTTCGAGGCCGTCAGCTGATCCTGGCCGGCCAGCGCGGGGACCGTGACTTGGGGGGCCTTGGCGACGGTGAGCGTCACCGTCGATCCTTGTGTCGTCTTGGTTCCTGCCGGTGGGCTCATCGACAGGACGTTCCCCACTTGCTGGTCCGCCGTGGGTTGTTGGACCTGCGTCACGGTGACGCCGAGCGCCTGCAGCGTGGACTGCGCCTGGACCGCGGTCTCGCCGACCACGTTGGGGAGCGTCACCTGGTTGTTGGCCACGGTGAGCGTGACCGTCTTGCCCTTCGGGAGCAGGTCACCGGCGGCCGGATTCTGCTTGACGACCCGGTCGGGCTGCACGCCGTTCGCCTCGGCGTTGACGCGCTTCACCTTGAACCCGATGCCGATGAGCCGCGTCTGGGCGGCCGCGAAGGTCGGGTTGCCGGTCGTAACGTCTGGAACCGCGAGCCGGGGCGCCGAGCTGCTGGAGGCGCCCAGGACCTGGTCGCGCAGCTGGGGTACGAGCAGGACCACCAGCACCGCGGCGAGCATGCCCAGCGCGAGGCATACCGCGACGATCGCGCCCCACCGCTTCTTTGGCGGCTCCCACAGCTGCGTCGACGGGTGGGCGGCCGAGTTGGCGACGGTCGTGGCGGAGCCGAGCGGCGAGTAGACGGCGGTGACCGGGCGGCCCCGCTCGAAGCGGATGAGGTCGTCACGCATCGCTTCGGCCGACTGGTAGCGCGCCGAGACGTCCTTTGACATCGCGGCGAGGATGATCCGCTCAAGATCGGGCGGCAGGTCCGGGACCGCGCTCGAGGGCGGCACCGGCTGCTCACGCACGTGCTTCATGGCCACCGCCACCGGGCTCTCCGCCTGGAAGGGTGGCGCGCCCGTCACCATCTCGTAGAGCACGACTCCCAACGCGTAGACATCCGTGCGGCCGTCGACGGCGAAGCCTTGCGCCTGCTCGGGTGAGAAGTACGTCGCGGTGCCCATGACGGCACCGGTCTGGGTCAGGCCAGACCTCGCGTCGGTCGGGTTGGCCGCGATGCCGAAGTCGGTGACCTTGACCTGACCCGTCGGGGTGATGAGCACGTTGCCGGGCTTGATGTCGCGATGCACCACGCCGTTGCGGTGCGCGAAGGCCAGCGCGTCGGCGATCTCGGCCGCGATGCCGGCCGCCTGCATGGGCGGCACCGTTCGCTGAGCGCGAAGGACGTCACGCAGGGAGTGCCCCTCCACGTACTCCATGACGATGAAGTACGTCCCGGACTCCTGGCCCCAGTCGTAGACCCCGACGATGTTGGGGTGGTTCAGGGACGCCGCGTTCTGCGCCTCTCGACGGAAGCGCTCGACGAAGCTTGGGTCCTGGGCAAACTCGGGGAACAGCACCTTGACTGCGACCGGCCGGTCGAGCACCTGGTCGTGGGCGAGGAACACCTCGGCCATCCCGCCGCGGGCGATCGGCCCTTCGACCACGTAGCGATTCGCGAACGTGCCCGCGGCCTCCGGCATCGGCGTGTCAGGGTAGTGGGCACTCTCATGCCAGGGGGCGACGGTCGGGTGTCCGACACGGCCCGCGGTCGCCGGCCGGCGCCGGATGTTCGGTCGCCAATGGGGCCTCGACCGGGCGCGAGGGGGTCCGTTGCTTAGGGGAGGCCGAGGGCGACCCGGAGCATCCGCGCCGCGATCGGAGCGGCCACCGCGCCGCCGGTGGCCTCGCTGCCCTCACTCCCGCCGTGCTCCACCAGCACGGCCACCGCGTACTTGGGGGCCTGCGCGGGCGCGAACGCGATGAACCAGGCGTCGGGCGCGACGTTGGTCGTGGTCTGCGCGGTGCCCGTCTTCCCGGCCACCGTCACCCCCGAGATCCGGGCCGCCGACCCCGTGCCGCCAGGACCGTTGACGACATTGATCATCATCTGGGTCACCGCCGCCGCCACCTGGGGGGTCGTGGCTGTCATCCACGGCGAAGGACTGATCCGGCGCACGAGCTTGTCGTTGGAGTCTCGGATCTCGCTCACGACGTGGGGGGTCATGATCACGCCGCCGTTGGCGATCCCGTCGGCGACCAGAGCCATCTCCAGCGGGGTGACCGCGACGTCGCCCTGGCCGATTCCGGCGAAGGCAAAGCTCGGCTGATTGTTCTGGAACGAACCCGCGGCTGGGCCGACGCTGGCGACGGCGCCGGGGCTGGCGTCGAGGGGTGGTGCCTCGCCGATCCCGAACTTGGCCATGCCGGGCACGAACTGGTCGCCGAGGGCAAGGCCGATCTGACCGAAGGTCGAGTTGCACGACACCGTGAAGCTCTCGATCAGCGTCCCGCCGCACGTCTCGCCACCAAAGTTCTTCAGCGTGTTCGCCGTCTGGGGCAGCGTGAGCTGGTTACGGGCCGAGTAGGTGCTCTGAGGGGTGGCGACCCCGTCCTCGAGCGCCACCGACGCGGTGACGGTCTTGAAGCTCGACCCGGGTGGGTAGCGCTCGCGGTACGCGCGGGGAAGGTTCGGCTGGTCCGGATTCTGGGACAGCGAGGTGAAGTCGTTCTGGGCGGTCTGGGTGTTGTGCGAGGCGAGGGGGTTCGGGTCGTACGACGGGTTCGAGTACATGGCCAGGATCTGGCCGGTCTGGACGTTCAGAAGGACCACCGAGCCCCGCTGGAAACCGAGCGCGGCCTGCGCGGCGCGCTGGGTGTCGTCGCGCAGCGACAGCACCGCGGTGCCGGCGGTGCTCGCGCCGGAGAGGAGGCCGCCGAGGTTGTGCAGCTGTAGCTGCAAGCTCTGGCCGGTCAGATCGGTGTCGTAGGTCTTCTCGACCCCGGTATCGCCGAAGATGAACGACTGGTAGCCGACGACCTGGGAGAAGAGCTCGCTGGTCGGGTACTCGCGCAGGTACTTGAACGCGGTGCCGTCCGAGACCGGGACAGAGTGCGCGACGACGGTGCCGTCGGCGGTGACGATGTCGCCGCGGGGTCGGTTGGCGTTGGAGAGCAGCGACCGCGTGTTGTGCGGATTGTGCTTCAGGCTGTTGGCGTCGAAGATCTGGAGGTAGCTCAGTTGTGCGACGAGCACGAGGATCAACACAGTGAGCCCGATGCCTACCTTCCGGATCGCTGGGTTCACGGGGCCCGGGCCGCGATCTGCGACCGGCGGGCCGGTGAACCGCGCGCGTTGTCGTCGGAGATTCGGAGCAGGAGCGCGACGATCACCCAGTTTGCGAGCAGTGACGAGCCGCCGTACGAGATGAACGGCAGTGTCACACCGGTCAGCGGAATCGTGCGGGTGACGCCACCGATGATGATAAAGCTCTGGAGCCCGACGATCGCGGTGAGCCCCGTTGCGAAGAGTTTCGAGAACGGCCGCTCGGAGCGCATCGCGATGCGCAGGCCAGCCCCGACGAACAACAAGATGGCGATGAGGATCGCGACCGTGCCGATCAGCCCGAGCTCCTCCCCAATGGCGGAGAAGATGAAGTCGGTGGCGACATTGGGAATCTGCTTGGGGCTCCCGAGACCGAGGCCCGTGCCCGCGAACCCACCGGCCGCGAACCCGAACAGCCCTTGGACCAGCTGGTAGCCCTTGTCGTTCGCATAGCGGAACGGGTCGATCCACGTCACCACGCGGGTCTGGACGTGGACGAACAGCTGGTACGCGACCGCTGAGGCGGCGAGGAACAGGAACAAGCCGACCACGAGGTACGACGCACGGTCTGTGGCGACGTACAGCATCACAACGCAAAGAGCGAAGATCAGCATGGCCTGACCCAGGTCGGTCTCGCGCACCATGATCAGGATCGAGACGCCCCAGGTCAGCAGCAGCGGACCGAGGTGTCGGACCTCGGGGAGGCGTAGCCGGCCGAGGCGACGGCGGCCGCTTGCCAGCAGCTCCCGCTTGTCAACGAGATACGCGGCGAAGAACAAGACGAGCAGGACCTTGGCGGCCTCGCCCGGCTGGAAGTTCACCGGGCCGATCCCGACCCACAGTCGCGCCCCGTTGATCGTCTTGCCGATCCCGGGTGCGAGCGGCAGCAGCAAGGCGAGCATCCCGAAGAACAAGAAGGTGTACCGGTAGCGCTCCAGGGTCCGGATGCGCTTCACGAGCGCGAGTGTGAGGATGAACGCGACAATGCTCACCGCGGTCCACACGGCCTGGACCCGACCCAGACCCGGGTCGAGCCGAGCCACGGTCACGAAGCCGAGCCCGTTGAGGAGCGCGGCGAGCGGCAACAGCACCGGATCCGCGTTGGGAGCGAGGCGTCGCACGGCGAAGTGCGCCAGGACGAAGAGGCCGAGCACGCCGGCGAAGATCACCCACAGGTCGGGCGGGACGTCGGGTGTCTGGGATAGCTGCACCAGCAGGTAGCCGAACGCGGCGATGATCACCGCGAGGACGCCGAGCCCGAGTTCGGAGACCCGCCGGCTGGTCAGCCCAGGCGTCGTCACGGCGCCGCCGGGGCGGAGGTCGGTGCGACCGTCGTCGGCGGGGTTGGGGTCGGTGCGACCGTCGTGGTCGTGGTGGACGAACTCGTCCGGTGGGCCGCTTGACTTCGCAGCTCCCGGACGAACGCCTGCGCGCCGCCCACGGAGGAGAACTGGCCGTGGCCAGCGTTCAGCGACTGGCGCTCGTCGAGCGCCAAGCTCGAGGTGAGCAGCGTCGTGCGCTGTTCGAGGGTCGGGCTCCAGAGCAGCACACCCCCGGGCCGACCCCGGAAGATCGCGACGTTGCTGAGGTTCGTGCCGACGTAGTACGTGTCGCGGGCGTACCAGGTCAGCACGCCGGCCGCGACGACCACGATGAGGACGATCGGCAGCGCCCAGCGCAGGACGCGCCACCACCGGCGCGCCCGACCGCGCCGACCCGAGGTCTGGGCCGCGGTGGGCTCGACGGCCTCGTCCGACGATTCCTCGGGCGCGTCGGGCGCGTCGGGTGCGACGATGGGTACGGCCGCGGTGGCGTCTTCGTCGTCCACGACATCGACCACCAGCACCGTGATGTTGTCGACGCCGCCCGCGGCGTTGGCGGCCTCGACGAGGCGTCGAGCCGCCTGGTCGGGGTCGGATTCGGCGTCCAGCGCGGCCTTGATCTGGGGCTCGTGGACCATGCCCGTCAAGCCGTCGGAGCACACCAGGAGCCGGTCGCCTCCAACGACCGGGACGGGGTAGAGGTCGACCTCCACCTCGGGGTCGATGCCGAGCGCACGGGTGATCATGGAACGGCGCGGGTCGGACTCCGCCTCGGCCTCGGTGATCTCGCCGGCCCGGATCAGCTCTTCGACGAGGCTGTGGTCGACGGTGACGCGTCGCAGCGCCCCATCGTGCAGCAGATACGCGCGGGAGTCGCCGACGTGACCGACGAGCAGGGTCCCGCCCGCGGCGAGCGTTCCAGCGGTCAGAGTCGTTCCCATCCCGCGCAGGCGGTCGTCGGTCGTCGACTTGTCGTAGACGGCGTCGTTGGCTGAGGTGACGGCGTCGCGGACACCCTCGCCGGAGGTGACCGCGGCGCGCAACGCCTCGAGCGCGGTGGCGCTGGCGACCTCCCCGGCCTGGTGGCCGCCCATGCCGTCCGCGACTGCGATGAGCCCTAGGTGGTCGTCCACCAGGTACGCGTCCTCGTTGTGGTCCCGTACCCGCCCGACATCGGTGGCGGCGCCGACGACCAGCTTCAGCGTCATCGGACGACCTCCGCGACGGTCTGGCCGAACTGGACCCGGTCCCCTCGGCGGAGCCGAGTCGCGCCCGCGACCGGGGTGCCGTTGAGAAAGGTGCCGTTGCGAGAACCGAGGTCCTCGACGAGCACTTCGTCACCGCGCCGGAAGAGACGGGCGTGGACGGTGGACACGTAGTGGTCGTCGACGATGACGATCCCGCACCCACCGCCGCGCCCTACGGTGAGCTCGTCGCCGAGCGAGTACAGCTCGCCCTGTTGGGCCGGGGGCTCCAGTATCCGCAGCCGGACGCCGCGGCGCGTGCGGCGCTCGCGCCGCGCGTCGCTGCCCTCAGCGGGGGCCTCCGGGGTGCGCATCTCGCCGATCACGACTCTCACCACGCGCCACAAGAAGAGGTACAGCAGCGCCAAGAAGCAGAACTTCAGGACCGTTAGGACCGATTCGGGCACGGCGCTCCCGCGTCCGGCGCCAGCGCAGCGTGGCGGCTCCGCTCCTTCACGATTCCTCGAAGCGCAGCGCCGTCGAGCCGATCCGGATCTCGTCGCCGTCTCGGAGCACGTGTTCCTTGATGGGGGCGCCGTTTACGACGGTCCCGTTCATCGACCCGAGATCGATGACGAGGAAGCCGCGCCCGGCGGGCCGGATCTCGGAGTGTCGCCGCGACGCCCGCGGGTCGGCGATGACGACCGTGGAGTCGGGCGATCGTCCGATCGTGGCCGGGTCCTCGCCGAGGGGGATGCGGCGGCCGTCGGGCAGCACGAGCGAGCCGACCTGGCCGCCTTCGTGGATCTCGGCCGCGACGTCGCACTCGCCCTCGCGGAGGTCATCGTCGGCGACCAGGGTGACGGTGACCGGCCCTACGAAGTGGTACCCCTCGGCACGAGCGTGCTCACGCGCGATCTCGGCCAACTCGCGCGCGAGCGCGTCGGCGAAGTCCTGGAACCGGTCGAAGTCCTGCGCCGCCAGGTAGACCCCGATGTTGTTCGGGGCGATCGGGACGCCGTCCACCCCGACGGTACGGTCAGCGTCGAGGGTACGAGTCACCTTGCGGCCAACCTCGACAGGCTGCAGCCCGCTGGGGAAGGCCTTCCCGAAGGTGCCCTCGACCAGCTGCTCGAGGCGGCGTTCGAAGCCCTGGAGTCCCACGGCCTGCGAGTGTACGGGGCCCCACCCGATCTGGCTGCCAGACTCGGGGCCTTCGAGGGGGTGCCGTGAACGCTCAACAGGTGGCGGGCCTCCTGGCCCGCCGGTTCCGGGCCACGCTGGCCGGCGTCGTCGCCGTGACCGTGGTCCTGGGGGCGGGCGCCACCCGGCTCTTCTTCGACACCAGCCAGAACGGCCTCATCGGCAGCCAGTCCCAGGTGGCGAAAGACAACGTCCGCTACCAGGGCACCTTCGGCGGCGACGCCATGCTCATCATGGTCACCGGGCCGGTGGAGAAGCTCTTCACCCCCGCCAACCTCGCCCGCCAGCGCCGCCTCGAAGCCCAGCTCCGCGCGACCGGCCAGTTCTCCAGCGTCATTGGGCCCGTCGACACGCTCGAGTTCGCCGCCGACCAGCTCAAGGTCGGCCAGGCGATCTTTGCCGACGCCGTGGCGCAGGCCGACGCCCGAGGCGACGCCGCAACGGCCGCGCACGTCGCGTCGGTGGAACACATCGAGCTCGCCCGCGCGACGCCGCTGATCACCTCGGGTCAACTTTCAGTGGCGGATCCCGCTGCCGCGCTCTCGGATCCTGCTGTCGTCGAATACCTGCTCCGCGACCAGACCGGGGCGATCCGCCCGGCCCTGCGTGACGCCTTCCCCAACAACGACCACGGGGTCTTCGTGGTGGCGCCGAAGGGCAACACGAGCATCGCGACCCTCGGAGCCGCAGCCGACACCGTGAAGCGGATCACCGCCCAGAACCCGATCCCCGGCTTCCACTCCCTCGCCACTGGACCACCCGTCCTGCTCGAGGACATCAACAACTACCTGCAGGGCGGCATGGCGACGCTCGGAGCACTCGCGGTGGCCGTGATGGCGCTGATTCTGTGCTTCGTCTTCCGCGTGCGATCCCGGCTCCTCTCGCTCGTGGTCGTCGCACTCGGGGCGCTCACCACGTTCGGGGTCATGGGATATCTGGGCATCGCGCTCAGCCTGGTGACCATCTCGGGCTTCCCGATCATCATCGGGCTGGCGGTCGACTTCTCCATCCAGGTGCAGAGCCGATTCCAAGAAGAGGTCAGCATCGACGGGGACGGCACCGCGGCCATGGCGCGCACCATCCGAAACCTCGGCCCGGCGCTCGCGATCGCGATGATGGCCGCGGCCGCCGGGTTCGTCGCGATCCAGGTCTCTCGCGTGCCGATCATCCGTGACTTCGGTGTGATGCTCGACATCGCCGTCGTCTTGCTCTTCTTGATTGTGATCACGGCCCTCCCGGCGCTGCTCCTCGCCCGAGAACATCGACGCCCGTCACGTCCACACGAATGGGGCCGCGGCGCGATCGAACGAGCGGTTCGCACCGTCGCCCACGCCGCCCAACGTGTCCTGCTCCCCGTCATGCTGGTCGGCGTGATCGTCGCGATCGCCGGGTTCGCGGTCGCGGGGCGCTTCAGCATCCAAACCGACCCACAAAAGTGGGTACCCCAAGGCAGCAGCGTCGTTCACGACCTCGACGCGCTGCAGGCCGGCGCCGGCTTCTCGAGCGAGGTCGGAACGCTCGTCGAGGCTCCGAACGTCACGACTACCAGCGTCGCCGATTGGATGCGCACGTTCGGATCGAGACAGGTGACCAAGCACTCCCAGGACCTGCTGCGCGCCACCAGCCTCCCCGGCGCCGTCGCGGCGGTAACTGGCGGCGCGCCCGTCGACCAGACGCAGCTCCAGTTGCTGCTCAGCGTTGCGCCGGAGCCCTTCCACGCCGAGTTCATCTCGCCCGACCGCACGAAAGCCAACCTGATCTTCCCGGTCCGGAACATCTCGCTGAACCAGCGCGAACAGCTCCTGAGCGCGATGACCGCCGACCTGCATCCACCCCACGGGACCCACGCGGTGTTCTCGGGCCTGGCTGTGGTCGGCGTCGAGCTGGTCAAGGCGCTCGAAGCGAACCGGACCGAGTTGACGCTGCTGTCCCTCCTCGCCGTGGTGGTCTGGCTCGGGCTGGCGTACCGCAACCCCTGGAAGGTGGCGTTGCCGCTGGTGCCAGTCGTCTTTGCGGTGGGCGGCTCGTCGCTCATCGTCTACCTGCTCGGGTTCAGCCTGAGCCCACTCACCGCGGTGTCGGCCCCACTCGTCATCGCGGTCTGCACCGAGTTTTCGGTGCTCATCATGGCCCGCTACCTCGAGGAGCGAGCCCGGGGTCGGACCCCTGACGAAGCCGTCGACATCGGGGCGGTCCGAATCGGCCGCGCCTTCGTCGCCTCCGGGCTGACCCTCATCGGTGGCTTCGGTGTGCTCGCGGCGTCGCCGTTCCCGCTCCTGCGCGACTTCGGGATCATCGTCGCCCTCAACGCCGTCGTTGCCCTGCTCAGCGCCCTGTTCATCCTCCCGCCGCTGCTGATGTGGGCGGACCGTAACCGCCGAATTCGCGGGTTCGGACCCGATCCGACCGACCCGGCGGGCGAAGCGGCCGGCGCCGCGCCCGAGCTCACACCGGTGCGCGTGTGAGCACGAGACCGGTCGCCGAGCTCTTCGACCTCACCGGACGAGTCGCGATTGTCACCGGCGCCACGAAGGGAATCGGCCGCGGAATCGCCGAGGGCCTCGCTGGGGCTGGCGCGTCGGTCGTGGTGTCGAGCCGCAAGCAGGACCTCTGCGACGCGGTGGCCGCCGAGATCACGGCCGCGACGGGCCAGGAGACGCTCGGCCTGGCCTGCCACGTTGGCGAATGGGACGCCATCCCGGCGTTCGTCGACCGAGCCCACGACTGGCGCGGCCACGTCGACGTGCTCGCGAACAACGCGGGCATCAACCCCGCCCCGACGCCCGTCGCCGACCTGACGCTCGAGTACTGGCGCAAGCTGCAATCGGTCAACCTCGAAGGACCGCTTCGACTTAGCGCACTCCTCGCGCCACGGATGCGCGAGTCCGGTGGTGGCAGCATCATCAACGTGTCGTCAGTCGGCGCCTACGTCGGCGGGGCCGGGAACGCCGCCTACGCGGCGAGCAAAGCTGGACTGGTCGCCTTGACGAAGGTCATGGCCCGCGAATGGGCATCGTGGAAGGTGCGCGTCAACGTGATCGCACCCGGCCCCTTCGTCTCCGAGATGATGCTCGGCGCCGAGCGCGTGTCTCCCGGTATGCTCAAGCGTTCCGCGGCCGCGACGATGCTTGGTCGCGTCGCCGACCCCGCCGAAATCGCCGGCGCGGCCGTGTACCTCGCCAGCGACGCGTCATCGTTCGTGACCGGTGAGGACCACGTCGTCAGCGGCGGCATGCTTCGCGCCTGACTGGTACGCTCGCCGGTCCACTGGGCGAGTGGCGGAATTGGCAGACGCGCAGGATTCAGGTTCCTGTGTCCGCAAGGACATGGGGGTTCAAGTCCCCCCTCGCCCACCCCGGGTTCTCGACAGAACTTCTTCGATCTGTCGACGTAACTTGCCTGCTTCGGTGTCGAGCGGCGTTCGGAGGGGGTCCCGCCCGCTTGGCACCCGTGTTCGCGGGTCGCGAGCGTGCAGGAAAGCGTTGTGGGCGGGCCGCCGCCCGTCTTTAGGCGCGACGAGTCAGAGATACTCGCGGTCTCGCCGAGTTAGCCGTGGCGCTATGGAGGGGGGGCGCCACCGCGGGTTGCGATGGTGGGGGCCCAGTTCCCGAGGGGTGTGGTGGTTCGGCGCCGTCGTCGTGGTCGGCGCAGGGTGCCGTGAGTGTCGGGTCGTGCTCGACGCAGGAAGGAGGTGATCGCGTTGATGTTGGTGGCCATGAGCAAGAGTGCAGCGAAGAGACTCTGGGCGGCGACACCGCGGATGCGGCGGCGGCTGGGGTCAGCGAGCGCGGCGTAGGCGCCGTCTTTGGCGATGCCGTTCATGCCCTCGATGGTGTTGCGCAGTGTGTGGTAGGTCGCAGCCCATTCCTGGGAGCCGAAGTGCAGCCTCTGGGCGAGTTTGGCGCCGGCAGTGGGAGGGAAGGTGACGGTCTGCTGTGTGCAAATCTCCGGCGGGTTGGCGCGCAGTTCGTCGGTGACGGGGATGCGGGTCGTGGCGGAGGTCGTACGTTCGATGGAGCGCGGCTTGAGTTCGCACCGGCCAGTAGGCGCACCGTCGGAGGCGGGGCAGAGGTAACGGATGTGACCCTCGGCGTCGGGCTTGGCCTTGGGTCGCAGAAGGAAGTCTCGGCGAGCCTCAATCCGGGTGTGCCAGGTGGTCTCGTCGATGCGGCCGGCCCGGTAGTCGCTGGTGGCGTTGATGAGCGCGGCGGGCATCCCCGGGCAGTAGAACGCACCCTCCACGTGCAGCGCTCCCGCGTGGGAACCCTGAACCCCGAGTTGGTCCACGCGGTAGTCGAGCACCGGCTGGTAGCCGAGGGATCGGGCCGGCAACTGGAAGTCCTCGGCGACCGCGTTGGTGTAGGCGCGGTCGCCGGCCAGCCAGCCGGTGGGGTGTCCACGTCCAGCGACGCTGGCCAGAGCCGTGATGGCATTGGGCCCGACCCCGGTGCCAGGGCGGTGCAGCGGCGGCATCCCGACCACCAGGGGCGGGAATGGCGCGTCGGTGGTCGGGTCGTCGTTGCCGGCGACCACGAGGGTGGCTTCATAGGCGAAGACAAAGCTTCGTAGTTTGGGTTCGCCGCGTGCCCGAGGGCTTGGGCCCTCCGATCCGCCAGTCCGGACGTAGAGGTCAGCGTCGGGATCGGCGGCGGTGAGGAGTAGGGCGCGCCGGGCGCGAGGGCCCTTGCCCCGGACCCGCTGATCGGCGCGCGAGAACGCCGGCACCGGCGTAGCGTCCACGCCGACGCTGCCACGCCACCGTCGGCGCACAGCTCTGGGCATGGTGGCGATGCTGGCTTCGAGGATGGAGTTTTGGACCCAAGCGAGGCGCTCGGCTCGCTTGGCGAGTACCCCGTCCGTGAGGTGCCGTTCGCTGCGACGCCGCGCCACCAGAGCGTCGAAGGTCGCCGGGTCGAGGCGGCGGTTCTTCGGCAGCGGCGACGAGTCGATCACGTCGAGGAGACCGTGGAGCCGAGTCCGGACACACCGGTAGAGGGCGCTCCAGGCGAGTTCGTCCCCTGCTGGTGGGGGGGTCGGGGACACCAAGCGTGGCTCGCATGGTCGGGCTGATCCGACGGAACAAGATGTCACGGAACTCGGTGGCGAGCATGGGCCGTCCGTGAACTGCGGCGAGAGTCATCGCCACCCACAAGGCTTGTGCGGGGAAGTGTTCCGGTGCCCCGCCGGCATGTCGGCCGAGCCGTGCGCGTTCCTCGGCCCGCCAGGCTCGCAGGGGGGCCAGGACACGGCTGCCCTCGATCAGCGTGATGGCGAACCGCACCGACTGGTCATCGAAGTACCAGCTGCCAGGCGCAGCCGTTAGGGTGCTCGACGCTCTCACCTTTGCTCACCGCGAGTAGCCGGTCGGCCTCGGCGGCCGGAACGTCGGCCATACACCCCGCGTAAAGGGACAGTTGCTCGGCGGTGACGCCCGCGGCGCCGGCGAGGACATGCAACGGCACCCGGGCGTCGAGGTGCCGCACGATCCACGTCACTCGCAGCCGCTGGACGCTCAACTTCGGGTCGTTCGCCCGGGGCAGGTTCTCGGTGAAAACCGACACCCGCTTGCGGCGACCCGGGCTGGGCCGGAACAACAGACCGCCCTGGGAGTGCTCGATGGCGTGGCGTAGCGCCCACTTCCATCGCGCTAGGACCGGGACGCGCCGCTGCGGCGAGCCGGGCACGATGACCACGAGACCCGATCCGTCCTCCTCGACACAGGCCGTCTCGGCGGCGTCGATCTCCTTCGATCGGAGGCCCGCGCCCAGACCCAAGCCGAGCAGCGCGATGGCGCCCTCGCGCAGGCGTGGCGTGGACAGGCCGCGCACCCATCCGCGCAAGGCACGCTCGTCGTCGCGCGAGTAGGGCTGGTCGGGCGCGGACTTGGGGAGCGAAAAAGGCCGCGGCGGGTAGATCGGCGGTCCGAGGATTGCACGCCCCACGCGTCGCAGGACCCGCCGGTAATTCGTCCCGGTGCCGCTGGCAAGGTGCCCATACGCGGCGGCGATGAAGCGGTCGAGCGTGTCGGGGTGGAACATCACCTCGGGCCTGAGCTCCAGACCCTGGCCGTGACACCACACGAGCAACGCCGCCGTCCGGGACATCAACTCGGTGGCGTCGCGACCATCCACCGGGTTGGCCTTGGCGACCGCGTCTCGGACCAGCGGCCCAACCGCCGCCCACACCTGAGGCGGGATAGCGTTGGGGTTGAAGCGAGCCACCGTCCGCGCGGCCTCAGCCGGCCCACCAGGACCGGCCTCGGGAGAAGAATCTCGCCTCACACCCCTTCTGGTGGCCTGGAACCGTCTTGGACTGTGAGCGTCGGCGGATTTCTTGCGCCGGCCACCCGAGGCCCCCGGGGGGCTGGGACGGAAGCCGCCCGGCTCGAAACCCGAATGGCCGACGCTCCCTGCACCGGTGCGTCAGGTCACGACCCTCAGGTCGGCACCCGTCTCCAGACCCCACCTCGGCCCCCACAGCGCCAAGCAGGCCTGGTCGAGGACATGAACCGGAACCTCTCCCAGCAGCAACGCTTCGGGATCTTCGCCGTCACCCTCAGCCAAGGCGGCCCAGAGTTCCCAGGAAAGCCGCAACTCCCGGACTCGCCTGATCGCCAATGCGCTGTCCAGGGCCGAGCCGCCCTCGGTGCCGAGGCGACGCAACGTGATCAGTGACCGCAGCAGTTCACCGTCGGTGTCGATCCACCGAGCCAGCGCCTTCGGGAACACCTCCGAGCAGCCTCGGGATGCTCCGGTGCGCCTACTCATCGTCGGGCTCCTCGAACGCCCGCCAGTCCGTGCCCCGCCCAGCGCGGGGACGAGTCGCCGGTCCGACCCGGCCGAGCTGGCGCACATCCACGCCGCGCTCCAGCAGGCTTTCCAGGAGCTCGTCGGGGCTCCCACCGCCGGGGTCCTGGAGCGTGGCCCACAGCTCCCAGCTGGCCCAGACCTTCACCGCGCGGTGGATCCCCGACAGGAACTCCACCGCCCGGTCCGTCTCGCCATCGAGGGCCGAGAGTGCGTCGAGCGACTCGCCCACGACCTCCTCGACCGCCAGCCAGTTCGCCAAACCCGCCGGCAACTCGTCAAACCACTCTGCGGGCGCATCCGCGCCCCCATTACCGTTGGCCATGTCAGTACCTCCCATAAAGGTGCTGGCCACGGCCCCGGGGGTGTTTGCGCACCCGCCGGGGCCATCGAGGCGATCTGCCTTGACAATCGACAAGATACTACAGACTTGTCGTATGTCAAGGTCAGACTCTAAGGGTGAAGAGACTGGACCTCGTTGGCGTGGCTGAGATCGCCGACATGCTGGAGATCTCACGGCAGCGGGTGCACCAACTCCGCCACGAGCACGCAGACTTCCCAAAGCCGGTAGCCGACCTAGCGGCTGGACTGATCTGGCTTCGACAGGACATCGTGGTTTGGGCTACGAGCACGGGTCGCGAGATCCGCGAGGGCGGGCGATCCAGACGGGGTCGATGACTGCTGGGAAATCGCGACGCAGTCGGGAGGGTCGTACCAGACCTTTGGCGATCAGCCTGTGGGGCGTCAAAACCCGATCAGACCCTTGACCAGCGGCTTCTTGCTGGCTCGTGCTAGGCCGGATCGGCGCCGCTCGAGCGGGTGCAGGACCTCATAAGCCGCAGAAGTCTCAGAATTCACAGCTGGATCAACGACACGCTCCTGCGAACTCGCAGGTTAGCGGCGTGATCGAGTTTTGACACCCCACACCCTGTGATCCGCCAACCACTCCTCGGTGGACTTATCAACGAATATGACCGTCGCGCCGCGTGACCGACTAATGACACCCTTCACGCTTCGTGTAGCTGTTCGTGGGTCGGTGTCTGGATGTCCTCAGCGGCCGTTTCCGCTCACGCCTCGCGAAGGAGGTGGAGATCGCGGTCTTGCGGCATCAGGTCGATGTGTTGCGTGTGGGGTGTCAAAACTCGATCAGGCCCTTGACCAGCGGCTTCTTGC
>PLJD01000035.1 GCA_003140175.1 Actinomycetota bacterium
CCCCCTCGGTGTTCGAGGCGGGGGGGAGGGGGACGGCGACGACGGCATCGGGCGGCGCGGTGTCGTCGGCGAACCCGGCGCTGCCGAGGGGCACGTCGGGCCCGACCCGCTGGCGGGTCCCGCCCTCGAGGCCAGCCCGCTGCGCGGCGGGGCCGTCCGGCCGGGTGGCCGTGCCTCCCGCCGCGGCGGCCGTGACGGCCTCCACGACGGTGCGCCAGCCCGTACATCGGCACAGATGCGCGCCGAGGGCTCGTTCGACGTCGGCGGTCCCACTCCGCCCCCGGTCGAGCAGCGCGGCGGCGCGCACGACGATCCCGGGGGTGCAGAACCCGCACTGGGAGCCGCCCGTGGCGACGAACGTGGCCGCGAGCGCGTCGCGGCGAGTCGGGTCGAGGCCCTCCAGCGTGGTGACCGAACGACCCGCGACCCGGACCGCGGGGGTGACGCAGGCGACCCGGGCGTCACCGTCGACGAGCACCGTGCAGCAGCCGCACTGTCCCTGGGGTGCGCAGCCGTCCTTCACCGAGCGCAACCAGAGCCGCTCCCGCAGCACCGAGAGCAGCGATTCTTGGGGTGCAGCATCTACGGCGACGGCTACCCCGTTGCAGGTGAACTCGACGCGATCGCTGTCGGCCATGGCGTTACGGCAGGATAGGAGGGATGGGCGTCCCCACCCCGAGCCGACGTGGCTTCCTGACCGCCGCGGGCGGATTCGCGCTCGCGGGCGCGCTCGGCTGGCCCGAGGCCGCGGTCGCGGGGGCGACCCTCCCCGAGGCCTCGACCGCGCTCAGCGCCCTGCTGGTCTCGAACGATTTGTACGTGTCGCCGGATCCACAGCGGGTCGCGTTTGTGATCTACCGGGGCCCGACGCCGGCGACCGGGGCGCCGGCCCAGCTGGCCCTGGCCGCGCCGGGCGCGCAGCAAGGCGAGGTCGTCGACGCCCACCAGATGAGCGCCGGCCTCCCCAAAGGCCGCGGGGTGTACGTCATCGAAGCGGTGCTGGACCAGCCGGGTGTCTATGAGGGTCGGGTGCTCACCCGCGGCAAGCGCGTACCCCTCGCCCTGCAGGTGCGCCAGACCGCCGCCGCCGCGACGCCGGGGATGATGGCGAACCGGGCGCCCTCCCCAACGACGCAGAACCCGCTCGGGGTGCACCCGATCTGCACCCGCCAGCCGCCCTGCCCGCTCCACACCGAGTCACTCGCGGCCGTGATCGGCACCGGCCGCCCGGTCGCCGTCCTGTTCGCGACCCCCGCGCTGTGCCAGACCCGGTACTGCGGTCCGGTCCTCGACGAGCTGCTCGTGGCGCGCCAGCCCTTCGAGAACCAGATCTCGTTCGTCCACGTCGAGATCTACGCGTCGCTCACCGGCAACGAGGAAGCACCCACCGTCATGGCGTGGAACCTGCCCTACGAGCCGTTCCTGTTCACCATTGACGGGTCGGGCATCATCCGGGGCCGCCTCGACAGCGCCTTCGGACGCGACGAGATCACGCCACTGCTCCAGGACCTGGTCACCTGATCTAGGCCAGGCGCGCACGGGCCCACCGGCGCTGCCGGTGGGCCCGAACCGGGACGGTGATTGCTACCGGCGCTTGGTTGTGCGCTTGGTCGCCTTGCGCTTGGCCGGGCGCTTCTTGGCGACCGCCTTCTTCTTCTTGGCGGCACGCTTCTTGGCCGGGCGCTTCTTGGCGACCGCCTTCTTCTTCTTGGCCGGGCGCTTCTTCGTGGCCCGCTTCTTCGTGCCGGCGCGCTTCTTGCTCGCGGCCCGCTTCTTGGTCGCCCGCTTGGCGGTCTTGCGGACCGGGCGCTTCTTGGCGACCGCCTTCTTCTTCTTGGCGGGGCGCTTCTTAGCCGGGCGCTTCTTGGCGACCGCCTTCTTCTTCTTGGCCGGGCGCTTCTTGGCGACGGACTTCTTCTTCGTCGCCTTGCGCGTGGCGGGCTTGGCCGGCGCGGAGGCCGGGGTGGGCGGAGTCGCGGGGGCTTGAGGCTCCCACGGCCGGGGTAGTGGCGGTGGACTCGACGGTGTCGACGGCCCACCGCCGATCGGCGGATTAGGCGGCCAGGTCGATGACATGTGCGTCGCTCCCTTCCAACGTGCGCGTCGCGCGCTTATCCGCGAATGACGCGAGTGGTGCGTAGCGTAACCCGATCAAGCCGTGTTGAACAGGATTCCGGGACGCAACGACGGCGCCCCGCCCGGTCGGCTGGATCTGGCGAAGCGTTCGACGGTCGGGGCGGCGGGTTCAGGCGCCGCGGCGAGCTGGGCCGGTCAGGAGAACGACTGGCCGCAGCCGCAGGAGCGCTCGGCGTTCGGGTTGTTGACGGCGAACCCGGCGCCGCTGAGCCCGTCCTTGTAGTCGAGCGTCGCGCCCTTCAGGAGCTCGAAGCTGGCCGGGTCGATAACGACCTGCACCCCGTCGTGCTCGTTGCGAATGTCGTCGTCGGCGAGGTCGCCGTCGAAGAACATCTCGTAGCTGTAGCCCGAGCACCCGCCCGGACGGACCGCCACGCGCAGCGCCAGCGGCTCGGCGGCGTCTTCCGCCTCCAGCAGACCCTTGACCTTCGCCGCCGCGGCATCGGTCAGCGAGAAGACCTGGGTGGCGTCGGTGACACTGAACACGCTCATCGGATTCCTCCCGTTTCAAGCCTACCGGTCGTCATGGGCACCTGCCGCCACCGTGACGTGGCACGGCTCATGGTCATACAACGTCGCGAACTCCTCGACTCTTCCGCCCCCGGTGTGTTCCACGATTCCCTCGCAGAGGCCGCGGTGAAGGTTGCAGACCAGCTCGGGGTAGGCCTCGGCGAGCTCCCGGAATGGGCAGTGCAAGAAGTCGATCCGAACCCCACCCTCGGAGGTCCCGTCGCCGGGTGCGAGCGCCGGCTCGAAGCCGAGCCGTTCGAGCTCGCCGGCGAGGGCGCGAACGCACGAGTGGCTCCGGGTTCGGCGGGCCGCCTCGGCACCCCATTCGTGTCCCGTGTCGGCCGCGTCGTCGACGTTGGCACCCACCCGTTCCGCGAGGGCGGCGAGGAGCCCGGCGAGCAGGGCATGGGCGGGTGGGTCGAAGCCGAGGCTGGGCGCCCCGGGGGCGAGGAAATACAGATGCTGGGGCCGCCCGACGGTTCCTCGATGCACCGCCTCGGCGTCGACGAGGCCCGCCTCGCGGAGCCGCTCGAGGTGCAGTCGCACGGTGTTGGCGTGGACGCCGAGGCGATCGGCGAGCTCGGGGGCCGCCAGCGGGGCCGGCGACAACGCCAACTCCCGATACACGGCGTAGCGGGTCTCATCGGCGAGCGCCTTGAGGACCCCGAGATCCAGCACAGGCTTGACCGTACCCTCGACTGGGCATATTTTCAAGCGAGACTGGTTTTATTGACTGATGACCCCTTCTGAGCCCCCGCCCACACGCGCCTCGGCGCCGACGCCGGATGACGTGCGGCGCATCCTGGCCGGCGTCATGGACCCCGAGCTGCGGGCCAGCATCGTCGAGCTCGACATGGTCGACGAGGTCCGGGTCAGCGATGACGGCTCCGTGCTGGTGCGGGTCGCGCTGACCACCGCGGGCTGCCCGCTCCGATCGCAGATCCAGGCCGACGTCGAGTCGAAGGTGCGGGGCCTGCCGGGCGTCACCGACGTCGCCGTCGAGTACGGCGAGATGACCGCGGCCCAGAAATCGGCGGCCATGCAGCGCGCCCGCTGGAACGCGCGTGAGAACGCCGACACAACCGAGGTGCCGGCTTCAACCCGGGTGTTGGCGGTCGCCAGCGGCAAGGGCGGCGTCGGCAAGTCCTCGGTCACGGTCAACCTCGCCGTCGCCCTGGCCGCCCGGGGTCTGACCGTCGGCGTGCTCGACGCCGACATCTGGGGCTTCAGCGTGCCGCGGATGCTGGGTCTCGACGGCCGCCTCGGCGGTACCGACGGCAAGATCACCCCCAACACCCGGGAGATCCCGAACCGGCTCGACCCGGCGGATCCGCCCGGGATCCTCAAGGTCGTCTCGATGGGCCTCCTCGTCGAGGACGAAGAAACCGCGCTCATGTGGCGGGGACTGATCCTCACCAAGGCGGTCGAACAGTTCCTCCACGATGTCCGGTGGGGTCCGATGGACTACCTGCTCATCGACATGCCGCCCGGCACTGGCGACATCCAGATGGGCCTGGCCCGCCTGCTACCCCAAGCCGAGATGCTGGTCGTCACCACGCCGGCCCGCGCCGCGCAGGCGGTCGCGACCCGCGTGGCCGACATGGCCCACCGCTCCTTCTTGAAGGTCGCGGGGGTGATCGAGAACATGAGCGCCTTCGTCGCCCCCGACGGCGCCCGCTACGCGCTCTTCGGAGAGGGAGGCGGCGCGGCGCTCGCCGACGCGGTCGGAGCGCCGCTGGTGGCCTCCATCCCGCTGGAGCCTGCGGTCTCGGCCGGCGGCGACGTGGGCGAGCCGGTCGCGGCGCGGGCCTCGGACGATCCCGCGGCGATGGCGTTCCATGCGCTCGCGGCGCGAGTCGTGGAGGACCTGCTGCCCCCGGTGGAGATGAGCGGCTGCACGGCCCGGATCCTGGACCTGGCTAGCCGCATCGCCTGACCGGCCTGGTCAGGCCGCCTTCCACGCCCCCTTGGCGGTCGTGCCGGTGACCTTGCCGAGGGCCTTGAGCTCGAGCAGGTGGGCGTGGACCTGCCAGCCGGCCGCCTCGACGAGGGGCGCTGGAAGGTCCTGACCGCGGTAGAGGGCGTCCACGATCTCGGCGATGCGGACGCCGTCACGTTTGCGGACGAGGCGCAGGATCTGCTGCCCCCGCTGCTTGCGGTGCGCGAGGTAGTCCTCGATGCGGGCTCGGGGCTCCTCGATCGCGTCGCCGTGACCGGGACAGATCCGGGTCAGGCGCAGCCGGCGCAGGCGCTCGAGGGTCTGCACGTAGACCGCCATGTCGCCACCTCGCGCCGGGTTCACGACCGAGTACATCCCGTCGAGGACCGTGTCGCCGGTGAAGAGCACCCGTTCCTCCTCGAGGAGGAAGCACAGATGGTTCGGCGCGTGGCCGGGCGTGTGCAGCACATCGAGGCCCCACTCGCTGCCCTCGATGGTGTCGCCCTCGCCGATGACGCGGTCGGGCACCACGTCGGCGTCCTTGTCGCGATGCTTGCCGAAGGCCAGGACCTCAGCGCCGGTGGCCTTCACCAGCCGAGCGGTACCGGGCCAGTGGTCGGGATGCGTGTGGGTGAGCACAACCCAGCGCACGCGCTCGCGCATCGACGCGCCGACGATGGCGTCGATGTGCGACTTGACGTCGGGCCCCGGGTCGATCACCGCGACCTCGTCGATGCCCACCAGGTACGTGTTCGTGCCGGGGCCGGTGAACGGGCCCGGGTTGGGCGCGACGACGCGCCGGACGAGGGGGGACAGAGCGCTCGGGACGCCGGGGGTCAGGTCGGGCATCAGGCGGGCGTCTTTCGCCGGCGAGCCGCGCCAACCCCGGCGACGGGAGCCCGGCTCGCTCGGGCGAGGGGCAGCACCCAGCCCCGTCGCGCGTCGTGGGCGGTGACCGGCGACGGGTGAGCGGCCCAGGCCACCCGCGCGGCGCGGAGCAGGTCGTCGGATCGGGCGAAGGCGGCGATCGCCTCGAGCGTCCAGCGGGTCGGCTCGACAAGCCAGACCTCACCTCGGCGATCGGCGCCCAGCGCGACGTCGGGTCGCATCCACACCGAGGCGACCGTCTCGTCCTCGTCGTGGCGGTACTGGTGTCCGGCGGGAGCGGCAGCAACGAAGAACCACGTGTCGTAGCGACGCGGCGCGCCCGGCGGCGTGACGAACCGGGCCATCGGTGTCAGCGCGTCGAGGTCGAGCCGGACCCCGAGCTCGTCGACGAGCTCCGGGAAGGTGCGACGCCCCCGACGGAGCGCGTCACGAGCCGCGGCGAGCCTCGCCGTGTCGACGGGCGCCCCCGTGCGGGTGTCGCGGGCCAACAGCACACCGGCCTCCTCGAACGCCTCTCGGATCGCCGCGACGAGAAACCGGTCGGGGACCTCGGCCGGCCCGGGTGGCATCGCGCGCACGCGCGGTGCGGCAAGGTCGTCCTCGTCGTCGACTGCCCCGCCAGGGAACACGTGGGCTCCCGCCGCGAAGACCGAGCCGAGATTGCGCTGCAGCAAGAAGACTTCGAGCTGCGGCGCGTCTCGACAGAGCAGCACCGTGGCGGCATCGCGAGGCTCCACCCGGACATTCTACGGGAGTGTCGATTTTCCGAGCGCGATGTTGCGCCGCGCCGGTCCAGACTGCAGTCGTACGCTGGCCCGGTGGGTGACCCTCGGCGCGCGCTCCCCGCGGTCGAGCGAGTCCTCACCGACCTCCAGGGACTGCCCCACGGCCTGCTCGTGCAGTGCGCCCGCGAGGCCCTCGAGGACGCACGCCGGCGCCTGACCGAGGACCCGGCCGCCCCGGTCGGGACGGCCGAGGTCGTCGCCGACGCCCGCCGGCGCGTCGAAGGCCTCCGTTCCGGGCTGCTGCGGCCGGTCCTGAACGCGACGGGCGTGCTGGTGCACACGAACCTCGGGCGGGCACCCCTGGGGGACGACGCGTTGGACGCCGCGGCGCGCGTGGGTGGGGCGTACTCGAACCTCGAGTACCGGGTCGGGACCGGCGAGCGAGGATCGCGCCACGAGCACGCGGGCGCGCTGCTGGCCCGAGCCTGCGGTGCCGAGGCCGGGATCGCGGTCAACAACAACGCGGCCGCGGTGCTGCTCGCCCTCGCCGCGCTCGCCCGGGACCGCGAGGTGATCGTCTCCCGGGGCGAGCTGGTCGAGATCGGCGGCGGATTCCGGGTGCCCGAGATCATGGCCGAGTCGGGCACGCGCCTCGTCGAGGTCGGCACCACGAACCGCACCCGACTCGCTGACTACACCGGGGCGCGCCGCGCCGAGACGGCGCTGATCCTGAAGGTGCACGCCTCCAACTATCGGATGATCGGCTTCACGGAGTCGACACCGGTCAGCGAGCTGGCCGGGCTCGGCCCGCCGGTCATGGTCGACGTCGGCTCGGGACTCCTCGACGACACCACTCCGTGGCTCGATCAGCGACCGTCGTGGCTCCACGACGAACCGGGCGTGCGACAGGCGCTCGAGGCCGGCGCCGCGCTCGTCACGTTCTCGGGCGACAAGCTGCTCGGCGGACCGCAGGCCGGGGTGGTGCTGGGCCGAGCGGACCTCGTCGCGACCGTCGCGCGCCACCCTCTGGCCCGCGCCGTGCGGGCCGACAAGCTCACCCTCGCCGCGCTACAGGCGGTTGCGCTCGCCTACCTCGACGGCGACGCGACGCGGATTCCGCTATGGCGCATGGCGACCGCGTCGCTCGACGAGCTGGCCGCTCGCGCCGAGCGGACGGCCGCGGGCATCGACGGCGCGAAGGTCGTCGATACGCAGGCGGTGGCCGGCGGCGGGTCGCTGCCGGGACTCACCATCCCCTCCGTCGGCGTGGCGCTCGACACGCCGGCGCCCGACGAGCTCCTCGCGGCGCTCCGTCGCCGCGACGTCGTGGCCCGCGTGGAGAGCGACGCGGTGCTCTGCGACCTGCGGACGGTCGATCCGCGCGACGACGAGCGGTTACGCGACGCGCTCGCGGCCGCCACCATGTCGCGGTGAGGACGGTCGCGACCGCGGGCCACGTCGATCACGGCAAG
>PLJD01000097.1 GCA_003140175.1 Actinomycetota bacterium
CGCAGTCGCCGACGCCTTGCGCCGACGCTGGTCAATCCAGATCGCACCAGCATCCGAAGAACCTCCGACGATTCCACCAGCATCCGCATGGACGGATGACGGTGGTTCCCGTCCGGCTCCGTGGGAACGCTGATCACCCAACCCTGGCGACGGTGACCGGACACGGCGTGGGAGGGACAGAGAACCCCCAGACAGGCGAGCGCCGGTCAACGGGCCGGATCCCCGCCGATCATCTTCTCTACGGGCTCGTCCCATGCGCCCGGCGGGGGCGCCAAATCCTCCCAATTCCCCCGGCCGTGAGCCCTTCGCTGGAGCGGCTCAGGTCCGTGCCAAGTCCGTGGAATGGCGAGAAACGCTGCGAACCAACGACAAACAACCACAAACGTCAGTGCTGGTCAGAGTGGGTTTCGAGCCGGTGACCAGCACCTTCGCGGGCGCCTGAATCGCCCTTACAAGGCAGAGGTCACACGTTCGAGGCCTGCAGCGCCCCACGGGAAAGCCCAGGTGAGGGCGTGCACCCTCACCGAGTCGAAGTTCGCGTGCCTCGCGACCCCGGAACCCCTCGGCGGTCCCGCTCCACATCTGGTACCGGGACGCGGCCAGCCAGGGCTCTGCGTCATGGGCCTTGCGGCATGTCGCGAGCTACGGCGTTGAGGGTGAGGCCGGACTCGGCCAGGAGTCGTGCTTACCGTGTCGACCGTGGCCGGCCCACTGGCCTAAGGCATAACCCGTAGCTGGGCCGCCGGAGCCCGAAGCGATTGACCGGGCGTGAGGGCTCGGGCAGACTGCCCAGGCTCGCAGGGCGACTTGGGGCAAATGTAGGTCGGCTCGGAGATGGGGGAGGTTGGTGGGATGAGCGCTACCGCGGGGAGCACTCCGCGACTTGGTCGTGTTGGCGCGTGGATGGGCATTGTGTTCGCGCCGCTGTTCATCGTGGGGACGTTCATCTCACCATCGCCCAAGGACAGCAGCAGTACTCAGGAATGGGCGCGGCTCTTTACAAGTAGCAGCCACCGTACCGCGGCGATCGTGGGCGCCTACCTGGCGGTGTTCGGTCTCTTGGCCTTTCTCTGGTTCGCGTCGCGGTTGCGCAGCCGCCTCGGTGACGGTGGCGGGATGATGCTGACCTTCGGGTCGGTGTTCGCTGCGCTCGGGATGGTGGCGAACCTCGTTTTCGCCGCGATCGCTGGCGCCAAGGCGTTCACGAGCGCGCCGGTACCGCCGGGTGCGTTCGCGCAGCAGTTCAACAGTCTCGGTGGCGGAATTCTCGTGGTGCCTGGCGCGTTGGCAGCCGGTGTGTTCGTGGCGATCGCGTCGTACCTCTCCCGACGAGAGGGCGCCCTACCTGGCTGGCTGACCATTGCCGGATATGTGGTCGCGGTCCTGCAACTCGCGGCGGTGGTGTTCATCCCCCTGCTGCTCGTCCCGATCTGGGTTCTCGTCGTCTCGATCGTCATGCTTCGACGCGAGGCCGGCACCGGCGCCGCCGCCTCGACGTAGTCTCGACACTCCCAGCCAACGCGGGCGCCGGGGATCGCTGGTGTCCGTTCGCGGAAGGGCTAGGCGGAGCCGTTGCGACCGCACGCCGCGCTTTCCCCACCCGCAATGATCTCGAGACACTCTGCGCGGTACTCGAGGGTGTCCGGGTGCCGACCAGTTTGCGGGCTCCGCTCTTCGGGCACCTGCGGTTGGAGCGGGCCGCGGTCGAGGTAGCGAGCCGAACGAGCTGGCTCCTCGAGCCGGACATTCGCTACACGCGGCGCGCGACGAGATCAGTGGCCGAGGTTCTTACAGTCGCTGGGAGCACGCAAGGGCGACGCGGGGCCGCCGTGTCTTCGACGTTCTGAAGGCTGAGGTCGACGCCGAGTGCCTCGTCTGCGGCGACCTCCCGCAGGCCGAGGCCGGCCCGGCCTGACATCACTGGAGAACCAGGTCCCCCCGCAGCGGTGTACGTAGGGTGGTAATCCCCCCTCCGACACCCGTCTGACCTGCGCAAAACGCATCGGCGTCGAGCGCAACTACTCCGGGCCTGGGCAGCGCGTGCAACCCGATTGCAAGGACCGTGTCGAGGGGCTGATCGACGCACTCACCACGATTGCACAATCGGGATCCCGATCAGGACATCCGCGACCTCGCCCTGCCCGCCTTCGACGCAGGGCGCGTGGCGACACTCAACCGCACGGGAATAACCAGACGACACGAACACCGAACGTGAGCAGCCTCAACGCAACTCGTTGACATCACCTGGACACCTGGCAAGGGGTGTGCAAAACGTTAGACATGCGTTTAAGTCCTACCGCCGCTTACTGGGTCGTCTCGGGGGTGAGGAGTACTTCGGGGCGTACGACCCGCACGTAAACCGGCTCGTTGGGCCGCGTCTGGGTGCGAGTATGGGCTGTGCTCCAAGCCCGCGACCTCTCAGTCGAAGTCGGCGGTCGGCTGACGCTGGCCGGCGCGACCTTCTCGCTGCGCGCCGGCGACAAGGTCGGTCTGGTGGGTCGGAACGGCACCGGCAAGACGAGCCTGCTTTCGGTACTTGCCGGACACGCACCCGCGGCGGCCGGTCTCGTGTTGCGCTCAGACGCGGTTGGCTATCTGTCGCAGGACCCGCGGGCCAAGAGCATCGACCGCGAGGCGACCGCCCTCTCGTACTTACTCTCCGGCCGCGGTCTTGATGTCGCGGCGCAGCAACTCGAGGCTCACCGCGCCCGGATCGAAGACGATCCATCGGATCACAACTTGGTGGGCTTCGGTCGCGCCGAGGATGCGTACCGCTTCGCAGGGGGATACAGCGCCGAGGCCGAGGCGCGGCGCCTCGCGCACGGCCTGGGGTTCCCCGACGACCGTATCGATCTGCCGTTGAACGCCCTTTCGGGGGGCGAGCGACGCCGCGTCGAGTTAGGCAGCATCCTCTTCGCTGGCAGCGAGTTGCTACTGCTCGACGAGCCGACGAACCACCTCGACACGGACGCCAAGCAATGGCTGACCACCTTCCTGCGGTCCTACCGCGGCGCGCTGCTCATCGTGAGCCACGATCTCGATCTCCTCGACGAGGCGATCACCCGCGTGTTGCACCTCGACGGCGCTGAACTCACGGAATACCGCGGCACCTACTCGCAGTATGTTGTGGCGCGGGCTGGAGACGAGGACAGGCTCCGGCGCACCGTGGCGCGCCAGCAGTCCGAGATTACGCGACTGCGCACGCTCGCCGACCGCATGCGCGGGCAGACCGTCAAGCGGGCGAGGACCGCCAAAGCGCTCGACACTCGGGTGGCCCGACTGGAACGCGACGCCGCGACGGGTCCCCGTCGTCGGACGCGGATCAAGGTGCGGTTCCCTGAGCCGCCGCGCCCGGGTGCGGTCGTCTTGCGGGCGGACGGCGTCGCGAAGGGCTACGGCGGTCCGCCCGTATTCAGCGACGTCACCTTCGACGTCGGGCGTGGCGAGCGGCTACTCATCATGGGCCTGAACGGCGCCGGCAAGACCAGCCTCATGCGGATCCTCGCCGGGGACGCGGATCCGGACCGTGGCGCGGTCGCACTTGGGCACGGCTGCTCGGTCGGGTACTACGCCCAGGAGCACGAAGGGATCACCGCCGGGAGCACCGTGCTCGCTCACCTCCAGGACGGAGCCGGCGGCCCCACCCAGGAACTGCGCAGCCTGCTGGGAACGTTCGCGCTACGGGGCGAGATCGCGTTCCAAGACGCGGGCACGCTCTCGGGCGGGGAGAAGACAAAGCTCGCGCTCGCCCAGCTGGTGGTCGGTCGGCACAACACGCTGCTGCTCGACGAGCCGACGAACAATCTTGATCCGCCGTCGCGTGACGCGATCGGTGAGGCCCTCAGCCAGTGGCCCGGGGCGATCGTGCTCGTGAGCCACGACGCCGCTTTCGTGGCGCGCCTTCAGCCTGACCGTGTGCTCCTGATGCCTGAGGGCGAACTTGACTTCTGGTCCGACGACCTCCTCGAGCTAATCGGTCTCGCGTAGGGCCGGCCGCTGCTGGGTTTTCGACCCGCTGAGTGCGAGACGGTGGTAAGGAGGAGCCATCCACACGAAGACCGCGTGCGTGACACTGGCCAAGTCCGCGAAAAGTCCGCGCGATGCAGCGAAATGATGCAAAATGACGACAACTGCCGCCAAGCGTCTGGGCAGCTCAGCGGCACATTCGGAGCTCTGACTAGGAGCTTCGCGGGCCGGTGACCTTCCTTGACGCGGAAGGGGTCAGAGGTTCAAATCCTCTACCGCCCACCACGAAACGCCTGATCACAGGCAACTCGGCTGCAGCAGTCACGTCGACCTCGGTCGTCGGTCAAGAACCCAGTCAAGAATCGACCGACCGGAGGCATCGTGGCGAAGCGCTCGAGGGGCGCGCCCGGGATGCATGAGCTCGAGCCCGGGCTCTACAAGGTCGTCGTCAGCCTCGGACGGGACAGTCCCGGCCGCTACCGCCAGCATGCCCGCACTGTGCCGGCGGAACGAGCGACAAGCGAGAACCTCGAGGTTCCCTTAGGTGGTCTTCTACCCTCCAGGTATGCCCGCCGCAGTCAGGCAACCGTTCGAAGCGGATCACCTTCTCTGATCTACCTCGGTGGCATGTTTCGCCCTCATGGGCCCTTGTGGCACAACGCTCGTAGGGGTGCTGGTCACGGGCTTGTCACCGTCCAGGGTTCCGTCCCGCACGCGCATCGCCCCTTCGCGACCATCACGATCGGCTCGAATGCGGCGGTCTGCAAACCTGCTGCGCCGCTACCGGGCGGCGAGCGAGAACGGCGCGGCGCTCGCCGCGGTCCCGGCTGAGGCGCGGGCTATCCTCGGCCTCCGATGAGTCGAGTCCTTACCCTGGCTGGCCTGGTGCTGCTCGCGGCGCTGGTAGTCGTACTCACCTTCCATCGGGCGCAGACCGACCTGCTGCACGTCATGGGCGTCGAGCCGCGGATGCCGAGCACGACCTACAACTTCTGGTCCGGGATCGGCAGCGACATCGGCGAGGTCACGATCATCGGCGCGCTGATCCTGCTGTACCACCACCACGAGTGCCATATCGGCACCTGCCACCGGCTGCACTGGAAGTCGTGGACCGACCCGGACGGTCACGTCCACGCGCTCTGTAAGAAGCATCACCCCCACAAGGAGCCGACCGAAGAGGAACTTGCCGCGCTCGTGGCGCGTGAGCAGAGCCCAGTCGCCCCGTCGTCGTGAGCGAGGGCTACTGGCTCGCGCCTTGTGTCGCATCAGCTGGTGGTGCTCCACGAGAAGTTTTCAACTGATCGTGAACCTGGCAATAGCTGTACGCTGCCCTGATCTTGCTCCCGAGGCGGGCGCAATCGAGTGGGGGGGGTAGCAATGAGGTTTCGACGGGGCGGCGCGATCGCGGCGCTGGCGTTGGCGGTGATCCTGGGAACCACAACCGTGGCGAGCGCGAAACCCACTGCGAAACCCACGAAGGCTGAGAAGGCCCTCTACAACAATCTTCCGCAGGCGACATACCCGACCTGCCAGCCGTCGACCTCCGTGGTGAAGAAGGACTACGCGATGGTCTACCCGTCGGCGAAAAAGGCCATCGCCACGATCGTGGCTGCCATTTCGTGCAGCGGGGTGGCGGGAGCCGGAGCTCCTGACGTCGTCGTCTTCACGAAGTGGAAGACCGACGCCGCCATGAAGTCCTTCTACACGACCGTCCGCACGGACTTCAATATTCAGCCAGATTCCGGGACAGGAAACACCTGCCCTGAAGAGGGAACCGTCGTGGTCAACCAAACGCAGCAGCTGGGTCGCGAGGTCTGTTACGTCGATTCTTCCAATGGCGGCTCGGAGTACGTCTGGACCATCGACCAGTTGAAGATCCTGGCCAACGCGATCAAGACCAATGACCCCAACGGCTCGTTGATCAGCACCTGGTGGACCACGGGCGCGCCGGGCCCGAACGTGCCGACGTCAGGCACGTCGACCACGCCGAGCAGCTAGCGATCGGAGATGGGCTGGGGCGACTAGACGAGTGGGCCCCAGCCCAGGTCTCCCGTCGCGTGGCGGGGGCAGGGCGGGCACGGAGAGACGTTCATGAGGACCGCGCGTCATCGAGTCGACCAGCGCCGCGAAGGTCCGCTCCGATCGTGTTTGGTCCCCCGCTGAGGCCGGTTGAGACCGGAGAGATCTCGGGCGAGGGATTCGACTACAACTTCGACAGGATGGCCTTGGCGAGGTGCTGCTCGCCGGAAAGGGACGGCGGAGCGCCGGTCAGGGAAAGGGGAGAGAGCACCTTCGCGCCGGCGATGGCGGGCTGTGTCGTTTGGCTGAATGGGGCGAACTGGATTGTGGATGGAGAGCCGAGGTGGGGCGCGGACCACGACGTGCCGGGCGGGCGATTGACACGCCACGTCGGCGCAGAGGTCGGCGGGCCGGCACGGTGAAGGCCTGGAGGGTGCTGCGCTACGGGACGCCATCTGAGGTGTTGGCGTTGGAGGAGGTCGCGACGGCCGAGCCGGGCTCGGGTGAGGTGCGGATCCGGGTCAGTTCGATCACGCTCAACTTCAACGATCTCGACGCAATGCACGGCAGGTACCAGACGATCCCGCTCGTGCCGCCGTACACGCCGGGCATGGAGGTCCTCGGATGGGTCGAGGCGTGCGGCCCCGGCGCCGAGGCGTGGATGGGCCGGCGTGTCGTCGCCATCCCGACTGGCGCACAAGGGGGCTACGCGGAAGCTGTCATCGCATCCACGACGATGATGTTCGAGATGCCCACGGACGTGCCCGAGCCAGAGGCGGCTGCCATCTACATGCCCTTCCATCTCGCGTGGTTAGGACTCCACGAGCGCGGTCGCCTCCAAGCGGGAGAGACGCTGCTCGTCCACGCCGGGGCCGGCGGCATCGGGTCGGCTGCCGTCCAGCTCGGCGCCCTGGCCGGCGCTCGTGTGATCGCGACCGCCGGATCGGCCCAGAAGCTCGCGCTCTGCCAGGCGCTCGGCGCCGAGGTGGTGATCGACTACCGCAACGCCGACTTCGTCGACGCCGTCCTCGATGCCACCGATGGCCGAGGAGTCGACGTGGCGTTCGACACCATCGGCGGCGCCGTAACCAGATCGACGTTCACCTGCATGGCTTTCAACGGCCGCCATCTCATGGTCGGGTTCAGCGCGGGGATCGAGGCCGAAGACACGGGAATTGTGCCCCGCCCGATCGTGTTCGGGAACCTCTCTTTGTGTGGCGTCTGCCTCGCGTACGTCGACGACCCTCGTCAGGCCAAGCAGGCGCGGAACGGGTACAACTTCCCATCCCACGCCGACGGGGAGGAGATCCATGCTCGGCTGCTCGACTTGGTGCACCAGGGCAAGGTGCGTCCCCTCGTCGGGCTCGAACTCCCCTTCGCCTCCCTGCCGGCCGGACTCGAGGCGCTCCAGCGTCGGGAGACCGTCGGCCGGGTGGTCGTGCGGCTCTCGGACGGCGCGAAAGGAGTCGCAGTTCATCGGCTGATCTAAGGTGCGAGCCCGCTCCGAAATCCCCGAGGGGCGCCCACGGCTCCGCGGTGGCTGGTGGCGGCGTACTCGGCGCGACCAGCCCCACCTCCGCCCGGAGTAGTCGTGGCCTTTCGGGTTGAGTCGCCTTTCCGACACGCGGTCGTGAGCGCGGTTCCGCAGGTCGGCCAAACTGAGCTCGTGGGACCGGTGGGAGCATGCTGAACAAGTCACTCACGGCCGTATTACAAAAGAGCCCCAATCGGGTGGCTGGACCTATGTGGTCATGTCCGATTCGGTCAAGGTTCTTCGGCACTCGGGGCCCCGTGAAGGTCCGAAACACGATCGATGGTCATCCGTAGCGGAGTTCGCTGATGGCCATGGGCGATAGCACGCACAAGCTGCCCGGCAGGGTGGCCGTGCGCAAAGCCATTGGGAAAGAAGCGGGGCTACCGTGAGGGTTCGCTTGGAAGAGCGGATAGACAGCTGAGTGATCCTCGCATCCTTGAGAGCGTCGAGCTGCAGACGACGCCACTCTCCGACCAACCGCAACGCTCGCGGAAGGTCGTGCTCGACGCCTCGCGGTACGCTGACGCGGAAGGAGGTGAGGTCGCCATGACCTTCACCGCTCAGGTCGAGACCGTGCTCGGAGAGCTGCGCCCGCTCGTGCAGGGTGACGGTGCTGACCTCGAGCTGCGCGGCGTCGACGAAGCGGGGCGGCAGGTGACGCTCGGGCTCGTCCTCAGCGGCGTCGAGTGCCTCGAGTGCGTGATGCCTCCCGACTTTCTGCACCAAATCGTCGAGCAGGCGATGCAGGACAAGGTCCAGGGCGTGCATGTGGTGCTTGAGGATCCGAGAGAGCGATGAGCGCGTTGCACGCCCCGCAGCATGCGTACAACGACGGTCTCGAGCTCGTGGAGGACTACCACGCACGCGGATGGACCGATGGGCTACCCATCGTCCCGCCAACACCGGAGCTTGTCGAGGAATTCCTCGAGGCCGCCGGCCTATCGCCCGGCCACGTTGTCGGAACCGTGCCGACCCGCGAGGTCACGGTGACTGCCGAGCACGTCGCCATCAACGCGGTCATGGCCGGCTGCCGCCGTGACTACATGCCGGTCGTGGTCGCCGCGGTGCGCGCGCACTTGCACGAGAAGGCGAACTGCCACAGCACCACGGGGACGCTGTCCGGTGCGGCCCAGGTGGTGATCGTCAACGGTCCCATCCGGCTCGACCTCGACCTGAACTGCACCGCCGGTTGCTTTGGGCCGGGCTGGCGAGCCAACGCCACGATCGGGCGGGCGCTGCGGCTCGTCATCCGTAACGTGTGCCGCGCGGTGCCCAACTTCCTCGACCGTGCCTCGTTCTCGACGCCGGCGCGCTACTCCTTCTGCTTCGGCGAGGACGAGGAGGGAAGCCCCTGGCTGCCACTCAGTGTCGAGCGCGGCATTCCGGCAGGGGCCAGCGCGGTCACCGTACACTCCACGATGACAGTCGCCGCTGCAGTCGACCTGACGAGCCGCACTCCCGAAGGCGTCCTCGACTCGATCGTCGCCGCGCTGCGCGCCCGGGGGACCGCCGGCGATCGTTGGCTTGGCGAGGACACGAACGTCGTGCTCGTGATGGGTCCGGAGCACCGCCGCTATCTCGTCGACGCCGGATGGTCGAAGGCCGACGCCCGCGCCTACGTGTGGGAGCGCGCGGTGGCGCCGACGAAGCACGGTCCGAGCCCGGTGAAGGGCGGCCGCCCCGACGGGTTCCTCCTCGTCGCAGCCGGCGGGCCGGGGATGGCGGAGACCTGGCTGCTGCTTCCCCATCTCGCCCTGGCCGTGACCCAGCCCGTTGTTGTAGGAGGAGGTCCACGATGAGCCTGATCGGTCTCGACCCTACGAGTGGCCCACCACCGGTGCGGCGCGAGGGCCGATCGGTTCAGCCCCGCCTCGCGTCGCTCGACGGCGCGGTGGTCGGCCTCGTTGTGAACGGGCTGGGGGAGAGCGAAGCGTTCCTCGGCGCACTCTACGACGAGCTGCGAGCGCTCGCGCGCGTCGGTCCTGCGGTCACCGTGGTCAAGGCGAGCGTGTCGGTGCCACCTGACCCGACCGACTGGGAGCGGCTGATCTCGGAGGTGACGGTCGCGGTTGCCGGCTTCGGTGGCTGAGGATCCTGTAGCGCGCGCAGTTTGCGCGACGCCGTCGAGCTCGAGTGGGCGGGGATCCCTAGCGTGGCCATCGTCCACGAGACGATGGCGGGCAGTGCGCGGGCGATGGCTCGCGTGAGCGGGATGGGGGAGTACGCGTTCGTCACCGTCGACTATCCCCACGTGCCACTGGCGGTCTGGGCGCCCGACGAGGTCCGCGAGATCGCCCGCCAGGTGGCACCACTCGTGTTGGGGCAGCTCCGGGCAACGTAGGAGTTATGTGCGCGCCCTGGCCGAGGGCGCGGCGCGCTGAGCGGCGACGGTGACAAGCTCACCGCCGGGGACGAATCCCTTCTTCGCCAGCTCCGTGCCCGCCAGCGGCCCTTCATCTTCCATGCCTGGTGTTGGTCAGCTCGCACGTGACGGTCTAGGGCGGGACGCGCGCGTGGGAGACGGCGGTCGGCGCCGGGAGTGCGCTGGCGCTGACGTCCTCGACAACGCGATCACGCGGCGTGGTCGTCGCCACGCCGCCGCGTCAGACCAGCGATCGGTTGAGGGTTTGAGTGGGGTCCGGCGGCGGTCGAACTGCTGTTCGGAGCTCGACTCGTCCGTCCCGGAGTACGACTGCCCTCGCCGGGCGTGCACATCAGCAGGGGGCAATCTCCCTCCGACGCTGGTTGTTGGCCAGCGTGAACGTGCCGACCCTCGGGTGAGCAGGGACCTGCTGGAGCGCAATTCAGCGGCGCGCTCGCCCTGTAACGTGCGTCCCGCACGCGTCGCGATGCACAACCCGGGTTTGAGTTCATGGCTGGACGCAAAGACCTCGAATTCACCTATTCGGTGATCGATCGCCTCTTTCGACTCAGCCTCGGAGAGCTCGCCGACTTCAGTGGAGCGAAGTACGACGGCGACTTCTCCCTCAGCCTCGAAGAGGCTCAGCGGCGCAAGCACGACTACGTCGCCGAGCAGGTTGGGATCGGACCAGGCCGGCGCGTGCTCGACCTGGGCTGCGGCTGGGGCCCGCTGCTCAACGCCGTGCGGAACCGCGGCGCCAGTGGGCTGGGTGTCACGCTCTCCTCTGCTCAGGTCGCTGCCTGCCAGCGCCACGGCCTCGACGTTCGTCTCTTTGACGCGAGGCTTCTCACCCACGAGAGTTTCGGCCACTTCGACGCGGTGGCAAGTCTCGGCGCCTTCGAGCACTTCTGTTCTCCCGCGGAGTACGCCGCCGGACAGCAGGAGGGGATCTACGGTGACCTCTTTGGCCGTATGGCGAGCGTGCTGCCCGACACGGGCCGGTTCTTTCTTCAGACGATGGTGTTCGGACCGAACATGATCCCGCTCGACGATGTCGACATCCGGGCCCCGCGCGATTCTGACGCGTGGTACCTCGCACTCCTAGGCCACCAGTTCCCGGGCTCTTGCCTTCCCTTCGGGCAGGAGCAGGTGATCAGGAGCGCTCAGCCCCACTTCCGGCTCGTGTCGAGCTCCAGCGGCCGGCTCGATTACATCGAGACCATCCGTCAATGGCGAGGTCGGTTCTCTGAGCCGAGTCTAAGGAAGTCACTGGTCAAGCTGCGCCTCGCCCGCCGGTGGGCTACCAGCCCTGAGTTTCGGCTCGCGTTCACCTCGGGTGTGAGCGCCAACACGGTGTGCTTCGAGCGGGAGCTGCTCGACCACTACCGATTCGTGTTCGAAAAGCGGTGACCTCAAGAGCGACGCGCCGCGAGCGCCGCGCTCCACCGATCCGATCGAAGCCCGCCCGGCTGTGGCCCATGACTCGCCAGGACCGGAGCGCTCTCGTGACGGCGGGGGCGGCTGCGGGGGAGTGCGCCCACAAGGCGCGTCCTAGCACCCACGCGTGGATCGTCGGTGCGCCCGTCAGGGTCGGTCTCGGGCCAGCGGCGCGCTGGTCGCGTCGCCACGCTGTCGCCGTCGGTCAAGGTCGCTCCAGGTGCCCTAACCGACATTTAACGTGATGCGCGCCTCCACGCAGCGCGAAGCAGCCAGACTGCACCCAGCTCGAGAAGGGAGACCCATGCGTCGTGTCCGGATCACCCAGCTGGTGGCGCTCGTCGCCGCTGCCCTGACCGCCGTCAGCGTGGCGGCGGCGACCGCCTCGGCCGCCGCCTCGGCGGCCATCCCCGCGTCGTCGGGCAGCCCCGGAATCCACAAGATCCGCCACATCGTGATCATTATGCAGGAGAACCGTTCCTTCGACAGTTACTTCGGCACGTATCCGGGCGCCGACGGGCTCCCCATGCAGAACGGCGTGCCCACCTCGTGTCTCCCCGACCACCAGACGGGCCAGTGCGTGAAGCCCTACGTCGATCACGCCGATGTGAACGGCGGTGGGCCCCACGGCGCGTCGAACTCCGCCGCCGACATCAACGGCGGCCTGATGAACGGCTTCATCAACCAGGACCTCCAGGCCAAGAAAGGCTGCCTGAACACGACAAACCCGGCCTGCACGAACTCGGCCGCGCCCGACGTCATGGGATACCACACCCAATCCGACATCCCGAATTACTGGGCCTATGCCAAGAACTTCGTCCTCCAAGACCAGATGTTCGAGCCGAACGCGTCCTGGAGCCTTCCCGCGCACCTCTTTGAGGTCTCCGAATGGTCGGCGTACTGCACCCAGCACAACGTCCCGGCGAGCTGCAGAAACGCGCTGCAAGCGCCTGGCCTCCCGCCGGACTTCCAGGGCAGCCACGGCATCCCGCCCATCTACGCCTGGACCGACCTGACCTATCTGCTCCACAAGAGCCGCGTGTCCTGGGGCTACTACGTGGTCGCCGGGACGGAACCGGACTGCCAGAACGACGCCGCCATCTCGTGTGGCCCGGTGCGCCAGAGCGCCAAGACTCCCGGCATCTGGAACCCGCTGCCGTTCTTCGACACGGTGAAGAGCGACAACCAGCTCGGGAACATCCAGTCGGTGACGAACTTCTACCATGCCGCGACGAAGGGAACGCTCCCGGCGGTGTCGTGGGTTGTGCCGTCGGGCGCGGTCAGCGAGCACCCGCCTTCCCCGGTCAGCTTCGGGCAGAGTTACGTGACGAGCCTGGTGAACGCGGTGATGCGCAGCAAGGACTGGAGCTCGACCGCGATCTTCCTCGCCTGGGNNGACTGGGGCGGCTTCTACGACCACGTCGTGCCGCCCACCGTCGATGAGAACGGCTACGGCCTGCGGGTCCCCGCCATGGTGATCAGCCCCTACGCGCGGCACGGCTACGTCGACCATCAGACACTGTCGTTCGACGCGTACGTGAAGTTCATCGAGGACGACTTCCTCGGCGGGCAGCGTCTCGACCCCAAGACCGACGGTCGGCCCGACCCGCGTCCCGACGTGCGCGAGGACGTCAAGATTCTCGGAAACCTCAGCAGCGACTTCGACTTCAACCAGAACCCCCGCGCGCCAGTGCTGCTACCCGTGCACCCCGTGACGACACTGACCGGCACGCCCCAAGCGCGTAACCTGACCGCGGCGCAGAAGGCGGGCGATGCCGACGGCTGATCCCGCCACCGCCCGGCGGGCTCGCGCGCGGCCGGCTCCGTGATGATCAGCGACGCGGCGGCGTCGGGGACGTGTGGCGCCGCACCGCTCATCGTGGCGCCCCTCTCGATGGCGTAACTGAACTCAGCACCTCAACGAGCGGATTGTCGGCGGGTCGTGGCCCCTGGCCGACGTGCGCCCCACGGTGCTCGAGGGACTGCCGCTTCCGGCTTGGGATTTCCGCCCGGCTCTTGAGGCCGACGCTCAGTCTGAGGGGAGGATGCCGTCCAGGGCGTCGAGAGACGGCGCGAAGTAGAAGGCACCGCTCACGGGCGTGGTGAAGTCAACGAGGCGGTCGTGTAGGCCGTCGCCGGTGGCGCCGAACATCCGGGCCAGCATTTTGTGGAAGCGGCTGGGGTCCGTGCTGAAGGCGATGAAGTAGAGGCCGAGCTCACCGACGCGGCCATAGGGGACGCTGCGACGGTAGATCTCGAGCTCCTCGCCGTCTTCTTCGATCACCACGCGGCTGATGTGAGCGGTCGGCGGCTTGTCCTTGAGCTCGACGCTGTCAGGTTTGGTGCGACCGAACGTGCCCTGTTGTTCCTCGAGCGACTGGGCGTGGAAGGCATCGAGGTTGTGGACCCAGCGCATGGCGATGACGTGGGCGCCGCCTGCACCCGTGTCGCCATCGGGGACGACAGCGACGTCGTGGGCCGCCTCGACCGGCGGGTTCTCGGTGCCGTCGATGAAGCCGGTGAGGTCACGACTGTCGCGGTAGACGTAGCCGGGCTGCTCCTGGGCGAGGGTGGCAACAGGCGCGAAGGCGGCCGCGACGCCCCGAGCGACGTCGAGCTGGACGTCTTCGCCGGTGCCGTGCGACCAGACCCAGATGTCGTGCTGGGTGGCGGGTGCCCGGCCGCCGTCGCCTTCCACGTCGATGAACGGGAGGAGATTGTCGGGTGCGTCGTCCCGCTTGAGGCGGTGCCACACGCCCGGCCCAAACCCGACGACGATGTTCGAGCCGCCCACCGTCACTGACGGCTCGCGTAGATGCCCGACTGCCGCGCAGATGCTGGCGTCGGAGACGCCGGGTCGGAGGTCGAACTCGAGGTGGTAGTGCGAGCGCGTGCCTTGCGCAAAGATTCCCGGCTGAGGGGTGGCCATGCGCCGATCGTATGCCGAGGTGACAGGGCTACGAGCCTCCGACCAGGACTTGTACGGCCCCGACCAGCGCGCGAGTCCGGCTCGCAGCGGCGCCGTCCGCTCTGGGTTCCCGACCTGCACGCACCGGCCAGGCGACCATCACCATGACGCCGGGTGCGACACGACCCAACCCAGCGTCATCCGGGGAGACCTCGGGTGAGCCCGTTCGGCCCCAGAGGCCGCAGGCGGGCCAACGGCGCCGGCCCTCTGGTGCCCAGCCCCGGTGGAGCTTGCCAGTGCCTGACGGGTTCCTGTCGGCGCCCACCCGTTCGGCCACTCCGGGGGAGGCCTCACGACTGACCAGCGGCTCGGGATAAGATCGGCCCTGCACGTTCAGCCCGGAGGGTCGGCCCAGCGGACGCTCCGAGCCCGGCGCGAGCCAGACGGGCTGGCGAGGAATTCAGTGGCGTGCTGGGCGTGTCACGCGTGCGTTACGCACCTCTCGCGATGCTGAATTGAGGTCTGAGTTAATGAGTTCATGGCTGACCCGCAAGGACCTCGAGTTTCACCTCTTCGTCGATCGAAACGGACTAGGTTGCGGACCGTGAGCTCACCAGGAGCGGGACGATCGCGAGACGCGGGCGGATCCGGGGGGGTGCGCCCAGACGGCGTATCCTGGCACGACAGCGTGGATCGCTACGCTCGACCGGATCTCGGGCGGACCCTCCTCGCCCTCACCACGTCGGTCGTCCCATTCATTGGCCTCTGGGCGCTGATGTACCTGGCGCTGTCGGTCTCTTACCTGCTCGTCTTGGCACTGGCGGTGCCGACTGCCGGCTTCCTGCTTCGGACCTACATCCTCTTTCATGACTGCGCGCATGGCTCGTTGTTGAAGGGGCGTCGCGCGAACCAGTGCTTGGGTGTGGTGCTTGCGCTGATCGTCTTTACACCGTTTGCGCGCTGGCGACAGGACCATACCGGTCATCATGCAACTGGGAGCAACCTCGATCGTCGTGGCACCGGGGATGTGCCGACCCTCACCGTCGCCGAGTACAACGCCCGCTCACGGGGGGCACGGCTCGGATACCGGTTGTTCCGAAATCCTCTGGTGATGTTCGGAATGGGCCCGATTTACGGGATGCTGCTCGAGCCGCGCTGGGTTGGCCGCTCAGCCCGCCCGCGGGTCCAGCGCAGTACCTGGGGTACCGATCTGGCGCTCGCGCTGATGGTCGGCGGACTCTGTTGGCTGCTGGGCTGGCGCGACTTCGTGCTCGTGGAAGCGCCGCTCGTCGTGCTCGCGGGAGGCGCGGGGATCTGGCTCTTCTACGTTCAGCACCAGTTTGAGGCCACCTACTGGCGGCGCTCGCCGGAATGGAGCTACGAAGACGCAGCCCTGCGCGGGAGCTCCTATCTGCGGCTGCCCAAGGTTCTGCAGTTCTTCACCGGCAGCATCGGGCTTCACCACGTCCACCATCTCAGCCCGAAGATCCCGAGCTACAACCTGCAGCGCGCGCACGATGAAAGCCCGATCTTCCACAGCGTGCCGCAGCTCTCGCTCTGGCAAGGGCTGCAGGCGGTGCGCCTCAAGCTCTGGGACGAGGACGCGGGCCGTCTCGTGACCTGGGCGGAGGTTGGGACGCACGGCTCGCCGGATCCGGCCGGTCGGAACGGGCCGGCTGCAGTGGTCCCCGCCTTGGCCCGCGACGCCGACTAGGGCAGGCCGAGCTCGGCTCGCAGCCGCGCCGGTGGCGGTTGGTTCAAGTTGCCACTCCGACACCCCTCACTGACCTGCACGAGCGGGCAGCATTCAACGGCTGAGGGAGTCGGTTCCGGCGAACGTTCTCACCTCGTCCGCTCCGTCGCACGGACCGCAGCGGGCGTGCTCCTCGCGATCCGCATCGGCGCGTCCGGGCCACCCGAGACATTTCCGGGGGGCGGGCGCCATGGTCGAGGCCACGCTCGGTGATTGCCTGAGCACCCTACGCAGGGTTGCCCCAGAGGACCCGAGACCCTCGAATCCGACTCTCTGACCGTCGGGTCGACCACTCTCCGTAGTCGGACGGTCACGCTCCGGTCACAGCGGGGTGACACCCCAGGGCACACGATGTCGTCGATGTCCAACCAGTCGAAAGCACGTTGAGAGGTGTCGGAATGACGTACTCGGATCGCTCGCTCATTGCGGGAGTCGCACTCGGGTCGACAGCGACCGAGACGAAGCGGTGTCGGTGCAAGCTGCGGACCCTCGGGGTCGCAGTGGCCGGGATCACCGTCCTCGGGCTCGGCGGCACGGCCTGGGCGCTGCCCACCCCGATCGGTCTCGGGACCGCCACCCAAGCCGCCGTCTCGTCGGGCACGAGTCCGACCAACGTCGGCGTGTCGACCATCGCCGGGGACGTTGACTCGACGAATCCCAGCCAGCCCGGCCTCGCCGCCTGTACGGTGCCGTCGCCTCCGCCCGGCACGAACTGTGTCGTCTACACCACCGGGACGCAGAACATCAACAACGGTGTGGCGGCTGGCGTTGCTGCCGACGACACCGCGGCGCGGATCCAGGCCCAAGGGGCGCCAGACTCGACAGCGGTCCTACCGCAGCTCGGCAACACTGACACCCCGTTCGCCGCCGGCGTCTACAACACCGGCGCCGCCAACATCACCGGTGTGCTCACGCTCGACGCAGCCTACAACCCGGATTCGGTCTGGATCTTCAACGCCGCGTCCAGCATCACGGCCGCGAGCGGCAGCTCGTTCGTGTTCACCAACATCCCGGCCGGCTCGTCGCCCGAGTCACTGTCCTGCAACGTGTTCTGGACCGCGGTCAGCTCGGCGCACCTGAGTGCTGGCGTCACCTTCGTTGGCACGGTGATGGCTCAGCAGTCGATCACCGTCGACGCCGGGGCGCACGTGTTCGGACGACTCCTGGCGGAGACCGGTGACGTGACCCTGATCTCCGACACGATCGACCGGCCGACCTGCGCCGCGCTCCCTGCCGGGACCGGGGGAGGCCCCGCCGGCACGTCGGGTGGCAGTGGAAGCACCAATGGTGGTTCGGGTGGTTCAGGTGGCGGCTCCGCGGTCTCCACCCTGTCCGCGACGCCCGCGACCCCGCTCGCATCGCCACCGAGCTCCACCGGTCTCACCGGCTGATCACGCAACGGGCCGGCCTCACTGGCCGGCCCGTGCCAAGCGGCACCATGCCCCAGCGCGACGCGCTGGGGCATGGACTTCTTTCGGGGAGCTCGCTCCGCGGGTTGCGCTCGTACCGGCGCGGCGCGTTCTGCACCGCGGAGCTCACCCATCGCCGGACGTGACCGGATGTCCCCACGGTACCGGCGCCCGGGTCACGGACGCGGCGGAACCCGGACCCGCCCGAGACGGCGCTCAGCGCAGGTGGACGCCCATCCCGGCGCGGCATGGGTCGGTCAGCGGCGTCGAGGCGTTGACGCCGGGTCGGCATCGATCACACGCGCCCGCTCGGCCGCGGGAGGGACGGCGCGTGCTTGGTCTGATGACGCCGTCGCGCTACGTGCGCGAGCGTGGCCGCATCCTAAGGTTTGGGCCCAATGCTCCCGGACCGCCACTGGCCCGAGCGGGTCGGACGTACGGGCGCGTTCATCCGTTCCGCCGGTTTGGATCTCGCGTATCCGCTGCTCGTCTTGGTCGCGATCGGGATCCTGAGCGGGCTCGGTATCTCGGGGTCGAGCATCGCCATACTCTCAACGAGCGGCCATCCTGATTCGCCAGCGATCGTGGTCGGGACCCCGCGAGAGATTCGTACCGATGAGTGGCTCACCGATTCGCCGCTGCGGACTGGACGGGTGCGCGCCGGCTTCCCGGCGGGTCACACGTACGGCATGGGAACACCAGATCTCGCCGATTCCTGGCAGCCGCTGCTCCCGGCCCGCAACGTCGGAGCCGCCCTGTACTCGCCCTTCAACCTGCCCCTGTTGCTCCCGCTGGACCAAGGGTTCGCGCTGAGCTGGTGGCTTCCGTTCGCGGCGTGCGCACTGGGCCTGTACGCGTGGCTGCGGGCGATGCGGGTGAGTCGATGGGTGGCCCTCGCGGCGTCGCTGATCACCGTGTACGCGCCGGCGGCGGTGTGGTGGTCAACCTCCATGGTGCTGGCGATCGCGTCGGCGGCCATCCCGTGCGCCCTCCTGATCGCCGCGGCTCGAACCTGGTCGCGACGACCCCGCCTCGCCGTGGGAACGGCCATGGTGGCCGGCCTCGCCGCGGCCGGGCTGCCGTGGTGGTACCAGCCCTGGGCCTTGGTGACCGGCCTCTTCGTCGGCGGGGTCACCGTGCTCTGGGGATTCTCAGACCCTCAGCGGCGTCGCCCGTTCGTCCTCAGCGCGCTGATCGCCGGCGCGATCTTCGCCGGCGAGGAGCTCGTCTACGTCATCCATGAACGTGCGTACTACGACGCGCTCACCAACACCGTGTACCCCGGCCAACGTCGCTCCAGCGGAGGTGGTGTCCCACTCTGGAAGCTCTTCACGAGCTCCGTGCCCTTCTCGTTCCTCGGGAAGACGGGCGCGACCTTGCGGAAGCAGAACCTCACCGAGATGGCGATGGGCTGGACCCTGGCCCTCCCGGTCGGGGTCGCGGTGGCGGGCCTGGCCCGTCGAGGGCTCCGGGGCGATCGGGAGCGCACCCTGATCGTCGGCACGGGACTCCTGGCCCTCGTCATGAGCTCGTGGTGTGTCGTGACCTGGCCGACCCTCTTGGCGAAGATCACGCTTCTCGACTACGTCCCCCCGTATCGGATGGCGCCCTTCGTCGGCTTCTTCGGAACCGTGCTCCTCGCCCTCCTGTTCGGGCAGCGCGAGCGCCGCGAGCGCCTCCTCGGGGCGCTCGGATGGAGAGGCGCGGCCCTGATCGGCGCGGGGATGGCGGCGCTGGCCGGGTGGGAAGCGACCCAGTTCCGCCGACAGGCGCTCCCGGGACTCTCGAACGCCGAGCTCTGGCTCGGCGTGATCGCCACCGCGGCGGTGGTCACCCTGCTCGGTACCCGCTGGTGGGGTGCAGCCGGAGTGCTCGCCACGGCGCTTGCGATCAGCAGCGGAATCCTGGTCAATCCACTCGTCCGAGGCACCGGTGCGCTCGGCAACTCTGGCCCCGCCCGCGTCGTTCGACACCTCGATCAGACCGCCGTCGCGCCGACCCACGGGGCGTGGGCCGCCGACTCCGTGCTCTTCGACGCGCTCCTCAACGGCGAAGGAGTGAACTCACTCTCGTCGTTCAACAATCCCGTCGACACCAACGGCTGGGAGCGCCTCGATCCGCAGAAGGCTTACGAAAAGCAGTGGAATCGCTTCGGGTACATCACCTTCACCTGGAACACGACGTTGCAGGGGGTTCGCGTCCGCGACCCCGCAAAGGACTATGTCGTGGTGTCCATCAGCCCCTGCAGCCCGAGGCTCGCCGCACTCGGGTTGCGGATGATCGTGTCCTCGCATCGCCTGAACGCGCCGTGCCTCGTCCCCGCCGGTCAGCTCCGGTGGATGGGCGCCCGGTACTCCCTCTATCGGCGAACCTCGTCGCCGACCGCGCCCTAACTGCACCGCCAGCCGGCGATCGGGGACCACCGCCGGCGGGCGGGCCGAACGATCGGACGCTCCAGTGGGGCGTGTCCCACCGCCCGGGCGAGTAGATGCGAGAGTAGGCGGCATCGCACCAGGGGGAAACGACCGCGCCGCGGTGGGCAGCGGACTCGGGACGTCAGCGCCGATCGGGAAAACAACGCCGGGGGGTGATGACCCGCCGCCGTCGCGACGGCGGCGGGCGGTGATCGTCGTGGCGGGCGGCCTGCTGGGAATCGGCTTGCTCCTCGGACTGTTCACGCAGGGAACCTTTGATCCCGGTGTTCGCACGACGCGGGATCCCCAGTCGCTGTACTACGACGCACAGGCCCGATCGATTCTCCACGGCCGCCTCGACGTGCCGACCGGATCGCTGGGCGGCGAAGCGATCAGCTTCCACGGCCACACGTACGGCTACTTCGGGATCGGCCCGGCCCTCTTGCGACTCCCGATCATGCCCTTCTATCCCCAGGGGTACCCGAACCTCGCGCCGTGGTCCTATCTCGGCGCGTTCGTGGTCGAGGCGTTGGCGACGCTGGGGATCTGGCGGTCGGTGCAGCGGCGATTGCGGGTCACGGCCCCGCCGGTCGTCGACGGCCTGCTGCTGCTCACCGTGCTGGCCGGCTCACCCACCATGTTCCTCACCGCCCGCCCCGACGTCTACGAAGAAGCGATTCTCTGGGGAGTGGCCGCCTGCCTCGTGACCTTCTGGGCGGTGCTGCGGCTCTTCGAAACCTCTCGGTGGCGGTGGGGTGCCGTCGCAGCCCTGGCGGCCGCCTTCGCGATGCTGTCCCGCCCGACCGTTGGTGGGGGAGCCCTGCTGGCGGTCGGTGTGAGCGGACTCGTGGTGTTCGCCCGCGACCGATCGGATTGGCCACGAGCCGCCGCACTCGCCAGTGGCGCCGGCCTGGGCCTCGTGGCGTTCTGTTCGGTGAACTACTTGAAGTTCCACAGCCTCGTGAACGCGCCCTACAACGCCAACTATCTGGCCCAGCCGAAGCGGCTCGCCGCGCTCAAGCACGGGGGCGCCAACGGGATCCGGTACCTGCCAACGAACCTGCTCCAGTATCTGCGCCCGGACACCGTCCACTTTCTCGGCAAGTTCCCGTGGCTGACATTTCGGATGACCCGCTACGCGCCGGTCCTCAACCTCGGGCACGTGCATTTCGACACCTTCGAGCTGCCGACGAGCATCACCGCGACCACACCGGTCCTGACCGTGTTGGCCATCGTCGGGTCGATCGCGATCCTGCGTCGACCGTCGGTGCTCCTCATCCCGCTCGGTGCCGGCCTCGCCGCGATCCTCGCGACGGCATCGTTCTTCGGTGAGGCGCCCCGATATCTCGCCGATTTTCTCCCCTGGCTGGTGATCGGCGCGTGTTGCGGTCTTGCCATCTTCGTGAACTGGAACCCGCGACGACCATGGGTGAAAGCATCGCTGTGCGCCGTGGCGGTGTGCGCGGCGGTGTGGTCGGTGTACGTCAGCGCGGTTCTCGCCCACGGACTCGCGCACGCCTATCGGACCCACAACTACTTCATCCCCGTCTCGTGACGGAACGTCGTATCGCCGCCGCCGCCGCCGGCCTCGGCGGAGAACCCGAGACTCGCCGCGACGGATCGCACGAGCCGAGCGATCAGACTCAGTCTTCTTGGTCGCCGGTGTCCAACAGGTCCGAGGCGGCTGCGAGCGCGATCGCCAGCGACGCAGCCTTCTGGTAGGTGGCGGCGAAGTAGTGCTCGGCGACCGTCTCGCCGCCGGGGAGTGGCGGCGGCCCCAACGACTGGATCAAGGCGGTGGGGTCCTCGGAGGGCCGGATCAGCTCGGCCGGGGGGTCCTCGCTGGTCTCGTGGCCCCAGAAGTCGCGCACCGGAGCCGGCCGGCGACGCCGGGTCGGTCGGGCCGGGGGCTTGCGGCGCCGGGGGCCGCTCACCGGGTCGCTCCGTCGTCGGGGGGCTCGAGGTCCTCGGTGAGGACGGTGTCGGGGCGAATGCCGAGCGCGACGCGCAGCTGCCCGGTGTCGAGATCGGCGAGGGAGCTCGACTTCGCGAGGACCAGATCGGCGATGCGCCGCTTGCCGGCCACGACCTCTTCGACCCGCTCATCGACGGTCCCGGGGCAGATGAGCCGATGCGAGATCACCGTGCGGGTCTGACCGATCCGCCACGCTCGGTCTCGGGCCTGGTCCTCAACCGCCGGGTTCCACCAGCGGTCGTAGAGCACCACGTGGCTCGCCGCGGTGAGGTTCAAGCCCGTGCCGCCGGCCTTCAACGAGAGGACGAGCGCGCCGGGGCCTTCGCCGGCCTGGAATTCCTCGATGAGACGGTCGCGCACCGTGCGGGTCAAGCCGCCGTGGTAGCAGGCCACCGGCGTGCCGGTGCGTGCGCTGAGATGCTCGGCGAGGCGCGAACCCCATTCCGCGAAGTGGGTGAACACCAGGACTCGCTCCTCGGCGGCGAACACCGCGGCGACGATCTCCTCGAGGCGGGCCAACTTCCCCGAGCGCCCCTCGAGTGGGCGATCGTCGGCCTGGTACGCCGCGGGATGGTTGCAGATCTGCTTGAGCGCGGTGATGGCCGCCAGGATCTGGCCCTTGCGCGGCTCCTCGCCCTCGGCGAGATCCGAGCCGATCACGAGCTTGTCGAGAACCGCCTGGTACATCCCGATCTGTTCGGGTGTCATCGAGCAGCGGTCGAGCTCGTCGATGCGGTCCGGTAGCTCGGCCGCGATCTCCGGCTCGGCCTTCGTGCGCCGGAAGACCAGGATCCCGTTGAGGGCCCGGAGGGCGTCCTCCGCCGCGGCGGGCGCGGTGCCCCCGTCGCGTGAGAGCTGGGCGATGAACTGGGGTCGGGGGCCGACGAGGCCGGGGTTGGTGAAATCCAGGATGGCCCACAGGTCACCGAGACCGTTCTCGATGGGGGTGCCGGTCAGCGCGACGCGCGTGGTGGCGGGGATCCGCCGGAGCTGCTGCGAGGTGTCGTTCGCCGGGTTCTTGATCGCTTGGGCCTCGTCGAGGATGACCCGCGCCCACGAGACGTCGGCGATGGCGTCGACGTCTCGCACCGCGGTCCCGTAGGTGGTGATGACCACGTCGGCCTGCGCGACCTCGGCGGCGATCTCGTCGGCGGAGGCCCGGTTGATGCCGTGATGCACCACGACGCGCAGCGCAGGCGTGAACCGGGCGGCCTCGGCGGCCCAGTTGCCGACCACGGCGGCGGGAGCGATCACCAACGCAGGGCCCGACCCTGCTCCGGCGAGGAGCTGCGCCAGCATGGTCGGCGTCTTGCCCAAGCCCATGTCGAGCGCGAGACAGCCGCCGAGGCCGACCGAGTCGAGGAAGCCGAGCCACGCCAACGCTTCGGCCTGGTAGTCGCGAAGCTCACCGACGAATCCGTCGGGGGTGCGCACCGAGTCCGCCGACAGGTTGGCGGCCGCGGCCAACAGATCGGCCGCCCAGCCTCCTCCGGCGACGGAGATTCCCCCCAAGAGCGGCGATCCCTCGAGGCCGAGCGCGAGGCGGAGCATCTCCGCGCCCGACAATTGGGTGGTGGTGGCTCGTTCGGCGAGCGCGGCCGCGGCGGCGTTCAGATCGGCCTCGTCGATCGCCACCCACCGCCCACCCGAGCGGATCAGCGGCCGGGCCTCTTTGGCGAGCCGGGCGATGTCGGCGGCGGTGAGCTCGACGTCGTCGAAGAGGGCCGACCATTGGACGTCGGCGAGCTGGTTCGCTCCGACCACCGAGGTCGACGACGTTTCGGCGAGCACCCGCAGCATTGGGGTCGGCCGGCGCCGGGACAGCGCAGGTGCCCGCACGTCGAACCCGGCCGCGGCGAGCCGGGGGCCGGTCGTCACCATCAGGTCCCAAGCCTCCTCTTGGCTCAGGATCACTTCGCCGCGCCGGTCGGCACCCGGGCGGAGCAGCGCCGGCAGCATCCGCTCGAGGCGTGCCGTTTCGTCCTCGTAGTCGCTTTGATCCGCGCCCGCGTTGACGATCGCCCGCTCGATCGGGACGAGACCACCGTCGGGTCCGGAGGCGAACACGGCGAGATGCCACGCGTCGGAGCGGTCCGGCGGGTCGAGGCGAACGATCAGCGGGGGGTGCTCCCGCGTCACCGACCGGCCCCACCGTTCACCCCGGGCGACGATCTCGCCCCCCAGTCGGAGCGGCGCGTCGAAGGCGCTCCCATCGAGGCGGGCCAGGAACGCTTCGGTGACGTCGCTGGAGGTCCGGACACGCGGTGGGGGAGCGGGCACCTCGAGCCGCCGGGCGCTGTCTCGACAGATCGCGTCGACCATGCCGGTGAGCGCGGAGCGCGTCAGGGCTCGACCGTCGACGTTCGGGTCGAGCGCCAGCACGGTCCCCGGCATGCCGGCGGCGACCCGGCCGAGGCGGTTGGGATCCACGAGCGCCGGGGTCCAGCGCACCGAGTAGGAACCGGTCGAATCGCGGGTGTTCCCACCGCCGCGTCGACGCTGGCGCAACAGCGGAACCATCGCACCGCGTGCGGTGAGCTCTACCGCCCAGATCCCGACCCGTCCGAGCCACCGGACGCTGGGACCGACGTCAGGCCCGGCCTGGTCGGCGCCGGCGGCAACCAGCCATCCGAGCACCTCGCCGACCGGAGCGGCGAACGCGTCGGCGTTGACGCCCCGAGGCAACGGCACGCTGCCGTGTCGGGTCCAACCCGATGCCGGCGCACCCGCCGCGCCCAGCATCGCCATGACCTCGCCGCCGTCGGCGGGTTGCGCGCGCGGGCCGGCCGCCCACGCGACCACCCGGCCAGGCTCCCAGGACACTTGTAGCTGGACGACGCCTGGTTCCTGCAGTCCGTCGTCGCCGCCCCGGGCGCCGCGATCGTGGCCGTCGAGCGGCTCGGCGCCCGGCTCTGCGGTGAGTCGGGCCCACGCCGCGGACAGCTGGCGTCGGTCGGAGGCGAGATCGGCGACGACCTGGTCGCGCTCGTCCCCGGGAAGGGATCGGGCGGTCGCGAGGTGCTCCTCAGCGTCACGAAGCAGGCGGAGCAAGGTGGCACGCCATGCGGGCCGGTCGCCCTCGAGGGCCGCGAGCTGCTCGGGACTGGCGTCACCGTCCGCCTCCGCCCCGACGTACATCTCGAGCTGCCAGGGGCTGAGCGTGGTCAGTGCCGTCGACGACGTCGCTGGTCCAGGCCCGTCACCCTCGTCGGGAATCTCCGACGGGCCGGGCCCGACCTGCAGGATCGATCCGCTCATGCAGCTCCACCATGGGGATACGTTCGGAGGGCACCGGGGGCGTCCTCGAAGAAGAACTGGCTGCGGTGCCCGGCCTGTGGGCACCGCCTGAACCGTGGGCGCTGAGCACCCCGGCCCACCGGCCGTTCCGTCTCGACGGGGAAGCGGCCGTTCCAGACCAGTGTACGCCAGGCGAGCCTCGGGCCGGGACCATCCCGTGAACCGTCAGTCCCACCAGGACACGGAGGCGGGGAGCAGGGTGGGGCCACTGCCCGACCTGGCGGCCCGTAGCGTGCCGTGCGGTCCCGCAGGGTGAGGGAGGGACCCGCCCAGGAGCCCCCCGGGCGGCTGCCTTTCCCCCGCGGAGAGCGCTCCGGCCAGCGTTTCGCCAACCGTTTGGCCAGACACTCCGAGCTGTCGCCACGGGGATCCGTGCCGACTTGCAAGGTCGGGCTTGAGACCGCGGTTCGCGACCACCCTGCGGTCCGGTAGCGACCTCGCGTCCTGGCACCCCGCCGAACTGGCGACGCGAGACCGGCGCCCGATCCGACCGTCAGGCTCGCTAGTTAACCGCGAGTGTCCCGACGAGCGTGATGTCGGTGAACTCGTCGGTCTGCACGTCGGCGGTGACACGCCACGTCCCGGAGAACGGGATCGTGAACCCGGGCGACAGGTAGTGGCCCGGGCCGAGATGCCGTAACGGAATGGTCAACGGAGGGATGTGGCGACTGGGATAGTCGAGCGTCAGGGACAGGTTGACGAGATTGACTGGAGCGCCGCTCGGCAGGATCGCTGTCACGTGCACATCATTCGCGCCTGGCGCGACGCCGGGAATCACGTCCAGGTCGACCCAGACCTTCCCCGACTTCAAGGTGACGCCGGTCGATCCCCCGCCTCGCTGCGCCGCCGCGATCTTGGCCGGAGCCGCGTTGACCAGCAGCGCGGTCACCGCGAGGATCGCCACTGCGATCACCACCTCGGCGAACACCGATCCCTTCAGTCGGCGAAGCTCGAAAGCCTCGTCGAGCTCCCAGTCGTCATCCTCGTCGAGCTCGACGTCGTGACCGTTCGTCGCCGGCCGGTCGTCCTCGGCCCCCCCGGCGACCACCGGGACGCGCTCGCGCGGATGATTCGTCTCCTCGCCCACGCGACGCGGGAACAAGAACCCGACGATCTGGCGACTGAGCCCGCCGAACACGATCAGCACCAGTACCAGCACCAGCTTCACGGCCAGGATGTGCCCATAGGAGGTGTCACGGAGAGCATGGATGCTGCCGACCTGCCGCCAGGCTTGGAATGAGCCCGTCACGACGAGCGCGACGACGCACGTCATCGCAACCCGTGAGAAACGGGGTACGGCGTCGCGCAGTTCCTTGACGCCCCGGCCGGGAAACACCGCGTAGACGAGCATGGCCAGGCCGCCCAGCCAGACCGCCATGGCCAGAATGTGGATCACGTCGGCCGGAACCGCCAGCGTTGGTAGGTCTCCGGTGTGGGCATGGCCGGACAACGCTGGTGTCACCGCAAGCACGATGCCGAGGACCGCGGCCGTCGGGGCCCACCAAACCGGTAGCGGCTTGCCAGCAGGATCGCTCCGGAGCAGCCGGCGCAGCAACGGCAGCGCGCCGAGCAGGATCGCGAGCCGCAAGATCGACATGTGCCCGAATTCGGTTCCGAGCACCTGCCGGATGAGCTGACTGTGGAAGAGGTCCTTGAACCCCAGCCCGGCCCCGTAGATCCCCTGGATCAGCACCTCGGCGATCGTGGCAGCCAACGTCAGGATCCAGCCCGCCCAGACGAGCCGTGCGGTCCGTCGGAGTCGACGGGCGCCGGGCCAGATCCAGGCCGCGAAGACGACCGCTCCGATGAGCAGTGCGAGGCCGGTGTAGAGCGAATCTCGAAGAGCGCCGTAGACGACGCCGACCGTCTGATCGCCCTTCTGGTTTTGGAGGAGGTGCTGGGCGAGGCCGGTCACGTTCGGGGCGACCGCGTTCGAAATCAGGCCAACCTGGAATGTGAACGCGCCTTCCACCGGGTGGGTATCCGCCGAGATGACGCGCCACGTCACGACGTAGGCGCCGTCGGCGAGGTGCGGTCGTACACCAAGCTGGACGACGTCTGGCGATGGCTTGGTGATCGTCCCGCTGTCCACGCGGCTGCCGTGCGAGTCGTAGACGCGGATTCCACCGGGGGTGACGGTGACCTGCTCGTCATACCGCAAGCTCACGGAGCCAGGCGGGCTGGTCAGGACCGCGCCTTCGCCCGGGGTGGTTTGCAGCAGCACCGCGTGCGCGCCGGCCGGCGCGGCGACCAAGATCAGGATCCCAAGGGCGAGGCCGCTCACCGCCGCCAGGCGGATGAGCTTCCGATGAGCGGTCATGCGACGGACGCCTCGCGCTGCGAGCGGCGGGAGGGCGCGTCGAGCGACCAGCGGGCGAGACAACCGAGCCCTTCGACCACCTGGATGACTCTCACCAGCGCGAGGTCCTCGCCGTCGAGATCTGCCGAGATCCCCGTCGGGATCCGACCACCGGTCATGGCTAGATAGTCGTCCATGATGCCCAGCAAGTTCCCGTCGGGACGGCCGAAACCTCGAGCCGAGCGGGATGCTCGGGAACCCAGACCAGCCGCGGGACGACTACCTGGTGGCCGAATCCCGATTCTGGAGAGGTGACCTGATGAGCCAGCGAGCTCACCCATGGCGGATCCTGAGCGCCCTCGCCGTCATCGGCGGCGTGATCCTCGCCGCCAGTCCCGCCGGGGCTCATGTGGAGATCGATCCGACGTCCCTGCCGAGAGGCAGCACCGGGGTCTTCGCCTTCCGCGTCCCCACCGAAGAACAGAACGCCAACACGGTCAAGCTCGATGTCCAGTTCCCGACCAATCACCCGCTGCCGGACATCCTGGTCCAAGAAAAGCCGGGATGGACCTTCACCACCCAGACGCAGCAACTCGCCAAGCCCATCACCACCGACGACGGCACCTTCACCAGCGCGGTGACCGAGGTCACCTGGACCGCGGCGCCCGGGGGTGGGATCCCGCCCGGTGCCTTCGACCTGTTCAACATCTTTACGACGTTGCCGTCCAACGCCAACAAGCTCACCTTCAAGGCGGTCCAGACCTACAGCGACGGCGACGTCGTCAGCTGGATTCAAATCCCCACCAAGGGTGCCCCGCCGCCGGACCACCCGGCCCCGGTCTTGATCCTGACGAAGACCCAACCGACCAACGGCTGAGCCGCGGCCCGCGTGAGCGGGGCTCCGACGGGTCGCGTCGCGGGGCGGTCGCGCGGTCCCGGTCAGGCCCGGGTCGTGTAGCGGTCGAGTTCGGCGAGCTCGTCGTCGTCGAAGGACGTGGCCCGCAGCGAACCGACGTTGTTTTCCAGCTGGGCCACGCTGCTCACGCCCACGAGGGCCGAGGTCACTCTCGGATCGCGCAACGTCCACGCCAGCGCCATCTGCGCCGTGGTCTGGCCCCGCCGCTCGGCGATCGCCTGCAGGGCCTGGACCATGGCTCGATACCCCGGCGAGATCATCTCGGGGAACAGCGTGTCGCGACCGCTGGCCCGCGAGTCCTCCGGGACCGTCTCGAGATACCGATCGGACAGCAGGCCCTGGGACAGCGGCGAGTACACGATGCAACCCACCCCTTCGCCGCTCAGGGTGTCGAGGAGATGATCCGTCTCGATCCAGCGATCGACGAGCGAATAGGACGGCTGGTGGATGAGGAGCGGAGTGCCGAGGTCCCCCAGGATCCGCACTGCCTCGGCGGTCTGGCTCGCCGAGTAGTTCGAGACGCCCGCGTACAGCGCCTTCCCGCGACGCACCGCGGTATCGAGCGCGCCCATCGTCTCCTCGAGCGGCGTCGTGTCGTCGAAGCGGTGTGAGTAGAAGATGTCGACGTAGTCGATCCCGAGCCGGGTCAAGCTCTGATCGAGGCTGGCCAGGAGGTACTTCCGAGAGCCGCCGTCGCCATACGGCCCGGGCCACATGTCGTAGCCGGCTTTGGTCGACACCACCAGCTCGTCGCGATGGCCTCCCAGGTCGGTGGCCAGGATCCGCCCAAGGGTCCGCTCGGCGGCGCCGGGCGGCGGGCCGTAGTTGTTCGCCACGTCGAGGTGGGTGATTCCGAGGTCGACCGCGCGTTGGATGATGAGCCGCTGGTCGTCGAACTGGCGGCCCTCACCGAAGTTCTGCCACAACCCCAAGGAGATGGCGGGCAGCTGCAGGCCGCTTCGACCGCATCGCCGGTACTGCATTCCGGATGGGTTGACGCCCGGCTGCTCGTCGGTCACCCGACCTCCCCTCTCGCCTGCGACGCGCCTCGCCCTCGGGTGCCGCCGGGGTCAACCTAGTGGTCACCCGCGACGCGCGAGCGGGTGGGGCCGCTCGGCGCGACCAGGGACCGCTCGGGCCTGACGTGCCCGGTCGCGCGGTTCCGGTCCGGGTCGTCCTCGTGGCCGGAGGGGCCGACTCTGACAGCCGTGTCAGGGATAGTGTCCCCGGGTGGCCGAGGGGGCGCTGTTCGACTTCACCGTCCCCGACGAGCTGCTCAAGGAAGCGGTCAGCCGACATCGTGACCCGGCGGCGGTGGCGGACATCGCGCTCATGCCCGGCACCGGCGAGGGCAAGCCCCCGCCGCTCATGGGGATCCTGCGGGCGAGTGGCTTCTCCGGGCTGGTGCTGATGACGGCCGCCGCGTTCGTCCCCGGCATGATCAGCAACGGGCTCGGGGTCCTCGGCCCCAATGTCCAACACTCATTCCACTTGAGCTTGGCCGGGCTGGGTGCGGTCGCCTTCGTCGCGGCGGTGGCGCAGATCGCGTGGGGTCTACCGGTGGCCATTCTGGGCGACCGCGGGAGCCGCAAGGTGGTCACTGCGGTCACCCTCCTCATCTTCGCCGCGGCGGTTCCGCTGATGGCCTTGTCGCCCAATGTCTGGTTCTTCGTCTTCTTCTACCTGATCGCGGCGGTGGCGTTCGGCACGTCGGACACCGTGATGAACTCCTACCTGTCTGACGCGTACCCGACCGAGGCTCGGGCCCGGGTCTTCGCCTGGCGCAACGTCTCCGATCCCCTCGCGCAGACCGTCGGGGTCGGCGCGATGACGTTCGTCGCCGCGACCACCGGCAACTGGCGCTGGTCGCTGCTGCTGGGCCTCGTGGCCTTCCCGATCGGGCTGTGGGTCTTGCGGATTCGCGAGCCGGCGAAGGGTGAGAACGAGTCGAACCACATCCTGAAGAGCTCGGGGATGGACATCGCCGGCCAGCAGGAGGCCGCCCCGAAGGTGCTGTTCGGCTCGGCAGTCACCCGCATCATGCGCATCCGCTCCCTTTACTACGAGCTGGTGGCCGTGGCGATCCTCGGCTTCGCCGGCACCGGCGTGCCGCTCTTCGGGTCGATCTACTTCAACCGGGTCTGGCACCAGGGGACCGGCCAGCGGGGACACATCTACGTCATCATCGGGCTCGCCGCCTTCGTCGGCGTCCCGGTGGCGTGGGCGGTCGGCGACCGTCTCTTCCGCCGAGCACCGCAGCGACCGCTCCAGCTCGCCGCCCTGTGCATCGTCTTGTTCGGCGGTCTGTTTGCGGTGTCCTTGTATATGCCGGCGCTGTGGCTGGTCGTCCTCTTCCAGTTCCTCGCCAACGTCGCCGTCGCCCCGCTGTCCATCTCGATCTTCCAGACCCTGGCAGCGACCGCACCACCCGAGATGCGTTCGATCACCTTCGCCCTCTTCGGTGTCTACGGCCTGGTGTTCGGCGGCTTCGCCGGCGCCGTCGTGCTCGGCGCGTTCGCCGACGCGGTCGGTGTCACCGCGGCGCTCACGCTGATCGGCCCGGTCTGTTTGGCGGGCGGCATCCTGCTGTATGTCGGCTCGCGCTACGTCCGCCGCGACATCACGCTCGTCATCGAAGACGTCCTCGAGCGATACGCCGAAGGCAAGCGTCGACAGTCAGGCGGGAAGATCCCGGCCTTGCAGCTGCACAACCTCGACTTCTTCTACGGCGCCAACCAGGTCCTCTTCGACGTGAACCTCGAAGTACACGAAGGTGAGATCGTGGCTCTGCTCGGCACGAACGGAGCGGGCAAATCCACGCTGCTGCGCGCGGTGTCCGGGCTCGAGCACCCGCACCGGGGCGTGATCCGGATCTTCGGGGTCAACTGCACCTATCTCGAACCCGAGCAGATCATCGATCAGCGGGTGGCGCTCCTGGTCGGCGGCAAGATGACGTTCCCCGGCCTCACCGTGCGTGACAACCTCCGGGTGGGTGAGCATTCGTTCCGCCGAGATGGCGCCCGCGCCCGGTCGGCGATGAGCGACGCGCTCGACACCTTCCCGGAGCTGGCCTCCCGCATCGACCAGCCGGCCGGCACCTTGTCGGGCGGCGAGCAGCAGATGCTGGCCCTGGCCCGGGTGATGATGACGCAGCCCCAGCTGCTCATGATCGACGAGCTGGCCCTCGGCCTCGCTCCCAAGAGCGTCGAGCACCTGATGGCGATCGTCCGCCAGGTCAACGCGCAGGGCTCCACCGTCATCCTGGTGGAGCAGAGCGTGAACCGTGCGATGAGCCTGGCGAAACGCGCGTTCTTCCTCGAGCGTGGCGAGCTGCGCTTCGATGGTCCGACCGTCGAGCTCCTCGAGCGCGACGACCTCCTCCGGCCCGTGTTCTTGGCGGGTGCCACCACGGGGCTGGGCTAGCACACGGTGTCCGTTCCGAGCTTCGTGTTGGTCCAAGGTGTGGTGACCGGCCTGAGCTACGGGCTGCTGGCCCTCGGCCTGGTGCTCATCTATCGCACCAACCGAGTCCTCAACTTCGCGCAGGGCCAGCTGGGTGTGGTAGCGGCCGTGTTCTTGGCGAAGCTCCACGCCGACTTCCATCTCAACTACTGGATCGCCCTCGTCGTCGCGTTGGGCCTCGCGGCCGGAGCGGGCGCGGTCTGCGAGCTGACGCTGCGCCGGATCTTCAACCGTCCCCGGGTGCTGGTCATGGTGGCCACCATCGGGCTCTCCCAGGTGCTGTTCCTGTTCACCGCCCTGCCGTTCGCGCGCCCCAAGAATCTGTCGCGCCCGTTTCCCGTCCCGATCAGCTGGACCTTCACCATCGACAAGTTCACGTTCACGCCGGGCGAGGTGCTCACCTTGATCGTGGCGCCCATCGTGGCGCTCGCCCTCGCCGCGTACATCAAGTACTCCCCGTGGGGGCTCGCCATGCGGGCCATGTCGGAGAATGCCGACTCGGCTCGCCTCTCGGGGATCTGGGTCCGCCGAACCTCGACCGTCGCCTGGACGCTGGCCGGCGTGTTGTCGGCCTTCACCGCGATTCTCAACGCACCGGGCCAGACCAGTGTCCTCACCCAGGTTCTGAGCCCCGACCTGCTCGTCCTCGCCCTGATCGCCGGTCTGGTCGGCGCCATGTTCAACCTCACCGCCGCCTTCGTCGCCGGGATCGGGCTTGGGATCGCGGTCGAGATCCTCAACTGGAACATCCCCAACCCCGCCACGGTCGAGCTGATTCTCTTCGCCCTGCTCCTCGTCGTGTTGTTGGTGCGGGTCGCGGGCCTGCAGAAGGGATCCCGGACGGGGGAGCGCTCAACCTGGCTGCACGGGTCGGCCGACCTGCGCCGCCGCGCTGGCGCGGTGCGGGAGCGCATCGGAACCGCCGGCGTGGTCACCGCGGTCGGGATCGTCGCGCTCTTGCCCTTCGTCATCAGCACCGGCCGATCGTTTCTGCTCTCCCAGATCTGCATCTACGGCGTGATCGCGCTCTCACTCACCGTCCTGACCGGCTGGGCCGGCCAGGTCTCGCTCGGACAGTTCGGGCTGGTCGCCGTGGGGGCGATCATGGCCGCCCGCCTCGGCAGCAGCGTCCCGCTGATCGTGCTGTTGCCGTTCGCGGGCGCGGTCACCGCCGTCATCGCGGTCCTCGTCGGCCTGCCGGCCCTGCGGGTGCGCGGCCTCTATCTGGCGGTCAGCACGCTGGGGTTCGCGTTGTTCATGCAGGAATCGGTGCTCGCGACCCCCTGTGAGACCCTCCCGCTGCTCCACAAGCGGATCTGCACCGGACTTCCCAATGCCCAGTCCACCCTCATCGCCCGCCCCAGCCTGTTCGGACTGAACCTCTCCTCGGAGCGGGCATTCGCCTGGTTCTGCATCGCCATCCTCGTCTTGACCGTCCTGATGGTGCGGGTGTGGCGCGACCGGGGGATCGCCCGCCGGCTGGTCGCGGTCCGCGACAACGAGACCGCCGCGGCCGCGATGGGCATCCCGGTCGTGCGCACCAAGCTCCTCGCCTTCGCGCTGTCCGGGTTCCTGGCCGGCTACGCCGGGGGCTGCTTCGCGTTCGCCACCGAACGGTTCAGTACCAGCACCTTCGACCCCGGCTTCTCCATCCTCGTCATCTCGATGGTGGTCATCGGAGGCCTGGGGTCGATCTCCGGCGCGGTGCTCGGCGCGCTCTACCTGGTCGGTCTCCCCGCGATCTTTGGCACCACGTCGACGATCCAATTCCTCACCAGCGGGTTCGGGCTGCTCGCCTTCATCCTCTACTTGCCGGGCGGCCTGGCCGAGATCATGCATCGCGTCGCTGACCTGGCCACCGCCGGCTTCGTCCGACTCCGAGACGGGCCCCCAGCGCCGACCACACCCCCCGATGACGGCGCAGTCCCGCTCAGCCCCCACGGCCTGGTGGACGAGGTCGTGGGATGAGCACCCGACCGGATCGTGCCGCGGGACCTGCCCGGTTGGAGATCGACGATCTGGTGGTGTCGTTCGGCGGCGTCCGAGCGGTGGACCACGTGACCCTCCACGCCGAGCCCGGGTCCATCGTCGGGCTGATCGGCCCGAACGGCTCGGGCAAGACGACCGTGCTCGACGCGGTGTCGGGACTCGTGGCGCCAACGTCGGGCGCGGTGCGCGTCGACGGCGCCGAGGTGGGCGACTACCTGCCCGAAGAGCGGATCAGCATCGGCATGGTGCGATCCTTCCAAGACTGCCAGCTGTTCCCAGAGCTGTCGGTAGAGGACACCCTCCTGCTCTGCGAGGACGCCCGACGCTCGGTCGGCGTCGTCTCCTCGACCCTCCAGATGCCGTGGGCCCGGCGGTCCGAGCGAGACAAGCGCCGGGCGGTGGATCAAGTCGTCACGTCCTTCGGCCTGGGACGGTTCCGCGAACACCGAACCTCGGAGCTCTCCACCGGCACCCGTCGCGTCGTCGACCTGGCATCGATCGTCTTGTCCGGCCCGAGGCTGCTGCTCCTCGACGAGCCGACCGCGGGGATCGCCCAGCGAGAGGCCGAGGCCTTCATCCCGCTGCTCCGGCGTCTCCACGAAGTGGCGGACACCACCATTATCCTGGTCGAGCACGACGTGCCGCTGGTCTTTGAGCTGTGCTCCGAGGTCGTGGTCATGGAAACCGGCCAGGTGGTGTCCTCCGGGAGTCCCGACGAAGTCGGTCGCGACCCCCGGGCGCTCGCCGCGTATCTCGGAGCGAGCGACGAGGCGCTGTTGGTGTCGGGCCCGACCCGGGCCCGAGCAGAGTCCGGAGGCAACGACAATGGGGGCTGAGCAGTGAACGGGATGCCGCAGATCAAGTCGACCCTGGCGCGCCGCAACCCGGTGGCCACGGTCCGCCGTTCCGGTCGACGCTTCAGTCGCCGACCCCGGTCCATGCAGATCCGCACGGTCGCCGCGGTGCTCGCCGCGGTCATCGGTCTCGTGGTCTACGTCGCCGACGCGCCGAGCAGCTCGACTAACCCCACCGGCACCCCCAACGGTGGAGCCCTCGGCCGCGGCGGTTCCGCCCAGCTGCTCTCCGACCTCACCCAGGCCAGCCCCACCACCACGACCGTGCCGACGAGCACCAGCCCCGGGACCAGCGCGCTCGACCAGGCGAGCACCAGCACCCGGGGAATCGCCGGCAAGACCATCAACGTGGTGTTCCCCGTCGTCAACCTCCAGCAGCTGTCGTCACAGCTCGGGTTCGCCGGCGACTTCGAGTTCACCGAACAGGCGAAGGCGATCCGTCTCTACGTGAACGAGATCAACCTGAGCGGCGGCATCAACGGTCGCAAGATCAACCCCATCATCTCCAACTTCGATCCCACGAGCGAGTCCGACATGCGGTCGCTGTGCAAGGACTGGACCGAAGGCAGCCCCGCCGCCTTCGCGGTCGTCGACGGCGAAGGCAGCTGGACCGGTGACGACCAGCTCTGCGTCACCCAAGAAGGCCAGACTCCGTTCATCGGCGCGTGGACGACCGTCACCAACTGGACCCAGATGGGCTCCCCCTATCTGTGGTGGACCGGCACCGATCAGGCGGCCGAGCTCGCCACCCTCGTGCAGTGGGGCAAGTCAGCCGGGCTGCTCGGCGGGAACCGCAAGGTCGGTGTGGTCGCCGGAGACCGAGCCAGCGACCAGCTGGCCCTCAACCAGTACCTCCTGCCCGACCTGCGCAACGCGGGGATCACCCCGGTGGTGGAGACCATCGCAGCTGGCATTTCGGACTCGGCGACCACGTCGACCGAGGCGCCGCTGATCATCCAGAAGCTGCGCAGCGCCGGGGTGCAGTCGGTCATCCCGCTGGTGCCCTTCAACGCCTTCTTCCCGCTGATCGGCGCCGAGACCCAGCAGACCTACTTTCCCAAGCTGCTCCTCTCGGACTACGAGAGCTCGGTGACGTCGGCGCTGGGGCTCATCCCGATCCCCTACAACCAGGCGCTGAACGGCCAGGAGGGGATCACCACGCTGACGTTGGGCGGCTTCGACGACGCCCGGCCCGAGAGCCAAGGGGGGTACGACCCGGGGACGCGCGCCTGCTTCACCACGTGGCACAAGGCCTACCCGAAGACCCCGAAGGGGCTGGAGTCCTTCTACATCGAGGAGCAGGGACCGATCGCCGGCTGGTGCCAGGGCGTGCGACTGTTCGCCGAGGCCGCCAAGCTCGCCGGTCCCAACCTGAACCGCCGAACCTTCGTCCAGGCGATGTCGCGGATCACCAACTACCCGGGCACCTTGTCACCGGTGCTCAGCTACGGACCCAACAAGTTCTACGGGCCGACCCAGTACCAGGTGGTCAAGCTGCACACCAACAGCCCCGCCTCGTCGGCCTGCAAACTCAAGACGAACCACAAGCCCCAGGGGACCTGCTGGGTGACGGTGCGAGGGTTCCGTCCCCTCACCCCCTAACGGCGTGACGCGCGGTGCGGGGCTGGACGCGAGGACGCGTTCGCGCCCCGCTCCCGCGCGGTGATCGCGGGTGCGACGGGCCGCGGGCGCCTAGCGCTGGGGTTGGGCGGGCCCGAACGGGCGGTCGCCGCGCAGCGTCACCCGATGCGCGAAGCGGGGGGTCTGCCCGTAGTCGTCGAGCGCGTAGTGCAAGGTGGCTCGGTTGTCCCAGAACGCCACCGAGCCGGGCTCCCACCGGAACCGGCAGGTGAACTCGGGCTGTTGACAGTGCCGGTAGAGCATGTCGAGGATCGCGTTGCTCTCGTTCTTCGATAACCCCAAGATGGTCTGGGTGAACTGCTGGTTCACGAACAGGCCGTTGCGTCCGTTCTCCGGGTGGGTGCGCACGACCGGATGCAACGCCGGCAGCAACCGCTCGTGGCGTTCCCCGTTCCAGTCGTAGCCGCCGCGCTCGTCGACGGTCGCCGCGAACCACGGATCGAAGTGGATCGCGACGAGCTGGTCACAGAGCTGACGAACCGGTTCGGCCAGTCCGTCGTACGCGTCCTGCAGGCTGGCCCACATGGTGTCGCCCCCCACCTCGGGGGCTTCGAGCATGTAGAGGATGGAGCCGAACGGTGGCGTGTCGAGGAAGGTGACGTCGGTGTGCCACCAGCTCGCCCGGTCCTCCCGACTGTCGATGGCCAGTACCTCGGCGTTGTCCTGGATGGCGGGGATCACCGGGTGTCCCTCGGTGACCACGCCGAACTGGCGGGCGAAATCGGCCTGCTCGCTCGCCGCCAGCTCCTGGTCGCGGAAGAAGATCACGTGGTGCTGGTTCAACGCCGCCCGCACGCCGGCCACGACGTCGTCCCCCAAGGGCTGGGAGAGGTCGAGTCCGTGGAGCTCCGCGCCGATGATGGGGGAGAGGGGCCGCACGTCGAGCTGGGTTGCGATCGCCACGACCCCATCCTGGCGCAGCGGGCCGCGCTCCTCAACCGGCCACGTCGCGGCGGCCGGGGTGATGGTGTCGGCGCGGGCCTCGTACCGTAGGCACGACGCGCCATCGGGGCGCGACCGTCGGGAGAGAGGCCCCTGTGACCGCAGCCGCCGTGCCGACCGGGCGACGCAACTTCTCGCCCTGGTTCCAGTGGGTGACCCGCCTGATGGCCACCGCGCCGGTCGACCCGCTGCGGGTCGACGACCTGTCCGGCTGGGCGGAGTGGCGGGTCCGGTGCCGCCAACGCCTGACCGAGCTGCTCGGCCCGTTCCCCGAACCGGTCCCACGCAACCTCGAGACCCTCGACGAGCAGGCCTGCGACGGGTACCGCCGCGCTCGCATCGTTTTCGACACCGAGGACACCATGTCGGTCCCCGCCTACCTCCTCGTCCCGGACGGGCGCGTCGAGCCCGGACCGGCGATCCTCGCCTGCCACGGGCACGGTCCCGGCAAGTCGCTCGTGGTCGGCCTGGAGACAACCGACGCCCCCAACGGCGACTACGCCCACCAGCTCGCCCAACGGGGCTACGTGGTCCTCGCACCCGACCTGCGCTGCTTCGGCGAACGAGCCGACTGGAATCCACCCGGCATCTACGCCTGTGACATCAATCTCGTCCACGCCACGATGGCCGGGGTGAGCCCCCTCACCCAGAACCTCTGGGACCTGGGCCGCTGCCTCGACGTGCTCGGCGACCACGACCTCGTCGACCCGGCCCGCCTCGGCATGGTCGGTCTCTCCCTCGGCGGCACCATGACCCTTCTCCTGGCGGCTTGGGACGAGCGGGTCGCGGCCGCAGTCGTGAGCGGGTTCTTCTCATCGTGGGCCGAGGCCCACAAGGTCCCCTGGAACATGTGCGGCTCCCAGGTCCTGACCGGCATGCTCGGCCAGCTCGAACACGTTGACCTGGGCGCGCTGATCGCCCCCCGGCCCCTGCTCGTCGAGACCGGCACCGAAGACCCGATCTTCCCCCTCGCCGCCGCCGACCACTCCTACGCGCAGCTCGAACGGGTCTACGAGCACCTCAACGCCCCCGACCATCTCGAACATGACGTGTTCGACGGCGAGCACCAGTGGCACGGAGACCGCGCCTACGCGTTCCTCGATCACTGGCTCCACCACACCCCGCCGTCGGCCTAAGGCACCCGTTCACCGCGACGACGCGGGTCGAGCGCCAGCCCCGCGCGCGTGCCGGCGCGCTCGGTAGCGTCGGTGCCATGAAAGCCGCCGTGTACGACGAGACCGGACCGCCCCAGGTGCTGCGCTACGAGGAGGTGCCCGATCCTCCCCACGGGCCCGGCGACGTCCTGGTGCACGTCGAGGCCATCAGCATCGAGGGTGGAGACACCCTCAACCGAGCCGGCGGGGAGCTCGCGACCCGACCCCACATCGTCGGCTACCAGTGCGCGGGCACCATCCTCGACGTCGGTGGCGATGTCCACGACCGCCAAGTCGGGCAGCGCGTCGTGGCAACCAGCCTCTTCGGTTCCCACGCGGAGCTGTTCGCGGTGCCGGCGTCGCTCACCTGGGTGGTGCCCGACGGGCTCGACATCGTGCCGGCGGCATGTGTCCCGATTGCGTTCGGCACCGCCGACGACTGCCTGTTCGAGTTCGGCCATCTCCAAGCCGGTGAGACCGTCCTGATCCAGGCCGGCGCGGGTGGGGTCGGCCTCGCCGCCATCCAGCTCGCGAAACGAGCCGGGGCGACAGTGCTGGCGACCGCGTCGAGCGACGCCAAGCTCGAGCGCCTCCACGCGCTCGGCCTCGACCACGGCATCAACTACCGCGACGTCGACTTGGCCGACGCGGCCCGCGAGCTGACCGGAGGCCAAGGCGTCAACCTGGTGGTCGACTCGGTCGGCTCGACCCTCACCGACAGCGTGCGGGCGCTCGCCTACCGGGGCCGCTGCACCCTGGTCGGCCAGGCCGGCCGCGACCCGCAGCCGTTCGACGCCGCCGCGCTCATGATGGGCAACCAGACCGTCACCGGCGTGTTCTTCGGCGCTGAGGTGTTCACCGAACGGGTCCACACGATGGTCGACCGGCACCTCGACGACGTCCGGGCCGGCCGCCTCCAGGTCCTGGTCGACCGGACGTTCCCGCTCGCTCAGGCGGCCGACGCCCACGCGTACGCCGAGAGCCGACAAGCCGTCGGCCGAGTCGTCCTGATTCCTTAGAATCTGGGCAACCGTCCGCCTTTCCCCATCGTCGATCGCGGTGACGCGGTGTCGGATTGGCGCCATGTCTGCTTGGCTGCCGGTCCCGGCCGGGATGGCCCCCCGAGCATTGACCCGCGCCCGGCGCCGGCCGTGGAGAATGGCGCTCCCGCGCGGGTCGGGGACAAGATCTGCGCCGCGGGCCGCTGGCAGGGCGTCGGTCGGGGGTTCCGCGGCCGATCGCCGCGCCGCGCCGACCGGGGCGTCCGAGCGCTCCCACGACCCGAATGTCAACCTATGCACCGGAGGATCCCCTGATGGCTTTCCAGTACACGCCGCATCCGCGGACGGTCGCGATGAGCGAACACAAGGCGAAACCGCCCAGCCACAATGACGTCGAGACCGTTGGATTCAACGACCGCTTCGGCCTGGCCATCACCAAGCGGGTCGGCACGATGTGGTGCGCGTACATCTTCGCGATCATCGCGGTGATCAGCCTGCCCACGATCTTGAAGCAGTCCGGGTTCGGCATCGGGTTCGACTTCGGGAACGGGACCGTCGCCCTGGTCGCCTGGGTCGCGCAAACGTTCCTCCAGCTCGTGCTGCTGTCGATCATCATGGTGGGCCAGGACTTGCAGGGCCGCGCCGGCGACAAGCGTGCCGACGCCACCTACAAGGACGCCGAGGCAGTGCTCCACGAAGCCACCCAGATTCAGGCCCATCTCCTCGAACAGGACAAGGCGATCGAGGCGATCCAGGCGCGCTTCGCTTCGCAGCCTGGCCAGTCCTGATCCGAGGGTCCCGGCGACCACGTCGCCGGTGAGCCCGCTCCGATTGATCGGATAGACACTTCCCGCCGACCGCGGGATCGAGGAGTTGCACGAACACGTCAACGGGTCAGCCCTACAACACGCAGTGGGTCGTCCAGGTGCCCCCCGAGACGGTGATCCAGCAGGTGACGAATGCGGCGGCGGTGTGTGAGGGCTACTCGTTCCAGCCGACCGCGGCCAACTCGGTGGTGCTGACCCGCAAGTACTGGCCGGTGTGGGTCATCGTCGTGGCCGCGGTCGGCGCGCTCTTCTGCCTGATCGGCCTCTTGGCCCTCCTCTACAAGGAGACCGAGACCATGACCGTCACGGCCACCGACTCCCCCGACGGGACCCGGGTCGACATCGTCGGCACCGGCAGCACCGAGGCGGTGGGGCGCATCCACGCGGCGCTCTCCGCCCTCCCCGGCGCCGCCCAGGCCCCGGCCCCCGTCTACGCGACCGCTCCCCCTCCGCCCGGGCTCGCCCCGGCCGCGCCCATCCCGCCCCCGCCCGGCGCCCCCGGGGCCGCGCCGGACCTCCCCGCGCCCGCGACCACCGCGGCGGCCTGGTATCCGGATCCGTCGGGCCATCACGAGCAGCGTTACTGGAACGGCATGGCCTGGACCGAGCACATCAGCGACCACGGGCCGCCCGGCACCGACACCATCTCGTAGCGCGCGGCCCGTGCGCCGGATCACCGAACCCCGGCCGGAGGGCAGACCCGCCAGTACAGTGCTCGTCTTGACGCGGGCGCCGGGGAACCCATGACTCGACTGATCGATCAGCGTCTCAAGCAGGTCCCGCTGTTCTCCGAGTGCCGCCGGCGCGACCTCAGCTTCATCTCCGCGATCCTGCGCGAGCGGTCCTTCCCGGCCGGCACGCAGCTGACCACCGAAGGCGAACCCGGCGACGAGTTCATGATCATCCTGGACGGCACCGTCACCGCCCGCCGTCAGGGCCGCCGGCTCGTCCAGCTCGGCCCCGGCGACTTCTTCGGTGAGATCGCGCTCCTCGACCGCGGCCCCCGGACCGCGACGATCACGACCGACACGCCCGTCACCGTCGGCATCGTCGGTCGGCGGGAGTGGCAGGACCTGCTCGCCCAGCCCGGGGTCGCCGAGCAGATCCTGCTGGCGCTCGCCGGGCGCCTGCGCGCCGCCGAGCCCAAATCCCTCTGACCTCGCCGCGGTCCGCGCCGCAGCACCAGAGAGCGGACGAGGTCACCGGCACCGGGCCGGTCGGGACCATCACGTCGCCGACCTTCCGGGCGACGACCGGCGCGTACCGCTCCACACCCGAGGAGGACCGCTGGGTTGTGTCGCGAGGCCGGAGCCGCTCACCGCGACACCACCCGGGGCGGGTCAGCTCGTCGCGGTGTCGATCAGGCTGCCGAGGAGGTTGCGGCCCTTGTTCTCGTTGTCGGGCTGGGGGAGGTACGGGATGATCGACGCGGCGAGCTTGGACAACGGGAGGGTCTGGAGCCAGATATGGCCGGGCCCGGTGAGGCGAGCCAGGAAGATGCCGTCCGAGCCGAACGCCATGTTCTTGATGCCCTTGATCCGGTCGAGCTCGAAGCTGACCCCGGCCTCGAACATGCCGACGTGGCCGGGATGGACGCGCATCGACTCACCGGCCGCGAGCTGGTAGTCGACGATCTCGCCGTCCAGCTCGATCCAGGCGCTGCCGGTGCCGGCCACCTTTTGGAGGATGAACCCGGTACCGCCGAACAGCCCGGCGCCCAACTTCTGCTGAAAGCCGATCGAGATCTCCACGCTGGGCACGCCGCAGAGATAGCCGCTGCGGTGGACCATGTACTCGCTGCCGGGGCCGACCTCGATCGGCATGATCTGGCCTGGCATGTGCGTCGCGAACGCGACCATGCCGGGCGCGCCCTGGGCGGTGTACTCGGTCATGAAGAAGCTCGACCCGCCGATCGAGCGCTTCACCGCGCCGAACACGCCCTTCGCGCCGCCCTTGCCGCTCGCGGCGGTGTCGAGCTGGATCGACGCGGTCATCCAGGACAGCTCACCCGACTCGGCGACGACTGACTCGCCGGGGTCGAGCTTCATCTCCAGCACCGGTAGGACGGTGCCAATGACCTGATGATCCATCTTCGCTCCTGGGCTCAACGCGGGCTCGGCGAACCCGACGAACACTCGGCTGCGACGACCGTAGGGGGGAGACGGCCTCGGTTCCTGAGTAACCCGTACTCAGGCTCGACTGGTTGGTGATCCGCCCGGGTGGGGTCGACGTCGCCGCACCCTAATGGGTGCGGAGCTCTCGGACCGCCGACGTGGACCCGAGGGTTGGGTGGCGGCTCGCGGTGGCGGCGTCGGGTGCGCACCATGGGGATTGCGGGGCGGGGTCGACCTGGTAGAGGGCGACGTGTTGGTCCAGCGCGACGCGCCGGACCGACGGGCCGGCACCGCGAACGGTCCGCTCGGTGATCACCCCGGCCGGATGTCCCCGCGCCGCGGCGAGCTGCTGGGCGGCGCAGACCGCCTCGCCTGCCGACACGTGGTTGTAACGCGCGGCTTCGAGCGCGTCGTGGACGAAGAACCGCTCCCAGGCGTGCCGGGCGACGGAGTAGGTGGGACGGTCGAGGTATCCGCCGACACTCGTCGCGTCGAAGTCCTCGCCGGACACGAGCGCGTCTTGGAGGTGGTGCGCCCGGGCGGCGTCGGCGACGGCGCGGTCGGGGGAGAATGGGTGCAGGCTGGTCGACGGATAGAGGGCGAGCAGCGCGACGACCTGCGCGGCGAGGACGAAGCCGAACGCGCGGGGGACGCGCCGGGTCGTCGTCCCCGACCGGCGGGCACCGCGGGTCGATCGGGACGAGTGGTCGGACGGGCCGGGGGGCGCGACGGAGAGCCAGACGCTGGCGAGGAGGAGCAGGAAGGTGAGCGCCGCGTAGCGGGCCTCGTCGGGGAGCTCCACGACGACGAAGAACGCGAAGCAGGCGACGGATCCGACGCACCAGAGCCAACGTGCGGTCGGCGACCGGCGGAGCTGGGCGGCCACGACGACGATCAGCCCGATCGACAGCGTCGCTTCCACCCAGCTCGCGGCGGGGAGGCGATCGAGGAGCTGGGTGTTCCAGGCGCCGATCCGGGCCGGGATGGGGACCAAGCCGCGCCACGTGCCGGTGGCGGCCTGCACGACGCGGGTGACGCCGGTCGCGCCGAGGGTGGCGAGGTTGCCGACGCCGGGCGTGAAGGCGCGGAAGTTCGCCGGCGGGATGCACGTGATCGCCGAACCGATCGCCGCGAGCAGCGCCCCGAGCGCGAAGCGTCGCCGCCCGGCGTCGCGGCAGACGGGGTCGGGCTCGGCGCGACGCGGGTGACGGTCCCCGAGGATCACCGCCGCGGCGAGCGCCAACGTCAGGACGGCCCCGGCGAGGCTGGTCCAGGCGAGCACCACGACGGCGACGAGACCCCAGCCCCACCGCGGGCGATCCCGACCCAGGCACAGCAGCGTCACCACGAGGGCGAGCACCCCGAGGCCGTACGAACGGCTGATCACCCCGTACTCGAAGCTGACCGTGTAGCTGATGACCAGCGCGAGGCGCACCGGGCCCGAGAACGGCGACCGGAGCAGGACGAGCCCGCTGGTGCTCGTGACGATGACGAATTCGAGGACCTGCATCGCGCGGGGGTCGCCGGTCAGGCGGGTCAGCGTGTACAGCATCAGGTACCAGCCGATGGGGTGTCCCTCGTAGCGCAGGTTCTGGTACAGCGACCCCAGGGAATGGCTGGCCCGCGCGATGTTCCAGGCCTGCAGCTCGTCGAACCACATGACGTGCGCCCCCAGCCCCCAGGCGGTCAGCGCGGCGACGACGATCAGCGAGGCGATCCCGGCCCACCGGGGCCAGGCCGCCGGATCGGCGGCGGCGCCTCCGAGGGGCGCCGGTGGGCCGGCCGGGCGGGGGAGCGTCGCGACCCCGGAGGGCGTCGAGGCGGGGTCCAGGGTCGGATTCGCCGCGTCGGGCGCGGCGGGTCGGGTCACAGACCCGAGATCGGCCAACCGCCGGGAGGTCTGAAGGAGACGGGGCTCGACGATTCGCTCAAGATTTTCGGATCCCGCGTCGATATGTTTCGCCGAAGGCGGGGATCTGGGTGGCCGTGGGCAACGGACACAAGACCATCCATATGGAAGGACGGGGCAATCAGATGAACCTCTTCGTTATTCGGAGTTGGATCCAAGCCAAGCTCGGTCGGGATGAGCGGGGCGCCAACCTCGTGGAGTACATCTTGCTCGTCGCTCTCATCGCCCTCGCGGTGATCGCGGCGGTCGTCTTCCTGCGGGGTCAGGTCAACAGCCAGTTCAACAACGCTGGTTCGCACCTGAGTAACGGCTCGTAGGAACCGACGTCAGCGGACCGTCGGTCTCGGGCGTCCACCCGGGACCGACGGTCCGAACCACTCGATGCTGGCCGTGTCTGCGGGGACGGCCAGCATCGCTGTGTCCAGGTCGGCCCCGCCGGCCGCGGCGCGGGTGATCACGCCGGTCGCCATCACGGCCGAGGCCCGCCCGGGTCCTCTTCCACCGTGCCGACGACTGGGAACCCAGAGACGCTCGCGGCGCGTCGGACGCGCCCGCGAGAATCGGTCGGAGCGGCCTTTCTCTCCGACCGGGAGCTCGTCGCGCTCGGCTGGATCGGCGAGCAGTCCGCGGTCCGTACCGACGTGATCCGCCGCCTCCTCGGCGGGGGCGCGCCGATGAGCGAACGGGCGGCGCGTCATCGGGTGGATCGCTGGCAGCGGGCCGGACTCGTCGAACGACGCCGCTTCTTGGCGGGGGAGCCCGCGGTGGTGTGGCTGACCCGCCCCGGCCTGCGACTCGTCGGCTGCGCCTACCGGCCCGCCGCCCCCACGGTTGGGCTGCTCGCCCATCTGCACGCGATCTGCCTGGTCCGTCTCGGTGTCGAGGCGGCCGGCGGCCATCGCTGGGTCAGCGAGCGGGCCCTCCACCGAGCCCGGGTGGCCCCCGACGCGCACCTTCCCGACGGCCGATTTCACAGCACCGGCGGCGTTGAGACCGCGGTGGAGGTGGAGCTGACCCGCAAGGCGGCGGACCGGCTCCGCCGCATCATCGACGAGTTGACCGTCGACCATGACGCGGTGCTGTACGTCGTGCGGGGAACGGGGGTGCGCGCCGCGGTCGAGCGGGCCGTTGACGCGCTCGACGAACAAGACCGGGTCACCGTGGTCGACCTGGCGGACTTCGCGCCGACGCTCGTCGCCCCGTGACCGGCCCGCCGTCCGCTGAGGGACCCTCGGACCCGTGGGAGCGGCTCGCCGGCGCCGCGCTGGCAGCCGGGTTCGTCGTCGTGGCGGCGCCGACGCTCGCGGTCGCGGCATCGCTGGCGTTCGTCATCGACCGCCGCGGCTGGCGACGCTGGCCCGCCGCCGGGTGCGGGCTCGTCGTCACCGGCGCCCTGGCCCTCGCCGGGGGTGCCCGCGCGTACCTCGGCGTCGTGGACGCGCTCGTCGCGCTGGCTACCCGGCACTCGTCCGNNGGCGCTGCAGACGGTCATTCACCATCGCGACGAGCACGAGGAGACCCGCCACACCCGCTCGGACAGCCGCCGTCGCCGGGCCGCGACCGGCGCGGTGCGCCGAGTCCGGCGTGGCCGCTGGCCGACGCCCACCGGCCGGGCGGTGCTCGGCGTCGCCATCGACGCGCCCGCGGCGGACGCCGGGCTCAACCTGCTCCGATGACGAGTCGTGGCGGTCCCGATGCGCGACTGGCTGCGCCAGGCCCTGATCGTCGGCGAGACGGGCAGCGGCAAGACCATGACGGCCCTGACCGTGGCGGGCGAGGCGATGCGCGCCGGATGGGACGTGTACTGGATTGACGGCAAGGCGGACGCCGCGGTCGCCGATCGGTTCCTCACCCTCGCTGACCACCACGCTCGGGTGGCCCGCGACGCGACCCGCGACCCGATCGACGGCTGGCGGGGCGGGGCGGACAGCATCGTGAACCGGCTCCTGGCCACCCAGGCGTTCACCGAGCCCTACTACGAGGGCATCGCGCGCAACGTCCTGCGCTGGGCGGTGGGCGTCGACCCGCCCCGCTCCTTCCGGGAGCTGGTCGAGCGGATGGACAAGCGGACGCTGCGCCGACGCTGGCGCGACGATCCAGCGGAGGCGGACAAGATCCGTCGCCTCTCCGAATCCGACTTCCTCGGTGCCCGCTACCGCTACGAGGGGGTGGCATGGGCGGTCGGCGCATCGCTCGACGGGACCTGGTCCTACGAGGACGTCGCCGCCGCGTACGTGCCGGTCGGACGCCCGGAGCACCGCCACCAGGCCGGCGAGATCGGCGCCTTCCTGCTCGAGGATCTCCTCCACTGGGCGATGGCCCGCAAGGATCCCCAACGTCCGGCGCTGGTCGTCGTCGACGAGTTCTCCCGGCTCGCCGCCCGCCCCGACGCCGCGGTCGACCTCGTCGAACGCGTCCGCTCCTTCGGAGTCGGTGTCGTCCTGATCGCCCAGACGTGGGCGAGTCTCGGACCGAGCGACACGGTCCGAGAACGGCTGGCCGGCACCGTGGGCACGATCGTCGTGCACCAGCTCAAGGTGCCCGAGCGGCTGGCGGCGCTGGCCGGCACGGCCTGGACGCTCGAACGCAGCGAGCAGATCATCGGCCTCGCGCACACCGGCGCGGTCACCCAACGGGTCGCGCACCACTTCGTGGTCAGTCCCGACGACGTGCGGGCGCTGCGCTCCGGCGAGGCGTTCCTCGTCACCGGGGCGTCGGCCTGCCATCTGCGGGTCCGTGCCCCCCAGGCCCGCGGGGTGCACCGCCACGCCCGGGAGCGCGTGGGTTCCGCGCCGGGGTAGCGTCGACGCGCGCGGCCTCACCGGGCCGATCCGATCGCCGCCTGTGCCCGTCGAGCCACCGGGAGTGCTGACCGATGCCCATGCGAGAGGACTGCCGGCATTTCGAGAGCCGCACCTACGACAACGGCGAGGTCGCCCGGTACTGCGTCTTGGGCCTGGCCCCCGAGCAGCCCTGGCGCTGCCCTGAGCACTGCGACCGCTACGAGTCGTCGCTCATCGGCGGCGGCTTTGTGACCGGGACACTCGAGCGGCCGCCCGTCGAAGCGGAGCCGGACGACAATCCCGAAGCGATCGCCGACGTGCTCGACGACGCGGAAGGGATCGTGGAAGGCGCCGAGCACGACGTCGAACGCGACCTCCAGCGCGCCGAGACCGCCGGCGCGCGGCCCTGGTGGCAGGTTTGGAAGCGCCGGCCCCCCGACGACGACCCGTTCCGGATCAGCAACCGCTGACCGGCGCGAGCCCCGGTCGAGCCGGCGAGCCGATTGGGCGACGCGTCATGGGGCGACGCGGTGCCTGAGGTCGGCTTCCGGCCGCTGCGGCGAAGCGACTTCGAGCGCCTCCGGAGCTGGCTCAACCAGCCCCACGTCTACGAATGGTGGGGGACCGAGTCCGGGCCCGACGGCCTCGGTGGGCCCGGCCCGCACGCCGCCACCGCCGCGCAGGTCGCCGAGGAGTACGGGCCGGCTGCCGACGGGGTCGACCCGACGTCCCGGTTCGTGATCCTCGTCGACGGCGTCCCCGCCGGGCTGATCCAGTGGTACCGGTTGTGTGACTCTCCCGAGTACGGGGCGGCGATCGGGGAGCCCACCGGGGCCGGCGTCGATCTGCTCCTCGGCGACCCGGGTCGGGTCGGACGTGGGATCGGGCCGCTTGTGATCGACCGCTTTCTCGTGGAGGTGGTCTTCGCACAGCCTGGCGTTCGCCGCTGCGTCGCCGGGCCTGACGTCCGGAACGTGCGCTCGATCCGCGCGTTCACGAAGGCCGGATTCGAGGGGGTGCGAGACGCGCTCGTGTCGGGCGAGCCGGCTCCGGAGCACGTCATGGTGCGCATCGCGTCGGAGCCCGCCCTCGGCCCCTGAGCCCCCGCCGGGGTGGTTCAGCCGCCCGGCGCGAACCGGAGGCGGTTCACGACCGCGGTCACGATGCCCATCCCCTCGGGCAAGGTCTGAGCGCCGTCGTTCAGGTACGAGAGGAGCACGACTGCCCGCCCGACCTGGACGGTGATGACGTCGCCGACGAGCGTGAGGTTCTGGCCCGAATCGGACGCGCTGATGGTCGCTTCGTAGCCAACGTTGGCGTCGCCGATCCCCTGGAGGTCGTCGAGCTGCGCCACGCTCACCTGCGCCTTCCCGCCCGTGGTCTTCGCGAGCACCTTCTGCAGACAGTCCGAGATGGTCGGCCCCTGATACGCGGCGACGAACGCGCTGGCCCCGTTCGGGTTCTTGAACGCCAGCACGATGTCGTCGACGACCGTCGCCGTGGTCGTCGACCCGGGCGGGCTGAAGTTCGGCGAGAGACGGTGCGGGACCTTCGCGCGCGCCGCGGTGACGGCGCGGGCGATCGGCTGACAGTCCTTGATCCCCTGGTAGTCCTTGGTGCCGGTGTCGACCTGCGGGCTGGCCGTCCAACCCGCGGGCACGTCGGCGGCGGTCGCGACCCCCGCGGCGAGGACCGCTCGGTCCTGGGCGTTCGGCTTGGGTGCGCGACCCCCGGCGGCTCCCGCGGGGAGCGCCAGGGCGGCGACGAGTCCCAGACTGAGGAGCGGAGCCGCCCACCGCGCGTGGCGCATCGCTGGTGTCCTTCCCCTCGGGGGTCGCGGTGCCGGTGTCCGGCCGGAGGTCGCGGCGGGCACGCTAACCGTGGCGGTCTGCGCCGACCGAATCACCGAGGAGCCCGGCGTGCGAGCGCGCGGCGCTCGAGCGCGTGGCGGGGCCAGCCCGGCTCGGTCACCGGGTCCGGGGGGCTCGGAGCGTGGGCAGCGCGAACGCGTCGACGTGGTTGGCGGCCTCGACGACGATCAACTGTCCGGCCACGGTCGGGGTCGGGAAATGCTGGCTCGAGTCGAGCGCGACGGCGTAGTGCGCGACGACGTGTCCCGTGGTCGGGTTGAACCCGTCGAGAACGCCGTCGGCGGTGTCGACCGACCACACCGAGCCGGCCCCAACGACGACCGGGCCGCCGGCCGGCACCGAGGCGGTCCAACCGTGACGCAGCTGGGGGGTCGGGCCGCTTCGGTCGATGCGCACCTCCTGGACGCCGCCTTGACAGGCGACGAACACGGACGAGCCGGCGACGGCATTGGCGCCGATCGCGAGGCACAGGTTGTCGATGGACGCCAACGGCGTGTGGTGGTCGGCGCCGCCGAGGCTCGCCGCATTGAGCAGGTACCCGTCGCGCTGCTTGCCGATCTGGAAGATCTGTCCGTCACCCACCAGCAGCGGCGGTGTCGAGCCGAGGTCCTCGTCGCTGGCGTTCTCGGCACGAAACGTCACCGGCTGGAAGTAGTCGAGGGCGAAGCTCGGGGTCGGCCCGAGACGGACGACCGCTTGGCTGTCATCGGTGGCGGGGTCGGGCGGCGAGTTGTCCGCGTTCCCGGTGGCGGCGTACACGTTGCCGAACGAGTCCACCGCGAGGGGGCCGGGTCCCCAGATCCCGCCCTGGCGGTTCCCCGGCAGGGCGTTCGCGTCTTCGAAATAGCCGGCGATGCCGCTGCCATCCTCTTTGGCCGCGACGACGAAGCCGTTGTATTCGCCACAGTCCCCGTAGAGGCCACCGAATCCGACGTAGACGTTCCCGTTCGCCACCACGAGACCCGCACGTTGCTGCTCCAACTCGGGGTGCAGCATCGCGGGCGGATCAATCGGCGTGGGTCCGACCGCGACGGCTCCAGTCGCGGCGTCGACCCCGACGAGCTCGTGCACGGGCGGACGCCCGGGTCGAGTCGCGACGTCCGCGACCGCAAAGACCCGGCCGGTGGCGGGATCGACGGCCGGCGAGCCGGTGATGCCGAGCGGGTCGAGGTCTCCACAGCCGGCGGAGGAGGGGGCCAGCGCGGCGATGACGGCGAGCGTGACGGGTGGGCCGATGTGGCGGGGGCCCCACAGGATGCGACCGTTGCGCAGCGAGAGCCCATACAGCGAGTTGTTCTCGGTGGCGACGACCACGGTGGTGCCGACCACCACCGGTCGGCCCTGGATGATGCCGTCGAGCCCCGGCGACACCCAGGGGCGAGACGGGCGCGGCGACGTCGACGCGCCGGCGCGGCTCGGCGCGCACTTCGTCGCGGGCGAAAGCCAAAGTCGAGCCGATCATCTCGTTCATCTCGCCGATGGTGGCGAGCATCTTGTCGCGCTCGCCGGCGTCGGCGACCTCCTCGGTGCGAAGCCTGAGCAGCGTCAATGGCGTGCGCAGATCGTGCGACAGGGCCGCTAGCATCTGGGTGCGGCTCTCGATCAGCCGGCGCAGCCGCTCCTGCATGCGGTTGAAGGCGCGCGCGGCATTCTGCATTTCGACCGTGCCGGCCACGGCCAGCGGTTCGGCGGTGACGTCGCGGCCGAGACGATCGGCGGCGGCCGACAGCATTCCGAGCGGCGCGGTGACGCGGCGCACCGCCCAGACCGAGACAGCGAGTACAATCAGCCCCATCAAGGCCATCGAGATGATGAATTGCCACGACACCGACGGCGCGCCCTGCGGCAGCGCGGTAGCGAACGACAGCCATTGGCCGTCGGCGAGCTTGACCGCGACCTGCAGGCCGCGCCAGGCGCCGAAGCCGCCGAAGCCCGGTCCCATCATGCCGTGCATCATCCCGCCCATGCCGCCCGGTTCGCCCATCGGCCCCGGGAATGGCCGGCGATCGAATGGCGGCCCGAAAGGCGCGCCGGACGGCCGGTCTGCCAAGACCGCAGCCCGCACCTGGCGGTCGGGCAGCGCGGGAAGCTGCTGGCGCACATAATCCTCGACCGCCGCGGCGGCGCCTTCGGCGTCGGCCGGCGGCAAAGCCGGCGCCTCACCCGAGAGCGCGACGCGGAAGGTGGGGTCGCTCAGCGCCGCCACGATGCGCGCGCGCCAGTCGGCCGGCGCTTCTTCGACCAGGCGCGACAAATTGGCGACGCGCTGCGCCGCCGCGTATCCGCTGACCGCGCGCACCGCCTGCTCGCGCGCGCCGGCATAGATCCAGGCGCCGACCGCGTGCGAGATCACCAGCCCGACCAGCAGGATCAGCAGTGTCTGGCCGAACAAGCTTTTGGGGAAAAAGCGGCTCATTCCCGGCTCACGTCGGGCGTGAAGATATAGCCGCCGCCCCACACGGTCTTGATAATCGCCGGCTCGGCGGGGTCGCGCTCGACCTTCTTGCGCAGGCGGCTCACCTGCGTGTCCATGCTGCGGTCGAAAGTGTTGGCGGCGCGGTGGCGCGCCAGATCGAGCAACTGGTCGCGGCTCAAGGTGCGCTGTGGATGCTCGACCAGCGCCAGCAGCAGATCGAATTCGCCGGTGCTCAGCGGCACCGCGACGCCATCCGACCCGAGCAATTCGCGTTTGTCGACGTCGAAGGTCCAGCGTTCGAACCGGTAGCGCTTGGGCTTGTCTTGACCGGCGGCAGGCGCGCGCGCGCGATTGCGCCGCAGCACAGCGCGAATGCGCGCAACCAGCTCGCGGCTGCCGAACGGCTTGGGCACATAATCGTCGGCGCCCATTTCCAGCCCGATCACGCGATCGACTTCGTCGCCTTTGGCGGTGAGCATGATGATCGGAATATCGCTGTCGGCGCGCAGCGAACGGCACAGCGACAGCCCGTCCTCGCCCGGCAGCATCAAGTCGAGCAAGATCAGGTCGACGCGCGCATCGGCCATGAGTTTGCGCATAGCCTTGCCGTCGCCGGCGGTGCTGACGCGAAAGCCCTCCTTGGCCAGCGCGCGCGATACTAGGGCGCGCATCTCGCGATGGTCGTCGACGATCAGGATGTGCGGACCATCGTTCATGGGCTTGAATTTAGTTCGGGCCGGGCCGTTTAGGGCAAAAAGATTGTAACGATATCTGCCGGATAGCGGCTCTGACACACTTTGTCACCAAATCGCCCCCTCGCGACAAACTTGAGTGACACGCCACGCTGCTGATGACCGTCAGCGACGGCGATACCGTTGCAAGCAACAGGAGCAATCCAATGAAATCGCGAAATGTCTTCATCGCCCTCGGCGTTGCGGCGGCACTGGCGGCGGGTGCTTACGGCTATACCGCCCTCGCGCAAGGCGGCCCCGGCTACGGCCCCGGTATGATGGGCGGTGGTTTCGGGCCCGGCATGATGGGCGGCAACGGTCCCGGCTTTCACATGCGCGGCTTTGGCGGCGGACAAGGAGCGGGTCCGTGGAATTGCCCGGCCTTCGGGCAAAACGAGCAGTCCGGACCCGCCGGGGCGCAAGGCCAAGTCCCAGGGCAAGGCTATGGCCCCGGCTATCGTATGCGCGGTTGGGGCGGCGGTTATGGCCCCGGCATGATGCAGGGAAATGGCCCCGGTTACGGCCGCGGCCCGGCGGCGCAAGCCGATCAGACCGCCAACCAAAATCTCAATCTCACCACCGACCAGGTGAAGACCCGCATGGAGGGCTGGCTCAATTGGCGCGGCAATCCGCGGCTCAAAGTCGGCGATGTGAAAGAGAAGGATGCCGACACGATCACGGCCGACATCGTGACCAAGGACAATTCCCTGGTGCAGCGCTTCATCATCAATCGCCATACCGGCGCTTACACGCAAGTCAACAGCTGACCGCCCGCAGCCGACGTGACCTAACAGCGACCCGATGCCCGCGCGGCCGATTGCCGTCGCGGGCATTGTCGCGTCAGCGCGCCGNNAAGCCGGTAAAAGCGGCTTGCAGCATGTTGGCCCCGACAAAGGCCGCGAGCAGCAGCCAATAGGGGCTGACCAGCCAACCCAGCAGGAGGCTCGCCAGCACCATGGTGCCGGCAAGGGCGAATACGGCGCGATCGACGTTCACGGCAAATCTCCGATCAATGGGCCTGACTGACATATCCGGCTGTGCCCGGCCTCGGCGACGCTGCCTGTTGACTATATATGCGATAATTCGTATATACGCAACTATGAAAATACAAGCCAANNTGACCGAGAAAGAGCGCTCGGTCGGCGAGTTGGCGGCGCTGTTGAAAATCCGCGATTCGACCGTGTCGCAACATCTAGCCTTGCTGCGCAAGGACGGGCTGGTGACGGCGCGGCGCGACGGGCAGACCATCTGGTATTCGATCGGCAGCCCGCAGGCGCGCGAACTCGTGCGCACGCTGTACCGGGTCTATTGCGGGACCACCTCCGGCGGCGGCCCGCAAGCGCGCCGCAAGGGGCGGCCGGCGGGCCGCCGGAATCCTGCGTCACATCAATGACCGCGCGGCGTTCGCGCCGCACGATGAACACTGAATTGTACGACAGAGGTAAAATAATAATGCGTGCCGGATTTGCCATGGCGGCTGCGCTTGCGCTGTTGGCGCAAGCGGCGATTGCGCAAGAGACCTTCACCGTCGCGCCGAAATCGGTGGCCGACGAAAAGGCGGTCTTTGCCACCGTCGAAAGCGCCAACGTGGTGCCGGCGCGCGCGCGCANNCGGCGGCACGGTGGTCGAGCTTGCCGTCAAGGAAGGCGATAGCGTCAAGCAGGGGCAGGTGGTCGCGACCATCGGCGACGAGAAGCTCGCGCTGCAGATGAAGTCGCTCGATGCGCAGATTTCCGGGCTGGCAGACCAGGTCGCCCAGGCGCAGAACGATCTCACTCGCGCCGAGGATTTGTTCTCGCGCGGCACCGTTCCGAAGACGACGCTCGATCAGGCCCGCACCGCCTTCAACGTCGCATCCAACGCGCTGAAGGCACGCACCGCCGAACGCTCGGTCATCCAGCAGCAGGTCACCGAAGGCAAGGTGCTGGCGCCGGCCTCCGGCCGCGTTTTGAGAGTGCCGGTGACCACCGGCACCGTCATCCTGCCGGGCGAAACCGTCGCCACGGTGGCGGAGCAGAATTTCATCCTGCGGCTGCGCGTGCCGGAACGGCATGCGCGCTTTCTCAAGGCGGGCGATTCCGTCCGCATCGACGGCGAGGAACTCGGCAAGGAGCTTCGCAAGAGCGGCGTCCAATTCGGCACCATCCGCCTGGTCTATCCGCAGATCGAGGACGGCCGGGTGATCGCCGACGCGGCGGTCGCGGGGCTCGGCGATTATTTTGTCGGCGAACGCATCCGCGTATGGGTCTCGGCCGGCGAGCGCGACAGTATCATCGTGCCGGGCGCGTTCATCGTCACCCGTTTCGGTAACGATTATGCGCGCGTCCGCAAGGACGACAAGAGCGTGATCGACGTGCCGGTGCAGCGCGGCCGCGAACTGCCGCGTCCGGACATGCCGGATGCGCTGGAAATCCTCTCCGGGCTTAAGAGCGGCGACGTATTGGTGCGGCCGTGAATCTCGGACTGTCGGGACGCCTCACCCAGGCCACGATCCGCTCGCCGCTGACGCCGCTGTTCCTGCTGGCGGCGCTCGCGGTCGGCTTGATCGCGCT